>NC_005071.1:1808154-2410873 GCF_000011485.1 Prochlorococcus marinus str. MIT 9313 | reverse complement strand
AATTGTACAAATCCTTTATGGTGACTGGACTCTAATGCTTATAGACTTGTGGAAAAGATAGTTGGATATGTGGAGAGATGGCGCTCTTTCCACATTTTAATCAATTGGGGAAAAGGCTGAGGTTTTTAAATGGTTGGGTTTTGCGGCCTTTTCCCCAGTTTTAATAATAATTCGAGCATGATTTCCACAGTCAGATTTTAGATGGTCTATTCGAGATGCTGGTGTTTGCTTGCTCCTTAAAAACCCATGACATGAGCCACAGTGGTTAGATCTGGATTTAGATCTGCATGAAATATTGCATCGTTGTTATTGATGGCACAATCTGGATCTTTTAAACCGTTGCCAGTAAGGACACATACAACTGTTGCCCCTGAAGGGACTTCAGACGCACGTTTTAATAATCCTGCTACAGAAGCAGCACTTGCAGGTTCACAGAAAATGCCTTCCTCGCGACCAAGCAATTTGTAAGCTTCTAGAATTTTTTCATCTGAAACATCAAGAAAGGCTCCATTACTGCTTGACTTTGCGGCAATGGCCTTTTCTTTGTTGACTGGGTTGCCTATTCTAATTGCTGTTGCAATTGTATTTGGATTGTTTACGGTCTTGTTGAAAACTAATGGAGCAGACCCACTTGCTTGGAATCCCATCATTTGTGGTAGAAGTTGACATTTTCCGGCTTGTTTGTATTCTTGAAAACCCATCCAATAAGCAGTGATGTTACCTGCATTACCCATTGGGATGCACAGCCATTCTGGCGCTTCTCCGAGAGCATCAACAATTTCAAAGGCTGCAGTTTTTTGACCTTGAAGCCGGTAGGGGTTAACGGAATTCACCAGAGTTACTGGGTATTTCAAGGCCATTTCTTGAACAATGTCGAGAGCACGATCAAAATTGCCTCGAATTGCTAGCACTTCAGCGCCATAAACTAAAGCTTGAGCTAATTTTCCTTGCGCTACATAACCGTCTGGAATTAATACAAAAGCACGCATACCAGCGCGTTTTGCATATGCAGCAGCAGCAGCAGATGTGTTGCCTGTACTGGCACATATGACTCCTTCACAATTAGCTTCTTTGGCCTTGCTGATCGCCATAGTCATGCCTCTGTCCTTAAAGGACCCTGTGGGGTTGAGGCCGTCGTATTTCACGTAGACCTTGACTCCCCTGCCAATCTGTTCAGCTATGGAGCTGACAGGGATCAATGGCGTCGCTCCTTCTTTGAGGGTCACTACAGGTGTGGTTTCGCTTACCGGTAACCAGGATCTATACGCTTCTATTAGGCCAGGCCAATCCTGCATCACAGGCGTTGTGGAGATAGCTTGAGGGAGGTTTTGGCTGAGGGACACCAATAGAGAGCAAGAGAGCAGTTTTTAGTTGGAATCTAAGCCTTAAGGCTTAGATCCCTTAAGGCCGTCTAGTGGCGAATCGGAAAAGAATTTCACTAGACCAGCGATTGACTCAGCTTTTTGCATGATTCCAAACAGAGCCGGTAGGTTTATTGTCATTGTTTCGTTCGGATAGGCTTTTAGAAAGTGGATGGCATTAAGACCGCCTTTCCCTATTTGCATGCCATTGATGACTCCAGCTCTGAATGCCGGAACGCTTACTGAAGGGTTTGGCACGTTGAGAGGGTAGATGATTTTGGATATGCGGTTGATGATTACGTTGCCAATGCGGGTGGTCATTAATCGACTGGTAAGCCCTATAGGAAGTTCTAGCTTTTTATTGAGGAGCTTGGAAACAGTTTCTGGGTTTTGTCGACCGAATTTCAGGGCATCTTTTAACAGGCCTCTGGCTTTTCCTGTTTTTGCTAGATATTCCAAATCTGACACTGAGATTGAGCGGCGGAAGGCACCACTCACTAAGGCCACTTCTTTGGCTGCTTCTGCTTTCGGCATCGTTGAAAACAGACTTAATCCCAAACCTAGGCAGAGAGCCATCAGAGATCGATAAGAATGTTTTTTTGATTGATTCATTAGTGAACCCTTTAGTCACAGAATTTAGGGTGAAATTCCTGCTGCTACCTTGACAAGACGGACAACACCACGTTCGGCGAGACCCTGCGCAACTTTTATACCCATTTTGTGGGTATCAGGTTCGCGGATCAGTCTTGGTAGGCGGCTGAGGACTAGTTCAGGAGTGAAGTCTGGCAGGTTTTGCAAGATAACGATCAGTTGTCGAATTGGTTCTAAATCAAGCAGTGAGCCATCGTCAGAATTTTCAGACTCCGAACCAATGGCTATAAGTGGAGGTTGCAAGGATCGCGGTAGGTTACGACCCAGACGTTGAAATGTTTGCCAGCCAAAGGCGTCAAGGCGGTTGATTAGTGCTTCAACAAGTTGTTCTCTCAAGAGACCACCGTTGATTGAGAAGAGGAAATCGATGACCTGATCAATTAAGCTTTCCAAGTCGAGCTGGGCTTGGCTTGCAGCACTTGCTACAAGGTTTTCTAGTCGAGTCCAGCGGAAGATTTCTCCGTCAAAAAGCATTTCTTTGAGGCTTTGGCGTAATTGAGGGTCGGGATCTTCCATGAGTCGCCGAGCGAAGTAAGGATAAGCGGCACCAAGAATTTTGAATTCTGAATCTACGCTTAATGCGATGCCTTCAAGGGTTATCAGTGAACGAATAATTAATGCGTAGTATGGAGGTACCTTGAAAGGGAACCTGTACATTACGCCAGATAGGTCATCAGTTACGCTTTTGAAATCAAGGCGACTTACACCCATCTCTAGAGCTTGGCTGAAGACACTTTCAAACGCAGGTACAATTGGTTCGAGATTGACATCTTCTGCTAGAAAACCGAGTTTTACAAAGTCTCGTGAAAGGTTCTTGAAATTACGGTTTACCAGATGTACTACTGCTTCAATTAAGCCTGTACGTGATTCTCGGCTTACCTCACTCATCATTCCGAAATCGAGGTAGCAGAGCCGCCCATCGGCCATAGCCAGAAGGTTTCCAGGATGTGGATCAGCGTGGAAAAACCCGTGTTCCAACAACTGTTGCAAGCTGCAGTTAACTCCGACTTCAACCATATTATTGGGATCGATTCCTAGCTCTCTCACTGCCTTTAGATTAGTGAGTTTTACTCCATCAATCCATTCCATTGTAAGCACTCTACGGCTAGTAGCTTGTCGATAGATTATTGGTACAGCGATGCGTTGATTATGGCTGTGAAGCGTGCGGAAACGCTCTGCATTGGCAGCTTCATTAAGGTAATCCATCTCTTCAAATACTCTTCGGCCTAGCTCATCAATCAGCGCCACAAGATCACTACGTATCAACCTCACATTGCTTTTGAGCCATGCGGCAATGTTCCGTACGATGTAGAGATCAAGGGTGATTTGTTCCCGAAGTCCTGGTCGTTGTACCTTGACGGCCACCTGTTGACCTCCTTTGAGTACGCCTCGGTGGACCTGTCCTAGAGAGGCGGCAGAGATGGGTTCTTTGTCGAGTTGTTCGTAGATCTCTTCGATTGGTGTTTCAAGGTCTTCTTCTATGCAGGCCATAGCCATGACACTGTCGAAGCCTGGTAATTGGTCTTGTAGTTGTGAAAGTTCTTCCAGTAGAACTGGTGGTACTAGGTCTGGTCGACTGGAAAGAGCTTGTCCAGCCTTAATGAAAGCAGGGCCAAGCTCTACTAAGAGTTCCGCGAATTCTCGTGCTCGGGAACGAGCACGATTTGCATCGTTCAGTAAGCCAAAAACTTTGTCCCCTGCTAAGCCAACCAGGAAGAGACCAATTGGTAGAAGTGTTTGCCAGAGTCGGCGCAAAAGGCGCTGTGGATGGCCGGCATAAATTCTGGTAATTGCAGCAGGGTCGTATTCAAGTAGGCCTGCCGCCTCGATGAAATCCCCGAGTTCTGTTTCCATCCTGAGTGGGGTCTTGATCATTCACCCCTTCTAAACGAACCGTGCTGCCGCTACGGTCGGAATCATCACAGGGCTGGACGTGCTCACCGGTCTGCTGCTGCAGAACATAGCTCTGATCGAGAGTCTTGAACTGGAGTTCAGCTCCGGCTTTACGGTGCTCACCGGCGAGACCGGCGCAGGCAAGTCGATTCTTCTCGATGCCCTCGATGCGGTGCTGGGTGGAGCGCAGGGGGCCAGCGGCGTTCGTTTGCTACGCGCTGGTTCTGATCGAGCCAGGATCGAAGCTGCGTTTCAACTCAGCCCTGCGCTTGAACAGTGGTTGATCGGGGCGGAGTTTGACCCTGAAGAGGAGCTCTTGATCAGCCGTGAATGGAAACGGCAGGAGGGTGATCGCTTTTCTAGTCGCTGCCGGCTGAACGGCAGCACGGTGAATCGTCAGCAGTTGCTTGAGCTCAGACCGCTGCTGATTGATCTCACTGTTCAGGGCCAGATCCAGCTGTTGTCGCGTGTGGGGCAGCAACGGTTATGGCTGGACCGTCTCGGTGGTTCTTCGCTGGCAGAGGTCAAGGCACAGGTGGCTGATGCCTGGACGGACTGGCGCGTTGCTGCAGATGCCCTGATGGCTCTCGAGCAGGAACAGCAGCGTTTCGAACAGGAGCGGGCTGAACAGGAGCAGCAGTTGGAGCAGCTTCAAGCTGCTGATCTCGAGGATCCAGACGAGCAGCAGCGGCTGGAGCAGGATCAGGATCGCCTCGTTCATGGCGTGAGGCTTCTCGAGGGTCTGGCCTTGTTGTTTGGGCGTCTCCGCGATGGTGCGGATCAGGGGCCCTCTCTGCAGGATCACTTCTCGGCGTCTATCCAGGAGCTGCAGGCCATGGCCCAGTTGGATGGTTCCCTGGAGCCGCTGCGGGATCAGGCTCTGGATCTCGGGGCCGGTATTGACGCCTTGCTGCGCTCCCTCGATCAATACGGTCTGGCGCTCGAGAGCGATCCAGATCATCTGGAGCGGATCCAAGACCGCCTGTCGGTACTAAAACGCCTGCAGCGCCGCTATGGCCTTGATCTGGCCGGTTTGATTCTGCGTCGCGATGACCTGCTTCACCGTCTGGGTGCTGAAGGATTCGCGGCTGATCTCGCCCGCCTGCATCAGGACGAGAACGATCGACGCCAGAGCCGTGATCAAGCCAATGCGGCGTTGCATCGCGAGCGTTCCAATGCAGCGGAGGCTCTGGAGGCGTCGTTGCTTGAGCTGTTGCCCCCTATGGGCCTTGCCAACATGCGTTTCAAGGTGGATCTCACTCCCTGTGATCCCGCTGACCATGGTGCGGATGCTGTGCAATTCCTGTTTTCCGCCAATCCTGGCCAACCGATGGCACCGTTGACGGAGGTGGCGTCCGGTGGTGAGATGTCCCGTTTTCTGCTGGCGCTTAAGACCACTCTTGCCGCGGTGGATGGGTCTAGCACGCTGTTGTTTGACGAGATTGATGCCGGCGTCAGTGGACGCGTTAGTGGAGCGATGGCGGATCTTCTTCAGACCCTGGCGCGTCAACGCCAGGTGTTTTGCGTCACCCACCAGCCGCTCGTGGCGGCCGTGGCCGATCACCATTTCCGGGTAAGTAAGCATGTGGAGGACGGCGTGACCCATTCGCGAGTGTCCCGACTGCGGGACACTCAGGAACGCCGCCAGGAGCTAGCTGACCTCGCTGGTGGTAATCAGGCTGATGCCTATGCAGCGAGCCTGCTGGACCAGCGCACAGCTTGAAGGCTTCGGTTCTTCCTAAGCTCTTGAGCTTTCCAACGGGTCCTGATGGCGCGAGCTGCTGCCAAGATCGCTGATTCAGCTGGCTCGCTGGCGACTCAGGACGACGTGATTCGCGTGAGGGGTGCCAGGCAGCACAACCTCAATAACGTCGACGTCACCATCCCCCGCAACAAGCTGGTGGTGTTCACCGGAGTCAGTGGCAGCGGCAAGAGTTCGCTGGCCTTCGACACGATCTTTGCGGAGGGACAACGCCGCTATGTCGAAAGTCTGTCGGCCTATGCCAGGCAGTTCTTGGGGCAGGTGGACAAGCCCGATGTCGATGCGATCGAGGGTCTCTCGCCGGCGATCTCGATCGACCAGAAATCCACCAGTCACAACCCGCGGTCGACGGTGGGCACCGTCACGGAGATTCAGGATTACCTTCGTTTGTTGTTCGGTCGCGCTGGCGAACCCCACTGCCCCAAATGTGGCCGCTCGATTAAGCCGCAGAGCATCGACGAGATGGTCGATCAGATCCTTCTTTTGCCGGAGGGGACCCGCTATCAGTTGTTGGCGCCGGTGGTGCGCGGCAAGAAGGGCACCCACACCAAGCTGATCAGTGGCCTGGCAGCAGAGGGTTTCGCCCGGGTTCGCATCAACGGTGAGGTGCGCGAGCTGGCCGACAACATTGAGCTGGACAAGAACCACAGCCACAACATCGAAGTGGTGGTCGATCGTCTTGTTGCCCGTGAGGGGATCCAGGAACGGCTGACCGATTCCCTCCGCACGGCTCTCAAACGCGGCGATGGTTTGGCGTTGGTGGAGGTGGTGCCCAAGAAGGGTGAGGAACTTCCCGACGGCGTTGAGCGGGAGCGTCTCTATTCCGAGAACTTCGCCTGCCCGGTGCACGGCGCTGTGATGGAGGAACTGTCGCCACGGCTGTTTTCCTTCAACAGTCCCTATGGCGCCTGTGAGGCTTGCCATGGCATTGGCCATCTGCGCAAATTCACCGTGGACCGGGTGATTCCGGATCCATCCCAGCCGGTGTACGCCGCTGTTGCTCCCTGGGCGGAAAAAGACAACAGCTATTACTTCTCTCTGCTCTATTCAGTGGGTGAAGCCTTTGGCTTTGAGATCAAGACCCCATGGAATGAGCTCACGGACGAACAGTGGGATGTGTTGCTCAATGGAAGCCGCGAACCGATTCTGATTCAGGCCGATAGCCGGTATCGCAAGGGCAAAGGGGGGTACACCCGCCCGTTTGAGGGCATTCTTCCAATCCTTGAGCGGCAGCTCCGTGATGCCAGCGGAGAAGCCCAGCGCCAGAAGTTGGAGAAGTACCTCGAGCTGGTTCCTTGTGAAGCCTGTGGCGGTCAGCGGCTCCGACCCGAAGCCCTGGCGGTGAAGGTGGGTCCTTATCGGATTACTGAACTCACTTCTATCAGCGTGGCGCTGACTCTTGAACGCATCGAAAAGCTGATGGGCGTTGGAGCAGCTAATGGATCTGAGCCTTTGCTCAATTCACGTCAGATCCAGATCGGTGATTTGGTCTTGCGTGAGATTCATATGCGTCTTCGCTTTCTTCTTGATGTTGGGCTCGAATATCTCAGTTTGGATCGACCCGCGATGACCTTATCTGGCGGTGAGGCTCAGAGGATTCGTTTGGCGACACAGATCGGTGCTGGTCTTACGGGTGTGCTTTATGTGCTTGATGAACCAAGCATTGGTTTGCATCAGCGGGACAATGATCGTCTGTTAGCCACGCTCAGACGTTTAAGGGATCTGGGTAACACTTTATTGGTGGTAGAACACGATGAGGACACCATTCGTGCCGCTGACCATCTTGTCGATATTGGTCCAGGGGCAGGGGTGCATGGGGGTCATATTGTTGTTGAAGGATCTTTGGATCATCTGTTGATGGCTGAAGAATCTTTGACAGGTGCATATCTCAGTGGCCGCCGCTCTATTCCTACACCTAGACAGAGGAGAGAAGGAAGCAGTCGCAGGCTTCGTTTGATTGATTGTGATCGCAATAATCTTAAAAATCTCACCGTAGATTTTCCTTTAGGGCGCCTTGTTGCGGTCACAGGAGTCAGTGGTAGTGGTAAGAGCACTTTGGTGAATGAGTTACTTCATCCTGCCTTAGATCACAGTTTGGGTTTGAAGGTGCCTTTCCCTCAAGGCTTGGGCGAGTTGCGAGGTGTCAATGCGATCGACAAGGTGATCGTGATTGACCAGTCTCCAATCGGCCGTACACCGCGCTCTAATCCAGCCACCTACACCGGTGCGTTTGATCCGATTCGTCAGGTATTTGCTGCTTCCGTTGAGGCAAAGGCTCGTGGTTATCAAGTTGGTCAGTTTAGTTTCAATGTGAAAGGTGGTCGCTGTGAGGCTTGTCGTGGTCAAGGGGTGAATGTGATTGAAATGAACTTTTTGCCAGATGTTTATGTTCAGTGCGATGTCTGCAAAGGTGCTCGATTTAATCGGGAGACCTTACAGGTCACTTACAAGGGCCACACCATTGCAGATGTTTTGCAGATGACGGTTGAGCAGGCTGCAGAGGTTTTTTCTGCTATTCCCCAGGCGGCTGATCGATTGCGCACGTTGGTTGATGTGGGACTGGGATATGTGAAGTTAGGTCAGCCTGCGCCCACGCTTTCAGGTGGTGAAGCTCAACGTGTGAAGCTTGCTACCGAGCTCTCAAAGCGCGCTACTGGCAAAACCCTTTATTTGATTGATGAACCAACCACTGGCCTCAGTTTTTACGACGTGCATAAGTTGATGGATGTTATGCAGCGTCTTGTTGATAAAGGCAATTCAATTATCGTGATAGAACACAACTTGGATGTAATTCGTTGTTCTGATTGGATTATTGATCTTGGCCCTGAAGGAGGAGATTGTGGTGGCGATCTTCTGGTCACGGGGACTCCAGAACAGGTTGCATCCCATCCCACTAGCCATACGGGCCATTATCTCAAGAAGGTGTTAGCGAAGCATCCTCCTGAGACTGTGTCTGTTGCAGCTTGATGATGTTTTTTCGTTCCCGTCTTTGGCTGTTTGCAATCAGTTTTGGAGCGGGGCTTGGACTTTTTCCAAGCTCTGCTCCTGCACTTGAACGCTTGGTGTTTGATCTGCCTGTACTGGAAAGTCAGATTGATTTTGAGCTTGGCGCTGCTCAGAGCGCAGGCGATCTAATTGATGCCAATCCCGATTTTGTGGAGTTGGATCGGGCTACGGATGGTGCTTTTGTGCGACTTCTCAATCAGGTCTTTAACGCTCCCCTGCCAGCGCAGATTGAGAAGGTGATTGAGAAGTCTGTCGGGCAGCCTCTTTTGGAGCAGGCTTTGATCGTAGTAACCAAGTTGGTTCAAGTTGAGGGGTTGCCCCAAGACACCAGTGGAAGGATGTTGCTTGAGGCGCTTTCGCGTGCTTCCAAGAGTGGTCAGCCAACTGTGCTTGGTTTGTTGCGACAAATCCCTGGTCAAGCTGCATCCATCAACTTGTCGAAATTGGCCAGCTATGTCTCACGGCTTCAACGTAATCAGCTAGCAGCAAATCTGCTTGTGGAGAAAGAGGCTCCTGTTCAGATTAAAACTGGATTACGCATGCCGCTTACCGGGTTGTGGTTAAGTCAGCAAGTTGATGTTCAGGCTTCCCATCGCTCGAAACCGATACGGGTGGTGGTGATACAACCGAAGTCTCGTGCAAATGGTCGCTTGGTGGTCATTTCACATGGGCTTTGGGAGTCTCCGAGAGATCTTCAGGGTTGGGCTGAATATCTTTCTGCTAACGGTTATACGGTGTTGCTCCCGGAGCATCAGGGCAGTGATGCTGATCAGCAGAAGGCGATGTTGGCGGGTGATCAACCTCCGCCGGGACCTCAAGAGTTGCGTCTTCGTGCGATGGATGTGACTGCGATGCTTTCTGCTGTGGAGTCAGGTGGTTTGTTGTCAAGACTTTCCCTCAATACAGATGAGGTCGCTGTTGTTGGTCATTCATGGGGGGCGACTACGGCGATTCAATTGGCTGGAGCACGCTCAACGGATGTGAAGCTCGCTGCTCGTTGTCATAACCAGGATGACCCTGAGCGCAATATCAGCTGGATACTGCAGTGCAGTTGGCTTTCCAAAATGAATGAGTCTTCTGTTGAAGACTCACGGGTCAAGGCTGTTGTGGCGGTGAGTCCGCCGTTACGTCTTCTATTTGATCCAAGTAGAACTTCGGTTTTGACAGCCAAGGTTTTGTTGGTTAGTGGCACTCGTGATTGGGTCGTGCCTCCGGTGCCTGAGGCTCTGGTGCCCATGCGTGATAGTGGTGCTTTGGAGTTTGGCCATCGCTTGGTGCTTGCCCAAGATGGTGGTCACTTCAACTTGATGGCACCTGCAAATCAGCTTCAGCCGGCCACTTTGGCGCCCCTCATTCTTGCTTGGATTAATGAACAGCTTGCAAATCCTGGTGTTGTCACCTTTAGTGGCGGCGGTTGGGGTGATGCTGTGCATCCTTTAGTGGATGTGACTGATGCGGCTCTGAACCTGTATCGCTGAGGCTTTTTGGCCTGGCTTGTTGCGAGCAAGAGGCTTCATTATTCTGTTTTTGAGGTTTGTATTTCTCAACGATTCGTTCTAGGATTTTTCTTTTTAAAAGAGAAAACACATAGAGGGAATATATTGTTGTCGTTTCTAGTGAGCTGGGAGGTTTGGTTCTCATCCTTTCTTTAGGCTTATGAGGATGGAAGTTCCTTGATTATTTCTTGATGGCCATCCGCATCTGGATGGTTTCGTTGATCGCCTTGGAGGCATCAGATGGGTTTGAGATTGCTTCATCTGCATCTTCATGGACTGTTTCGATCTCACGACTTGGAATTGGGTCGCGATGCTGATACAGGAGGCCAGGCTCTTTATGTGCTCGAGCTTGTCAGGGGCCTGGCAGCGCGTTCGGAAATTGAGCAGGTTGAGGTGGTTACCCGCTTAATTCATGATCGTCGTGTTTCTACTGACTATGCCAATCCCATTGAGGATATTGCTCCTGGGGCCAAGATCATCAGGCTGCCTTTTGGACCAAGACGATATTTGCGCAAGGAGTTGTTTTGGCCCTATTTGGATGATTTAGCGGATCAGACCGTTAGCCATCTCCAGCAGCAAGAACATCTTCCTGATTGGATTCATGCTCATTACGCCGATGCAGGCTATGTGGGAGCCCTTGTGAGTCGCAGGCTGGGTGTTCCCTTGGTGTTTACAGGTCATTCCTTGGGTAGGGAAAAGTTGCGGCGTCTGTTGGGAGTTGGTGGAGACCATGAACAGATCGAGCAAACATATGCCATTGGTCAACGTATTGATGCTGAAGAGTTCACTCTTGCTCATTGTAGTTTGGTGATTACGAGTACTCGCCAGGAAATTGATCATCAATACGCTCGCTATGGGCGTTTTGTTCCGGAGCAAGCGGAGGTGGTGCCTCCCGGCGTTGATTCCATTCGCTTCCATCCACTCCAATCTTCTAGTGAAACGGATGTTGTTGATGGATTGCTCGCGCCCTTTTTGAGGAAACCTTCTTTACCTCCTCTTTTGGCTATTTCCAGAGCTGTGCGTCGTAAGAATATTCCTTTTTTGGTGGAGGCTTACGGCCGCTCGCCTGTGTTGCGTCAACGGCATAATCTTGTGCTTGTACTCGGCTGTCGGGATGATCCTCGTCAGTTGGAGAAGCAACAGCGGGAGGTGTTCCAGCAGGTTTTTGATCTCGTGGATCGTTACGACCTCTATGGCCGGGTGGCTTATCCCAAACAGCACCGTCGTGATCAGATCCCAGCGATTTACCGATGGGCAGCCTTGCATCGTGGTTTGTTTGTGAATCCAGCGCTTACCGAGCCCTTTGGGCTCACTTTGCTTGAAGCGGCGGCCTGTGGTTTGCCGATGGTGGCGACTGATGACGGTGGTCCACGCGACATCCTTGCTCGTTGTGACAACGGCTTGTTGGTTGACGTTACTGATCTGGAGGCACTTCAGGATGTAATGGAGCAGGCTGGTTCAGACGCAGATCAGTGGCGTCTTTGGAGTGATAACGGGATTGTGGCGGTCAGTCGGCATTTCAGTTGGGATGCTCATGTTTGCCATTACTTGGCATTGATGAAGCAACGTCTTGAATTGTCTCAGCCACGAATCTGGGCCACAGATAAAGAGTGTCTGGGCAGTCCACTGGGGCAGAGTTTGTTGTTGCTTGATCTTGATAGTTCTCTCGAAGAACCCGAGGCAGAGGGTTTGGCTTCGCTGCGGGAGGGATTGGAATCCATTGGCTCTGGCGATGCGCATGGTCTGGGAGTATTGACGGGTCGTTCTGTGCAGGCTGCAAAAAAGCGTTATGCAGAGCTGAATCTTCCTTCTCCTCGGGTTTGGATTAGTCGCGCGGGTACTGAAATCCATTACGGATTGGAGGATCAGTCGGATCGCTTTTGGCAGGCCCATATCGACGTTGATTGGCGGCGACAGGCAGTGGTGTCTGCTTTAGCTGATCTCAAGGACCATTTGACGCTTCAGGACGATCAGGAGCAGGGTCCTCACAAGGTGAGTTATCTATTGAAAGAGCATGGTGAGGCGATTTTGCCACTCGTCCGTCAGCGTTTAAGGCAAAGGAGTCAGGCGGCACGTCCTCATTTGCGTTGTCATTGGTTTTTGGATGTGGTGCCTTTGCGAGCTTCCCGAAGCGAAGCCATTCGCTATCTCTCTCTTCGTTGGGGATTACCTCTTGAGCAGATTTTGGTTGTTGCCAGTCAACAAGGTGATGCTGAATTGGTAAGGGGATTGACTGCTTCAGTAGTCCTTGCAGAGCATGATCCTTGTCTGGAGGGTTTGCGACATCAGCAACGAGTGTTTTTTGCTAACAACCCGCATTTGTTTGGACTTTTAGATGGCTTAAATCACTATCGATTTTTCTTAAAGTCTTAACTGACACCCTTACCCTTTTATTACCTGGATGGATGCGGCGGCTCGATCAGCTTTAGAGCGAACTGCTTCCATAGACTTGCCTTTTGCTAAAGCAACCCCCATGCGACGCCCTGGTCGAGCATTGGGTTTGCCGAACAGCAATATCTGGGTGTCAATTTCTGAGAGGGCTTTCTCCACTCCTTTGTAGGAAATGGATGAGAGATTGTCTTTTGCCAGGATTACCCTGCTTGCTGCTGCATCTGCAGTTTGAATAGTAGGAATAGGTAAGTTCAGCACTGCGCGCAGGTGTAGTTCGAATTCACTAAGGTTTTGGCTGATAAGGGTGACAAGTCCGGTGTCATGTGGTCTTGGTGATAGTTCCGAGAAAATCACTTCATTGCCACAAAGAAAGAACTCCACCCCGAACAATCCCACACCACCAAGATTTTTGGTAATAGTCAGAGCCATTGATTGGGCTTGCTTGAGTTGTTCAGTAGAGAGTTCTGCTGGTTGCCAGCTGCATTGATAATCTCCTCCAATTTGTTCATGGCCGATTGGTTCGCAGAAGAGGGTGGAGCCATCCTCTTGGCGAATTGTGAGCAAGGTAATTTCGAGATCAAAGTGAAGGAACTCTTCCACGATGACTCGCGGTGAGTTACCCCGGGACCCTGCCATAGCGGCTTGCCAGGCTTGCCGTAGGCCTTCAGGATTGCTAACCACACTTTGGCCTTTGCCGGAGGAGCTCATGACTGGTTTGACCACCACTGGCCAGCCCAGGGGCTCAGCTGCATGTTTGAGTTCTTCGGCACTGCCGGCATAAGCAAATTTTGGGGTCAGTAGAGCCAATTCAGCGCTGGCGAGATCTCTGATTCGATCGCGATTCATCGTTATGGCTGTGGCTCGGGCCGTAGGGATCACTGTGATTCCTTCGTTTTCAAGCTCTGCTAGTGCATTGACTGCCAATGCTTCGATCTCTGGGATGACTACATCCGGTTGGTGATGCCTGATGATGGCTGTGAGGGCTTCTGAATTGTTCATGTCCAGAACCTCTGCTTGGTCTGCTACTTGCATGGCCGGGGCCCCGGAGTATCGATCACAGGCGATGACATGGCAGCCCAACCGTTGAGCGGCGATTGTTATTTCTTTGCCGAGTTCTCCGCTGCCAAGTAACAGCAAGGTTTTTGGTAAGACAGTCATCATGAAGGTGTTGATGATGAGTTGATCTTCGCGCTCGGCTGGTTAGGGGAATTGCCTTAAAAGTGGTATTTGAGATCCCTTTACACTTTGAGATCAGGGATCAGCGTGAGCTGTCGAAAGGCTGGTTCTTCGCTGATGAACCCCCAGGCTTCGAATACACCGGGATCAGGATGAGTGATGCGTTGTTTTTTCATGTTCTGTTCCAGCCGAAAGCCTTCTTGGGCCATGCGTCGCATCAGACTTGCAGCCTCTTCGAAACGGGAAGCCATGGCTTCAAGGCTTGCGCAGTCGCTTGTGAGACCAGCCTCTTTCCAAGTGAAGTAACTCATTTTTTAATACACCAGATTGATGGTGATAACGACTGGGTGTGTGAAGCTTCGAGGTTCCATAGACCACATTTGCTATTGGGTTGGTATGGATCTTTCTCGTTGGCAGTTGCTCTGTGTTAACAGTTCAACCATTATCGGCGGACAAAACTGCCCGACGGAGAGAGGCTGTTCTTAATAAGTACGACACAATTGAGAGTTTCTGGCCTTTGTCCCCATTGGCTTTGTTTCCACCAGCAAAACGCTCACTTTGCTTGATAAGACTTGGAGTTTAGTGATTTCAGGGTGCTGCACCATGAGCTGCCTTCGTGGGTGTGTGCTTGATAAGTCTCAAAGGAAGCAAGGCCAATGTGTATACCAGGAACGGGATGTAGAACTTTGGGTCTTCACGAGTGTGTTCAACGTAGGTGAGCAGAAAGACGGTCCAAAGCCAGTGGCTGCCAATCAAATGAAGTCTCTTCCAATGTTTCATACCCATCCATTGCTGGGCTCGATCAGTGGAAGTTAAGGCCATCAGGAAAACAAAAATATAACCAAGACCACCGAAAATCCACTGGCCCATTGATTGATCTTCGAGAAAAGGTTCTGGGAAGAGAAACGAGATCAACACAATCAGGCTGAGGTGAATGAAGTGTGAAGCTGCAAAGCTCAGTCCGATGTAGCGCCTGTTGCGAAGAGTCCAGGTCGTAAAAGGTGTTTTCCAGAGGGAATAGACACTTGATGCGGTAAAGGCAATGGAGAAGAGAAATAGAGAGCTTCTACCGGTGTAATCAATGCCTGCTTTGATCGTTTCGGCACTCCATCCGCTCAAAAAGAAAAAGATGGTAAGCATCAGAAGGATCATGCCAGCGACCCAAGTAGTGATATTCCAGCCCTGCAGTTTCATGACCTTCATTTCGGTATTGATATTCTGGAACTGATACGAGTTGCTTGCAAGAAGTGAGTTTAAAAGTGCATCTTTATTTCTTATAGAAGTAACTCATGCCAGCACTTATGCAGTGGGGCGTAATAGCAGACCCAGCAGCACTAAGCCTCCAGTGCTTAACCAAAATCTTCGCACCACCATTTGCTCGTCGGTACCTCCGATTTCATAGTGGTGGTGAAGCGGGGCCATGCGGAACACGCGTCGTCCAACTCCGTCAGGTCCTTTGGTGGCTTTGAAAACCCATACCTGAATAATCACAGAAAGGGATTCAGCCAAGAACACACCACCCATGACCAATAGCGGCCAGAGGCTGTTGGAGAGGATTGCAACTCCACTCAAGGCGGCCCCCATTGCTAGTGAGCCTGTGTCGCCCATGAACACCTGGGCTGGGTTGCGGTTGTGCATCAGGAAACCGAGCCAGGCCCCTGCCATTGCCATGCAGAAGCCTGCAAGTACAGGATTGCCATCATTACCTCTGAGCATCAGTTGCACCGCTAGTCCAGTGAAGACAAGCGCCCCGCAGCCACTGGCTAGCCCATCGAGTCCGTCGGTGAGATTGGTGGCGTTGCTTTCCGCTAGGAACACGAACAGTGCTAGTGGCCAGATCATGAATCCCATCTGGATGGAGATGCCAAGGGGCAGGGCGATGCTGGAGTCGATCCAGTGTTGCCAGCCCGCCCAAGCGAGAAAGATCAGGCTGGCTGCGGTTTGAAGTAGAAGTTTTCCCCGAGGGGTAAGACCAGTGTTGGTTCCGCGCGTGAGACTGCGCCAGTCGTCGAAGCCACCGATCAACATGTAAGCCAGGGTGATCCATGACAGAGCTAGTAGTTGCTCGCTGCTTTCGCCATTCACACTGACGAAACTTCCGATGATGAGCCCCACTGGCACGACTAGCAGCCCACCCATGGTTGGTGTGCCAGATTTGCGCTGATGAGTCTGTGGTCCGTCTTCTCGAATCACTTGCCCCATTTTTAGGGCCCTTAACTTTGGGATGCCCCAGCTCGCGATCAGCACTGAAATCAGTGTTGAAATCATCAACGGCAAGCTGAGCAGACTGTTGGCTATGAAGCGGTCCGATGTGAAGCTTGCAGCAAAGATAACGATCCCGAGCAAGCTTGCGGACGTTGACCCTTTAGTCCACCAGCTTTGTGTATCCGTATCAGCCAATGGCTTCGGAGAGTTGCTCACGTCAGGGCTTGATTGGCGGTGCGTAATGAAGTGAGCAGGCTTCTTCGGTTTGAGAAAATGGCTATTCTTCCCAGTTTTCTTCTGTTTGCTCGTCGTCGGCTTTGTAATCTTCTTTCTCTCCCATCAAGGCCGAAAGCTCCTCTTCCTCTACTGTGCTGACCTCTGGTGAGGTGGATTCTTCATCGGCGACTAGCCTTCCACTTGTTTCGAGCCAACTCAGCAGGTCTGGTTCTTCCCGTAGGGGCAAAACGGGGGCAGGTTCTGTTCTTCTATAGCGCGTAAGAGCAGGGTTGATGCCGTCGAGTGCGCTCAGGTTGATCGTATCGAGGGCGCTCATTTGTGAAGACATAGACCAATCAGCCAACATAGTTCATTGACTTCCTTTTATAAGGTGTTTTTTTCTTCCAAGCTGATCTTGATGGTTCTTGCCTGGGGCTTGGCCTTACTACTCAGCCTTGGCTTGCGGTTTTGGGGTCTGTTGCATCCTGAGCCTTTTGTAATTCGGCCCTTCCTGGTGGCTTTGTTGCTCTTTGCTCCTGCGGCTGGCCTCGGTATTTGGGTCATGCGGGTGGGATTTTCTACGGCTGATTCCGGGTCTTTGGTCAACGGGAAGGGAGAATCTTTGAATTGTGATTCGGAGTCCAGTTGATGGGGCGTGCGAAGAAGGTAGTGCTTGCTTATTCCGGTGGTGTTGATACCAGCGTTTGCATCCCATACCTCAAGCATGAATGGGGGGTAGAGGAGGTGATCACCTTTGCTGCCGATTTAGGTCAGGGCGATGAGCTTGATCCCATCCGCCTTAAGGCTCTTGATGCTGGTGCTAGTCAGTCTCTGGTGGGAGATTTGATAGAGCCTTTTGTAGAACAGTTTGCTTTGCCGGCGATTCGTGCCAATGCTCTTTACGAAGGTCGTTATCCACTGTCTACGGCTTTAGCTCGCCCCCTGATTGCTCGTCAGTTGGTAGAGGTTGCCAGGGAGGTCGGGGCCGATGCGGTGGCTCATGGCTGTACGGGTAAAGGCAACGATCAGGTGCGTTTTGATTTAGCCATTGCAGCACTAGCACCTGATCTCAAGGTGCTAACTCCCGCTCGGGAATGGAGCATGAGCAGAGAGGAGGCGATCGCCTATGGCGAACGCTGTGGGATCCCTGCCCCCGTGAGTAAGAAATCGCCTTATTCGATAGATCTGAATCTGTTGGGTCGGAGTATTGAAGCCGGTCCTCTTGAAGATCTGATGGTGGCTCCGCCCGAGGAGGTCTTTGCCATGACCTCCTCGATTGACGCTGCACCCTCTCAGGCTCAGGACATTGAGATCAGTTTTGAAGCTGGTAATCCTGTGGCTATTGATGGGGTGCGACTTGATTCGGTGGGTTTGATCAAGGAGGCGAATCGTCTTGCTGGACGGCATGGTTTCGGTCGCCTTGACATCATTGAGAATCGGGTGGTTGGTATCAAGAGTCGGGAGATTTATGAAACTCCAGGGTTACTTTTATTGATTCGTGCTCATCAGGAATTGGAGAGTTTGACACTTGCTGCGGATGTGTTGCGCATGAAGCGTCAATTGGAGATGCAATGGGCTGAGCTGGTCTATCAGGGTCTTTGGTTTTCCCCTTTGAAGGATGCTCTGGATGGATTTATGGATCGCACTCAGACTTATGTGAATGGCTTGGTGCGGATTCGTCTCCAAAAAGGCAATGCCATGGTGATTGGCCGGAGCTCTGACACCAACAGCTTGTATATATCTGAGATGGCTACCTATGGCAGCGAGGATAACTTTGACCACAGGGCTGCTGAAGGATTTATCTACATCTGGGGACTTCCAAGTCGCCTTTGGGCAGCAGCTCGGCGAGGTTAAGTTGTGATCTTTTGATTAGTTTTATTGTGGAGATTGCCCTCTGCCTCCAAGCCATCTTGAGCGAAGCAGGGAAGGTACTTTTAATGGGTGAGGCTCCTCAAGCATGATTGACTCAGTTTGAATAGCAGCGTTTTGAGTATGCGTGATTAGGCGATAGCGCTCTAGTAGGGGGATGAGTCGTTGTTGAAATTTTCGTTCGAAAATGTCAGGTAGTTCTTTTAGGAGTGCTTCGTATTCCTGGACTTGTTCCTTAAGGTCTTTGATTTGACTTTTAAGTAGATCTTGTTGGTCATAAGGATTTTCTTTGCAGTTAGATCTGATCTCAGCCTTGGTTAGCAGCAACTTGCCTGTTGATTGCCGCCATTTTTTGATGGCATCACGTCTGGTTATTGTTTTATTTTCTTGTTGTGTTTCCTGTTTCTTCCAAATTGGAAGAGGGGTCTGATGGTCCTGATGGGCAGTGCGCATGGCAGAAAGCTAACGCCAAGCAGCTTTTTCAACAATGGTGTTGATCAGGCTTCTACTGCTGCGGCTTCCTGCTGTTGTACTGGTTCAGGCTCACTCCCAGGGACGATTCTGGGCGCGGGTAGAGGGCCTTCTTGCTTCACAGTTAGGTAGCGAATCACGTCTTCACTGAGACGCATGGCTTTTTCCAGCACGGCCACTTGTTGTCCATTGCCGTTGTGGCTTAGCTGCACATAGATGCCTTCCTTGTGATTTGAGATTGGATAGGCCAGGCGACGCTTGCCACGCATTTGATTGTCGAGGACCTCTGCCCCAGCTTCAGTCACCATCTCGCGGTACTTGGTGACATGGGTTTCGACTTCCTCTTCCGGGATGTCCGGCCGGAGGATGTACATGGTTTCGTAATAAGGTTGTTGACTCATCAGGTGTTCCGACAGGGACTTAAAGGCTCACGGCAGTGAGCGACGGAACGACCAGCCTATCTCTTTGTGGTCAGTGTTTAGGAGAGTTGCATGCGAACGGCTTGGCTGATACCTGGCAGGTCTGGTTCACGTCCTCTTAGGCATTCGATGAGGGCGAAAATCACGATGGCAAGCATTGCCACGAGCACAGTGCTGGTTAGCGTTCGCAGCATGAAAGCACCACTAAGAGGTTGTAGAAGGATTTGGAAGGCATAGCCCAGCAGTACGACAACAATGTCTACGAGTAGTGCTTGCAGTGTGTTGAAGCGAAGAAAATAGGGAACTTTAGGGTTCCTTACAACGGCAAGAAATAGCAAGAAAAATATTAGAAGACTTCCGAACGGGATCCCTTGTTCCAGGATTATTAAAGGTAGGGCTGGAAGTGCAAGCAATTCAAGCAATGGAAATTGCACAAATAAACTTCGCCCAAATGGAATGGTGTCGCTCCAAGGGAGCATGTAAATCAGCACTCCCAGCAACCGTTGCCAGATAGGGATCAGCATGGGGGTCAGATCACTGCTATGACGCTAAACCGTGAGCCAGCTCAGAGCAGCTTTTCTCATCTCTTCGACAGGCACCTTGTTGTTGCCGCTCCAGAGCCTTAGAGAGGCAGCGCCTTGTTGAACAAGCATTTCGAGGCCATCTATGCAATGGCAGCCATGTTCAGTTCCTAAGGTTAGCCAGGCGGTTGGTTTTGGTGTGTAAATCAGGTCATAGAGAGTTGTCTTTGGGCTTAAGTTTTGCCAAATCTTCTTCCCCAGGGGCATTGGCGCTCTAGGAGTTGATGTTTCCGCACGGTTTTGGGACATGCCTATTGGTGTGGTGTTGACCACCAGATCGGCTTTGGTTAGCTGTTCAATCAGAGCAGGGTCATGTTGGAGAATCCCTTGCAAGAGCACTTGGCAATCAGATTCGGAGCTGGCTGGGTTGGGCTGGAGATCATCGAGAAATCTCTTCAGCGCATCAGATCGGCGGCCAACCACCATGATTTGAGCCAATTTTAAATCTTGCAGACCTGCAACGACTGCTCGGGCGCTACCACCGCAACCGAGCACGACTGCACGACGCCCATGCCACTCGCACTTGCTTTCTTGAAGGGGTGCAATAAAACCGGCCACGTCTGTGTTGGTGCCTGTCCAGCCGCCGTCGGCATGAGGGATCAGAGTGTTGACGGCTTTCAGTCGTTTTGCTAATGGGCTGAGCTCTCGACAGGTTTTGGCCACGTCTTGTTTGTGGGGGATGGTGATGTTCAGTCCAAGGCAGTTGATCGAACGCAGAGCGCAGAGCACATTGGCCAGATCGTTGGTTTCGCATGGCATGGCCATGTAGCACCAGTCGAGATTCATTGCAGCGAGGGCTGCGTTTTGCATCACCGGTGAGAGGGAATGGTGCACTGGTTGGCCGAGCAGGCCTATTAGGGAGGTTGTGCCGCTAATCATTCCCATTGCTTGATCGGTTCTATGCCCAGCCTGCCGGGCGAGCTGTTCGGGAACCACACCTCGCCTCTAAGTGGTCTCACTGCCGAGGATGCACCTGTTCAAGACAGAGATCTTTAGGAGGTCGGCACGAATGGGAAAGGTTGTTGGCATTGACCTTGGAACCACGAACAGTTGTGTCGCTGTAATGGAGGGTGGCAAGCCCGTCGTGATTGCTAACGCTGAAGGGTTTAGAACAACTCCCTCCGTGGTCGCTTATACCAAAAATCAGGATCAGTTGGTTGGCCAGATCGCCAAGCGCCAAGCGGTGATGAACACTGATAACACCTTTTATTCAGCGAAGCGCTTCGTTGGTCGTCGGGTTGATGAGGTGAACGAAGAGTCGAAGGAAGTGAGCTATGAGGTTGAGAAGTCTGGCTCTAATGTGAGGTTGAAGTGCCCGGTTCTTGATAAGCAGTTTTCTCCTGAGGAAGTGAGTGCTCAGGTGTTGCGCAAGTTAGCTGAGGACGCTGGTAAGTATCTCGGTGAGAACGTAACCCAGGCTGTGATCACAGTGCCTGCGTATTTTAATGACTCACAGAGACAGGCCACCAAAGACGCCGGCAAGATAGCTGGCTTAGAGGTGCTACGCATCATTAACGAGCCAACTGCGGCTGCGTTGGCGTATGGCCTCGATAAGAAGAGCAATGAGCGCATTCTGGTGTTTGACCTGGGTGGTGGAACCTTTGATGTTTCTGTGCTCGAGGTAGGTGATGGTGTTTTTGAGGTTCTATCTACCTCTGGTGACACTCATCTAGGCGGAGATGATTTCGATAAAGTGATTGTTGATCATCTGGCTGCAACTTTTAAGGCCAATGAAGGTATTGATCTGCGTCAGGATAAGCAGGCTCTTCAGCGCCTCACTGAGGCGGCAGAGAAAGCCAAGATCGAGCTTTCCAGTGCTACGCAAAGTGAGATCAACCTGCCATTTATTACTGCTACCTCTGAGGGGCCTAAGCATCTCGATCTAACCCTGACACGTGCCAAATTTGAGGAATTGGCTTCAAAGCTGATTGATCGTTGTCGCGTACCTGTGGAGCAGGCTCTTAAGGACGCCAAACTCTCTTCTGGTGAACTTGACGAAATCGTGATGGTGGGCGGCTCCAGCCGCATGCCTGCAGTTCAGGAACTTGTGAAGAGGGTTACGGGTAAAGATCCCAATCAGACTGTCAATCCTGATGAGGTTGTTGCAGTAGGAGCTGCCATACAGGGCGGGGTATTGGCTGGTGAAGTTAAGGACATCTTGCTGCTTGACGTCACACCTCTCTCCTTGGGTGTGGAGACTCTTGGTGGTGTGATGACCAAGATGATTACGCGTAATACGACTGTTCCTACTAAGAAGTCGGAAACCTATTCCACAGCGGTTGATGGACAAACCAATGTGGAGATTCACGTGCTTCAGGGTGAACGTGAGATGGCCTCTGATAATAAGAGCTTGGGAACATTCCGTCTTGATGGAATTCCTCCTGCCCCTCGTGGTGTTCCTCAGATTGAGGTGACCTTTGATATCGATGCTAACGGTATTCTTAGTGTTAATGCCAAGGATAAGGGTAGCGGTAAGGAGCAAAGTATTTCAATTACTGGTGCTTCAACCCTCTCTGAAAATGAGGTTGAGAAGATGGTTAAGGATGCTGAGACCAATGCCTCAGCTGATAAAGAAAAGCGTGAGCGCATTGACATTAAGAACCAGGCTGAGACTCTTGTTTATCAGGCGGAAAAGCAGCTTGGAGAGTTGGCTGACAAGGTTGATGCTGATTCAAAGGCAAAGGTGGAAGATAAGCGCGTGAAGCTTAAGGCTGCCATTGAGAAAGATGACTTTGATGCGATGAAGTCACTATTGGAGGAACTGCAGCAGGAGCTTTATACCGTGGGCGCTTCTGTTTATCAACAGGCGGGTGCCGCCGCCGCAGAATCCGGCGCTGATGCTGGCGCGGCTGGTGCTGGTGATTCCAGTAGTGGCGATGATGTGATTGACGCTGAATTTACTGAGTCGAAGTGATGGGATAGTTTGATTGCTGATGTCATCAAGACTGATATACATGTGTCCCTATAGTTAGCAAGAAGCTTTAAGTTCTTCTTGCTAACATTTATTTTCTATGGTTATGTGAATGCCATATATTTTTAATTTTTTTATTCTTTAATTTGTCAAGTTTGCGTCAAGAAATAAGGGATTTCTTGGATTTTTTTGATCAGAGATTCTGCTCTGCTGAAATTAATCCGAATGCTTGGCAGTCTTGCTTAAACCCATTAGCCTTCCTTTGACAATAGGGAGATCTCGTTTACGTTGTAGCTTGACTGGCACTGGTCAACAGATGCTAATTATGGATGGGCTGGCATGACAAAATATTCTCTGGAGAGACTGAAAATCCAATAGTTGTAAAAAAGACGATTTGATTGAGGGCCTTGTTAACGGACCATATGGATTAAATGATCAATTGAGAGAGCTACCTTGCTTTCATCCAAGAGTTGATCTATGCGCAAAGAGCTGGTTGGAGGTTGCAGGTGTGCTGCCCACAGATCTTTTGTTTGATTGACTTAGTATGTTTAACTGTATCAATATTGAGACACCCGATCATTTTGACGAAAATGATGGATATGTATACTCTGACAAATACATGCCTGATGGCAGGAAGAGGATAATTCTATGAAATGCTGAGGATATTTCTACTTATGTGCCGCTAGATTTGATTAATTTAATCTTTTTTGCTGCTTGTTCTTTAGCATATCAATGATTGCCTGGTAGTACTTGAATCTTGTCATCAGTGCTTGAAGAGTGGAGTAACTCTTTACTCTTATTTTGCACCTATCTACTCATATTTTTTGCAAGTTAACCATGCTTGATCCTGTAGAATTTTAAACTCCCTTAAAATTTTTTGGATTTCATCTTTTGCCTCAGAATGATCAATAAACAAAGTTTATTGATCTAGGAACTAATGATTCAAGGAGACTCAGGTCTTTTGGGTAAATGTTAACTTTAATCGAATTCCCAATCGTTTGATGTGCGAGTATTATGAGAGAAACTTAAATGAGCCATCATTTTATGTTTGCATTAGATCGTTAGTAGGCTTTGAATCTTTCAAGGTATTATGAGAATGTAATTGCAGAAATTAGAAACTTCAATTCTAGCATATGCAACCTCATCACGATTGGATTGAGGGTTCATTCGTAGAATAATGAGTTGTTATCGATGTAGACAGCAATGTCTTAAAAATTAGGATGAGATTAAATTGCTTATGTTTTTCTCTCAGAGTATTTTGGTATGTAAATCTGAATGCTCTGAGTCAAAGACTTGTGGATCAAGCCTGTTGTATGGCAACTTCTAATGAACTTTTTAACGTGTTAATGTTGCATCCACTGTCTATAGGCAGTGATCTGTGTTATAGCTTGCAGGATAGAAAATCCCATTCGCTAAAGTTTATGGAAACCCTTGGAACCATTTTCGCTTGTCTGCTGGCAGTAGTTCCTGTTGGCCTGTTGTTACATTTTTATGCCAGGCACCGAGACAAAGAGATAACTCTGAACTAACGCTTCTTGCTTTATTTCTTCAACATCATGGAGTTTCACCATCTATCAAGCAGCAGCTTCTTACGCATTGAGTAAGTTTGATAGCTTTTTAGGTGCTTGATCAATTTAGATGGCTACTGGCTTTTCGAGGAATTAAGGCAATCAAGTGTGCGTCTACCGGCTCATCGAGATTTCTTTGACGCAGCAAACTGGTTATCTTCGGATGCCTTGCTGTTGGATGATTGAAAATTGATCAAGAGTCAAGTCAAGATCTTGTCTCGTTAGCGAGTTGCTCTTTTACCCATGCAGCACTGGCTGGGGCCAGCAAGACGCCATTTCGGTAATGGCCCGTAGCCACGATTAGCCCGGGCTCTAGTTTTTCTAAAAGAGGCGCTGGACGTTCGACAGGTCGAGCGCGCAATCCATGCCATTGGTTTTTCACAGTCGCGCTCTCTAGCCAATCCGGGGCATCTCCCGCGAGGTGTTGCATCGCCTTGAGGTGGCTAGACATTGGTTGAACGCCTGGCTCGAGAGTGGCACCTATCCAGATCTGATTAGTTCCGTGGGGGATCAAGTTGATGCCATGGCTCACGAGTACTGCAGGCCAGCCGCTCCAATTGTGCTGATCTGAGATCACCTCTAGATCCAGCACTTGTCCAAGCACAGGGGCCATGGGAAGACTGTGGCCTAGAGATTCCAGCAGGGCTTTGCTGCCCAGTGCTGCACAGATCACTACAGCGTCTTGGTTCAAATTTGTTCCTCCCGCAAGTTGAAGGCGCCACTGTTTTTCTTCGACAGATGAATTTCGTTCCAGCGAGATGACTGGCTCTTGGATTTGTTGTACGCCTTGGTCTTGTAGGGCGGTCCGTAGGCATTTTTGTAGGACGATCGGGTCTAGATAACCGTCTTGATGAGAGATCAGCCCCCCATGTTGTGTGTTTGGCCATGATCGGCCGATGTAGGGATTCGAGTTTGGTGAGATCAGCTCAAGGCCGAGATGTTGCCGTTGTTCTGCGAGTTGCTTCATTAGGGTGGCTTCTGCTTCGCTACTCGCAAGTTGAATCAGAGGGGTGTTGAGCTTGAGCGGATGCTCTTGACTGCTCAGTTCTGCAATCCACTCTGGCCAGAGGGTCATGCTGTGTTGTCGGAGTCGCCAGGCTCGTCCACTGCTGCGCCTGAAAACATGCCCCATGAGTACCCCTAGCGAAGCAGTTGTTCCCGGGAGGGCCCCTGATCGGTTAATCGGTTGATCCAGTTTTGGATCAATCAGCATCACTTGGTGGCCATGCTTGGCTAAATACCAGGCTGTGCCAGCGCCAACCGCACCGGCGCCAATGATTGCAACGGTAGAAGCAGTCATTCTTGATATTGACGAGCAATGCATCTCACTTTGAGGTTTTCTTGGTGCTGATGTTCGTCAAGACAGAATGAGTTTTTGCAATCAGGTTGAGTGAGCTCCCCTCTTGGTGCTGTATGGAATCCTTACGGTTACAAGCTTCGTGTGATTCTGCAGCTCATCTGTCCAGATCGGCCTGCTTTGGTGAGTGAGTTGTCGGGATGGGTGGCTGTTAATGGAGGCAATATTCTTCATGCTGATCACCATACGGATGTTGGGGCTGGACTGTTTCTGAGCAGGATCGAATTTGGAATTGAGGGCTTCGGATTGCCTCGAGAGGCGATAGCACCGGCTGTGAATGCTCTGGCAGATCGCCTCGGGGGTCAGGCGCAATTGCATTTTTCGGATGAGATCCCTCGGGTGGCGATCTTCGCCAGCAAGCAGAGTCACTGTCTGTTGGATCTGCTTTGGCGCACTCGCAGTGGGGAGTTGCCGATGCAGGTGCCGCTTGTGATTGCCAACCACTCTCAATTGGAGCCTTTATGCAGGGAGTTTGGTGTTTGTTTTGAGTGTGTTCCTATGACGCCTGCCAGCAAGCCTGAGGCGGAACAAACCATGCTGGATTTGTTGGCTGAGCATCGGATTGAGCTGGTTGTGTTGGCCAAGTACATGCAGGTCCTTAGTGGTGCTTTTCTAGAGCGTTTCTCCACCGTGATTAATATTCACCATTCGTTCCTACCTGCTTTTAAGGGGGCACAGCCCTATCACAGAGCCTGGGATCGAGGGGTGAAAGTTATTGGTGCTACCGCCCATTACGTCACTGAAGATCTGGATGACGGGCCGATTATTGAGCAGACCATCGAGCATGTAAACCATCGTGATGAGGTGGAAGATTTGATTCGTAAAGGACGTGATACGGAACGTCTCGCTTTGGCAAGGGCCTTGAGATTGCATCTTTGTCGCCAGGTGATGGTCTATCGCGGTAGAACCGCTGTTTTTGCATGACGGTGTTGGCTTGGATGGCTCGATGTCGCCCTGCTGCTGCGACCTCCATGGGTTGGTTGGTTTTCCAGTTGGGGCTTTTTTTGTTGCCTTCCAGTGCATTGTTGGCAGGTTTGTTGCTGCTTACGGCTCTGGTGCTTGGTAGTTGTCAGCGACAGCAACCGTTTTGGCGCGATCCTTGGAATTGGCCTTTGCTGATTGCTGCCCTATTGATGCTGTTTGGTTGCTTTCCGGCCTATTCGGGTGGACATGCTTGGGTTGGTCTGGGGAATTGGTTGCCTTTCTTTTGGGCTTTTTGGGGTTTTCAGCCTTATTTAGTTAGTGATGAAGCCCGACGACGTTGTGCTCTTTGGCTTGTCGCTGGCACTTTGCCTGTGGTGATTACCGGTCTCGGGCAGCTCTGGTGGGGATGGCAGGGGCCATGGCAATTGTTCGGTGGCTTAATCGTCTGGTTCATGGCTTCAGGGGGGGAGCCTACTGGCCGTTTATCTGGTCTATTTGATTACGCAAATATTGCTGGAGCCTGGTTGGCCATGGTTTGGCCATTCTGTTTGGCAGCTCTGCTTCAGCCTGCCCTCAGTCGTTTTCAACGCAGTGTGGCTTTGGGGGTCGCTATTGCTGTTGTGGCTGCATTGGTTCTCACTGACTCAAGAAATGCTTGGGGAGGGTTGATGTTGGCGATTCCCTTTGTTTTTGGGCCTGCCAGGTGGCCCTGGTTGTTGCCGTTGATGGTGTTAGCGCTGTTGCCAGTGACCCTTGCAGCATTACCAGGCAGTCCTTCAGGTTTGCAGCAGTGGGCACGCACGTTTGTGCCTGAGGGTATTTGGGCGCGTCTTAATGACATGCGCTATTTCCAGGATCGTGAGTTGATGTCAACTCGCATGAGCCAGTGGGGGGTGGCTCTGCAGTTCATTGATTCTCGTCCTTGGCTGGGTTGGGGGGCTGCTGCTTTTTCAGTGCTTTATCCGCTGCGGACTGGTCAGTGGCATGGCCATGCCCATAACCTTCCTCTTGAACTTGCTGTTAGCCATGGGATACCCGTGGCTCTGCTAGTGGTGGGGACTGTGTTGGCTCTCTTGATCACAGTCTTGCGACGTGGTGTGTTGACTGGTGGAGTCTTGATAAGCCGAGGTTTGAGTAGCACGGTCTTTGACCGTGCTTGGTGGACGGCAAGTTTGATCCTGGTGGTGATGCACGCTACTGATATGCCTTTCTTTGACAGTCGGCTCAACATTGCCGGCTGGATTCTTTTGGCTGGATTGCGTTGCATCATTCTTCCCCAGCAGGCACTCCAGCATGCTCGTTTAGGGCTTGATAATGATGTTGGATGAGTTGCTTTTGGTTGAGGGGCCCTTCTAGATGGGTCCAGGGCAGTGTTCGTGATGGCTCCCATGATTCATGCACCACTTCTTCCCAGGCGGGTGGGCGGGGCAGTGGTATGGCTTGTTCAGTCGTTGTACTGAGATCCCCTTCGCGTGCTGCTTTGTAAGCCTTTTTCCAGCTGCCTAGTTTGTTGTGTGAGCCCCGGACAGATGCAATCACAGGGGCGAGGCGTCGGTCACTGCGTGACAGCAGAGCCTGGATCGTGCTCCATCCGAAGCTTTCTGGTCGCACCTCAATGCCTTTTGGTTTCAGTTGTTTTGCTAGTTGTTTGAGTCGTTTTTCCGCTTTACGGTTGATCCCGTGCCATTGAAAGGGAGTATGAGCCTTAGGGACAAAGGTGCTGACTCCCAGAGTGAGGCGTAAGCCTGGGGTTGTTTTTTTGAGGTTCAGTAACAGATTGCTCGTGTCGTCTATATCGGAGTCTTCTTCGGTAGGCAGTCCAACCATGCCGTAGAGCTTCAGGCCACGGAGGCCGCCTTCAAACGCATATTTGGCAGCCGCAAAAATTTCTTCTTTAGCAAGCTTTTTATTGATCATTGCGCGAATGCGCTCGCTGCCGCTTTCGATGGCAATTGTGAGTGATTTACTGCCGCGGCGGTTCAGGATCCTGGTCAATTCTGAGTTTACTGTGGCTGCCCGTACAGAGCTAACGCTGAGGTGGATGTCGTTGAAGCGATCTTTGTCTAACCATTGCAGTAGCTCACCAAATTGAGGGTGTTGGGTAACAGAAGCGCCTAGTAGTCCAAGTCTCTTGGTGGCGGTGAGTCCTTTCTCAATGGCAGGGATGAGTCCATCGTCTAAGGATGGACTGCGGAAGGGCAGTGTGAGATAGCTGGCAAGACAGAATCGGCAAAGTTCTGGGCAGCTGCGGACCACCTCAACCATATGGATGTTTGGCCAGGCAGCATCTGGCGTGATCACTGTGGAATGAGTGAGGGTGTTGCCGCGCCAGGTTTGCTTCGCGATTGAGTGGGGTAAGTCGGATTCGACGGGCTTTACTGTCAGCAGGCTGTCGTCAGCGTCGTAGATGGGTTCATAGAACCTTGGTACATAGACACCTGGAATCTTTGCCAGAGCTCGCAGGCGATCAGTTCGCGGCAACTGTTTCACTTGTTGGAGCCTATCGATGAAGGCTGGTAAAAGTTCTTCCCCGTCTCCCAACAAAACCACATCGAAAAATGGAGCTAGGGGTTCGGGGTTAGCTGTGAGTACAGGACCACCACCAAAAACAATCGGGTTGTTTTCTCCGCGTTGATGACTCCATAGCGGGATGCGTTGTTGCTCAAGTAGATCCAGTAATACCGGACCATCCAGTTCCCAGCTCAGGGAGAGTCCGAACAGGTCGCATGTGCGATGGGGGATGTCCCCTTGATCGGTAAATAACCGCCTTACATCGATGTCTTCACGTTTAGCGAGGGTGGCCCAGATGACTTGATATCCCAGGCTGGTAATCCCAATGCTGTATGTGCTTGGGAACGCCAGCACGGTTCGGAGCGCTCCAGGTTCGGGAACGGCGGGGGTGAATAGGAGCGTTTCCTTGTTCAGGAGGTCAACCTTGGCAACATCAGTTCATCCTGAAGAGCCTATTGGCATCGGGTGCGAAATGATTTGATGTACGTCAATAAATCAATGGTTAAGGAATCAGCGCCTCATCATTGAGTTGATTGATCTTGCTTGATTATATGTTTTGATCTGTCAGCTGTCTTTGGCAAATTTCTTGCTTCACTTTATATTGATGGAATAATAATTTCGATGACTACCTGCCTCTTAGGGATCTAGGTTATTGTGATATTTGATGACAATATTGACTGACCTCCTAAGTTCAGGAGCGGATATTTGCGGGTCTTATGATGGAGATTATGAGAATTCAAATAATATGGGCTGTCTGCAAATTGTCCAGTTTATTTAGATATTATAAGTAGTAGATTACTTTTTTCGATTGGTTACTCTTTGCATTCCATTGTGATTTGTCTTTCATAAATTGAGTGTTCATTAAAGAGGCGAGCGACGAGAAAGCTCGCTAGGCATGTCACTAGTATTGGTTTGAGGATTAGCAAATCTTTTGTTAGTGCGAAGGCCAAAAACATGGCCGTGATCGGTGTGCGTGAGCAGCTGGCTACGAACGCTCCCATCCCTGCAAAAATGAAGGTACTGGGTGCATGGCCAGTCAGCATTTGTGCCCAGTCTCCACAGGCCAGGCCGATTGCTCCTCCTAGGGTCAGCATCGGAACAAATAAGCCTCCTGGTGCTCCTGAGGCAGCTGCTAGCCCGGTAGTGAAAAACAGCACGACGAAGGTGCTGAGAGCCATCAGAGGACCAGCTTCTCCTCCACCGACCAGATCTTGGAGGTTGTCCAAATTCCTAAAGCTCTCAGGAAGAGCTGCATAAACCCCTCCGAGTACACCACCACTGAGCACCATCCTTAAAACGAGTCGATTGCCGAACCAGGTTTTACCTTTGCGTTGCATCGCTAGGACGTAGCGGCAGTAAAACTCCGCCAAGACTCCAGTGACCAAACCAAGGGCGATTAGGTAGCCCAGGTCGATTGGTAGAAAGTGCACTAGGGGTGTGTATTCACGTTCCAGTTGAAAGCCCACGCCTTTGCTAAGACTTCCAGCTGATGGACTTAGTCCTAGAAATCCGAACACATCTGCCCAAGTATCAGCCCAGAAGGTGGTGACAACCACCAGCAGCAAGACTGCAGGTTTTGCAGAATGAAGTAGCTCTTCAATTACATAAACAAAGCCTCCAATTGGCGCACTGAAAATAGCGGCTAGACCTGCCCCACCTCCAGCAGCGACAATGACTCGGCGAAAGGCGATTGGTGCCTTTAACCACTGAGCAAATTTCCAAGCGACAGAGCCTCCCATTTGCACTGCTGGTCCTTCTGGACCAAGTGGAAAACCACTGCCGATGGCGATAACTCCTGCGACTAGCTTGACCATCCCAACCCTCAAGCCCATTGGTACGGATCGATGGCGTAAAAACGCCATGATGTGGCTCACCCCTGAACCGCTCGCAGAGGGGGCTAGACGGGAAACAAGCAACCCAGAAACCAAGCCTCCTGTGGCACCAAGGGCTGGTAGAACGATCCATGGCGGAAGAAGTTCAAGAAGCTGGAATCGCCACTTGGCGAGGCTATAGATACCAGCTTTGAAAAGCACTCCTGTGAGGGCAGCTCCAAGGCCCGTAAGCATCAGAGCGAGCACAACCACAAACCAGCGCTGCTCTAAGAGTTTGCGGATGCTGCGACTGGACTGGATCAGATTTTGTTGCCGGTTTAGATCATTCGGCATGGCCATTGGTGGGTGAAAACTCTGCAAGAACTTCTGCTTGTATGTCTTTATTTACCACGCGCCCTTGATCTGCAAAGCCATCAATCTGGTTGAAATTTAGATAGCGATAAAGCTCAGATGAGAGGGGATCGATTTTTTCTGTTGCGATCGAAAGATATTCTTTTGGTGTAGGGATTCTGCCTAATAATGCACATACTGCTGCCAACTCAGCACTGCCTAAATAGACCTGGGCTCCTTGGCCTAGTCGATTGTTGAAGTTTCGAGTGCTTGTGGAGAAAACGGTTGTGTTGTCTTCCACGCGTGCTTGATTGCCCATACATAATGAACAACCAGGCATTTCCATTCGGCTCCCTGCCGCTTCGAAGATTTTGTAGTAACCCTCTTCTTGAAGCATGGCTTCATCCATTCTTGTTGGTGGGCAAACCCATAGGCGAGCTTTGCTGGTTCCAGACCCTTCAAGAATTTTTGCCGCAGCTCTGTAGTGGCCGATGTTGGTCATACAGGAGCCGATAAAGACTTCCTGCACTGGATTGTTTGCAACCTCACTGAGTAGTTTTACATTGTCGGGATCGTTGGGACAGGCCAGTACGGGTTCTTTGAGTTCGTCGAGATTGATATTGATGATTTCGGCATACTCTGCGTTTTGATCAGCGCTAATCAATTCTGGCTTTGCCAGCCAAGCTTCCATGGCTTTGATGCGTCTTGCCAGGGTGCGAGCATCCTGATAACCGCGGGCAATCATGTTTTTTAGCAATGCGATATTGCTGCGAAGGTATTCAGCAACCGTTGATTCAGACAGTTTGATCGTGCAGCCAGCGCAGGAACGTTCAGCAGTGGCATCGGTTAGTTCAAAGGCTTGCTCCAGCTTCAGATCAGGTAATCCTTCGATTTCCATGATTTTGCCGCTAAAGACATTGAGCTTTTTGGCTTTTTCCACGCTGAGTAGACCTTCTTGAATCGCGATCAAGGGGATCGCATTGACGACGTCACGCAGTGTGATGCCGCTCTGTAGTGAGCCGCTGAAACGAACCAGTACAGATTCCGGCATGTCTAGGGGCATGGCACCGATGGCTGCGGCAAAAGCCACCACGCCAGAACCTCCGGGGAAAGAAATGCCTAAGGGGAAACGAGTGTGGCTATCGCCGCCTGTTCCCACTGTGTCTGGCAGAAGCATGCGGTTCAGCCAGCTGTGGATGATCCCATCGCCTGGATGAAGTGCTACTCCACCACGTTGGGCGAAGAAATCGGGAAGTTCTTTCTGGGTTTGTAGATCTACAGGCTTCGGGTAGGCAGCGGTGTGGCAGAAGCTTTGCATGACCAGATCTGCTGCAAATCCCAGGCAGGCGAGCTCCTTCATTTCGTCCCGAGTCATTGGTCCAGTTGTGTCTTGGCTGCCTACAGTTGTCATCAGCGGTTCGCAACTGGTCCCAGGTCGTATTCCTTCGAGACCACAAGCAAGACCAACGATTTTTTGGGCCTGGGTATACCCCTTGCCCGTTTCAGGAGTGTCTCCTGGGCGGACGAATAGATCGGATGTTGACAGTCCAAATTGAGAACGCACTTTGTCGGTTAGTGCTCTGCCGATCAGTAGGGAGATACGCCCACCCGCGCGCACTTCGTCGCTGATGGTGATTGGTTTGAGCTTGAAGTGAGCCACGATTTCGCCTGCCTTGTCTTCTCCGAAAGCCCGTTCGATGGTGCCGGCATGTGGACGGATGGTGATCACATCGCCACTTTGCAGCTGACTGACATCACATTCGATTGGTAGGGCACCGGAGTCTTCCGCTGTGTTGAAGAAAATGGGAGCGATTTTGCCGCCAAGGATGACGCCGCCGGATCGCTTGTTGGGTACGTAAGGGATATCGGCTCCTATGTGCCAAAGCACCGAATTGATTGCTGATTTACGAGAACTGCCCGTACCCACTACATCGCCCACGTAGGCAATGGGATGGCCTTTTGCCTTCAGGCTGATGATCGTGGCAAGGGCATTGGGATCCCGTGTTTCCAGCATGGCCAGAGCATGCAGGGGGATGTCTGGTCGGGTGGTGGCATGGGTGGCGGGGGATAGATCGTCGGTATTGGTTTCACCATCAACTTTGAAGACTGTGACTGTGATCTCTTTGGCTAAGATTGGTTTTGAGGTGAACCATTCAGCGGCGGCCCAGCTGTCTACAACTTTTTTGGCGAAGCGATTGGTTTCAGCTAGCTCGATAACGTCATGGACAGCGTCGTAGACGAGCAGGGTGCGACTCAGACCTGTAGCGGCGCATTCAGCTAGCTCGTGGTCATTGTGTTGAAGCAGCTCAATCAGAGCTGCAACGTTGTACCCCCCAATCATCGTGCCTAGCAGTTTTGTGGCTTCTAAGGGAGTAATGAGTGGGCTCTTGCTGTTTCCCTGGGCGATAGCACTCAGCCAGGTTGCTTTCACGTAGGCAGCTTCATCTACTCCTGGGGGGATGCGCTCACGCAGCAGGTAAAGCAGTTCAGAGCTGTCTCCTGCTGGTGGATTCTGTAAAAGTAAGGTGAGTGCTTGGGTTTGCTCGGCAGTGAGGGGCAGGGGGGGGATGCCCTGGGCGTCACGTTCGGCGGCGAGCTGGCGATAAGCACTCAGCATTGGGGTGATTCCTCGGCAGCGGTTATGGCCCTTCTATTGTTATTTGCCGTCGATCCATCCTGGAAGCAGATCGATATTGAAATGCAATTACCGGATGCTGCCACCTTGCTGGTTTCCTAGCCTGGGTTGTCATGAATTCTGGCGAAATGACCACCACTTCCGACTTGCATGTGGTGGATACGCGGCCCTTGGTGTCGCCGCTCTTGCTTCATCAGGAGCTGCCCCTTGATCTAGTGGCTCTCAAAACCGTTGCAGATACTCGTAAGCGCATCCAGGCAATTCTGCGTGGTGAGGATCCCCGCTTGCTGGTGATTGTTGGTCCCTGCTCGGTTCATGACATTGCCTCTGCAAGGGACTATGCCCGTCAGTTGGAGCCATTGCGACAGCGATATGCCGCCCAGTTGGAGGTGGTTTTGCGGGTCTATTTCGAAAAACCTCGCACCACAGTTGGCTGGAAAGGTCTCATCAATGATCCCCATCTCGATGGTTCCTATGACATCAACACTGGCTTGAGGCGTGCGCGGTCGTTGTTGCTCGACCTTGCTCGCGAGGGTATGCCGACGGCCACTGAATTGCTGGATCCGGTTGTGCCTCAATACATCGCTGATTTGATCAGTTGGACGGCGATTGGAGCCAGAACCACTGAGAGTCAGACCCATCGGGAGATGGCTTCTGGATTGTCAATGCCCGTCGGTTACAAAAACGGTACCGATGGCAGTGCCAAGATTGCGATCCATGCGATGCAGGCAGCATCTAGACCGCATCATTTTCTTGGGATCAATCGGCAGGGTCAGGCTTCGATTGTGCATACCACTGGAAACCCTGATGGCCATCTCGTGTTGCGGGGAGGTAATGGCTGTACCAATTACCATCCCGAAGCGGTGGAAGAGGTTGCAAAAGAATTAGTGAAGGCTGGCTTGGTTGATCGGTTGATGGTGGATTGCAGCCATGACAATTCGAAGAAAGATTTTCGGCGACAGTCAGAGGTGCTTCAGGCTGTTGCTACTCAGGTACGCCAAGGATCAACCCATCTCATGGGTGTGATGTTGGAAAGTCATCTTGTCGAGGGCAATCAGAAGTTGCCTGAAGACCTCTCTACTCTTGTCTATGGTCAAAGCATTACGGATGCTTGTATCGATATAGAGACAACGGCAACTCTCCTTGAGGATTTGGCGGCTGCAGTGGCTTCAGTGACGTTGTCACCAATAACTTGATCAGCCTTTAGATTGCTGTCATCCATGACCAGGCGACTGCAACTCCTATCGGCACAGTGAGGTTGTCGATACCCCAGCGACTTAGTTGCTCTAGTCCAACGGCAAGGCCTGTGACGGCGAAGATGCGTAGGGGATGGAAGCTAGCGTCAATGAGCAGGCTTAGAGTGAACAGAATGATGAGGGTTATCACAGCCATGGTAAGAGTGCCTGCGATTGATTTGCGTTGACCCCATATCAACCAATTGGGTGAGCGTACTTTGCGACCGATGAGGCCAGCTAACCCATCGCCGAAAGCCATCACAAGCACTCCGGAGCAGACCGCTGCAGCATTTTCTGGCCAGAAGAAAATTAGCAACAGGGTGATTGTTAGAGCGTATGCCACTGTGCCGTAGCTATGTCGATTGACGTCTTCAATAGCTGGTAGTAAGCGCCAGCGGTGGTTGATGAGGATCCCAATGGTAATGAGAATTGCCATTGGGATCGCCCAATCCGATGGGATCCCGAGCCACCAGGCCAAAGGGATCACTGGGCCAGTACCGATGTGAACGATCTTGCGACTTAGTTCTCGTTGGTTAGGCCAGCGGACCCTGCAAACCACAGCAGCTGAAAGCACAAAAGCTATCCAGCATGCAATGGCAACCAGAGAGTTGATATACCCCAAGACTTATTTCATGCAGCTTGTTGATGGTTGGTCATCATCCGTAGCTTGAGAATGGCTTTGGCCTCCAACTGTCGTACGCGTTCTCGTGAGACGCTGATTTGCCGCCCGATTTCAGCGAGGGTCAGTGGTTCTTCACCATCTAGACCGAAGCGCAAGCGCAGGATTTTCTGTTCACGTTCATTGAGCTGAGATAGCCAACCTCCTAGGTGTTCCTTTTGGATGCTGCGATCTAGGCCTTCCATTGGTTCGGCCCCATCGGGGTCGGGGATCAGTTCACCTAGGGTGCTGCGGTCTTCTTCTCCGCGGGCATGGGCATCGAGGGATGCGCAAGGAGCGCTTTGAGCGATGAGATCCTCAAGGTCTTGGGGTTGAATACCCATGGCATGGGCTAACTCCAATCGATTTGGTTGACGGCCGAAGCGATGGGAAAGCTCTCTTGAGATGCGTCGCATCTTGGAGAGTTTTTCGCTGATGTGGATGGGTAGACGGATGGTGCGGGCACTGTTGTCGATGGCCCTGGTCATCCCTTGACGAATCCACCAATAGGCGTAGGTGGAGAACTTATAACCCATGGCTGGATCGAACTTGTCGACAGCACGTTCGAGACCAATGGCTCCTTCTTGGACTAGGTCAAGGAGTTCAAGGCCCTGATTTTGATATTTTTTGGCAACGCTTACCACGAGCCGGAGGTTGGCTGACATCATGCGGTCACGGGCGCGTTTGCCCATGCGAATTTTGTGGCGTTGTCGTGGCGTTTGGTCTTGCTCTGGTAACTCCAGCAATTCCTTCATCGCTTGCACATGGTGGGCAAGCTCAATTTCCTCAGCTGCGGTCAGCAAAGGCACGCGTCCAATGCTGCTCAGGTAGAACCCGATCGCATCAGTACCCAAACGTCCACCTTGGCGATTTTGATTACGGGATGCTTGCCCGTTACGGCCAGCTCGATTCGCTGTTTCTGAACGTTGCTTAGATGTAGACGGTAATACAACTTCTGACGAAGGCGTGAGTGAAGCACCCTTCGCAGATTCCAGAGGGATCCCCATCACCCTGGCCTCCTAAATTAGATTTGCGCGGAATGTAGCACTCATAGAGCTTAGAAACTTGGTTGAAGCAAAAAGTTTTTGTTAGCCCATGAGAGCGATCAGTTGATTGGTCGCTTCTAAGTAAAAAAACTGTTTTGCATGCTGATTATTCCTTTTTAGGTAGCAAAGAGTACTTTCTCACAGTTATGGTCTCGTGAGGCATCGAGTTTCACGCTGCTGGGATGCCTTGTTGCCAAAGGTTGATCAGCTGTTGCTGTGCACGATGTTCTTCACTATTGGGATTGGGTTGGCGCTGTAAAAAGCTGCCATCGCTCTGCATATCCCATGCTTCGCGGTTGTCGTTTAGGTAGAGGTTCAGCAGTCGCTCTAGGTGTTCCTTTTGCTCTGGTTCTTCAATTGGAGTAATGGCTTCCACGCGTCTGTCTAGGTTTCGAGGCATCAAGTCTGCGCTGCCGATATAAACCTCTGGGTTGTTGTCATTGGCAAACCAGAAGATACGGGAGTGTTCCAGGAACCGGCCGATGATGCTGATCACGCTGATGTTTTCGCTGAATCCTTTTCGTCCTGGGTAGAGACAGCACATACCGCGGATGATCAGTTCGATACGAACTCCAACTTGGGAAGCTTCGTAGAGCAGGCTAATGATGGCTGGATCCACCAGAGCATTCATCTTGGCGCGGATGTGTCCGCCTCTACCTTCGCGGGCGTGTTCGATTTCGCGGAGGATGAGTGATTCCATTCCCTTGCGTAGGGTGACAGGTGCCACCAGCAGTCGACGGAAGCTTTGTTGCTTTGAAAAGCCAGTGAGATAATTGAATAGCTCGACTAGATCTTGGCTGAGTTCCGGTCTTGCAGAGAGCAGACCAAGATCGGTATAGAGACGTGATGTCTTCGAGTTGTAGTTCCCTGTGCCGATGTGCACGTAGCTGCGTAGGCGCTCTTTTTCTTTGCGAACGACCAAGATGGTTTTTGTGTGGGTTTTTAGTCCTAAAACGCCATAGACAACGTGAACGCCAGATCGTTCTAGATGACGGGCCCATTGAATATTGTTGCCTTCATCGAAGCGTGCCTTGAGTTCAACCAGAGCCATGACCTGCTTTCCGTGTTCGGCTGCACGAATCAGGGCCGCAATGATTGGGGAATCCTTAGATGTCCGATAGAGCGTGATCTTGATTCCCATGACTAGGGGATCGTCTGCTGCCTGATTGATGAATTCCTCTACAGAGGTCGCGAACAGTTCGTATGGGTGGTGAAGGAGAATGTCTTTGCGGCGAATCACCGAGAAGATGCTTTTGAATTCTTCTTCTTTGATTGATTCGTCTTCAAGCATTCTGCGCTGGCTGCGGGAGAGAACTTTGGCGGTCAGGCCAATGTGGGGTTGGTCTTTGAGTTGTTCCAGAGGTAAACGCATGAGACCGAATAGATCATCGAGGCCTAGTAGTCCCTCGATGCGATAAAGGTCTTTTTCTTCAACAGCCATACCTTCAATCAGCATCTCAACGACTCTCTGGGGCATTTCGTTTGTCACTTCGAGTCTCACCACTTCTCCGCCCATCCGCCGCTTATGCAGGCCTTGTTCCATGGCGCTCATGAGATCGTCGGCTTCTAGGTCCCTGAGTTCAAGGTCGGCATCGCGGGTGACTCGGAAGAAGTAGTGCTCTTCAATCTTCATCCCGGGGAAGAGCAATTTGAGGTTGAAGGCCACCACTTGCTCCAATGGAACTGCTGTGTGAACTGGTTTGGGATTGATGCCACTTAGATCAGGAGGTATCTCTACAAACCGAGGGATCGTTTTTTGTGGAATCTTGACCCGGGCGAATTGTTGTTGGCCTGTTTCCGGATCGAGGATCAGGGTCGCAATGTTGAGGCTGAGATTGCTAACGAAAGGGAAGGGATGGGCTTGATCCACGGCTAGTGGTGTCAGCACCGGGAAAATGGCTGTTTGGAAATAATTGTCAATCCAGAGGCGTTCTTTTGGATTGAGTTGCTCATAGTCGAGTAGGTGAACACCATGCTCGACTAGCTGGTTTTTGAGGTGTTTACGGTAGTGATCTTGTTGTTGCTCGATGAGAGGAACAAGGTGATCTCGGATCGTGAGGAGCTGCTGAAGAGGGGTTAGACCGTCTGCGCTGGTTTTGGTAATGCCGGCTTCCACTTGTGCTTTGAGGGAGGCCACGCGAACCATGAAGAATTCGTCGAGGTTGTTGCTGAAGATGGCACTGAACTTGGCTTGTTCCAGCAGCGGGGTGCGCGTATCCAGTGCCTGAGCAAGGACCCTTTCGTTGAAGGAGATCCAGCTGAGCTCTCGGTTGATGTAGTGCTCCGAAGCTACTGCTGGATTACTCATTGAATGCCAGTTTGTTGATCCACTATCCAGGCAAAGTAGCAATCATGATTGTTTGATTGTTGTGTTACTTGTGCTTGCAGGTGGGCCTCCTGCAACAAGGGCAACAACTCCCGTTAGTACGAGGATGGCCAGCCAGAAGGGACTGCGAGGGCCTATTTGGTCGTAGGCGAATCCTGCAGCCGCTGCCCCAAGGAAGGTCCCTAGACTCTGCAGGCCTTGAAGGCTACCGAGTACTGCCCCTTGGCCTGCGTTGTCGAGGCGTCTCGAGACGAGGGCTCTCAAGCATGGCACTACTAGACCTGTGCCAAGGGCTAGTACCGATACGGCAGTGAATACAACAGAAATCGAATTCTGCTGACTGGCCATGGGCAATAGCAGACAGCCTGCAATGACGAAGCCAACGCCAGCAATGGTGAGCCGCCATTCGCCGAAGGATTTAACCAGTGGACCGATGAGCAGCCCTTGAACCACCATTGCGATCACGCCTACAACTGCAAAGGTCAGGCCCGCTAAACCGACTGTCCATGAAAAGGCTTGCTTCAGGTAAAGCACCAGCACAGCTGTGAAACCGTTGAATGCCATGAAGAACAGGAAGAAGGCGAAACAAAGGCGGCTTACTAATGGATTGGCAAAGATCTGTGCTAGCTGGGTGATCGGGTTGAGTTGTCTTTTGCTTGGTAGGGAATTGCGAGCTGCTGGCGGGTGTGTTTCGGGAAGGATATAGATCACAAGAAGCAGGTTCGCGACGGCGAAGGCTGTGGCGGCTATCCCGGGTAGAGCAATATTGATCTCTGCTAAGCGGCCACCGATATAAGGGCCCAAGATGAACCCGAGGCCGAATGCAACGCCAATCAGGCCGAATGCCTTTGCTCGGCTCTCAGGTGTTGAGATGTCGGCAAGCACTGCTGTGGCGCTACTTGCTGTTCCACCGCTAACGCCATCGATGATTCTTGCTGAGAAGAGAAGGATCAGGGGAACAATGCCGATCCAAGCGGCTGGAAGTATGTTCCAGTCAATCCATACTGTGATAGCGAATAAGCCAAGGCCTACTACTGAGCCAGCAACGCAAGCGGTTAAAATTGGTTTGCGGCCAAAACGATCACTGAGAGCTCCAATTAGGGGAGCCACGACGAATTGAGCCAATGCATAAGTACCTCCAAGTAGCCCCAGGATTGTGCCGCTGTCTGTGAAGCGTCCTGGGAGGTATGGAAGTAATGGCAGTAAGAGGGTTTCACCTAGGCGATCGTTCAACAGAGTGACAAAGGCACAGAGAAAGATGGGAATCTGTGGTCGGCGCAATTGGGAATGAGTCAGGATGAATGTCACGATCCCATAGAGACTTGACGCCATTGATCTAAATGGCAGGCTCTTGTGACTTGTCGCCGCTTAAGACCCCTTACAAAAACTGATCATTTTGTTGTCAGGGAGATTTATGCCGATGCGATTGAATCTCAAGGGGGAGGCTTGTATTCCCCTGTTCAGATCAGTGCTTGGGCAGCCTTGGCTTGGTTACCAGGAGTTCTGGATCGGCCACTGATTGAAGGACGAGGTTGGTTGAGTCTTGAGAACGACGAGGTTGAGGCTTTCGCTCTTCGTTATCCCTCTGATCGTTTGGCGTTGCTGTATTGCCGGGGCCGGTCTGCTCGTTGTGGCCATGCCACTGCGTTGCTTGAACAGGTAGAAGCTGAAGCCTTGCAGGAAGGAGAGCTAATCTTGGTGACGGAAGCCAGTTTGTGTAGTCACCCTTTGCTGTTGAAGTGGGGCTGGATTGAAATGTCTAAGGAAGTGATTCAGATCGGAGGTGTGAGTTTCGATCGTTATCGCATGGCGAAAAACCTACAGGCTCGCTTCAAATGATGGTTTCTCTCCAAGCAATGAGCTGCTCAAGCGTGGTTTGGGCTAAGCCTGATTGCAGACACTTTTCAGCATGAGCGATACCTTCATCGAGGTTGTCGGCTAGGCCAGCTAACCATAGGTAGGTACCAGCATTCCAGAGGAGGGGCTGACTTAATGGCCCGCGATTGTGCAGAGCTTCCATTGCCTGCTCGCTCCACTCCGTCAGGTTGCTCCACTCAACGTCTTGGCTAAAGCAGCCATGGTTACGGGGGTGGAGGATGAGTCGTTCTGGCTTGCCATTTTGAACTCGGGATGTGATGCAAGCTCGACTGATGGGAAGGTCTGTGCTTCCTTCGAGCCCTTTCACAGTCACGAGATTTGTTTCACCTGCTAGCGCAAGGGCTTTCCAGGCCCGCTCTTCTGTGGGGGGATGCACGAAGCCGCTGACGAGCAAATGCTTTCCTTGATGTGCTGTCCAAAGCAGCTCCAAACTGGCCACAGGCGGTCGCTTGCCGATGTCGTCGCGATAACTGATCAAGCTTTCGGCTAGCGGGAAGTGATCTGGCTGGTAAATCAGTGCCAGACCATGTTGTTGAAAGCCAGCTTCTAGGTTTGCTATTGATAGGCCTTGGAGTTGTAGCCCTAAGGCTTTGAATAACTCTTCTGTGGTGACGCCATATTTGATTGGCATACGCTGCCCCCCTTGCAAGACGACGGGTTGACCAGCGTTGAGTAGGACCAGTGCTGTGAGCGGATAAATCGGGGCTGTTCGCTTGCGGCCGTCGAATGGCATGCCAAAGCAAATGGGTCGTTTCTGGCCATTGGCTGATTTCAGTTTGGGTCCAAGCACTCTGTATGTATCGAGCATGCCGGCGAGTTCCTGGGGCTCGGGTCGACGAATGCGATGGGCGATGAGGAAGGCGCCAATTTGAGCAGGGCTGGCTTGGGCTGTAAGGATGAGATGCAAGGCATCAGCCGATTCTTCACGGCTCATGCCACGACTGGTTTGCTCTCCACTTCCCACCTTCCTGAGGTGGGCTTTGAAGCGTTCACGGCCGGATAATTCGGGGCATGTGGTCACGATTGATTGCCGGAACTCATTGGATCTTTCTGTAGTCATGTAGCTGCGTGGAGTAGCGATTAAGACATCCTTGTGACATGTCTGCTTGGCATAGGTTTAATTGGCTCTGTTGGGCTTTAGGAATCACTTCAACGATAAAGCGAGGCTGTTTGCATTTCAGCGTAGTTATATTTTTAAGTGCAAGGTTCGAATCTGCAAAGTTTTTTACGCTGGGGTATTGATCAACGTTGAGACTAGTTTTATGCTATTTTTTATTTGATTATTGGGCTTTTGATTGCAAGGGTTCGGCATGCATCTTGCATAGAAGATTCATCTAACAGTAAGAGTGCTTTTTGTGGCACCGTAGTTCTGCTTTTCAGTAGTTGATTGGTGTCAATGAAATGAATCATCAGATACGATTGCTTTTGCTTGGATTGCAGTTTTCATTTATTGCCATCATCCTCTTTTTGATTCAATAACCCATATTGGCGTATCAGTTGGCTATGGATTTATTGCCATGATCTGTATTGCTGAGCAAGTTGTTTTTTGGCTAGGTCTCGATGGAGATCAGTCGGCAGACTTTGGCTGAGCTTGAACAGGTTTGATTGACTGCTGGATGTGCCGATGCAGCCCAGGGCTAGTAATGCTGCTCGTGTTGTCGCTTCGGAACCTTTTCTTGCCACTTCGGCAATGCGGTTGCTGATGTCGACACCATCGCGTCGTTGCAGAATTCGAATGGTGCTTAACACCACTGGATCGCGTATGTCGTTGAGGAGGTCGTCAAGGAGGTTCAGCAGCTCGTCATCGCTGAGTTGGTATGCCTTGAAGTTCAACAACTCCAGACCAGCCATGCGCATTGCTTGGGAAGGTTCTCTGAAAATCCTTTTTATCAGCAAAGTTGGCACGATTGCTCCCCAGCAAGCCATTGCTTGTAGTACCTCGAGCTCCAGTTCTTCTTGATCACCAAGTTGTTGGATGAGCCAGTCTCGAGCCTCAGGTTGATGGCAGAGGCCCGCTGCATGGATGAGTTCAGACTGCTTACCATGTTGCTTAAGCAGGGTTTTTAATATTCCCCAGCCATCATTACCAAGCAAGCCCAGTCTTTCGGCTAAGGCTTTACGTAGATCAGCAGAAAGGCTGGGGCAGTAAACATTCCCCAGCCAGTCTGGTTCTAGAGGAGCCTTGCCTACTTTATTGAGACGTTCCCAGAGAACGGCTTCATCGAAGCTCATGAATGTTCTAGATCAGCGTGCGCCTAGTTCGGCGGCGAGTTCACGTTCCAGCTTCTCATCGTGAACCGTCGGCAGTACGTTGCTCATTTGGGTGCGATGGGTGCTGTAGAAGAGCATGCCGATAAACACCATCCCGCCAATGATGTTGCCGAGGGTGACTGGAATGAAGTTCCAAACGATTACCTGGCCAAAAGAAACTCCTGAACCAAGCATGGGTCCGGCGGTGTGCAGGAACATGTTCACCACGATGTGCTCCATTCCCATGGTTTGGAATGCTGTGATCGGCAGCCAGCAGGCCAGGATCTTTCCTGGAACGCTCTTGCTTACCAAGGCCATCGTGACCCCAAGACAAACCAGCCAGTTGGCAATCATGCCGCGTAGGAACGCGAGGAAGAAACCAGTGCTGCCTAGGTCTTGATATTTGGCCACGACATTGGCCTTATTGAGTGCCATGATCTTGGCGGCAATCACGGCCCAACCTTTGCCCCCATCGGCTGCCGCAAGTGGCTCAACTGTGCCTGCGCTGGTCAGGCTTGTGGCGAGTAATAGAGCCACCAATGCACAGCCGATGAAATTGCCAATCCAAACCCATATCCAGTTGCGGAAGGTTGCTTGCCATGTGCTTTTCCCTGCCCAGGTTGCCATTGGCAATAAGGCGAAGTTGCCTGTGACTAGCTCCATGCCGAAGAGCACGATGCTGGCAAACCCAAAGGGGAAGAGAACGGAGCCTAGAAATGGCATTCCAGACTGGACTCCTACGGTGATGGCTAAGCAGGTGGCTAGGCCAAGAATCGCTCCTGAATAGAAACCACGTACCAGCAGATTTTTAATGCTGACACTGGATTTTTTTCCGCCGGCAGTAATCATGCCGTCGACGAGTTCATTGGGCAGGACGTAGTCCATTTGGGATGTGTTCACATCCATGGCAGTTCTCGTTGGGGTGGGGTGTTGAAGGAAGGAATTAAGGGTTTCAGCCGCTGATTCGGTTCATCAGGCGTGAGAAGACATCTTGGCCACCTTCTTTTTGATTGATTGCAGGCTTGTCGTGACCGCTGTTGCTTAACCAGTTGACAAAGCGAGAGAAAAGATCACGTGCTTGGGAAGTCGATTGCATGGTGTGGCTTGATAGGTGATTGATCTAAGAACGGTGGTTTAGCGATCGCAGCTCAAGGGGATGGGCTGCTGTTTTCGCCTAAATTGCTGAACCAGTTCATGAAGTTTGAGAAAGGGTCGCTGTTTTGCTTCGGTTGGCTACGAGGTTGAGCACCGAAGCGTTCGATCAGTAATTCCCGCAGAACGTCTTTCAGTTCGCTGCCAGGAATGCCTTTGCGATGCAGTGTTCCGATTTGGGCATCCGGCCCTTGCCTGCCTTCAAGGCTGAGGTCATAGGCCTCAACCATGCCTTGGCCCCCGTTCGGTGCACGGGCTTTGGTTCCTGTGAGGCCGATTGCGCCCATGTAGGCCTGGCCACAGCTGTTGGGACAGCCAGTCCAATGGACTTTTATTTCCTCAGGGAGGATGAGTTCTGCATCCAGTTCATGTGCCATTGCCATGGCCTGATCTTTGGTGTTTGTAAGGGCGAAGCTGCAGTACGTATTTCCTGTGCAGGAGACAGTGCCGGCGGCAATGGAACCGGGCTCAAGTGGAAAACGCTGTAGCAGTGGATCAGCTTGAAATTTGTCGAGGTTGGTAGTTGATAGCCCCACCAAAATGATGTTCTGGTCTTCTGTAAGACGAATTTCACCACTGCCATAGTTAAGACTGGCGCTAGCAAGATCCTGAAGATCTTCTGCGTTTAATCGTCCAACCGGTACATGCATGCCGGCGTAGTGAAGCCCTGTTTGTTTCTGAGGGTGGATTCCGTAAAAAGAGCGTGGCTTGTCTTCAAATACAGAACCGGGATCAGGTGTTAGCGGTCCAAATTTTTCCACCACCATGGTGCGAAACGCTTCGATGCCCACGCTGTCGAGGTACATGCGAAACCTGCCCTTAGGGCGATTGTTGCGCTCACCGTTATCTCGCCATAACGTTAGAATAGTGCCGGTGAGCCGACAGATTTCATTGGGTTTAACCCAGGCATTTAAAGGCAGCGCATAGTCATTCATCTGCGAGGAGAGGATCCCTCCGAGCCAGACGCCGAAACCCATCACCCCATCGTGTTCCACTGGATGGAAGATGATGTCGTTATGGAGCAGGAAATTATCGCGGGCCCCTGCAACTGCCGTATTCCATTTGCGGGGAAGGTTGGAGAATTCATGGTTTCCCTTTCCTTGATTCGTCAGGAAATTTTGTAGTTCAGTTGTGTATGGGCGAGTATCAACAATTTCAAGAGGGTCAATCCCAGCCAGTGGATTTCCTGTGACATTGCGTGGGTTATCAAAACCTGATTGGATTGTGTTGAGACCTGCCTCTTCAAGACGTTTGAGGATTTCGGGAAGATCACTCAGTAAAACACCACGAAGCTGTAGGTTTTGGCGTGTTGTGATGTCGCAACTGCCGTCTTCTCCGTAGCGACCCACGATTGAGGCCACTACTTTTATTTGGTGGCTATTGAGAACACCATTGGGTATCCTTAGCCGTAGCATGAACTTGCCAGGGGTTTTGGGTCGCCAGAACATTCCATACCATTTCAGGCGCAGTTCGAGGTCTGTTTTATCGACCTGTTCCCAACCGAGCTGAGCAAAGTTTTCAAGTTCATCACCAACATCTAAGCCATCTTTAAAAGCTTTATTTTGCTCAATTTTGTTGAGCTTCTTTCCTTGTAGAAATTGTTTCGCAGGAGAGCTAATAACCATGAAATTTTGTTGAAATTAAACTTGAAAAGAAGTGATCATGTTGTTTAAATTTTATTCGCGCATTCGATAGCCATGGTTTTTAGGCCCTGCCATTATTGAAGCAAGGGTAAGTTGCGAATGGAGTCATTAAGCCTGATGGAAGAGGGTATTGGCGGTATCAGATTGAACAAAACTGAGCATTTGTGTGAAATTCAAGAATTGGTGTCTTTGTGTACATTCTGAACCCGGCTGATGTTGGCAACTAGAGGTGTTGAGGAGTGAGGCCAGGCTGCGAATGGAGTCATTAAGCCTGATGGAAGAGGGTATTGGCGGTATCAGATTGAACAAAACTGAGCATTTGTGTGAAATTCAAGAATTGGTGTCTTTGTGTACATTCTGAACCCGGCTGATGTTGGCAACTAGAGGTGTTGAGGAGTGAGGCCAGGCTGCGAATGGAGTCATTAAGCCTGATGGAAGAGGGTATTGGCGGTATCAGATTGAACAAAACTGAGCATTTGTGTGAAATTCAAAATTTGGTGTTTATCGATACATCTAGGTGCACAAGTTTTTTTCTTTATGGCTGCTGTGTATAAATTTTAAGTGATTTCAGTATTGGCGGCCTATCTCTCCCAACCAGCGGATTGTGCCTTGTCTGAGCATTTTCCACACACGGTTCATGGCAGCTAAATCCCTTTCGAAGTCACTGTTAAAGCGTTTTGAGCGGGTTGCACCCTGTCTGCCTTGGCGACCACTCGTCCTCAACCGAGTTTGCGACTGTGTTCGATAGCGACGGGATGTCATGGTTGCAGTCGACTATTAAGACTGGAATGACTTCACCAGTTTCGGATGTCTTAGATCCGTGGCCGTTGTTACGAAAGCATGAGGAGGTTGGTTGTAAGCGCGCTTTGCGTTTGATCGTGCATGGCCGTGCTGGTGGATATGTTCCTTCTTGTGTGCGTTCTTTTGCTCTGCAGGTCGCGCAACTTCGTGGCACACCTGTGCTGGTAGAGGCCTTAACGGCTACTGATCGCCATGAGCAGAGTGCAGATCCTATTTGGCTGGTTCCTTTGTTGCTGCTGCCTGGTTCTCATGTTCGAGAGGATGTGCCGTTGATTCGTCAGCGACTTCAGCAACAGGGTGTGAACACCAGGTTGGTGCCTTTCTTGGGTGCCTGGCCCTCTTGGTGGCGATTGTTACAGGAGTGGGTGCAGCATCATGATTGTCGTGATGGCTCTCTTGTTTTGGTTCACCATCCCCTTCGCCAGGGTGTTGCTCATCGCTATTTAAGTTTGCTGCAGCAGCGGCTGGCGTTGCCCATGTTGTCCTGGGACGATTGGCATGCTGATGTCGCTTCAGCGAAGGAGGCATCCACGCCTCTTTTTCTCGCCTTGGCGCCAATCCAGATTACGCAGACGCTGCGCGATTGTGGGGTGATGACTTCCCTACTTGAGATTGAGTTATTTCGATTGGGTTTGATTGATTTGCTGGCTGCATTGCCATGAGCTCTTTGGACTTTGGCACTGTGTATTTGGTGGGTGCAGGCCCTGGTGATCCTGATTTGCTCACACTGAAGGCTTATCGTCTGCTTCGCCAGTGCGGAGCCTTGGTTCACGATGCTCTGGTGCCTAAGGAAGTACTCGAGTTAGTGCCCGAGTCTTGTGAACGGCATTTTGTTGGTAAACGTCGAGAACGTCATTGGGTTCCACAGTCCAAGACAAATGAGTTGCTTGTTGAATTGGCTCAGAGTCATTCCTGTGTAGTACGCCTAAAAGGTGGTGATCCTTTTTTGTTTGGGCGGGGTGGTGAGGAGGCCGCCTATTTGCAGAGTCATGGGGTATCGGTGGAGGTGGTCCCTGGGATTACAGCGGGGATGGCTGCGCCGGCCTATGTGGGTATTCCTCTGACCCATCGTTGTGGTGGTAGTTCTGTCACCTTTGTGACAGGTCACGAGAAGATCGACAAACAGCGCCCTTCTGTGAATTGGAAGGATCTTGCTAGCGCAAGTGACAGCCTGGTGATTTATATGGGTTTGCATAACCTTGCTTATATCGTCGAAGAGTTGATTGCCGGTGGACTCGATCCAGCTACGTCCGCAGCAATCATTCAACAGGGCACTGTCGTAGGTCAGCGCTACCTCAAAGCTCCCTTGGAACAGTTGGTTCAAAGGGTGCAGAGCGAAGGGTTTGCAGCGCCGTCGATTGTGATTGTGGGTGCAGTAGTTGATGAACAGGTTGCAGAGTGTGCTCCTCAGCCGGCTGAGGTTGTGATGCCGATCAAGTCTTGATCTATTACTTAGCAACCTAAAGGTAGATGTTGAATTTAGCGTTTAAAGTAGGAGATATCGCTGGGCCATTGGCAGTTCTTCTGCGGGGTCGCATGTGAGTAAATCGCCGTCGGCGAACACCTCGTAAGTTTGTGGATCTACCTCTACTTTTGGTAGTGAATTGTTGTTGTGCATTTCTGCTTTGCCGATCGTGCGGGTGTTCAGAACGGGAATGCAGGCACGTTGCAGCCCCAGCTTGTTGGGAAGATCTGTTTCGATGGCCGCTTGGCTCAGGAAGGTGAGGCAGCTGGGGGCAAGGGCTTTGCCGAATGCTGCAAACATTGGTCTGCCATGGACTGGTCCAGGTGTTGGAATCGAGGCATTAGCATCGCCCATTTGCGCCCAGATGATTGACCCGCCCTTGATGACAAGTTCTGGCCGCACGCCGAAGAAGCCTGGCTTCCAGAGCACCAGGTCTGCCAGTTTGCCTACCTCTACTGAGCCAACATGGTTGTCAATGCCGTGGGCAATGGCGGGGTTGATCGTTACTTTGGCGATGTAGCGCTTTATGCGGTTGTTGTCGTTACGACTGCCACGTGGATTGGCAGCATCTTCTGGCAGAGGGCCTCTCTGAACTTTCATCTTGTGAGCGGTCTGGAATGTTCTGGTAATCACCTCTCCGACTCGTCCCATCGCTTGGGAATCACTGGCAATGATGCTGAAGGCACCGAGGTCGTGGAGAATATCTTCCGCAGCGATCGTTTCGCGACGGATGCGCGATTCGGCAAAGGCCACATCTTCAGGAATCGCTGGATCTAGGTGGTGGCAAACCATGAGCATGTCGAGGTGCTCTTCCAGGGTGTTGCGGGTGTAAGGCCGGGTTGGATTTGTGGAGCTGGGCAGCACGTTGCTTTCACCACAGATACGGATGATGTCTGGTGCATGGCCTCCACCGGCCCCTTCGGTATGGAAGGTGTGGATGGTGCGTCCGCCGATGGCTCGGATTGTGTCTTCTACAAAACCTGCTTCATTGAGCGTGTCTGTGTGGATGCAGACCTGGACATCAAAGCGATCGGCTACCGAAAGACAGCAGTCAATAGCTGCTGGAGTGGTACCCCAGTCTTCGTGGAGTTTGAGGCCGCAGGCACCGGCTAGTACTTGCTCCTCGAGAGCTTCAGCTGTACTGGCATTGCCTTTACCAAAGAAGCCAAGATTCATCGGCAAGCCTTCGGCTGCTTGCAGCATGCGGCTGATGTGAAAGGCGCCAGGTGTACAGGTAGTGGCATTGGTGCCTGTTGCCGGACCTGTACCACCACCGAGCATGGTGGTAACGCCGCTAGCCAGGGCAGTCTCGATTTGCTGTGGGCAAATGAAATGGATGTGGCTATCGATGGCGCCGGCGGTCACGATGTGACCCTCTCCAGCAATGGCTTCAGTGCCTGGGCCGATCACAATGTCAATCCCGTCAGTGATGTCGGGATTGCCAGCCTTGCCGATGGCAACGATCCGTCCGTCTCTTAGGCCGATATCTGCTTTGACGATCCCCCACCAGTCGAGGATCAGGGCATTGGTGATCACGGTGTCAACAGCACCATTGGCGCGGGATTGCTGGGATTGCCCCATGCCGTCGCGGATCACTTTCCCTCCACCGAATTTGACTTCTTCGCCGTAGGTGGTGAAATCGCGTTCCACCTCCAGGATCAACTCGGTGTCTGCTAGGCGTATGCGGTCACCTGTGGTGGGGCCGTAGGTTTCGGCGTAGGCCTGGCGATCGATCCGGTAGGCCATAGCAATGCAGCGAAAGGGACGAGGTGTAGAAGCAGTTCAGTCGAGGGGTCCGTTGACCAGACCGTTGAAACCAAAAACCTTGCGGTGACCAGCAAGGGCAACCAGGCGCACGTCACGTTCGTCGCCGGGTTCGAAGCGGATCGCTGTTCCAGCAGGGATGTCCAATCGGTGCCCCCGTGCAGCATCACGATCGAAGTGCAGAGCTGTATTGGTCTCGAAAAAGTGAAAGTGGGAGCCAACTTGGATCGGTCGATCGCCACTATTGGCCACGCGCAGGGTGAGGGTTGGCCGGTTGCTGTTGAGTTCAAGCGTGCCCGGTTCAGGAATCAGTTCACCGGGGATTAGCGGAGGCATGGGGATTTTTTAGCGGATGGGGTCGTGGAGGGTGACCAATTTGGTGCCGTCCTTAAAGACGGCTTCGATTTGCACCTCCGGGATCAGTTCGGGAACACCATCCATCACCTGATCGCGACGCAGCCAGGTGCTGCCTTCGGCCATCAGCTCCGCGACGGATTGGCCGTCACGAGCGCCTTCGATGACAAGGAAGCTGAGCCAGGCCACGGCTTCGGGGTGGTTGAGCCGCAGGCCGCGGTTGAGGCGTCGTTCTGCAAGCAGGGCAGCGGTGACGATCAGGAGTTTGTCTTTTTCCTGGGGGCTGAGGTGCATGGAAGCCAGGATTTCATTTCAGTGTGGCGAGGCAGAAGGCGATTGATGGTCCTTTGTGAACCTTTCGTTTGAGAACGTTCCCTCTTCTTGCAGGGGCCATTCTCGTGGAGGTTGAGGAGTGCTTAGCCGCCGTAGCTGGCGTGTGCGGGCCCAGAGGCGGGAAAACCATTGGCGCGCGGCTTGGCTTGATGGCCCTATATATCGGGCCACTAAGCCTTGATCGAGACCACCACAAGCCATGGACCCTTCTAGGTTTGCGCGATCTGTTCGACAGTTCCGCAGAAGTATCTCCATCACGTCGGCAGTCAGAGGATGCGGTGCGGCCCAAACAAAAGATCCGAACACGGGCTGTGTCCCCATGCCGTGCAAACTCTGCAGCACTTCGCTGTTGAGCTCGAGTTGATCGACTAGTTCCCATTGACGACCAATCGGGGTTTGTCGGCAGATCTCCAGGCTTGACCTCCAGGCGCCTTCGTTCAGTGTTTCTCCAGCAGCTGTGCGACCTAGGCGCACCACTTCGGCGCAGAGAAAACTGGCTTTTGGTTGCAGTTCGACTTGCATCCGTTGCTTGTAGAGGCCTCCTTGAAAAACCACGAGCTCTTGGGGTAACCATTCCAGATCAGCATTGGTTTCTAGTTCGAAGTGACACTCTTGACTTGCCCAGCGGCCTTTGGGGTGTTGTTTGGAGCGGCCTACGGAGCCATAGACCTTCTGGGCAGCCACACTCGTGACCAGGCCGCGGCTGTCTGCTCCAGCTTTGACATTCACACTGAGCTGATCTCCTCCGACCAAACCCCCTGCGGTGTGAAGTAAGGGCAGTTGACAGCGGCCGTCGTGATCAAGATTGGCACGCTGAATCTTGAATGGAGCCGTGCATTGGCTCTGATGCACGGTGAGCTGGGATTGAAGATCGTCTGTCGCAGTTTTGCTGATCAGTTGCAAGGAACATTGGCCGTGCCAGGGTCTATCGCCAGTCATCGGAGCACGCTGTGATCGAGCACGGTTTAACTCTTTAGCAATACTCACGGATGGAGCAGTTGCCGTTTGGCAGGCTTATGGTCATGAGCTTGGTCGATTTTCCTTCTCTCGATACTGTTCCGGTGCTCACCCGCAGGCTTGATGCTGTTGGGGTTGAGGCTTGTATGGAATTGCCTCTCACTGCTGAAGAACGCACACGTTTGCGAGGGCTGCGATGCACGGCTTGTGGTCAGTCCGTCTTATTGCTTATTGCAATTGCCGCGGCAGGGCCCATTGCAGCCTGGAGAAAGTTTGGCTGCGGCGGAAGGGCCTGTTTTGGTGAGGGTGGTCGCTGCTCCTGAGAAACTGTTGGTGGTTAGGGCTCCTTCAGAACTGGCTCTGCTTGAGGCGGCTTATCACTTGGGTAATCGTCACGTGGCACTAGAGCTACGCACGCAGCAGCTGCGTTTGCTAGATGATCCTGTCTTAGCCGATCTGCTGCGGGTGCGTGGCTTGGCTTTGGAGTCTCTGATGGAGCCATTTTATCCGGAGCCTGGGGCCTATCAAGGCGTCCATAGCCATGATCACCAGCCCATTGATGGGCAGCAACAACGTCATCACTAATGAGCAGTCTCGCTTTGCTTCAGCTTGTTAGCCCGGCTTTGCCGGTGGGTGCGTTCAGTTATTCGGAGGGTTTGGAACTGCTGGTGCAGCGAGATCAGCTTCAGGATCGAGCAACTTTGGCAAGTTGGTTGGAGGCGGAGCTCAGTCGCGGGCAGGTCATGATCGAAGCTGCTGCTTTGCGCCCGCTGCGTCATTCCCTCAGCCAATGGCAGGTGAGTGCTGAGCAGGGCAAAGTTGACCATGGCACTGACGTGCGCGATTGGGCTCAATGGTTGATTGCACTGCGAGATGCGGCTGAAGTAAGAGCGCAGCAACAGCAGATGGGTCGCTCTCTTTTGCAGTTATTAGCTGACCTGGGTTATCCTCTCCCTGATGGAGGAGTGGATTTTGGTTGGCCAGTGGCGTGGGCTTGGGCTGGTTTGTCTTGGGAGATAACGCCTTTGGAGGTTGTGCAGGGTTACTTGTTTGGCTGGGTGGCTAATCAGCTCAGTGCGGCCGTGCGTCTTGTTCCGCTTGGGCCAACTGAGGCACAACGGTTGCAGCGTCAGCTTCAGCCGCTGATTGAAATGCAGGCCCGTAGCTTGCTTGATGTGGATCCAAAGCAGCTTTGGTGCGGAGGAGTGGGTTCTGCTATTGCACAGCTCTCCCATGCTGAGCTGTATTCCCGATTATTCCGGAGCTGATGAGTAGCAAACTGCGTTTAGGTGTGGCTGGCCCGGTGGGTTCCGGTAAGACAGCACTAGTGGAGGCAATGTGTCGCCGTCTACGAGATCAGTTGCAATTGGCAGTTGTCACCAACGACATCTATACCCAGGAAGATGCAGAGTTCTTGACGCGTGTTGGAGCTCTTGAGCCAGAGCGTATTCGCGGAGTAGAAACAGGCGGTTGTCCTCATACTGCTATTCGTGAGGATTGTTCGATTAATCGCGCGGCCGTAGAAGATCTGGAGCGAAATTTTCCAGATCTTGATGTTGTGCTTGTTGAGAGTGGTGGCGATAATCTTGCCGCCAGCTTCAGTCCAGAATTGGTGGACCTTTGCATCTATGTGATTGATGTGGCGGCTGGCGACAAGATCCCTCGCAAGGGTGGCCCTGGGATTACACGCTCGGATTTATTGGTGATCAACAAGATTGATCTCGCTGTCCATGTCGGGGCCGATTTGGAAGTGATGAAGCGCGATACGACGCGGATGCGGGGAGAGCGCCCTTGGTGTTTCACCAACTTGCGGAGCGGCGATGGCTTGGAGAGCGTGCTGCACTTTTTGTTGCAACAGCTACCAAATCGCCCTTAGCAATGATCAGCGCAAAGGGCTTTGTATCATTCACTACAGAATCATGCCTGGCTGATCTTTACGTTCCCCAGGCCGCCCGAATAGGCGTGCTCCATATTCTGCCTATCTACGGTTTCAATGAACGTTTCATTCTCCAAGCGCCTTGTGGCTGGCTTCGCCGCAACCGCCGTTGGTGTCAGCATTACGGCTTGCGGTGGTGGTAGTGATAAAACCGCTAATACCGATTTCGACGACACGGTCACGGTTGGTATCCTCCATTCCTTAAGTGGCACCATGGCCATCTCGGAGTCCACCCTTGTGGACACAGAGAAAATGGCGATTGAAGAGATCAACGCTGCCGGTGGTGTTGAAGTTGATGGCAAGAAATACAAGATCGACTACATCGTTGAAGATGGCGCTTCTGATTGGCCAACCTTCGCTGAGAAGTCCAAGAAGTTGATCGATCAAGATAGTGTTCCTGTTGTCTTTGGTGGTTGGACTTCCGCAAGCCGTAAGGCGATGCTGCCGGTTTACGAATCGAAGAATGCATTCCTCTATTACCCGATTCAGTACGAAGGCCAGGAGTGTTCCAATAACATCTTCTACACAGGTGCGACTCCGAATCAGCAGTCGGAGCCTGCAACCAAGTTCATGTTCGAGAAGTCGCCCGCTGCTGGCAAGCCCTTCTTCCTTGTAGGTTCTGATTACGTTTTCCCTCGCACCTCCAATACCATCACTAAGGAGCAGGTCAAAGCTCTAGGTGGCAAAGTGGTTGGAGAGGATTATTTGCCCCTCGGCAACACTGAAGTGGCGCCGATCATTGCCAAGATCAAGAAGGCATTACCTGATGGTGGTGTGATCATCAACACCCTCAATGGTGACCAGAACGTTGCTTTCTTTAAGCAGATTCAGGATGCCGGACTTACTCCTGAAAATGGCTACTACGTGATGAGCTATTCCATCGCGGAAGAAGAGATCAGCACGATCGGGCCTGAGTTCCTTGAGGGACACTATGGGGCTTGGAATTACATGATGTCGATTGATACGCCTGCTTCGAAGAAGTTTGCATCTGACTTCAAGGCCAAATATGGCAATGACCGTCAGGTTGCTGACCCTCAGGAGTCGGCTTACAACATGGTGTATCTGTGGAAAGCTGCGGTCGAGAAGGCCAATAGCTTTGATGACGACAAGGTACGTGAAGCTTTGATCGGAATTGAGTTTGATGCGCCTCAGGGTCCTGTGAAAGTGATGCCAAACCATCACCTGTCCCAGACCGTACGTATCGGCAAGATCACCAAAGATGGTCAGTTCGAGATTCTCGAAGAGACCGATGGCCCTGTGGCTCCACAGGCTTGGAACCAGTTCGAGCCCAGTTCTAAGGGCTATGCTTGCGACTGGACTGATGCCAACAAAGGCGAAAAGTACAAGCTTTGATTGCCTCGCCAAGGCGTTTTTCCGCTTTGGCATTGTTTGGGAGGAGTCCGGAAACGGGCTCCTCCTTTCGTCGTTTTTCCGGTCTCTGATCTTCGCCCGTGCAACTGCTTCTTGAAAGTCTTTTCAATGGTGTGGCCATCGGCTCGGTGCTGCTGGTTGCTGCCCTCGGACTGGCGATAGTCTTCGGCCTGATGGGTGTCATTAACCTCGCCCATGGCGAGTTGATCATGCTCGGGGCCTACACCACTTATGTGGTACAGCTGATCTTCAAGCTGCCTGCTCTGCAGCCTTTCTACAACGCTTATGTGTTGGTGGCGATTCCTCTGGCCTTCATCGTTAGTGGTGTGGTTGGTATCTTGCTAGAACGCACCGTGATTCGTCGTCTCTACGGCAACCCGTTGGAGACATTGTTGGCGACATGGGGCGTTAGCCTGATTCTGCAGCAGTTTGTGCGCAGTTTTCCATTGGCTTATGCGGCTGGCTTGGTGCTGGCGTTAGTGCTTGGTTTCAGTCTGCCGATCATTCTTCCTGACAAGCTTTTGCAGGGGCCTCGGGCCCGCTTGGTGCGTGCTGGAAGCTGGCTTGTGTCGGCTCTGGCTGGGGTGTTACTGGCGGGTGGTTTGGCCTCTCAGATCAGTCGTATCGCTCGTGCGACCTCTCGCAATGTCGATGTCACGGCACCTAAGTGGATGCGTGGGGGGATTGAACTGTCGGGCATGACCTTCCCTGTACCACGCTTGGTGATCATTGTGATCACGATCCTCGCTGTACTCGGTATCACCTGGTTTTTGAATCGCAGTGTGTGGGGGATGCGCATCAGGGCAGTGACTCAGAATCGTTCCATGAGTGATTGCCTTGGAATCTCAACCGATACTGTGGATGTGCTTACCTTTGGTATCGGCTCCGGTTTGGCTGGCATCGCTGGGGTCGCGGTGTCTTTGTTGGGCTCCGTGGGACCCAACGTCGGCACTTCTTATATCGTTGGTTGCTTCATGGTGGTGGTGCTTGGAGGTGTGGGAAATCTGTTCGGTACCGTGTTGGCCTCCTTTGCTATTGGGGTGCTAACAGACCTGATCGGTGCTGGCCGTTTGCTCAGTATCTGGCCTTCGATGCCTGCGCCTTTGGCGAGTGTGGTTGATTTTTTTGCTACCACGAGCATGGCCCAGGTAATGGTGTTTGCGCTGATTGTGGTGTTCCTGCAGTTCCGACCTGCTGGTCTGTTTCCCCAGAGGGGACGCATGGTGGAGGCTTAAATCGATGTTGCAAGCGTTTCAACAACGCCGTTGGCCCCTGGTGATTGTCTGGGTCTTGATCATTGCTGCGATTGTGGCGGCGCCTGCAGTGGTGTCGGTATTTGGGCTCAACCTGCTCGGTCGTTTTCTCTCTCTCTCAATCGTGGCCCTCGGCATCGATTTGATTTGGGGTTTTACAGGCTTATTGAGCCTGGGTCAGGGCATCTTCTTTGCGCTCGGTGGTTACGCAGCCGCAATGTACCTTCAGCTCAACAGCTCGAGCGAACAACCCAACGGGATTCCAGAGTTCTTTGGCCTTTATGGGGTGGATCAACTGCCTGGATTTTGGCAGCCGTTTCATTCGCCTTGGTTCACGCTGATTGCCATCTGGTTGATCCCTGCACTGCTTGCCGCGCTGTTAGGCAACTTGGTGTTCCGCAACCGGATCAAGGGAGTTTATTTTTCGATTCTTACCCAGGCCGCCTTGCTGGTTTTCTTTAATTTCTTCAACGGACAGCAGAAACTGATCAATGGCACCAACGGTCTTAAGACCGATGTCACAGAGCTTTTTGGCCAGCAGGTGGGCTCTGCATTCATGCAGCGAGGCTTCTTCTGGTTAACGGCCGTGATGGTGATCCTGGCCTGGTTGGCTGTGCGCTGGGTGGTGCGTGGCCGTTTTGGGGAAGTGTTGATCGCCATTCGCGATGATGAGCCGCGTTTGCGTTTTGCTGGTTACAACCCCACCTTGTTTAAAACCATCGTGTTTGCGATGGCTGGTGGCTTGGCCGGCATCGGTGGTGCTCTTTACACCGTGCAGTCCGGCATCGTCTCGCCTCAATACATGACTGTTCCCTTCTCAATCGACATGGTGATTTGGGTGGCAGTGGGTGGACGCGGAACTTTGATTGGTGCCATTCTTGGCGCTCTAGTCATTAATTTGGCGAGGAGCCAAATCAGCACGGTTTGGCCAGAAGGCTGGCTATTTATCCTGGGAGGCTTGTTTATTCTCGTCGTTACGGCACTACCAGAAGGTGTTGTGGGCTGGTGGCAGGCGGGTGGGCCACGAAACCTGCTTACTCGCTTGGGTGTCGCGCGCAGGATCGGCACCTATCCACGCTTGGAAATGGATGGCAAGGAGGAGGTGAAGTCATGACAACCGCTTTGCTTGAGTTGAGTCAAATCAGTGTCAGCTTTGATGGCTTTATGGCACTGCGTGATCTCAATCTCAGCCTGCAGCCAGGAGAACTGCGTGCCGTGATTGGTCCCAACGGTGCAGGCAAGACCACCTTCCTTGACGTGATTACTGGCAAGCTTCGACCAACGGCAGGTGATGTTTTGTTTAAGGGCCAATCTCTTTTAAACAAGCCGGAACACAGGATTGCCCGGCTTGGGATTGGTAGGAAGTTTCAGAGCCCGAGAGTCTTCGAAAACCTCACTGTTGAGGAAAACCTCGCCTTGGCGGTCAGTCATCCAAAGCGCCCTTGGCCACTTTTAAGCTCAGGTCTTAATGCTGTTGAGCGCGATCGCATAGCCCATTTGATGGGTATCGTTTCCCTGCAGACACGTGCGCATCAAGTTGCTGGATCGTTGTCTCATGGGCAGAAGCAGTGGTTGGAGATCGCCATGCTTGTGGGTCAGTCACCCGACCTGTTATTGGTTGATGAGCCAGTTGCTGGTTTGACGGATGAGGAAACAGATCTCACCGCGGATCTGCTCAAGTCTCTCGTTGGTGATCACACTGTTTTGGTGATTGACCATGACATGGAGTTCATCCGGCGCCTGGAGAGTCAGGTTTCTGTTCTTCATCAGGGCCACGTTCTCTGCGAGGGCTCGATGGATCAGATTCAGTGTGATCCACGCGTGATCGAGGTGTATTTAGGTCGTAATGAGGAGGTTGCCTGATGCAGCGCTTTCTACCTATGCAGTTCATGATTCTCTGCAACCGATGACCATTCTTGAGATCCGTGGTCTAAACACCTACTACGGTGAGAGCCATATCCTTAGGGATGTCGACCTCACTGTGAAAGCTGGTGAGATGGTCTGCTTGATTGGCCGCAACGGTGTGGGCAAGACCACCTTGTTGAAATCATTGATCGGTCTGTTGCGTCCTCGTAGTGGAGAGATTCTGTTTAATGGTGAAGGCTTGGATCGCCATCCTCCGCATCAGCGGGCACGTGCTGGCATTGGTTATGTGCCTCAGGGGCGAGAAATTATTCCCCATCTGACGGTGGAGGAGAACCTGATGCTAGGGATGGAGGCATTGCCCGGCGGCTTGGCGCGAAACCACAGCATTGACCCGCTTGTTTATGAGTTGTTCCCGATCCTGCAGGAGTTTTTGCCGCGTAAGGGCGGAGACCTCAGTGGTGGGCAACAGCAGCAGCTTGCGATTGCTCGGGCTCTGCTTGGTAAGCCGAAATTGCTCCTGCTAGATGAACCGACAGAGGGTATTCAGCCCAATATCGTTCAAGACATTGAAAGGGCTGTTCGACGCATCATTGCCGAGACAGGGATTGGCGTTCTTTTGGTAGAGCAGCATCTGCACTTTGTTCGTCAAGCTGATCGCTACTACGCCATGCAACGAGGTGGCATTGTGGCCAGTGGTCCGACCAGCGATCTTAGTCAGGCAGTGGTGGATCAATTCCTCAGTGTATGAGTGCGTATGGAGATGTTTAGGGCTGGGGCATTAATCTGTATGTCTGGGAGAAGTGTCAGTGTTGTTGGCTTTTAAGAGGGAGTACCAAAGGCCTTCAGGATCCGACCATGCTCTGAGCAGATGATCATCGAGCTTCACGATGGGTTGGCAGCTGAGGCTATTAATCAGTAGCCATTGATCATCTTTTTCTGGTGTGGCTTCTAGTTGAGTTTCTTGCAGCCATCCTTGTTCGAGGCCCTGTTGTCGCATGACACCTGGTAGACAGCCACTAGCAAGCCGAGGTGTGAGCCAATGATTGTTTCGTCGCACGATGAGGTTGGCGGTACTGCCACAACAAAGTTCACCGCTTGTGCTTAGCAGGATGGCCTCATCGCAATTCGCTTTTTGTGCTTCGTGGCGGGCCTGTATCGCTTGACCGTAGGCGAAGGTTTTGCAACGACTCAAGCGACTATTGGCGTTGCGACGCTCATGGCAACTGATGATCGTGGTAAGTGGAGTAAAGCAGGGCTCCACTGCATTCAGCTCTAGCCAGAAGCGATGGGTTGTTGAACTCGGGTTGCTCTGGGGCAGGCTGATGCCTCGGCTTGACCTATCGCCACGGCTCCAGTTGAGGCGCAGGGCCCCATTGCCATTGTCCAAGTTGCATTGTTTCAGGCCCTCTTTGATCAGAGGTGTCAACCATTTCGCTGTAGGCGGGGGGGCCATCTCTAGTAGGCATGCGCTGGTCTGCCAGCGGCTGAGATGAGCATTGAGGAGTTGTGGATGTCCATCAAGGATCAGAATTGTCTCAAAGATGCCATCGGCAAGCTGCAGGCCTCGATCTCCTAGAGGAAGAGCGAGCTCCGCAGTGCTACCCCAGCTGCCATCGATCCAGGCAATCTGGTTTTTCATTGCAGTGCCTCCAGTAGTGGCAGCAGTTTCCAGTTCAGCTCATCAGCTTCGCAATAGGGGTCGGAACCGGTCACGATGCCGCAGCCGGCATGGGCTCGTAACGTGTTCCCCTCGAGCAACATCGAGCGAATCAGAATGCTGCTGTCGAGCTGCCCATCCCAGTTGAGATGCAACAACGATCCGCAATAGGGCCCGCGTGCTGTTGGTTCCAGTTCGTTCAGCCGCTGACAGGCGCGCAGCTTGGGGGCACCGCTGATGGAGCCTCCCGGCCAACAGGCTTGTAGTAGGTCTACCCAAGATTGGTCTGATCGAAGCCGTCCTTGCACTATTGAGGTGAGGTGATGCACATGGGGATAGCTCTCAAGGCCTACCAATTGAGGCACTGTGATGGAGCCGGGTTGACAGACTCGCCCTAGATCGTTGCGCAATAGATCGACGATCATCACGTTTTCAGCTCGGTCTTTGCTGCTGCAAACAAGATCAGCTGCCAGATCAGAGTCTTGGCTTTGATTGGGGTGGCGTGGTCGGGTCCCTTTGATTGGTCGAGTTTCAATTTCTCCTGTGGGGAGTGCTTTTAGGAAACGCTCTGGAGAGGCGGAGATCACGGCTTCACCGTTTGCAAGGCCTGCAGCTATCACTAGGCCGGCAAATGGAGCTGGGTTGTGGTGACGAAGTTTTAGGAAAAGGTCTACGGCGAAGCTTCCGGAAGGGATCGTGGTGGTACAGCAAGCGCTGAGATTGGCTTGGAAAATATCGCCGTTGGCAATCCAATGTCTGATCTGCTGCACATCACGTGCATAGTCAGCTCTAGTGGTGAGCCATTGCCATGCATTGACGGGAATATTGAGGTCTGTTGTTGCAAGTAACGACTCATCTTTGCTCCTTTTAGGTGCATCTTCAGGTGGGTTGGCTTCTAGCCAGCTTGCCAATTCTTGCAGTCGTTTGGGATGACATCCTTCAATCCAGAGTTGATGCTTTTGAAGGTCAAATCGCAGTACTGGGTCATGTTGCGCCATCCACAGAGTCGCCATGCAATCTGCTTTCCAGGGATTTTTGGGTTCTATCCATGCTGCTGCTTCGTAGCTAAGCCAGCCTGTCCAGTGTCCTGGTTCTAGATCACGTAGGGCTTCGAATGGGTTGCTGGCGCCTTTTTCGCCAGGGATGCCTCGGCAACAAATCTGATTAATGGGATCGACTGCCAGGGTCGCCCAACGACCTAGACCACTGCCGTCTCCATCCAGCCAGACAAGCCCAGCTTCTCCCCAAGTTTTGGTGAGTTGTTTTGCCAACTTCGCTGGTTCTTGCCAGCGGCAAAGTCGCCGCTCTAGAGAAGTCATGGTGTTGACTTGCTGCAGAGATCTGATCTGCCAGCCTCGCTCAAAGCTGCATCGCGGATGCGGCAGCTGTCGCATATACCGCAGGCATGATCGCCTCCGCTATAGCAGCTCCAGGTTTTATCGATCGGTACTCCGAGTCGAAGTGCTTCTTGCACAATTTGTTTCTTGTTCCAATCAATTAAAGGAGCCCAGAGTTTGATTCCATGTCCTTCACGGCCAGCTTTATTCGCCAGATCAGCCAAGCTCTGATAGGCCCTGAGATAGTCAGGTCTGCAGTCTGGATAGCCGGAGTAGTCCATTGCATTTATCCCTAACACCAGCTGATTGGCATTACGTGCTTCGGCAAGACTGAGGCCAATGGCAATGAAGACCGTGTTGCGTCCAGGTACGTAAGTGTTGGGGATCACTCCGTCAACGACTCCTTCACTGGGTACTGTTTGCGTTAGATCGGTGAGGGAGGAGCCTCCCCAACTGCCAAGGTTGACACTGATTACATGGTGTTCGCTTAGACCCATGTGGGCCGCCAGCGCGTCAGCGGCTTGCAGTTCTTTGCGATGTCGTTGCCCGTAATCGAACGAAAGTCCGATGACCTTTTGACCTGCTTCCACTGCCAAGGCAGCGGCAGTGGCGGAATCAAGACCTCCTGATAGCAGGGCAATGGTTGTTGAGTGGATCATGCTGGACATTCTCTAGCGCTTGTTGGTATGCAGGCATCAATTCAGAACAGAATCTTTTTCGGGCTGGTTGTTTTGTGGTCGACGACAGTGTTGGAACCCCTGCGGGCAATACCTCGAATGGATTTGAATGATTACCCGCAGCCGATTGCTGGACATCAACGCTGGGTGATTCAGCTCCCAGGGTTGCTAGCAAAAAGTTCTGATCCTGGCCTGTCCACTAATGCTGTGGATTGGCGGGTCCAGTTGATTGTGGGTCGAACGATCCAATTGGTCTGCAATCAGTATCACTTGGCTGGTCAAGGGCTGAGGATGGAGCGGTTTCAAGGAGCTGAGCAGCGGATGCTCTATAGCGTTGCAGGTGCAGTCAAGGTGATGTCCACCCGCATGGTTTGTCCTCCTGATGAGCCGAAGCGTGAGAGCTTTCTTGTTCTTGGCAGTAAGCCTTATTTGGTGCCCTATAACGCCTCCTTTCCGATAGTGGTTGATGTACCTGACGGCTTAGAGGTGCGTTGGCGGTTGTGGAAGGCTGAGATCACTCAGCGGGAGGCAATCAAGCTTTGAGGTTCAACGTATACCAAGCCACTTGTGGGTTTGCATGCTGAGCCTCCAGTGGGGATGACTTTGTACGTGCTCGAAAGCTAGTTGTTGACCTCTTGTTGTTTTCCAGCCAGGTTGCAGAAAGAGAAGTGGTTCCTTTGATGTGTTGCTGAGGCGTGATTGTGAGGCGTTGTCGTTCTTTCTCGCTTCTAAGGCAGCTTTGGCCATGTCTTCGGCGAAGTTCAGATCGTCTGTTTCATGAACTACAACTTTAAGCTCATGACAAGCTGCTAATAAGTCTGTGCGAGGTGGCGCATGGCGCTTTGGGGAGAGGGTGATCCATGTGGGAACACCGCTGAGCTGATTCACTCCGCTGGTTTCAAGATGGATTGCTAATGGCCCGCCGTGGTTTGTTTCTGTGGCCCTGTGTAGGGCTTCACATAGGGGAGCGATGTTGTGTTGCAATGGCTCACCCCCGGTCAACACCACAAAGGCCGCGCCATCTTTTGCTGCTGTTGCTGTTTCCTCTGCTAGTTGTTCAAGCGTGATTTGCGGATGGTTTCTCGAGTTCCAAGAGTGCTTGGTGTCGCACCATGAACAGCCGACATCACAGCCGGCGAGCCTGATGAAGAAGGCGCTGCGACCGACATGGGCTCCTTCTCCTTGTAGGGAATGGAAGGTTTCTACTACCGGCAGATTGCCGGTCATCCAATCCGGCTGGGTTGCTCCTGAGCGGAGATGTTGGTCTGGCTTTGTCGGCGTAGGGCTTCGTCAGGTGAGGCTGGTAGCCGTAGTTGAGCTGCCTCAATCAATCCCCGGAAGAGGGGATGGGGTTTTCCGGGTCGGGAGAGAAATTCAGGGTGGTATTGGCAGGCTGTGAAGAAGGGATGACCTTTCAGCTCGATCAGTTCTACGAGGCGTCCATCGGGTGAGCTACCGCTGATGGTGTAGCCGGATTCAATAAATAGGTTGCGGTAGGAGTTGTTGAATTCATAGCGATGGCGGTGGCGCTCGTAGACAACCTGTTCGCCATAAAGCTTCTGTGCCAACGTGTCTGGTGCGATGCGGCATGGATAGACACCAAGCCTCATTGTGCCGCCTAGATCGACTACGTCTTGTTGCTCTGGCAGGAGGTGGATAACAGGATGGTTGGTGTCGGGCTCCAGCTCGGAACTACTGGCTCCAGTGAGTCCTGCCTGGTTGCGTGCCCACTCGATCACAGCGCATTGCATGCCTAGACAAAGCCCTAGGAATGGCACTCGTTGTTCTCTCGCCCAGCGAATGGCAGCAACTTTGCCATCTACGCCGCGGTTACCGAAGCCTCCAGGAACTACAACAGCATCCATTCCTTTGAGTAGGTTTTCTGGACCATGCGTTTCGATCTGCTCGGCGCAGACCCAAGACAGCTCGAGGGAGGCGTCTTGGGTGAGGCAGGCATGGCGCAGGGCTTCTACTACTGAAAGGTAGGCGTCGTTGAGTTGCACATATTTTCCGACTAGGGCCACCTTCACAGCGGGACCTGGGTTGCGCAGCTTATGAACCAGCTCAACCCAGCTTTTCATGTCGCTGTCATGGTCAGTCAGGTTGAGTACATCCAGCATTTCTAGACAGAGGCCCTCTTCCTCTAGTGAGATGGGTACGGCATAAATGCTGTCGGCATCAAGAGCAGTGATGACAGCCCGGTTTGGTACCCCGCAGAAGCCTCCAATTTTGCTCTTTAGGTCTTCATTGATTGGGCGGTCGCTGCGGCAAACCAGTACATCTGGTTGTATGCCAATTGCGCGCAGTTCCTTGACGGAGTGCTGTGTGGGCTTGGTTTTGAGTTCACCGGATGTGCCGATGAACGGGAGTAGGGTCACATGGATGTAGGCGAGGTCGTTGCGTCCTACGTCACCACGGAATTCACGGATTGCTTCGAGGAAGGGCAGAGATTCGATGTCTCCGACAGTGCCGCCGATTTCTGTGATCACGACATCTGCGCCACTATTGGCTGCTACTCGGTGGATGCGTTCGCGAATCTCACCAGTGATGTGGGGGATCACTTGCACAGTGCCGCCGTTGTAGTCGCCGCGCCGTTCCTTATTGATGACTGCTTGATAGATTGAGCCAGTGGTTACGCTATTGAGGCGTGACATGGCTGTGTCAGTAAAGCGCTCGTAGTGGCCAAGATCCAAGTCGGTTTCGGCGCCGTCTTCGGTAACGAACACTTCACCATGTTGAAATGGACTCATGGTGCCTGGGTCCACATTGAGGTAGGGATCCAGCTTCAGGATCGAGACGCTGTAGCCACGCGATTTGAGTAGGCGACCAAGGCTCGCGGCCACAATTCCCTTGCCGATGCTTGATACGACTCCACCGGTAACAAAGACGAACTTGGCCATGAATTTCAGGCTGATTCTTTAAGTTAGCTCGGCTTTCTTATGCTTCCAGCAGGCTGCGCAGCATCCAGGCGGTTTTTTCGTGAATCTCAAGCCGCTGGGTTAATAGATCGGCGCTGGGTTGGTCATTGGCGGCTTCAGCCAGTTTGAAAATTTCCCGAGCGGTGCGTGCCACTTCTTCATGACCATCGACCAGCTCGCACAGCATCTCGAGGGTGGCGGGATGTTGCTCCGCTTCCTTGATCGAAGCGAGTTGTCCGAGGGTATTGCCGCCGAAGGGTGCCAGAAAACCAAGGGCACGAATGCGTTCGGCGATCACATCGAGGGCATTCCAGCGCTCGGTGTATTGATCCATAAACATCAGGTGGAGCGTGTGGAACATCGGGCTGGTTACGTTCCAGTGGAATCCGTGGGTTTTGCCGTAGAGCACATAGGTATTGGCGAGAACCCTTCCAAGGCCATCAGAGATTGCCTTTCGTTTGTCTGCTGGGATGCCGATTTCAATGAAGGAGGTCTGAGGTATTGAAATTCAGTGCGTTTGTGAAGTGTTAATCAGGAATCGAGATTTTGAATGTAGTCCCGTACCTTGCAGCGACGTTGCGGTTGACGCAATTTCAAGAGGGCATGGGTTTCAATCTGACGCACTCGTTCTCGCGATAGATGCATTGCCTCGCCGATTTGCGTCAGGGTTTGCGGAGTGTCGTCTTCAAGTCCAAAACGTCGTCTGATGACTGTCGCTTCGCGGTTGCTTAGTTCATCCAGCAAGATTTCAAGGTCGTTGTGCAATTGATTGCGGGTGAGTTTCTCCTCTGGGGTCGCGTTGCTGTCTTCCAGCAGATCGCCGAGTTGGGTGTCTTGTTCTTGGCCTATTCGAGTTTCCAGGGAGATCGAACGTGGAACCCTCATTAGGGTTAGGCGCACTGTTTCTTCACTAAGGCCAAGTGCCTTGGCGAGATCGGCAATCGAAGCTAATCGTCCTTGGCTGCTAGCAATCTCCTGTTGAACCCGTTTGATGCGGTTTAGTTTTTCGGTGATGTGCATCGGCAGTCGGATCGTCCGACTTTGCGTCGCAATGGCCCTGGTGATGCCCTGACGGATCCACCAGTAGGCGTAGGTGCTGAAGCGGAAACCTCTGGTGGGGTCGAACTTCTCTACTGCGCGTTCCAAGCCCAGGGTGCCTTCTTGCACCAGATCCAGCAGCTCTATGCCCCGTTGTTGATATTTCTTGGCTACAGCCACCACAAGTCGAAGATTGGCCTGGATCATCTGATCCTTGGCACGCCGACCAGCTCGCAAACTTCGCTTGAGTTCCAAAGGATCAAGACCAGTCAGGGCTCCCCAGGTTTTGTAACCAGTCTCGATTTTCTCTTGCAGCTCGGCCAGGGTGAGCCCAGCAGCCATCGCCCATTCCTGTTTGGTGGGCCAGTGGCATGAATGGTTCGCTTCTCGTTGCTGCAGCTCCTCCAGTCTTTGTAATTCTTTGATCGCTTCTTGGTTGGAGGCCAGCTTCCTTTCCTGTTTGAGTAGGGCTTCCCTGCGCTGCACAAGTCTCGCCAGGGTCACTTCCTCTTCATTGGTTAGTAGCTCTACGCGTCCAATGTCCTGCAAGTAGAGACGCACAGGATCTGTGCTGCCGCTTCTGCGGACTCGGGAAGTCTTGGTTTGCTGGGGGCTGCTCTTCAAGGGTTGCCCGCGAAGATATGCCTTCAGGGTTAATGAAGACGCCCCTTGTTGTCTGGAATGCGCTGAATCTATTCGGGATCGACCCAGGTGCTTTCTACATGCAGTTCCTCTAATTGATGGTTGGAGACACCTGCGGGGGCTTGGGTCATCAGGCAGCGAGCTTGTTGGGTTTTTGGGAAGGCAATCGTGTCGCGGATCGAGTCTTCTCCTGTGAGCAGCATGACGATCCGATCCATCCCGAATGCCAAGCCGCCATGGGGTGGGGCTCCCATCTCAAGGGCATCGATGAGGAAGCCGAATTGTTGCTTTGCTTCTTCTAGGGGCAGACCGATGGTTTGCAGCACTTGTCGTTGCAGTTCGGCATTGTGGATGCGTAGTGATCCGCCGCCAAGCTCCAGCCCATTCAAGACAAGGTCATAGGCCTGAGCACGGGCTTGAGGTAGGCGCTCCATCCAGGCGTCGGGATCGTCGCCTAGATCGTCTTTATTTGGTGCACAGAAGGGGTGATGGAGAGCCTCAAGGCGGTTTTCTTCTGCGTTCAACTCGAACATCGGGAAGTCCACGACCCAGAGGAACTGCCATAGCTTGTTGTCTTGGTCTGTGGGGATCAGGCCCAACTCGCGGCCCAGGAATTGCCGCACCCGGTCAAGGGCGCTGTTGACGGTGGCGGTCTTGCCTGCTCCGAACAAAATCAAGTCACCCGCTTTGGCTCCAGTCTGTTTCAGCAGGGCTGCCTTTTGTTTGCTGTTGAGGTTGTCTTTGATCGCACCGATGCTGTCGATCTCATCGGAATCGCGTACACGGATGAAAGCCAGGCCACCGGCCCCAGCTTTTTGGGCTTCGTTGAAAATGTCTCCACCGGGTTTGATGCGCACGTTGCTGATCAGGTCATTCCCGTTTGGCACAGTGATGCACTTCACAGAGCCTCCAGCGGCTATGGCCCCGGAGAAGACTTTGAAGCCCATGTCTTTGAGGATGTCGCTGACATCATTGAGCTCCATTCCATAGCGGGTATCGGGTCGGTCGGTGCCGTATCGGTCCATGGCCTCATGCCAGGTCAATCTTGGGAAGGGAAGTGGTAGGTCGATGCCCTTCACTGCTTTCCAGATGGCGGCGATCAGTCGTTCATTGAGCTTGAGGATCTGTTCTTGATCCATGAAACTCATTTCGATGTCCAGCTGGGTGAATTCCGGCTGCCTGTCGGCGCGTAGGTCTTCATCGCGGAAGCAGCGAGCGACTTGGTAGTAGCGCTCCAATCCGCCCACCATGAGTAATTGTTTGAACAGCTGGGGGGATTGAGGCAGAGCAAACCATTCACCGCTGCATACCCTTGAAGGCACTAGGTAGTCGCGGGCTCCTTCGGGAGTGGAGCGTGTGAGAACAGGAGTTTCCACTTCGATGAATCCTTCGTCTTCCAAAAAATGACGAGCCGTTTTAATGGTTGTGTGGCGTAGCTGGAGATTGCGGCTCATTCGTTCCCGGCGCAGATCCAGGTGGCGGTGACGCAGACGTAGCTCTTCTTTGACGGGTTCTTCGTCGTGGATCGAGACCGTAAAGGGCAGGTTGCCTGTGACGGGGTTGAGTACCTCGAGACCATTGGCTAGCACCTCAATCTCGCCGGTGCTGAGTTTGCTGTTGATTGCATCGGCCGGCCTGGGTCTGACCAGACCCGTGATTTGCAGGACGGTTTCATTACGCAGGCTCTCTGCGCTTGCGAAGAGCTCAGTACCTTGATCGGGATCCACGGTGATTTGTATGGTTCCACTGCGGTCTCGTAGATCGATGAAGATCACTCCGCCATGGTCTCGACAGCGATCAACCCAGCCACACAGTTTCACGTTGGAGGCGATGTGCTTACTGCGCAGTTCGCCGCAACCGTTGCTGCGCATGGGGAAGGCTTCAGGATGAAAAGCGAGTTTCCCACAGGGGCTTGTTGCCGCTTATTAGAACGACCGGTTTTGGCGATGGCCTTCAGCTAAGGGAAGGACGGCGATAAAAGGGGCGCTTCACCACCGTTGCCCGGTGGTGCTTGCCGCGGATCTCTACCTCCACTTCGTTACCGATGCGGGCTAGAGCTGTGGGTAGATAGCCCAGGGCTATCGCTTCTTCCAGACTGGGTGACCAGGTGCCGCTTGTGATTTCTCCCACTTTGTTGTTGTTGTGAAGCAGTGGGTATCCATGACGGGCTATGGCTCGTCCAGACAGCTTTAGACCGACCAAGCGGCGAATGGGGCCTTGCTCTGCTTGTTGCTCTAAGGCAGTTCGACCCATGAATGGAGCAGGCATTTCCAGGTGTACCAACCAGCCGAGACCAGCCTCGAAGGGTGTTGTATTGATGTCCATGTCCTGTCCATAGAGGTGCATTGCTGCCTCTAGACGCAGGGTGTCACGGGAACCGAGTCCGCATGGGATGACTCCTTCTGCGAGCAATTTGAGCCAGAGGGCTCGGCCGGCTTCTGCCTTCAGGAGCAGTTCAAATCCGTCTTCGCCGGTGTAGCCAGTTCGTGCAACGAAGACTGAAGAGGGATCTTTCGCTCCCAGGCCGTAAAACTGGACTTGGCGATGGCCGAAGCGGGGAAGGCTCGCTAGTGATTCGCCACTTAAGCGTTCCAACACCTTGGTCGCTTGGGGTCCTTGTAGTGCCAGTAAGACGCCATTGTTCTTGGCATCCGAGAGTGCGATGCCTGCGGGCTGCAAATGTTGCTTTAACCAGATGGTGTCGGTTTTGCTGCAGGCTGCATTAATCACAATCAGCAGGCTTTGGCTGTCTTGCTTATTGGTGCCAAGGTCATAAATGACTAGGTCATCGAGAATTCCGCCTGTTTCGTTGAGCAGCACCGTGTAGCAAGCCTCACCTGGACCGATGCGATTGAGGTCGGTTGGCACTAGTGCTTGCAAGTGGTCTTTGGGGTTGGTTCCTTCGAGACGCAGCACTCCCATATGAGAGATATCGAACATTCCCACCTGCTGACGCACTGCCTGATGTTCTTGGAGTAGGCCAGAGAACTGCACTGGCATGTCCCAGCCGGCAAAGGGCACCATCCGGCCGCCTGCATCTCGGCAGAGGTCATGGAGGGGTGTGTGTTGCAGATTCACGGGCTGGACGTTGCAGTGCCGAAATCCTATGGAGGGTGCTATTGGGTTTGCAGAAGCGGAAGGAAAGTCGCAGATTTGACGATTTCAGTCGTCCAATCCGTTAACAGTCCTTACCCTGAGCGTCATTCGGGGATTGAAAAATGTCCACGAGAGCCAGCTGCAAAACCTGTGAACACTGTGGTACCAGTCAGTTGGCGGATGCAGGTTGGTGTCGTCTTAGGCAAATCAGCGTGCATCCTGAGTTGGCGCACGTTGCTCTGTGTCATCACTGGACAGAACAAGCCCCATCACTGCCATTGTTGAAGGAGAAAGCGACTGAAACTCAGATGGATCGGCAGCTTGAGCTTGGTCGTACTTTGGTTGGTTGTCTGAGTGAGGATCTTTAATCAGGGGATACAGGAGCTGTTTTCAGACCTGGATGTTTTTCGAGCTGCTTTGAGTGTTCGAAGATCTAGCGTGAAACTCTGCTGAAGCAATGGAGTGATGCTGCTCACTTTTGCTCAGATCTTGTAGACAGGCTGAGCAGCATGAGCAGGCTGCGGGTCACCTTGGCACCGAGCACACTACTCATCCCTGAAGGATCAAGTTGGGGGGCGAGTTCCACCACGTCAGCGCCTACCAGTTGATGGTGTCGTAGTACATCCACGACGACGGCAAAATCGCGCCATAGAAAGCCGCCTGGTTCAGGTGTGCCCGTCCCCGGCAGTACGGATGGGTCGAACCAATCCAAATCCACGGTGAGATAGAGAGGTTTGCCTTGATGGGGTGCAAGGGCTTTAGCGAGCTCAGTCGCTGCTTGGCCGGGGTTGTGGTTCACCAGCCGTTGCTGATCGTGTAGTTCTTGAAATTCTGCGCGTGTGCCACTGCGGATTGCGAATTGCAGCAGCTGAGCGCTTGGCAGGACCTCGAGGCAACGGCGCATGGCACAGGCATGGCTGTGTCGCGCACCTAGATACTCTTGGCGGAGGTCTGCATGGGCATCCAGTTGCAACAGCACGAGATCTGAATGCAATTCAGTGATTGCAGCCACTGCTCCGGAGCTGATCGAGTGCTCGCCGCCTAGCATCAGCGGTCTGAGACCCATCTTCAGCACGTTTTGGGTGGCTTTTTTGACTGCTTCTACAACGGGCTTGGGGTCGCCGCAGGGAATTTCAAGGGCGCCAAGGTCAGTGAAGGCAAGATCTTCTAGATCCAGATCAAGCTGAGGGCAGTAGGTTTCTAGGCCATTGCTGACGTCGCGGATGGCTGTCGGACCGAAGCGGCTGCCTGGGCGGAATGAAGAGGTGCCGTCGTAAGGCACGCCAAAAAGTCCGACGTTGCATCCGGTAGGGTCGCGTCTTGCAGCCATGAAGATGGCACCTTCGCTGTCGAATCTTGTTGCAGTGGTTGTTGTGTTTTGGGGCATCAAGTCAGCTCCCTTTCAATAAAAGCTGGGATGGCTTCAAAGGCACCCTGTTGCCAGCGTGGGCTCCAGATTTCACAGCCTGCGGAGATGGCGGCTGCTCTTGCTGGGAGTGGGTTGCGATAACGAGGACCATCGATGGCGGCGAAGGTCCAGCTCCACCAGCCGCTTGGATACATCGGCACCCAGCCGTAGAGGGGATCTGCGTAGCCGAAAACTTGACGGATCAGGCGAACAGTGTCGATGTGAACCTGACGGAATGCTTCTGGTGACTCGCTTTGAGTAGCAAAAACTCCTCCGGGCCGCAGGATGCGTCGGCAATGCTCAAAGAAGGTTTGATTGAAGAGACCTTCTGCAGGCCCTGCAGGATCTGATCCGTCGATAAGAATCACGTCGTAGGAGGATTCAGTTGCATTGGCTACCCAGGCAATGCCGTTTTCCAGGTTGAGCTGTAAGCGCGGATCGCTCCAAGCATGGCTTCCAAGGCTGGGCAGATGCTTTTGGCTCAGTTCCACGACTCGGCGATCAATTTCCACCATGTCGAGGTGTTTGACGTCTTGGTAGCGCAGGCACTCCCTGGCTGTGCCGCCATCGCCGCCCCCAATCACCAACACCCGTTCAAGTTGGGCCGCGCTACACAGAGCTGGGTGGACCAAGGATTCGTGATAGTGGCGTTCCTGGTGTTCTGCGGTCATCCAGCAGCCGTCGAGCAACAGCCCTTTTCCGTAGCGGCTGCTATCGATCACCGTGATTCGCTGGTATGGGCTTGTTTCATCAACCAGCACACGGCCTTGCAGGCCATAGCGAACACCCTGGTGGTGTTCATCGATCCAGCCATTTGCTGTTGTTGAAGGGCTGTCCATGGCAAGGAGGCCTAAAACTTTCTTCCAGCTAAGCCCTCCATAGGGCTTTGATGCCAGCGTGGGTCTATGGTGCAAGACCTTTTGATTACGAATCGCTTGCAGATTCCTGCTGCTGAAATGCAGTGGCGATTTTCAAGGGCTTCTGGGCCTGGAGGGCAGGCGAGCAAAGGAATAGACCGAATTCAATTTTTTGAGCCCTTTTTGGTTGTTCTGTCCGAAGGATATTGTTTTGTACTTAGAAGTGCATCTTTCCATGAATAATTAACGCAATTCATGCTGACTGAATGCTAATTAGGCATTGAGTGAAGGTTTGGATTGTCGGGTGCGTTTTAATTCGCCGCGTAGTTTTTTGGCTTGAAGACGACGTTTCTTTGCTGCTTGACTGGGTTTGGTTGGTTTGCGTGTCTTGGGAACTGCTTCTAAGCCCATTCGTAAAAAATAAGCCAGTCTCGAAAGGGCTAACTGACGGTTTTGATATTGCGAACGTTCTTCCGCTGCAACCACACGTATACAACCAGCCACCAAGCGATGTTGAAGTTGACTTAATAAGCGTTTTTTTCGAAAAGGTCCTAGTGCAGAGGTTGCGTTGAGATCAAAGATCAGTTCAACTCGACTATTGGTCTTATTGACGTTTTGCCCACCAGGACCTGAAGCCCTTGAAAATCGCCATTGTAATTCAGCTGATGGGATGACTAATTGCGAATTAACTCTTAGATCGTCCATTGACTTTAGTCGCAGATCTTGGAAGTATTTTTTAGGAGTGTGACTCTATTAAAGTGGGCTTAGTGGCATGGCGCATGTTAATGATTAAAATACATGATTGTTGCAGGTCAAGATTTGACTAGGCCAGATTTAACTGGCCATGGCATTGGCGCTAACCCTTCTTTCTTGAAGGTTGAGATTGTTCATGCTTCTGCTTATGGAAACTTCGCAAGGCAAACTTAGAATCTTCTCCTAAGCTAATGACTGGATTTTGAGGTCGCATCGCTTTTTGGATGCTTTCAAAGCCAAACACTCCCAATGATCCATTCAATGAATAATTGGCGTCTAAGGGCTAAATTAATCAGCAGGTGATCATTCTTCTTTTTTTTGATTATTACGATTTCGGAATGCCCTCTCGCCTGTCCAAAATGCGATTGCAATTAATACGGCTGTAATCGTTAGGGGGAAATCGGTAATTGATACAGCGAACATTGGATAAATCATCTCTGGCTTTACCTGAAGTAGATGGCTTGAGTTTGAGGTTGTAAATTTAGGCTATAGAACTTGTTCTCATAAGCCTTCAATGTGTGTTAATTCGATATCTTTTTGTCGTCAGCCTCGTCTCGAATTGCTGCTTTGGCTTCTTGCCAAAGTTGTTCTAGTTTCGTCAGTGCTTGGCTGCTTAGTTGGCCCTCGAGTGCTGCTTCAACGCGAGAAAAGCGATCAAGAAAGCGTTGGTTTGTACCTGCAAGGCCTTCTTCTGGGTTTAGGCCGCACCAGCGAGCAACATTCACAAGAGTGAACAGCACATCACCAAGTTCTGTTTGTGCATGGGCTTGGTCTTCATGCTCTACCGCCTCTTTGAGTTCCTCGAACTCTTCTTGCACTTTTCCCCATACTCCATCGATGGTGTTCCATTCGAAGCCAACGTTTGCGACCTTTTTGGAGATGGCCATCGCTCCAGCCAGAGCTGGCTGACCCCTCACCTTGCTACGTAGACGATCGCTTAGTGAACTGTTCGAGGTTGGGCCGGGCTGCTCACTGGCTTTAATCGATTCCCAACTTTGCCGCACTGCTTCGCTGTCGATTGCGACTGCCTCTGCGAACACATGTGGGTGTCGGCGAATGAGCTTTTTGCTGATGCCTCGGGCGATGTCTTCGAGATTGAAGCGTCCTTCTTCTTTAGCGATCTGAGCATGTAGCACGACCTGCAGCAGAAGATCCCCTAGTTCTTCGCTGAGGTGGTTGTCATCGCCGTTGCGGATGGCGTCGGCCACTTCGTGGGCTTCTTCCAACATGCATGGAATCAAGGAGGCATGGGTCTGCTCCAGATCCCAAGGGCAACCTCCCTTTGGATCCCTGAGCTGGGCCACGATGCTGACCAGCTCCGCGATGGCTTCTGTTGGAGCCAGATGTTGTTCGGCGTCCATGGCCATTGGTTTGTATTGGCCTACCTTCTCATCGATGACGCCAGCGATGCCATTCGGCGGGTAGGGGATCGCCATCGAGAATCAGGTGTAGCCAAACACTGGCTTCCAGCCCGAGCAGCACTGCAAGGATTGGCTGGGGATTAAGTCTTAGCTGCTCATTCAATGCTTTGGCAAGGCTGAGCGGTGCAGGACATCCCAGCGGCTGTAAGAGCATCAGTAGTAGGCCAGTCCAACTCATCAGGTAGGCGAGCCTTAGACCGGTACCAATTAGTGGGCCGTGGGAGAAGAGGGAGCGATGGGGAATCAGTTTGCGGTAGGGCCACCAAAGACCTTGCAAGAGCCCCCAGCGCTTCAATGGCTTTGAATAAGTGTCGAGGTCTGGAGACAGCCACAGTCCGCCGACGACAAAGGCCAGCCCACCAATCAGACCACTGGGCAAGCCCATCACAAAGCTCAGGCCGAAGCCAAATGGCAGGCTCCAGAAGCAGGTAGCTTTGTCGTGGTCCTCGCCTGAGGCCATTGCTCTTCTATGGTGATCAAGTCCACCTTGACCTCTTGGGGCACAATTGTCTCTAGGGGCGATTAGCTCAGCGGTAGAGCGCCTGCCTTACAAGCAGGATGTCGCTGGTTCGATCCCAGCATCGCCCATTCATTGGCCTCAATGAATTTTTGGTTTGCCTAAAACTCATAAAAGCTGTTCACTCAATTCAATGAGCCTAAAATGAGATTGCTAACTGATGGTATTGGCAAGCCAATAAGCTGAATTCTGCACCTTGTCTTGTGTCAAGACATGCACCTGAAAAATGTTTCATTGTATCTTTAATTATGAATGCCTTTGAATCTGACTTTTGAGGCCATGAGTTAAGCCTTCGCGAACGGAAATCTTTAGTTGAGCATGCTTTTAATGTGCTCATCGGCTTATGGTCTTTGCAAAGCATATTGCTTGATGATGAGTGGTGATTAGGGCAACAAAGTCATGCTCCAATTTTTCCTGAGCCAGGTCGAGAGGAGTTGCTGGTAGGCAGTCGATGTTTCAATTGAGTAGCAATATAAATATTGCCCCAGTTCATCCATTCTCTCAAATCAATCTGCTTGCACTGTTTAGAACCCTCTGCTTGTTCTGCCCATTTAGGCAGGGCTTCATCATGATCCTTATCAATTCAGCATGAGGCGAGCGTCTGATGACAACTCCCTTCAGACCTATGAAGGCTGACCCGCATGATCAAGGCAGGATTTCAAAGTCCCAGGCCTGAAAGGGACCACTGCAGAGCTAGATTTCTTGAGAATGAAGAATTTCGCTAGGGATGCAATAGTGATGCATCGTTAATTCTTCGAGATGGAAAATGGTCCGCGCCTAGGGATTACGCCAACCGCCGCAGCTGAGTTGGTTCGACAGGCTGCTTTGGCCGGCAAGCCAGGCTTGATGCACCTTGATTTGATTAAGGCCACCTACGATGAGGGTTGGCTGTACATTCGACTCCAGCCTGGTGAATGTGGTGGTGTGCCTGTCGCTCGAGCAGATGGCATCACTCTTTTTGCACCGGTTGGCCAGTTTCATTTACTTTCCGGTCTCACCCTCAATTATTATGGAGATTTGAGTGGTGGCGGTTTCTTGATTAGTTTGCCTGAGGGAGCTGAAGCATCTGCTTGTGGTGGAGGTTTTCGTTTTATAGAAAAAGAACAGTAGTTATTTGTAGCAAGTGCTCTGGTCTATTTAACATGCCATGTGAATCGTGGCATGGCTAAATTGTTCAACTGTGATTTGATTTGCTGGTGATAGCTTTTTTTGTTGATCATTTTTATTGCTTTGATGTATGAGCTTTGCAGGAGGTTGGGCCGCTGCCTAAGCGTTTCTTCAGTGAGATTTCAGGTCAGGGTTTGATCCTTTTGGCAGCTCTCACAGTGACCAAAGAACTCAAGTGTGTGGAAGATCAGCTGAAAATTATGACTTTGCTCTTGCGGGATGTTGAGGTTGTGCAAAGGGCAATGCTCGATCGGCAGCGTTTTGCCGCAGTCCACGCATGTGAGGTGATGAAGGTCCCTTTCCACTGGCGCATAGAGGGTTTCACCTGTAGGTAGGTGTCGGCATCTCACCAGTCCTCGTTGTTGAAGCTGGCGTAAGTTTCTGTATACGGTCGCAAGTCCCATGGCATAGGGGCTGTCCTGCAAGGCGCGATACAGCTGCTGACCGCTCATTTCATCGCAACAGCAACGTAGTTCTTTCAAAAGTTGGTTCTGCCGCAGTGTGGGCTGACTTTGATCGACAGGCATGGATGAGCTCGTTCACTTGCTCTTTTAGCTCAGAGGAGCTGGCAAGAGGATTGCTTTTGACAAATTTTTTGAATAAATGATTCTAGAGAATCAACGAGCAAGACCATTGCACGAATTCAATTTCATGCAAACAGCAGATGTTTAAGCTGATCTCAAGAGAATATAGAATCTTTGATTGACAAACTCTTTGCCTCATTTTGAAATGACATTCGTCAGAGCTTTTGTTTGTGATTCAGTGTCAGCAGTTAACTCACTGATATGTCATTCATCGCGATTATTCAGAATCAATGGCTAGTTTTTATATTTTTATTGAAAATCAAGCCAGCCCTGCAAGATATTTAAGGTCGTTATTCTCAAGTGGTAGTAAATTCAGTGACCCTTACGTCGATCGCTAATCAAGTCAGCACCCTTTAAGGGTTGGAGGTGGCAACAAACGCGTGATTGTTCAAACTGTCACTGATTAATCAGAGCATACAATATTTATCAGACCAGGGAAGTTCTTTTGTTTTTTGCATGACAATAGGATCTGGAAGCGTCTTGATTAGAGTTCTCGCGCTTGCTTTTGCAGCACTCCCATGATAATCAAGTGGAAGAATATCCGCCAAGCTTTTGAACTCAAAAGGGCAATTAGCTTAGTCTGATTCTTAACGCGAGTCAGCCTCTGCTGTGGGTTATAAGTAGTTTTTAAGGTTGTTTTGGGTGCTCATGTCATTACATGATGAGCAGCGATCACTGGGCACAAGTGTTCAATCTGATCCATTCAATATCATGAAAAATTCTGCAAAAGAATTCCATTGCTGCAGAATCAGCCACATGCACAGTTGAGCTAGATGGATAGGCTCGCCACTGCCTGGGCGATATTTCAGGGCCTTCTGCTTGAAGCGATTCCCTTCCTGTTGCTGGGTGTCACCATTGCTGGCCTGGCCCGCTGGCTTGTACCCCAGAGTGCCTGGATCGGACGTCTCCCCCGGCATCCACTGCTAGCGCCGATCACGGGTGCCTTAATGGGTTTTGCCCTACCTGCTTGTGAATGTGGCAATGTTCCTGTCGCCCGCCGCTTGCTGGCCAGCGGTGCTCCTTTGGGCACAGCCTTTGGCTTTTTGTTTGCAGCGCCAGTCCTGAATCCGATTGTTCTCGCCAGCACCTGGGCCGCTTTCCCTGATCAGTCTTGGTTGCTGATTGCTAGACCACTGGGAGCCTTTCTCATCGCTTTGTTACTCAGTGCTCTTTTGGTGCAGCTACCAGAAGCGCAATTGATTGAATCGTCCCTACTGGCAGAACGGCGTCTTAGCCAGCCCTTGAGCAGCATCGGCCTATTAGAAAGAGGCGCTGGGCTGATCGGAGCCGCGCTACCCGATCCACAACCAACGAGAATCAAGCGACCTCAACTCAGTGAGGTGCTGGAACAAAGCAGCCGGGAATTTCTTGACCTGCTTGCTCTACTCGTACTCGGTTGTGTGATCGCCGCCCTTGTGCAGAGCTGGCTGCCACGCAGTTGGCTATTGGCGGTAGGCAGCGCGCCGACACTCTCGATTGTGGCGTTAATGCTGCTGGCGATTGTGGTCTCGGTGTGCTCAAGCGTGGATGCTTTTCTGGCCCTTGGCTTTGCTGCCCAGGTGACACCAGGAGCCCTGCTGGCGTTCCTGTTATTGGGTCCGGTTGTGGATCTGAAACTTGCAGGTTTGTTCACGGTGTTGCTCAGGCCAAAAGCGATTGGCATCACGGCAATCGTGGCCTGTTTAGGCGTGCTGCTCATCGGCCAGTGGGTCAATTTATGGCAACTTTGAACAGGAGAAAACGATGATGCGTGCCCTGCTTCTGCAGCTGTGGGGATGGATGGTGGTCTGGAGTGTTCATTCAGGTCGCCTCGACCTCCTTCTCGCTGGTGGCTTCCACAAACTTGTCAGTGCTTCAGGAGTGGCGCTGCTGATTGCGGGTGTGATGGTGGGACTTAAAAGCCGCAAGCGGAAAGAATCAGTCTCATGGCCCTGGCTGGCCAGTGCTGGGATGGCAGTCCTTGTATTAGCAGTGCCTCCTCAACCTTCCTTCAGCGATCTGGCAGCCTCGCGCCCGCAAGGCCTACTTGAACCGCCGGATCTTGCTTTCGTGCTGCCGCCTCAACAGCGCACGCTTACGGACTGGGTAAGGCTATTGCGCAGCCAGCCTGACCCGGATCTGGTGGATGGCAATCCTGTCAACATCAGTGGATTTGTGCTCAATAGAGGCGACCAGCCAGCCCAGATCGCACGCCTTACGGTGCGCTGCTGTCTGGCGGATGCCACCCCTCGCAGGTCTACCGGTGTCCTGGCCAGTGGACGCTAAACCCAAGGTCAATCAGTGGCTCAAGATTGAAGGGCATATGAAGGTGGAAACACGTCAGGGCCAGAGAGTCGCCGTTGTGGTTCCCGAGACAATCACCCCGATTCCAAGGCCGGAACGACCACTGGAACCATGAAGCAAAAGATGTGGGTGCTGCTAACAAGTTTCGCGGCTCTGGTACTGGTGCAACAGCAATTGCTGCTGAGCCGTCCACCCCGATTGCTGTCACGCACACCGCAGCCCCTTCAGTCAGGTAGTGCTGCCCTTGACCTTCGCTTCAGTCGGCCGATGCAACTGGGGAGCGTGGCGGCAGATAGTCAACTACAACCGGACCTAGTTCACCGTTGGCAGGGGGAGAACAATCTTCTGCGTTTGTTGATTGATGCCAATCAGAGAATCAAGGCTTCAATTCAGCTGACGGTTGCTGGACAGGATCATCGAGCCCAGGCTCTACCTCCCCAACACTGGTGGTGGGATCCGAGACCCTGGCTGTTAGTGAATCGCCAGGTGGATGGCGGAGACCAACTGCAAGTCCAGAGCCGCGATGGGCGTTGGATACCCCTGAGCCCCACGCTGAATCAGATTCAGAGAGTTGTTCCCCTTGGCAATGGCAAGGGAGCCGCCTTGATCGAAAGGGATAAGGACTGGAAGCAACGACTCTTTTTGCTGCCTTTGTTGCCACGCAATATCACGGCTCATCGCGATCAGCTCGCTGCTCCAAAGGCAGGGAAATTGATGCCATTAGTGCCAGGGCAATATCTTTTTGCTGATCTCAGCAGCAACCTGAACGGTGACCTGCTTGCGCAAACAGGAGGATTCACTCCAGGAAGTGGACGCACTGAACTGATCAAAGCGGATGGCCAGAGAAGAACCCTTGAGATCAAAGCCTCCGGTCCGATCCAGCTGCTGCCGGCCGGTGGTGGAGCGGTTGTGCCCACCTTCAACGGGCTGACACTGCGTCCATTGATTGAAAACTACAAGACCCCCCAACTCCTCCCCGGGGCAAGGGATCTCGGAGATTTCTGCCAAGCCACGGGCAGGGCAGTGCTCATCCGCCATTGGCCGGACTATCGCCGTTCCATTGAGTTGGTGATTCCAGGATTGTCCCCTAAGCAGCTCTGGCTTGGCGAAGAGTCAGTGCTGGCCTTGAGTTGTGATAACAGGGGCGAACGTGTTTGGGCGGTTCTTGGTCGCAGGCAGGATCGCCGCATGCAACATGAGCTTGTTCTACTGGATGGCGACGGCTTGGTACTGGGCCGCCGCCAACTAGCACCATGGACTTTTAAGCCACGTTCAATGCTGCAGTTTGACCCTGTGGGCGAACAGTTGTTGATGACCGTCACCAAGCCAGGATGGGATGCAGGTCGAGCGGCTCTGATGGATGCCACCACGCTTGAATGGCTCAAGGTATTGCCAATACGAATTAAGGAGGCACTTTGGTTGTCCGCAGGGTGATCTATCGCTGTTGGCTTAGAAGCTGAATGTGACGCCGGTGCCGATGTGGTGCTGCCAGCCTTCACCCCAGCCTGAGCCTCCTTCTGAACTGTAGGTGGGCTGCCAGTGGGCGAACAGAACAGTGTTGTTGCCCACTGGATATGCAACTTCCAGTTCGCCTGCGAAATCGGTGCGCTGTTCGAGTCCGGAGTAGATGCCCGGTACGTAGAAACGTGGTCCAGCGTTGAGGCTGATGTTCAATAGGTCGACATTGAAACCGACTCCAAGACGGGGATCGGTGTAGTTGCCCATCCATGTGCCATCCGATTCCCATCCCTGCCGATGCTCGATAGAGAGATAAACGCCATCGATCAGGTCTTCGAGGCGATCGCCGAGAGCAAAATTGACATCTCCATCACCCAGTGCCCAAACTAGTTTCGCTCCTAGTTCATTCTTCAGACCCTTAATGTCTTCGCCTTGATCCTTGGTGACGTAGTAGGGATTCCAAGAGACCGACAGGCTTAGGCGATCGTTAGGGGCATAGCGCGCCTGTAGGAAACCGCGGACATCGGAGCGCTTGTAGTCGGTGTCATGGGACCCATGGCCAGCATGCTCATCGTCATCGTCATGCTCGGCATGGTCGTCGTCATGCTCCTCGCCATGGTCGTCATGGTCATCGTCATGCTCGGCATGGTCGTCGTCATGCTCCTCGCCATGGTCGTCATGGTCATCGTCATGCTCGGCATGGTCATCGTCGCTATGGCTATCCGTCTCTTCGTCATGCTCATCAACATGAACCTTGCCGTAAAAGTGCTCTGCTTCACCCCACACCAGGGCTGGACCAATGGCGGCTTCAATCGCGAAGCTACCGTTATTGCCAAGACCCCACTCCATCACTACGCCAAACAAACCATCGATGGCGTAGTGCTCCGGGCTGCCATCGAGGTTGGTTTCGAACCCTCCATGGCCTTCGATGGTGAGAACGGGTGATGTACGAAATTCACCTGCCTCTAGCGCTTCTGCGCCACCGCCGCCATGGTTGCCACCTGCAAAGCTGGGGCGGCAGAAGGTGGCATCAAGCGTTGTTGGAGCAAGTAGGAGCGCTAGAAGTAAAAACTTGGGCCGATTGAAGAGACGATGAGACATTGGTTTGTGTAGGAATGAATTGAAAGGGATCCAACAAAGGTGAAATTGATTGTTCAACGAATCGCGGACCAACGCGCCATCAGTTCATCGGCAGCGGCCTGATCACACTGGCCTCCTTGGCCTTGGACCACAGTGCAAATGTTTAGCGTTGCCGTGCCAACTGTGGAGCGATCGGGAGCGAGGCCATCTGCGAACAGAGGTGAGCTATAAACGGGTAGTCCAGTGCTGCGGTTGATGCGGCGCAGGGTCTTGCTGACAGGTAGAGATTCAGGAAAAAGGGTTTGGGCGCCTGACCCCTCCACTTCAGCTGTGATCGTTCGAAGGCTAGAGGGGCGCAAAACGCCTCCGGTGGTAAAGGAATCGAGCATGGTGATTTGTCTCAGCCCATAGCGATTCGTGAGGTGGCTATAAGCCTTGTGTTCACTCACGAGAACGCGCTGATTCTCAGGAATCGTTGCGAACTGCTTGCCGCCCCAATCACCAACTGCATTGAGCACGTTAATCGCTTCTGCAGCCCGAGCAGCCAATGCAGACTGTTGCGTTGCAGGCAGGATAGGAGCCAGACGCTCAGCAATAACGGTCACCATCGCGGCCGAGTTGGCGGGATCGTGCCAGACATGGGGGTCTGAGCCGTCGTGGTCATGAGCACCATGCTCCGCATGGCCGTTGTCGTGGTTTGCGTGGTCCGTAGTGGGTATTGCTTTCTCCGCCACGGCAACAACCTTGGCTGAACCGCTGATTTTGTTTGCACTCGGGGTGAGGTTGTAGCCGTTGTGCAACACCAAACTTGCACTGCTCAGAGCTTGTCGATCACTGGGCTTGAGCCGGTAGTTGTGGGGATCGCTACCCGGTTGAATCAGGCAAACCACCTTGGCATCTGAGGCCACAAGCGTGCGAGTGAGATCACAGAGCACACCATCAATGGCGACCACGGTTGGCTGACTTGCCTGTGCAGAAACTGGATTAGCAGAGACTGTGGCTAGAACAAGTAGAGCGTGTATTGCTGAAGGTGTGATACGGCGCGCTGAAGCCAAAATGCTCTAAAATGAGAATGATTCCCATTTTTATGACTAGGCGGGGTTCTGTGCGTTCTCTTGTTTCAGTTCCAAGACAGGACCAAGCTCTTCATCAGTTGGATGTTGGCATTGCCTCGGCGATGCCAAGCCTCAGTGTGCGAGGGGTCTCCTATGACTATGACAACTGCCCTGCCATCAAGAGTGTTGATCTTGACCTTCACTCTGGGACGCTCACAGCCCTCGTCGGTCCTAATGGTGCTGGTAAGTCCACCCTGCTTCATTTGATTCAGGGTTGCCTTAGAGCGAATCAGGGCACGATTGAAAGCAACGGCAGTATTGCTTTGATGCCACAACGGGCGTCAATCGACTGGTCGTTTCCGATCACGGTGACGCAGATGGTGGAGTTGGGAAGACTGCGTACGCGCAATCGAGGGCAGCAGCTTTCTGCGCAGCAGCTACTCAATCAGGTTGGGCTGAATGGGCTCGGTGCTCGACGGCTCGACCGGCTTTCAGGAGGCCAGCAGCAGCGGGTGCTGCTGGCACGGGCACTGATGCAGCAGACCAGCATCTTGCTGCTCGATGAACCTTGCAGCGCCATCGACCCGCCGACGCGTGAACATCTACTCACAGTGATGCGCCAGCAAGCAGAATCGGGACAAACCCTACTCGTGAGTAGCCATGATTGGGGCAGTGCCCTCGACAGTTATGACCGAGTGGTGGTGCTCGACGGCACGGTCCTTGCCTGTGGCACACCCGACGAAGTTCGCCAGAACCTCACCGACATGACTTGCATGATGGGCAGTCACTGCTGTGGATGACTTTGGCGTTTGGTGGTTAACGCCACTGATCCTGGCTCTGATGGTTGGGGTGATCTGCCCGACGGCTGGTGCTCTGCTGATTACTCAGCGACGCATCCTTTTAGCCAATCTGATGGCCCATTCGGTCTTGCCAGGGCTGGTGCTTGCGCTGGCATTCGAGCTGGATCCCCTAATCGGTGGTTTGTTGAGCGGTCTGCTGGGTGCGTTGCTGGCAGAACAGCTCAACCATCGTTTCAAAGGCCGGGAGGAGGGCGCAATGAACACCGTGCTGGCGGGTTTCACTGCCCTGGGGGTGCTGCTGGTGCCCCTGCTGCAAGCGCGAATCGATCTGGAAGCCCTTCTTTTTGGAGACATGCTTGCTGGCAACGGTAGCGATGTGATCCGGACGATGATCGCTGCCGCTGCCTTGCTGCTGCTGTTGCTCAGTCGTTATCAGGATCTTGTGTTTCTCGGTGTGGATCAGGAGGGAGCGATCGCGGCGCGACGACCGGTCATGCAGATCCGTTTCATCACGATTCTGATCACCGCTTTGGTCGTGATCAGCGCAATCACTGCCGTTGGTGTTGTGCTTGTGATTGCCCTGCTTTGCGCTCCTGTGCTGGTGAATCTTGATCGCAGCGAGAGTCTGCGCGTCTTGATGCTGCGCTCTGCTGGCACTGGTGTGCTGCTGAGCAGTGGCGGATTAATGCTGGCGATTTTGCTGGATCTGCCGCCGGGGCCTTTGATTGGGGTGCTTTGTCTGGTGTTGTTGCTTTTTTGGCGCCGTTGACCAAGGTTCAGATTGACATCGCTACTGACGGCAAAAGTTGTTCGGAGCTGCCATCTCCTCGCTAATCGGGATTCTCCTTTTTAGATGTGCACTACCCAGCGGCTAGCCAGCGCCAAGACCAACAATGCTCCGCTAGCTGTTAACCAGGGTTGTCGCTGGCGGCTGATTAGACGCCGAAGTAACACCACACAACCAAGCCAACCAACCGCAATGGCCAAGCTCTGGCAGAAGCCAATCACTTTGGGATTGGCGCTCCATTGAGGCCAACCAATCGGCAACACAGTGCCGGCCTCTGCCATGCCAATCGGTAGATGACGCGCCAAGAGCACGCTCCATAACAGTGGTAAGGCGGTGTACAGCCAGCGACGCTCCACCCACAGACCTGCAGCTGCTGGCAGGCTTAGCGCTAGTGCAGCAAACACCAGCCGCGCAAAAAGGGGCCCCTCCTGGAGAGACTCTGGAGCCAGGGGCAACCAGCCCAGTAGTCGTTGCCAATGATGCAGGGTGATTCCACCGGCCAACACCAAGATCAATCCCTTCTCGCCTTTTGGACCATGCATGCTGCGTTGCAGATCTGCGGCTGGAGGCCGCAGTCGCAATTGCACGGAGTGGTGCGGGCATGCTTGTGCGCAGGTCAGACAAAGGACACAGTTGCGGTTGTCGCTGAGATGGGCTGGATGGGTGCCCAGGGGGCAACCTTCGCTAGCCATACCTTCGCCTTCAGCAGGACCTCCTTTGAAACAGGCGTAGGACGTGCAACTCCCTGAGCAAGTGCCCGATTGCGCACGTAATTCGAGGATCGAAAGCTTTGCGAATAGGCCATTCATGCCGCCAACTGGGCAGAGATAGCGGCACCAGAATCGCTTTTCGAAGACCAGTGAACACAGCACAGCTCCTGAGGTAATCAGTAGCAAGAGGTAACTGCTGAGTCGGGCTGTGTCTTCTAGGTTCCAGACCTCTTCCCAGATCAGGATCGCTGCGAACCCTATCGCCAAAACTGGTGCGCCCCAACTGTCGTGATCGCCATGGGGCCAGAGCCTTGGTTGCAACCAACCAGTAGGTAAACCCAAGGTTGAGATCAATTTTGCGAGAGCCTTTTTGCTGTTCTGAGCAATTTCGCCCCAGACCATGAATGGACAGACTGCACACCAAAGTCGCCCAACTAGCGGGTAAGTCAGCAGGATCAGAGGCCACCACCAGGCCCAGAAAAATTTGAGCATGCTGTTATGTGCCCTGTCTTGTGGGCCAAACCACAGCCACAGGTTCACTAGCACGAAGACCCAGCTCACCAGCCCAAAAAGCAAGCCGTTCCAGAGTTGGGGTGAGCGCATCAACTGACGTAGTTGAGGCTTCCAGCGCCAGATCTCAAAGCGCAGGTTGGGTTCCCGGCTGTTCACCCAGAACACGTCTTCCGGCAAAGCTGCGGGTAGGACCATGGTGATTGCAGCGCTTGCTTGCTCAGCCGCGGCCTGGCTGCGGGCTTGTTGCAGGGCCCGTTCCACCACGCTGTCCAATTCGCGGATGTTGTTCGGGAAATCGTGGCTTTGCAGTCGCCTGACAATTGCTTCGGGCAACTCGGGAGGGCGACTCCAGCCCAGACTGGGGCTGCGCTGGCGCAGGCTGTAACGGAGCCAATCGCCCAGATCGGATCGTCGCACTCTTAAGGGTGGCACTCTGATCTGAGTTGCTATCCCCTCTAGCTCTTTGAGGCTTGATTCGGCAGTCAACAAGATCCGCCCCGAGAAGGCAGGGTGGCCTTCAGTGGCAAGGGCAATCAGACGTGCTTGCAGTTGAGGCTCTGCAAGATCAATGCAGTCGATCAGAAGGTTGCCATTCCCTAGGCAATCGAGCAGAGACAGTTCATGAGAGCCTTCTCTGCCAAAAAGTTCAACGCCTTGGCCTCGTATGTTGCTGGCATCGAAGCGCATCAAAAGAAGGCGTCGATCGGCAGAGCCGAAATGCACCAGTCTGGCGATGTTGTCTTTTTCTAAGCCTGGTTCACCACTGATTAAGACTGGCTTGCGCTCTGGATCATTGGCTGCTTGGCGAATGGATTCCCGTAACTTGCAGGCATAACGGCTGCCTCCCACCACGCCGCGGCGTGGGCGACCGATTAGGTAGGGAGCCATCCGCATCATGCATTGATGGCTGGGGGTGGTGGACTCCATACCGATCAGACACGACGGACATCCAACTCATCCAAGCTGACAGCAAGCCATTGCGGCTCAAGCTCATCTTGACCAATTAATTCATGGGGCCAAGCGCTCGATGCGCCAGGTTTGCGCATGGTTGCTGTCTTGTTGGGGTCGGTAGCGAAATCGATCGTTTAGCCGGTTCTCGCGTCCCTGCCAGAATTCGAATTCAGTCGGAGCCACCCGAAAGCCACCCCAGAACTCAGGGAGGGGTACTTCACCATTGGCGAAGCGACGATTCATTTCTTGCCATTTCATTTCCAGGATCTGGCGCGAGCTGATTACTTGGCTTTGCTGCGATACCCAGACCCCAAGGCGACTCCCGAAGGGTCTTGAGCTGAAATAGGCCTGAGATTCAGCTCTGCTGATGCGCTCAGCAGGGCCCATGATTGCGACTTGCCGCTCAAGGTCATACCAGGGAAATAGCAGGCTCACATTCGGATGCGCAGAAATGTCTTCGGCTTTTCGGCTGCCGTAATTGGTGAAGAACACAAATCCGCGCTTGTCAAAGGCTTTGAGCAGCACTGTGCGGCTACTGGGGCGCTTGCCATCAAAGGTGCTGAGCACCATGGCTGTGGACTCTTGCAGATCAGCTGCGATGGCTTGCTGAAGCCAGCGACGGAATTGCTCCACTGGATCGGCCTCTAGGTCGACACTGCGCAGGCTTGCTCTTTGGTAATTCCGCCTAATCGCTGCTATGTCTTGATCAGGGGAGGGTGCACCCATGGGAGCGATGGGGTTAAGAGGATTCTTAGCCAATGCCGCTTGGGCCCGCTGCTTGATGTTCTATCTGTTTAGCAGGGTGTCTTACTGCTGAGGCTTAATCCTTTCAGTAGCGGTTTTGAAAGATCTGCATTGGCAGGGCTAATGAAGATCAGCATCAGCGCCTTGCCATGGGCTTAGCAATGGATTGATTGGTTTTGAGTTTTAAGGTTTTAGGCCTTTGGGTAGCAGGGCTCCTTCAAGGCGGGCGCCCTCCAGCTGGGCTCCTTCTAGCTTGCTGTTTCTCAGATCGCATCCACGTAGGTCCGCTTTGCGTAGATCGGCTTCGCTAAAGGATGTGCCGTAGAGGCAGCAGCCAAGCAGGTTGGCTCCGTGCAGATTGGCTCTCTGTAGCAGGGCATAACTAAGGTCTGCGTTGTTGAAATCTGCTTTGCCTAGGTCAGTGAGTTGATCGAGTCCTGAACGGAAATCTGCCTCGACTAGCCGGGTGTGATGCCATCTGCTGCTGGCAGCAATCACGCCTCTTAAGCAACAGCGATGCATGACAGCCTCGCTGAAGTCTGCTTTTTGCATACGGGATCCGGAGAGGTCAGCTTCGTGCCAAAACGATTGCTGAGCTTGAAGATTGGAAAGATCTGCCCCCCATAGCAAGGCTTCTTGAAAACAGCAGCCCTGGACGTTGGCATTACTTAGCTGGGCATGACCAAAGCGGGCTTCCTTGAAACAGCTGTCGGTGAGTTCGCAGCTTGATAGATCAAGACCATCGACTTGAATGAGGTGAAGGCCTGGAAAACAACGCTTGCCATCAGCAAGGGCTTGTCGTAATTGGTCGAGGTTTTGTGGGCTAAGGGAAGGGATCTCCTCCATCAAATGATGGAGGAGAGTTCGTCGAGCTGTTGGCGGCGGGCGGTCATGATCAGTTTTTGCGCCTGGCTAATCAGTTTGAAGACAGCCTTGTCCATCACCTCGTAGTACACGAGGGACCCTTCGGGGCGGCGATGCACCACTCCAGCGATGGTCAGCAGCTTCAGGTGTTTCGATACCAGGGCCTGGCTTAGGTCAGTTTTTTCAACAACGGCGGTTACGTTGAGAGGCCCGCTCCTGAGTGCTTCAAGAACTGCCAGGCGATTGGGCTCTGAGAACACTTTGAAGTACTCGGCGAGGAGCTCCATATCAACAACTTGTATAAAACAGAATAAACTTAGCGTGACCTGCTGAGACTTGATGAGGTATATTAACGCAATAGCGTTATATTAGCTTTAGCGTCCTTGCTGGATTGCTGTCTGGGCCGAAGCCCCTGCAGGCTTGTAGTTACAGGATTGCTGATCAGTCTTGAGGCCTCTAGATCTTGCGGGTTCTTGGGCGCGATTGGCTGTATCCAGGCTGCTTATGTTCCTGCGTTGTGATTTGGATACTCGGTGTATTTTGCGATTGCCTAAGGAAAAGGACGATTTTTAAAGCAAAGGCCTTATGATCACTTGCCAGTTAGAGCAAGGTGATGACGGCCACTACTGCTACTGCCCCTACCATGAGAGGAGGAGGGAGGAATGAACTACCACCACACCTTGATGACAACCTCCTGACTCCGCGTTTTTACACCACAGAATTCGATAAGGCAGCCAAAACTGATCTTGACATCGCCCGCAAAGATTTTGAGGCGATGTTTAAAGAGATGGAAGCAGACTACAATCTGAAACATTTTGATCGCAAGGCTTCTCTAGAGCGCCTTTCTGAACTCTCTCCTGAGGACAAGGCTATTTATGAGAGCTATTTGGTTCGCTCTGTTGTCTCAGAGTTTTCTGGATTTTTACTCTTTAAGGAGATCTCAAATAGATTCAAGAAAGCAGGTCGTCAGGAATTGGGGCAGTTTTTTACATTTTTAGCAAGGGATGAAGCTCGTCATGCAGGTTTTCTTGGTAGGGCATTAAAGGCAGAAGGAATTAATGTTGACTTGCCAAACTTAGGTAACAAAAGAGCGGCCACATTTTTTCCGCTCAGCTGGGTACTCTACTCCTTATATCTTTCTGAGAAGATTGGCTATTGGCGTTATATCTTGATTAACCGTCACTTGAATGATAATCCAGAGAAGGTATGTGCGCCTTTATTTGACTTTTTTGAGCCATGGTGTCAGGACGAAAATCGTCATGGTGATTGCATCAATCTGATGATGCGTTGCTGGCCAGGAATGACCAAAGGTTTCCGAGGCAAACTGCTAAGCCGCTTTTTCCTTTGGAGTGTTTTCCTTACTCACACACTCACTGTTTGCGAGCGGGGTGATTTCTACGGTCTTTTGGGTATCGACCCTGTCCTTTTTGATGAGGAGGTGATCATTCAAACCAATAACACTTCTCGCAATGCATTCCCTTGGGTTTACAACTTCGATGATGGCAAATTCCTTGAGATGCGTGTGCAGATCTTGAAGGCATTTCGTAATTGGAGGGAAAGCTCTGGCTTGGCTAAGCCGGTAGCTCTTAGTAAGTTTGTTTCACTGATTCTTAGGCAGTTCGCATTGCCAATGCAGAAAACAAATGCAGTTCGCTATGGATAAATTCGTCTGCTGAAGAAGACTTGATGAAATCCTTAGAGTTTTCGTCAGCGTACAGCACAAGTTATATTTCTGTAGGCTTTTTTGTTTTGCTTGAGTGTGTTTATAGATCAAAAGGGCTGCCTGCTTTAGATTTAATGCTCCCCAAATCTTTGCCGAACTGCATTTCGTAGACCTCATCCTCATCCTGAGTCTCAACTTCTAGATCTCCAGTTGCTCTTGCCACGCAAAGCAGCCCATATCCTTTGTCGCGCATTTCTTTTGAAAGGCCAATACCAGCCGTTTGATCCATCTCGCCAGATAAAATTCTTACGGCGCATGTTGTGCAACAGCCATTTCTGCATGAAAAAGGCAGCTGCTCTCCACGTGACTCGAAAGAGCGCAGAATATATTCCCCATCTGGCACATCAAAAGTAATTGTGCGGCCTGCTTGGCGGTGGTGGATTGTGATCTTGTGAAGGGATGTCATATGAGTAGCAAGAATGTGAAAGTGTTTTTTCAATGTAGTAAGGATAGGTATTTTTTTAATTCTTCGCTAGCAGATGTGTTTGTAGTGTTGGCTTGGTGTTGATTGATCACCCGTATCAACTGCCAGTGCAATTATTTATTGAACACTAAGATCCCTATTTGTTGGTGCCGGTGGTAATGAACTTGCATGTTCATGTAATTGATCAACATCTAGTTGAATGCTGCAACTCTCACCACCAAAGCGCATTTTCAGCCAATTGATTGCTGTGAGTTCGTTGGCAACCACTGCTTCCACCCCTGTTCCAGGCAGATTGAATTTCTGAACCAGTTCAGGAGAAAGATACCAAAAAGCTACATCGTCGCCATTGCGCTTCCGACGTTCGCGAATTGTTTCTCGTAATTGCCCATTGCCGGTCAGTTGGCCGGTAGGGGCCAATAGTACGTAGAGAGCTTGGGTCTCTGACATGGCGAAAAGTGCTTAGAGAAATCCTTTAAATCAATCTTATACGCCAAGTTGTTTTGTCTTTGCAGGATGGAGCTCAGCCTTTAGTGGCAATGCCAGGGCGGTGCTTTGATTGTTTTATAGGTTTTCGCCTTTGCCTTCTTCAGTTTGGTTGTGTGCTCTTCGTGGCTGATTGTTCAAGACGATTGCACTGATATTGCGCTTGAACGGAATCTGAAGCCATCAATCACACTGTTTTCAGCTTGTTAGTCGATCCTGTTAGCTCTACTTGCTAAGAGCAGCACCGCCAGGCAATGTCTTCATGTTGCCTACTTTTTCGCGCCAAATATTGAGGATTGATGCGGTTTGTTGTTGGGCCATTGTTCCTTTTTGCAAGAGTTGCCTTGGTTCTTGCCTAAACGTGGGTGATTGTGGCGGGTTTGCCAATCTTGGAAATCGCTCTGAGTTTTGTAGATGAGCTGTGATCACTGAGCGAACACCTCCCAACGATCCTTGCGATTGCTTGCGACCAGGCCGTTGTATCAGTCTTGATTTGTCCTGATTCGTTGCTGGACACTATTCCTAGAGCTCAAGTTTTGAGATCTGGTTTTTGAAAAGCTTCTCCTGAGATGTCCCCTTTGCTCTCAAGCGAGTGCGTCCAGTGTGTTCAGCCAGCCGATGCTGCCATACCTGAATGGTCCTGATCGAATGTGCTGACCTTGCCAGCTTCGTTGCCTTAACTTTGCCCATCTCATCATCTGCTCTATGGAGGTGCCAGCAAGTGCTATGTCTGCTTGGGGGATCTGGCATCCAGAGGAACCATGCCTCATCGATCAGTGAAGAAGATCTAAGGAATGCTTCCTAGGCAGCTCATGAGCAGCTCAGGGGATCAGCGATCAAGTTCAGTCTTCTGGGAAAAGCAGGTTGGCGAGTTCTTCTGCATCAACGTCATAGACGCGCGCCAGGCTGGTTTCAATGGCGCTGGTCACGTCTCCTGGAAGAAAGCGCATCGCATTGAGTGCATCTTCAGAGATCTCATCAGTGAGCAGCTGATCCTCAGAGTCGAGCTTTTCATCATTGATCACGGCCAATACCCACGTGATGTAGGCATCCACCAAATTCGAAAATTCGAGTTCGGGATCGTTCAGATCCAGGGTCATGGGCCCTGCCGGATTAGACACCTCATCAGTCTGCCTGCTGGAGGAGAGGATGTCTGCCATGGACGATTCCCAAGCAATTCTGTTTCAGGGCAAATTGGTTGATTTTGCTTTGGCTGAGCTGGTGCGGCAGCACCGGGATAGCTTTCAGCCCCTCTGGACGGTGGATAGTTGGGCCAAGTTGCTGATCTGGATGGCGCTCAACTGTGGGTTGTCGGGAGAGCGCGAGAGCCTTGAGTTATTTGCCGAGGCTCTGGGCCCAAGGTTGACGGGTCGCTTGCGCGGGTTGTTTTACGAACGAACCTTGGAGGATCTCGAATTGCAGCTGATGGCTGATCCAGCTGAGCCCCAAGTGCTGGTGATGCCTATAGCACCTGGGGCCGTAGTGACACCCCAGCAGGCTTCCAGGGCATTGGATCAGGTGGGGTTGCTGGAAAGGGTTGATTCCGACCGCAGTCGCTGGCAAAGGCTTGATGCGCTAGTCGCTATTCCTTGGAAAGTTTCTCAGTGATGCGGGTGATGGTTTCGAGCCGTTATGGATGCGCCGCGGCCTTTTGCGAGCATGGTTCGAATGCCGTCCACTTTCATCGTGACTGAGCTGAGCGCCGCAGACCCAGCCTTTGTTCAGGCGGCTGATGCCCTTGCTAAGACCTATGACCCAGCTGGTACGGAGAGTCGCTGGCAGTGCGCATGGGAGGAGAGTGGTGTTTTTCACCCTGACCCACAGGCTGCAGGCGAGCCTTTTTCGGTGGTGATCCCCCCCCCAAACGTGACCGGCAGTTTGCATATGGGGCATGCCTTCAATACGGCTCTGATCGACACAATCGTGCGTTTTCAGCGCTTGCAAGGAAAAAATGTGCTCTGTCTGCCTGGGACCGATCACGCATCGATTGCTGTGCAGACCATTCTTGAAAAGCAGCTAAAAGCTGAAGCGATCAGTCGTTATGACTTAGGCCGGGAGGCCTTTCTTGAACGTGCCTGGGCCTGGAAGGAGGAAAGCGGTGGGCGGATTGTTGATCAGCTTCGCCGCTTGGGTTACTCGGTTGACTGGCAGCGTCAGCGCTTCACTTTGGATGAAGGTCTCAGTGCGGCTGTTCGTGAAGCTTTTGTTCGCTTACATGAGCAGGGCTTGATCTATCGAGGTGAGTACCTCGTGAATTGGTGCCCGGCTTCCGGATCGGCAGTGAGCGATTTGGAGGTTGAGATGAAGGAAGTCGATGGTCATTTGTGGCACTTGCGCTATCCCCTAACGGGTGGCCCAGCCGCTGATGGCACTACGCATCTTGAAGTGGCCACAACTCGCCCTGAAACCATGCTTGGCGATGTGGCTGTTGCGGTGAATCCGGCCGACGAGCGTTATCGCCATTTGGTGGGTCAAACCCTCATATTGCCCCTGCTGGGGCGAGAGATTCCCGTGATTGCTGATGATCATGTGGATCAGGATTTTGGGACTGGTTGCGTCAAGGTGACACCCGCCCATGACCCCAACGATTTTGCGATTGGACGGCGGCACGACTTGCCTCAGATCACGGTGATGAACAAAAACGGAAGCATGAATGGTCATGCCGGTCGTTTTGAGGGGCTGGATCGCTTTGAGGCCCGCAAGGCAGTGGTGGCGGCCTTGCAGGAGGAGGGCCTATTGGTGAAAGTGGAGCCCCATCGCCATAGCGTTCCTTATTCCGACCGGGGCAAGGTGCCGGTGGAGCCTTTGCTTTCCACTCAGTGGTTTGTGCGTATGGAACCTCTAGCGGCCCGTTGCCATGAGTGTCTGGATCATGGAGCACCCCGCTTCGTACCCAATCGTTGGCAAAAGGTCTATCGCGATTGGCTCACTGAGATTCGTGATTGGTGCATCAGCCGGCAGCTGTGGTGGGGCCATCGCATTCCTGCCTGGTTTGTTGTCAGTGAGACTGACGATCAGTTGACCGATGCCACTCCTTATCTGGTGGCTCGCTCGGAGGAGGAGGCATGGCAGCAAGCTCGTGATCAGTTTGGAGAGGCTGTGGTCATCCAGCAGGATGAAGATGTTCTTGATACCTGGTTTTCCAGTGGTCTTTGGCCCTTCTCCACCATGGGCTGGCCTGATCAAGAGAGTGCAGACCTTGAATGTTGGTATCCCACCAGCACTTTGGTCACAGGCTTCGACATCATCTTTTTCTGGGTGGCGAGGATGACGATGATGGCTGGTGCTTTTACCGGTCGCATGCCGTTCGCAGACGTCTATATCCATGGCTTGGTGCGGGATGAGCAGAATCGCAAGATGAGCAAAAGCGCCGGCAATGGTATTGATCCGTTGTTGCTAATCGAGCGTTATGGCACCGATGCTTTGCGCTTTGCTCTGGTGCGTGAAGTTGCCGGAGCTGGTCAAGACATCCGCTTGGATTACGACCGTAAGAGCGACACCTCCGCGACAGTGGAGGCGGCCCGGAACTTCGCTAATAAGCTCTGGAATGCCACTCGTTTTGCCCTGATGAATCTGGGTGGAGAGACGCCGGCGTCGCTTGGTGAGCCTGATCCCGCGAGCTTGCAACTTGCGGATCGTTGGATTCTTTCTCGCCTAGCTCGCATGAATCGCGATGTTGTTGAGCGCTACGACAGTTATCGCCTTGGTGAGGCGGCTAAATGCCTTTATGAGTTCGCTTGGAACGATATTTGCGACTGGTATTTAGAGCTGAGTAAACGACGGCTACATCCGGGTGAAGATGCCAGTGGTGAAGTTCTGGCGGATCAGTGCACAGCTCGTCAGGTGTTGGCCAAGGTGCTTGCTGATCTATTGGTGATGCTTCACCCATTAATGCCTCATTTGAGCGAGGAACTTTGGCATGGGTTAACTGGTGCGCCCAAAGATACTTTTCTGGCTTTGCAAAGCTGGCCAGCAAGCAATAAATCATTTCTTGATGACGCTCTTGAGCTGTCGTTTACTGAGCTGATTGAGGCCATCCGGGTGGTGCGTAACTTGCGTGCAGTTGCTGGTCTGAAGCCAGCTCAAACGGTGCCGGTTCAATTCATTACAGGCCGCCCTGAGCTGGCGGCTTTGTTAGAGCAGGCGACTGCGGATATCACAGCTCTCACGCGTGCTGAGAGCGTGGTGGTGGCGACCAGTGCTGATCTGACGCAGCGCTGCTTAGCCGGTGTTAGTGGGGAGTTGCAAGTGCTGCTGCCCATCGATGGATTGGTGGATCTGGATGCTCTTAGGGGTCGCTTGGAGAAGGATTTAGCTAAGGCAGAGAAAGAGATTGCTGGTCTGGCGGGTCGCTTGGCCAATCCGAATTTCGCAATCAAAGCTCCGCCGAACGTCGTTGAGGAATGCCAATCCAACCTTGCTGAGGCTGAGGCTCAGGCTGAGCTTGCGCGTCAGCGGTTGTCCGATTTGGGCTGAGGTGGTGATTGAGGTAGAGCAGCTCAGTAAGACCTATCAAGTCGCGGATAAAAGTCCTGGTTTTGTTGGCACGCTCAACCATTTTTTTCGCCGCAAGACTCATGATGTTCAAGCGGTTCGTGATGTGAGCTTCAGCATCCAGCCAGGGGAAATGGTGGGCTTCCTTGGTGCCAACGGTGCGGGAAAAACCACCACCTTGAAAATGCTTTGCGGCTTAATTCATCCCAGCGCAGGAAGGGTGCATGTCGCTGGTTATGTGCCTCAGCGACGTCAGGCTGCTTTTCTCAAGCAGATCACTTTGGTGATGGGTCAGAAGCAGCAGCTGATCTGGGACTTGCCGCCACTCGATTCGCTCTCGGTCAATGCTGCGGTCTATGGCATTGGAGAGAAGGAGGCCCGATCCCGCATTAATGAGTTGGCGGAGATGTTGGAGATCGCAGAAGAGCTCACCCGCCCGGTGCGTAAGTTGTCCCTTGGACAGCGCATGAAGGCTGAGTTATTAGCGGCCCTATTGCATCGTCCCTCGGTGCTTTTTCTTGATGAACCGACCCTTGGCTTGGATGTGAATGCTCAGGCGAGGGTGCGTAGTTTCCTGGCCGAGTACAACCGTCAAACGGGCGCAACGGTGTTGCTGACAAGTCACTACATGGCCGACATCACTGCTTTGTGTTCGAGGGTGTTATTGATTCATCAAGGAGAGCTCATTCACGATGGTGGCCTTGATGCATTAGCCACGAGCCTGTCTCCCTTCCGTCAGGTTCGTCTTGAGCTCAATCGGTCAGCTTCCCCGGAAGACTTCGTCGGTTATGGCGAGTTGGAAGCACTGGATGATCGAGCCGTGCGTCTTCTGGTTTCACGCAGTGAGCTCACTGAGGTTGTGGCACGTCTGCTGGCCAATTTTGATGTTTTAGATCTTGAAGTTAATGATCCACCGATCGATGAATTGATTGGCAGCCTGTTCCGTAAGGGGAGGGTTGTATGAAGATTGCTGGCCTGTCTTGGCCGGTGGTGAGGGCCTTGTTGGCTTCTCAGCACGCCAACATGGTTCAGTATCGCGCTGAGATTGCTCTTTGGGCTCTCTCGGGTGTGCTGCCTTTCATCATGTTGAGCCTTTGGAGTCAAAGTGACGCTGGAGCGGCATTTGGCTTCAAGGGGGTGGGCTTGGCCCGTTATTACCTCAGCGTCTTCATGGTGCGTCAGTTTTCAGTGGTTTGGGTGGTTTTTGCCTTTGAGGAGGATGCCTTGCTCGGGCGTTTATCTCCCTTTTTGCTCCAGCCTCTGCATCCACTTTGGCGTTATGTGGCTGCTCATGTGGCTGAACGAGTCACTCGTTTTCCTTTTTCTATTGGCATTGCAGCCATTTTTTTCTTGCTTTATCCAACGTCTTTTTGGTTACCGTCGCTTGGCCAGTTCTTGTTGACTTGTCTGGCCATCTTGCTGGCTTTTAGTATCAATTTTTTGCTACAGAGTTTGATTGCCGCACTCTGTTTTTGGAGTGAGAAGGCTAGTGCTTTAGAGCGCTTGCTGTTGATTCCATATCTCTATTGCTCTGGTTGGTTGGTCCCTATTGCTGCCTTCCCAGATGTGGCGCGAACGGTTTGTTTCTGGACACCGTTTCCCTATCTGATTGATTTTCCGGCACGGGTTCTGGCGGGTTTGCCTGTTGATTTTGTTGCTGGCTTTGCGGCTCAGTTGTTTTGGTTGATGCTGTTGCTGCCGTTGGTGGTAATTGTTTGGCGCGCTGGGGTGCGTCGCTATACAGCGATGGGTGCTTGAGATGGGGCGCTACTTGCTCAGCTTGAAGCGTTTTTGGGGCACGGCATTGGCTGGGCAGTTGGAGTATCAGGCCAACATGCTGATCGATTTGCTGGCCATGGTCGGCAGTTTGGCTGGCAGCATCTTTGTGCTGTCTGTGTTCTTTGGACAGGGGCGAGATCTGGGTGGTTGGAGTTGGGAAGCTGCCCTTGTGGTTCAGGGCATTTACACCTTTTTGGATGGTGTTTCCAGCACCTGGCTACGACCAAACCTCGGTGCGATTGTCACCCACGTGCGTGAGGGCACTTTGGATTTTGTGCTGTTGAAGCCGATCGACAGCCAGTTTTGGGTCTCGCTACGCATCATGGCGCCGGCGGGCCTTCCGGAAATGGGGTTGGGGTTGGTTTTGATCGTCTGGGCTGCATCCCGGGCAGGCGCATCTTTCAGCCTTGGCACAGTATTGGTCGCTGTTTTGATGCTTTGTGTAGGCGGTGTGATTCTCTATGCCCTGTGGTTTGTGATTGCTGCCACGAGCATCTGGTTCGTGAAGACCTGGAATGCCACTGAAGTGCTACGGGCCGTGCTGGCTTCCGGTCGGTTCCCAGTGAGTGCTTATCCACCGACTCTGCGCTTGGTGTTCACGTTGGTGTTACCGGTTGCTTTTTTGACCACGGTTCCAGCAGAGGTCATTCTTGGTCGTGCGGCCATGCCGATGTTGGCTTTGGGAATGTTTTTGGCTGTGATTTTTTTTGTTGGAAGCCGGGCTTTTTGGTTGTTCGCTTTGCGCTATTACACATCAGCTTCGAGTTGATGTGTCTTGCTGGTGGGCATTGGTTTGAGGCTTGGATTTAGGTGTCGCTTCCGACCCCATGGTGTACTCGGAAAAGATTGGTTGGGTCGTAACGTCGCTTGATACCCAGAAGGCGCTCGTAGTTCGGGCCCCAGAACTCCTGCTTCCAGTTTGGTTCGAAGAAATTCCCTTCATTCACATAGGAGCTGCCGCCAGGGGTGGCGGCGCGAATGAAGGCCATGGCACGATCCACATCCTGTTGTTGCTTGAGGCTTTCTCTTGGGTTTGGCTGATGGCCGCTGATGCCCGGGTAGCGGTATTGCGTCCAATTTGCGAGTGTGACGTAGCCGGCATCATTGAGTACAGCCGGGTTCATTGACGTTTGTCGCTGACGGGATTCAGCTTCCGGAGAGATTCCAGCGAGGCCTTTGCTGGTCTGGAACAGTAAGAAACTGGTGCGGCTTGCGCTTACGAATGCTTTCGCTAATCGGTGTAGTGATTCGCCTTCTAGAGCACTCATGGGTACACCTCGGCCCTGGTAGCCACCCCAGTAAGCACCTACTTCATTTTGGTTTCCTTTCCACCAGAATTGTCCTGATGGTGCCCCATCTCGGCGATCCCAATGCACAGCATCTGCTTGAGGTCGCCATTTGTTCTCAAACGGCACGGCATGGAAATGGACTTGAACGTCGAAGGCATGTGGCTTGCTTTTCAATTGCTTTAGTAAGGGTGTCCAGATGGCTTCAGCTTCGTTGGCCTCGAGGTCGATAAATGACGTCATCATCTGTAGACGTCTTTGGCCTGGCTCAATCACGACACCTTCTCCCCAGTTGGGATTGATCAGGGACTTTTGAACCAGTTCTAGGTAATTCGTCAGTAACTCTTCAAGGGCGCCATCGTCGCTTGCTTCTATCCAGCCGGAGATCCAGCCATCGAGTCGAGGTATCGGATGGGCGAGCAAAGTTTGGCTGACTACGACTCCGTAGGTGCCACCACCTCCACCTTTTAGGGCCCAGCAGAGGTCTGGTTCTTGGAAGGCGTTGACGGTACGCAACTGACCATCGGCGGTCACGACCTCCATTTGCAGCACACCGGCAGCTCCACTGCCGAAGCGTTTGGAGTAGCTACCAAAGCCACCTCCTTGGCTAAAGCCTCCACATGCTCCTACGGTTGTGCACCCTCCGCCCTGCACATAGAGCCCGGCGGCAGTTGCTGCTTGATAGGCGTGGAGCCAGGCATTGCCAGCGCTGACGGTGAGGGCAGTGACTGGTGGCTGAGAAGCAGGAGCACCTTCTGGGGTGAAGCTTTGATGTGTTGTGATTGCGTTGAGGTCATGGGTCCAGATCAGCAGGGAGTTTGGCGGTCCGCTCGAGCGTCCGAAGTAATCGCCACCCATGCCTTTGATCACTAAGCGCAAGTTGTGGAGTCGGGCCACATCTACAGCAGTGGCAACGTCTGCTTTGCTGCCAACACGCACAGCGTTATGACTGGCTTGGGCGGTCCAGGCGCCCACCATGCCGGTTGATTGAGTGCCACCAGCTTGGCTGCTCAGTGCCCAGGGATTTTTGAGTTCCACGGGGACTGGGGTTTTCGCTAGTAGGTTTGCCCAGGGAAGTTTGGGCCTGATCAGTCGAGTGCCGAGGCGTCGTTGTAACTCCTTGATGGCTGCTGTTGTGTTTTTAGCTTTGGCTTGTCGCCAAAGTGCTGGTAGGCCTAGGGCGGAGAGAGTGGCCAACGAGGCTTGCTGCAGAAGTTTGCGCCGACGCATCGCCAACTCAGCATGAATCTTGAGTATGAGAGGTATTGGTGTTGCATGCAGATTGCTTGTGTTGATTGATCCAGGGACTTGGTTGGAGTCTTGGCTGCCTTTCTTGCAGACACCTATTGGTGCAGTTCTATTTGTGCCTCTCTATGCAGTTTGGGTCACCTTGTTGCTGCCAGGGGTCTGGGCCTCGATGCTTGCAGGTGCGCTCTTCGGGACTGGGTTAGGAAGTTTGCTGGTGTTTGTCGGAGCCTGCCTGGGTGCAGAGGTATCCTTTCTGCTTGGACGTTACTGGCTAAGGAATTGGGCTCGACGTCGCTTGGCAGTTGTGCCAAAACTGCAGGCTGTTGAGAAGGCCGTGAGTCGTGAGGGGCTCAAGTTGGTGCTCTTAACGCGCCTGTCTCCGGCGTTCCCTTTTAGTGTGCTCAACCTTGCATATGGCCTCAGTGAGGTGAGCCTGCGGGACTATTCGATCGGTTTGATCGGCATTCTTCCCGGCACTGTTTTGTTTTGTGGTTTTGGTGCACTGGCTGGAGATGTGGCGCGATTTGGCGATGTCCTCTCTGGCCAGGCTGACCCGGCCACCTGGACTCTCAGGATTGTTGGGGTGTTGGCCACGGTTGTGGTGGTATGGCTGGTAGGCCTTGCAGCCAAGCGAGCTCTTCAGGATTCAGAGCCATCCAGTTGATCTGGGTTGTCTAGCTGCCAGTCTTTGAGGGCGGCAAAGAACACGAACCAGCTCAGCCGGAGGCGTGCAAGCACCCCAGTGCGTTGAGCCAGATCTGCATATTTGGCACGTCCGCAGGCTGTTTTGATCCAGGTGTTGATGTTGGCTTGGCTCATGCTCTTATGCAGTGATTCAAAGCCTAGGGATGGAGAACTTCAGCTGGCCAAAAGTTTGAGCAGCTCCTCCTGGTTAAGGACCGTGACTTCAAGTTTTTCGGCCTTGTTCAGTTTGCTGCCCGCTGCAACTCCAGCCACCACATAACTGGTGTTTTTGCTGACAGAGTTATTGACTTTGCCACCGGAGGCTTCGATCAGGGCTTGGGCTTCGCTGCGGCTCAGGGTTGGCAGAGTGCCTGTTAATACAAAGGTTTGGCCCTCCAAGCTGACCGTTCTTTGGTTTTGATCTGTGTCGTGAGCGAGCTCGTCTTCATTGGCTTCCAGGGAGATACCTAGCTGTTTCAACTTGGCCAGAAGCTGTTGATTGGCGGGGGTGGCAAACCATTGTTGGAGTGACTGCGCAATTTCGTTGCCGACTCCGAACACTGACGTGATTTGTTCGGGTGCCTTGCAGGCGGCGGTGGCCAGTGTGGCGGCGCTGGGGAACTTTTTAGCTAGGGCTTTAGCATTGACTTCGCCGACATGGTGGATTCCTAGGCCGTAGAGCTGCTTATGCCAGGGTTTGCTTTTGGAGGCTTGCAGGGCGGTTATCAGGTTTGCTGTTGATTTACTGCCCATACGATCCATGCTTGCCAGAAGGCTTGCCTCGAGGGCATAGAGGTCAGCAATCGATTGCACTAGACCGCGGTTTACCAGCTGTTCGATCAGCTTGCTGCCGAGGCCATCTACATCCAGAGCTCCTTTACTGACCCAGTGACGTAATGTTCCGCGCAGGATCGCTGGGCAGCTGCTGTTGACACAGCGTGTTGCTGCTTCGTCTTCTTCCCGCACTAGGTCTGATCGGCATTCCGGACAGATATGAGGCAGCTTGAGTGTCTGTGCTCCTGCAGGTCGTAGTTCTCTCAACACACCTATCACTTCCGGGATGATTTCGCCGGCCTTGCGCACCACGATGGTGTCGCCGCTATGGAGATCGAGCTCGCTGACCCGATTGGCGTTGTGCAGTGTGGCGCGGCTCACACTTGTACCTGCTAGTGGTATCGCTTCGAATTCAGCCACAGGTGTTACGGCGCCTGTGCGTCCCACCTGGCAGGTGAGTCTTAGCAATTTGCTTGGGGCTTCTTCAGCGGCGTATTTGAGTGCAATCGCCCAACGTGGGGCCTTTTGAGTAAAGCCTGCAGTTTCTTGTAGTTGTAAGTCGTTGAGCTTTACGACTACTCCGTCGGTGGCGTATGGAAGTTGATGGCGATCCTCATCCCAGAGCTTGAAGAAGTTTTCTACCGCAGTTAAATCCGCAAGCAACGCGGTGTTTGGATTCACTTTGAAGCCGATGGCCTGGAGCCATTGCAATGCTGCCCATTGGTTCATGGGTCTGGCTGGATCATGAGCTTTCGCTTGCCAGTTGTCTGGTAGATGCAGGGTGTAGGCAAAGAAGTCCAGCTGACGTGAGGCCACCACCTTGGGATCTAGTTGACGCAACGTGCCGGCACAGGCATTGCGGGGGTTGGCAAAGGCTACGTCGCCCCGTTTTCCTCGGGCAGTGTTGATGTCTGCAAAGGTGCTATTCGGGATAAACGCTTCTCCTCGCACTTCCAGCCAGGCTGGAGGATGCACGAGTTGTAATCGCAGCGGAATGGAGGCAATGGTGCGGACGTTGGCTGTGATCTCCTCTCCATTAGCGCCATCACCGCGGGTGGCTGCGCGTATGAGTACGCCGTGTTCGTAGCTGAGGGCTAGCGCGTTGCCATCGATCTTCAGTTCGCCCACCATCGATAGATCAGGTTGAGGCGTTTTAGGGTTGGTTTGATGACCAAGCAGCTTGGCGAGTCGGACGTACCAGCCCGTTAGTTCGTCAACATTGAAAGCATTGTCGAGGCTGAGTAATGGGATGCGATGCTGAACACTTGCAAAGCCTTGAGCAGGGGCTCCACCAATCCTTTGGGTGGGGCTGTCTGGGGTGAGTAGCGATGAATCTTTAGCTTCTAGGTTCAGTAGCTCGCGATAGAGGCGGTCGTAGACGGCATCCTCCATCGTTGGTGTATCAAGTACGTAGTAAGAGTGGGCGGCCTGATTGAGTAGTTGGCGTAGTTCGGCTGCCCGCTTTGGGGGTGTTATCGACGTCGGGGTCACCGCAGCTGTCTTAAGAACGATTGGTCATCAATTGAGGGGCACAATGCGATCGACTCGCCATGAATCGTCAATCTTGCTGAATGTGAAATCCATTTTTAATTCATCTTTGCCATCAGATTTGAGTTTGATGGTGAGGATGACCTGACCTTCTTGGAGCCTAGGTCGACCGGATTTGAGGTTGCGATATCGGTTGAGTTTCAGACTGGCCAGGAAGCGGATGAATTGTTGTCTGTTGACGTGCTGCCGATAGGTCTTGGTGGTGAGTAGGTAGGCAGCATCAATCCGACCTGCAGCGACCTGAGTGAAGAACTGCTTGACCAAGGGGTTGATGCCCCTTGCACTGAAGACCAGCCTGACGGCCGTGATGGTCCAGTAGAGCAGTAGGGCTCCAGCGCCAGCTAGTAGGGCTTTGGTCCCAATGTCCCGTGCCAGGGCTAGATCCATCATCTTGATGCAATTGACAAGAGAGTCTGACTGACCGACTTCAGAAATATGGCTCTTCAGCGATTGTGTGAAGTGGGCAGACTGTCAAAGCTTGATTTAAGGGCCTACCCCACGCGCATTAATGCCTCTGGTGCCTCTGCTGCCGCTGTTTCATCGCTTCAATAGGGAATATTTCAATGGCGCCCTAGCGATTGGATCTCAGCCTCTTCTGTCTGTGCGGTGGAGTGATGGTCGATTGCGCAAGACAGCAGGTTTTTATCGTCGTGGCTTAAGGGTTGACGGCCGCAACAGCTGCGAGATTGTTCTTTCTCGTCCGTTGCTGGAGCTTCTGCCTCAGACCGCTACTGAAAGCACTCTTTGCCACGAAATGATCCATGCCTGGATTGATCTTGTACTGCAGGTTAAGGAGAGTCATGGCCCCAACTTTCATGCCCGGATGGCCGCCATTAACGCTGCCCAGAACCAGTTTCAGGTGAGTGTGCGCCATCAGTTTCCCGTGCCTCAAACGCCGCCGCGGTGGTGGGCGGTTTGCCCTCGCTGTGGTCTTCGTTCTCCTTATCAGCGACGTGTTCATCGCGCTGCTTGTCGGCAATGTTGCGACCGTCACTATGGGGGTAGCTGGCATGCCAGCTGTGTGTTCGTCTATGAACCTGCGTTACCGGAGGCCTGAGTGGACATGTTTTTCTGGGTGCTTCAGGTCAGTGGGGTCTCGATTGCCCTAATCGGTTGGCAACGGGAGCAGTGGTTGCACCGGCGGCGCCGGTAACGTCGATGCATGGATACACGTCGTCAACGTCGCCAAAGGTCCAGGGATCCCTTGGATCGTCGTTTGGATCAGTGGCTTGAGACAGGTCGTCAGTTGGTTGATGGTGTGGCCGGCACCCGCCCTGGACAGCGTGGATCTGGTCGTACAGACCGTCGTTCCGCTGCGAGCTTGGGAACGGTTGGTCGCTGGGTGGGTGACAAGCTTGAATGGTTGTTGGAAGAGGACGAGGACGATGGTTGGCTGGAGCCTTGGCAGTCTGAGCCTCAGTCCACTGAAATGCGAGTGAAGCGACCACTGGAAGCGATCTCTCGCCGTGTTCCCCCTTTGATTCAACCTGCGTCTTCTCGCAGTGAGGTTGTGCCTCATGAGGATGATTGGCCCGATGAGTCCACCTTCCAGGTTGATCGTTGGCAGCGTCGCCCATCAGAGCGGCTTAATCCTGAGGCCGCTTCAAACCGAAGCGCATCAGAATCATTGAAGCGACCGCTGGAGCGGAGACCTTTGCCGCGTTCCAGTCGTCGGCGAGATTGAGCCTGCGCGATTCAATCAGGCTGCAGCGCTCAAAGATGCTTGATGTGGTTTGTGCGCTACGCGAAAATGGCAGCCTCGCAGTGCGAGTTGATCATTGACGTCACCTACCAGTTCTTCAGGTAGATCTTCAGCCATTTGCTCTGCTGTTGCATTGATGGAGGGCGATCCCTCTTCAAGGGCCTCAAGTAGTTCGGCCCATTGCTCCACCTGAAGTGTTCGGTTGATGGGTTGGTAGCCGCTTTTCTCAAGCAAGCCTTTGCAGATTTTGGCGTTCCAGAGAGCTGTGCGTGGAGGGGTTTGTGGACCGTGCTTATGGGCTGCACCAGTCTCAAGGGCTCCTGGAGTTGGTCGTCCATGTCGATCGCGCAAGCCTTGCAGTTGTAGTGCTCGGCCGCAATTGATTGCTGAGATGCCGTAGATGCGTCCCAGATCAGTGAGGCTCAGCCAGCTTGGGGAGGGTGCCATGGAGAGGGGAACCGCTTGAATAATCTTCCCGAAAGCACAAGAGTTGGCAAGTTGTCAAGTTAAAAATCGACAAATCGAGAGCTCTGGTCATGAACAGAGTTGAAGCTCTTGTCGTGGAGTGGGTCCGAGCCATTTCTCGAGCTCAGGGCTGAAAACTTCTCGGATCACTGTTAGTTCACGCTCTTGGCGAAAGAAGCGATAATGACGGCTCCAAAATGGCCCTGTTTGGCCGAATGCGGATTCGAGCCAATCGGCAGCGACAAGGCCCAGTCCGTCGACTTCACGAAACAGTTCGGAACGGCCTTTTGTGAGACTGTCCCAGATGGGTTGATTGCGATTGTGGAGATGCTTTTCGGCTTCATCGAAATTCCACCAGCTTTCTGCCCAGGCCAGGGTATGGGAGTCGCAGATCAACCACACCTGGCGCCTTAGTAAAGGTGGTTTGAGTTCGCGAACTTCCTGCGGGGCTGTTGCATCAGGATTGGGTTCCGGTTGCATGGCAATGAGGTTGACTTGCACTTCATGGCCTGTGAGCAGTCTCAGGTGGCGGGTTGGGCTGCCATCCCCAAGCAGCATCAATCGCCAGGGTCCGGGAAGTTGCCAGGGGCCTTCACCAGAGAGCACTGCCTTGCTAGGGGCGTCCCAGACCCGTGCTGGTGAGATCAGTCCTGAGGGTGTCTGGTTCAGAAGGCGCCTCCAATGTTGAGCTGACGTTGCTGACCTTGATTTTTGATGACGGCACCATTGGCGTTGACAGAGTCCAAGCGCCAGTTACTGCTACCGATGTTTTCTCCGGGTTTTGCGGAGGCGGAGGTTTGCTTCAGCTGAAAGATTGCTGAGCTGCTGCCTTTAGGGCCATGTACGACACCTACAAGTACGGGGACTTCGCTTGCATTGTCCTGCAAGTGACTTGAGTGGCTGGAGAACGTTTCTTCGCGGATGGGAACGATGACAGGCTCCAAGCTTTGGACCCAATCAGGATCAAGCGGGGTTTGGGGAAGGACTGCCAGCTCAGAGTTTGTGTTTTGGGCGCTAATGCTTGAGCTGATGCTGGGTTCTTCGCTGGTCGTTCGAGATGCGGCGGGTAACTTTCTGAGCCGCTCCATGACTAGCAAATTTCGTTCTCGGTCAAGCTGGGCTTGGGAGGCTTGCCAATTGTGAGCTAGCCAGACACTGCTGATTAGCCCCGCAGTGGCAAGACCAGTAAGAGACAGAGTAAGAGTTTGCCACTGAGGTGGCTTCGCCTTGAGTGATTCGTGGACATGCACCCTGGCAGAGGTCAGATGATTGTCTTGCTCGTGGAAGACGCGGTCCATCACCTTTTCAGCTCGTAGGTTCCAGTAGGCCCGCGAGGTGGTGAGCTGAGAGGGCACCGTTCGTTTCCAATGACATCCAACGTTATCGATCGTGACCAGAGGCGGCGAGGGTTCGACGCTTCTGCAGTTCCAGCCAGACCAACAGGGCGGTGAGATCTGCCTTGCTAACACCGGGGATCTGGCTGGCCTGAGCGAAATTGAGTGGCCCTACAGCGGTTAGTTTTTCGCGGGCTTCCTTAGAGAGGGTGCTGATGTTGGCGTAGTCGAGATTTGCAGGTAGGCGTCTTTGGCTCTGCCGCTTCAATTGATCAATTTGTTGTTGCTGCCGTTGTAGGTAACCGCTGTACTTGATATCAATTTCTGCTCCTTCTCTTACGCCTAGGGCAAGCTCTGGATCGACTAGGCCATGCTCGATCAGATCAGCACTACGCACGCCAGGACGTCGGAGCAGATCGGCCAGAGTTATGGATCCTTTGATTGTTGCGCCTGTTTTGGCCTCGAGGGCCGGTGCGGCTGGATCGCTAGCTTTGAGTCGCTGCTTTTCGAGTCGTTGTTTTTCATCCTCTAGAGCGGTTTGTTTGCGTTGAAACAGCTGCCAACGGCGTGCATCAATCAGGCCTAGCTGATAGCCCAGAGGCGTGAGGCGTCGGTCTGCGTTGTCGCCCCGCAAAATCAGGCGGTATTCGCTTCGACTGGTGAGCACCCGGTACGGCTCGTGTAGATCCTTGCTGACAAGATCGTCAATCATTGTGCCGATATAGCTGCCCTCGCGCGGAAATTGCACTTGCTCTTGGCCTTGGACGAGACGGGCTGCATTGAGACCGGCAACCAGCCCTTGGGCGGCGGCTTCTTCATAGCCGGTTGTGCCATTCAGTTGCCCAGCAGTGAAAAGCCCTTTGACGCGTTTGGTTTGCAATGAAGGACTGAGCTGTGTGGCGGGAAGGTAGTCGTAATCGACTGCATAGGCAGGCCGCAGCATGACGCATTGTTCAAGCCCTGGCAGGGTGCGTAGCAAGTCGAGTTGCAACCGCTCAGGTAGTCCGGTGGAGAATCCCTGCACATAAATTTCTGGCGTGTCGCGACCTTCCGGTTCGAGAAAAATCTGGTGAGAGTCTTTGTCAGCAAAACGGACGATCTTGTCTTCGATTGATGGGCAGTAACGCGGCCCTTTGCTGTCGAGAAAGCCTCCATAGATAGGCGTTAGTTCGAGGTTCTCTTTGATCAGTTGATGGGTTGATGCGGTGGTGCGGGTGATGTGGCAGCTCATCTGTTCACCGCTAACCCAGGCGGTTGGGTCGAAGGAGAAGAAGCGATCAGCGGCATCGCTGGGTTGCTCTTCCAGTTGATCGAGAGCAATGCTGCGTCGATCGACTCTGGCCGGAGTGCCTGTCTTGAGGCGATTGGTTTGGAAGCCAAGTGACTCGAGGGCTTCGGTGAGCCCTTCTGCGGCTTGCTCGCCGGCACGACCTGCCGGCATGGATTGATTGCCAACCCAGATCTGACCACCAAGGAACGTGCCGGTGGTTAGCACGACGGCTTGGGCCCGATAAATACTGCCGAAATAGGTCCGTACGCCTGTGATTTGTGCTGCATGTCCTTGAGCTGGCTCCCAGTGCTCCCCGCCACCCGATGGATCACCTTTGACTTCGAGGCCAGTCACCATCGCTTCTCTTAGAGAGAGGTTGGCTGTTTGTTGAAGCAACTGCAGCATTTGGCGTGAATAGAGGCGTTTGTCGGTCTGGGCGCGTAAGGCCCAGACCGCAGGGCCGCGGCTTGCATTCAGCACACGTTTTTGCAGCGCCGTCGCATCGGCCAGGCGTCCGATGACCCCCCCAAGGGCATCGACTTCATGCACGAGTTGACTCTTGGCTGGCCCTCCCACTGCGGGATTACACGGTTGCCAGGCAATCCGATCGAGGTTGAGGGTGAATAAAGCTGTACTTAGGCCTAAGCGCGCTGCCGTAATCGCGGCTTCACAACCGGCGTGCCCACCGCCGACGATGATGACGTCGAAGTGTTCGGTTGGGGGAGCACTGAAGGGCATGGGGCCCGTGACGTTCTAGAGAACAGTAGAAATCATCAATGTATTGCTGCTTTAGGCCGCCAGGTTGCGGAACCGTGTGAATTGAGGCTCGAACAGTAGTTTTACTGTGCCGACAGGGCCGTTGCGGTGCTTGGTCACGATGACTTCGGTGATGCCGCGGTCGGGGGTTTCTGGGTTGTAGTACTCGTCGCGGTAGATCATCAGCACCAGGTCAGCGTCCTGTTCGATTGAGCCTGACTCGCGCAGGTCGCTGAGCATTGGGCGTTTGTTGGTGCGGGATTCCACCCCACGGCTGAGCTGTGATAAGGCAATCACAGGTACGTTCAGTTCCCTGGCCATGCCCTTAAGGCCGCGGGTAATCCGGGAGAGTTCCTGAACACGGTTATCAGGCGTGGAGCCCTCCATCAGTTGTAGGTAGTCGATCACGATGAGTCCGAGTTCTTTGCCTTGTTCGGCCATGAGCCGCCTGGAGAGAGAACGCATCTCCAGGACGCCTGAATTGGGTTTGTCATCGATGTAGATCGGTAGCTGGCCAAGGGTGTTGATGCCCTGGCCCAGAAGAGGCCACTCTTCCTGCCGTAAACGGCCTGTTCTCAGTCGACTGCTCTCAATGCCAACCTCCATTGAAAGGAGGCGATAGGTGAGTTGTTCCTTGCTCATCTCCAGGCTGAACAAGCACACAGGCAGGTTGTGGAGTTGAGCAACGTTTTTGGTCAGATTGAGCACCATGGAGGTTTTGCCCATGGCTGGGCGGCCAGCCACGATGATCAGGTCACTGCGCTGCAGACCCTGGGTCATGGCATCGAGGTCGTAGAAGTTCACAGGGATGCCTGCGACGGACGTACCTAGTGAGCGGCTTTCGATCTCGTTGAAGGTGCTGGTAAGGATTTCTGCTGTGGGGGTGAGACCTTTGGATGGCTTTTCCTGGCTGATCGCAAAAATTGTTTGTTCTGCTTTGTCGAGAACCTGTTCCATCGGTAGGCCCTGGTCAAAGCCGAGTTGAATCACTTCGTTGCCTGAGCGAATCAACTGTCGCCGTAGGAATTTGTCCATCACCAAACGGGCCACTTGCTCGATTGATGCAGTGGAGGCAACGCGCTCTACAAGTTCGATCAGACGGTTGCTGCCACCTACCTTCTCCAGGGACCCTGTGTCGGCCAACCAGGCGCTCATTGCTGTGAGGTCGGTGGGTTTGCCCTGGCTGTGAAGCATCAGGGCTGTGCGGAAGATCTCTCGATGGGCGTTGAGATAAAAAGCCTCAGGTTGGAGCACATCGACCACTCTGCCGATGGCATCAGGATCAAGAAGGATGCCTCCTAGAACAGCTTCCTCTGCCTCCAGATTTTGAGGAGGCACGGAGTCTGGCAGGGCTTCAAAGCTCGGTTCTCGAGATGTAGAAGAGGCTTTCCTGAAGGGACGGGACCCCTCTGCGGCGGTATCGCCGTTGTTTGGCAGGGGGGCGCTCACCATGGATGAGGAGCTGACGTTATAAGGAGACCTACTTTGGCTTGTTTTGTAAGCCTTGCCAGCAATCAGTAGCTGACGACTTCGAGGTTGATTTCGGCGTTGACTTCATTGTGCAGTTTCACTTGCACCTTGTAGCTACCGGTTCGGTGAATTTCCGGAACGATGATATTGCGTCGGTCGATCTCCTTCTTTGTGGCTGTTTCGATTGCTTCAGCGACATCACCATTGGTGACTGTGCCGAACAAGACGTCGTCTTCGCCGGTTTGCTTTTTAACGGTGAAACGCCCGATTGTGACCAGTGCGGTTTGGAAGTCCAGGGCTTCCTGCTTGATTGCCGCCTGATGCTCGGCCTGCTTGGCACGTCTGTGACCGACCTGTTTCATCACGGCTGGGGTCACAGGGACAGCCTTGCCGAAGGGAAGCAGGAAGTTGCGGGCATAACCAGGAGCAACCTCAACTAGGTCGCCGTCCTTGCCGAGGCTGAGGACGTCTTCGTTCAGGACGACTTGTACGCGCTTGGCCATGGCGATAAGAAGACGGACGACGACTGTTTAGCGATCGACAACCTTACGATGTGATCGGTAGCCGGATCTTGCGAGCCAAGCCTAGGGCTCGCATGAGGCGGATGTGCTGCCAGGTGAGGTCGATCTGACCGCGCTGGAGTCCATGAATGGCGGAGTGCGGGAAGGCGTGGTGGTTGTTGTGCCAACCTTCGCCAAAAGTAAGAGCTGCTACCCAAGGGTTGTTGCGGGAGTTGTCACCGCTGTCGAAGGCCACAGTCCCCCAGCAGTGACTGGCGGAATTGACCAGCCAGGTGATGTGATACACGATCGTTAGGCGCAAGGGGATACCCCACAGCACGAGGGCCAAACCACCGGCTCCACTGACGCTGCCGATCCAGAAGAGCAAACCGGCTAGCGGGAGCTGCAACAGTAGAAAGTACTTGTTAAGCCAGCGGTAATAGGGATCCGCTGCCAGGTCAACAGTGAGGCGTGGCACGACCCGCATGGCTGGAATGGGTTCAAACATCCAGCCCATGTGGCTCCACCAGAAGCCCTTATGACTGTTGTGGTGGTCGGGGTCAGTATCGGAAAACTTGTGATGGTGGCGATGGAGTCCTACCCAGTCGATTGGACCGTGTTGGCAGCTCAAGGTTCCGCAGGTGGCAAAGAAGCGCTCCAGCCAGTGGGGTACTCGGAAAGACCGGTGTGAGAGCAGACGGTGGTAGCCGATCGTCACGCCGAGGCAGGCCGTGACCCAGTAGAGGACGAGAAGGGTTGTGATCGCTTGCCAGCTCCAGAAACGGGGCAACAGGGCCAGGATGGATAGGGCATGAATGGCGATCATGAATCCGATCGTTCCCCAGCGTCTTGATTCTTTAGGTGGGCAAATGGCCTGGCTTGTGTAGGAGCGCTGAAGATTTGTAGAAAGGCTTGAGGCCTTATGCGAAGCTGCAGGCCTGCTTATCGTTGAAGGCGTAGGTATCACTCTGGAGGCCATGAGCGATCTATCGAATGTGCATAAACTATACACGATACGGATCCTTATCCAGTGACTAAGCCTGATGTTGAATCTGATTCGGCGACCAGGGGCTATCGCGAGCGCTTGGATGATGGGCGGCGGGCCATGGCTCATCTCATTCATGTCTGGCATGAGCGCAATGGTTGGTCACATAAGGTCTTGCCGGCTCTGGCTGAATGCCTTGATCTCGGCCGGGTGCACAATTCGCAGATCTCTAATCTGCGCAACGGCAAACTCGCTTCACCAGGCCCCGAAGTGTTTCTGGCATTGGGTCAAGCCAACGCCATCCTTCATGCCGGTCTAGAGCCGATTCGTGATCGCTTGGTTGAGGGTCATCCCGACTTACTCAAGGTGCTTTCGGAAAGTTCTCTTCCTCTGGAAGGAGCAGATGGTGAGCCACTCGGCGCTGGCGCTCTGTTTGAGATTTTTGTGGGTCTTGCTGCCTTACCTGCTGGCTTTGATTGGCGAATTGAAGAAGATGAGGCCGCAGCTCTTAGTGCTGCTTTGGCTGATTGTCTATGCAATGGAAAATCGTGGCGTCAATGCCGGGACAAGGTGATGGAGGCTTATCCAGTCACTAAGGCGCAGCGCAGAGAACGTTTTGCGGAGGTGATGGCTGGTTTGAGGGATTACAACTCTGAGGAGCTCGATGGCGAATTGCTTGATCTGCACGCAACTCAGGTGGCCTTGGGTGGAGTGAACAGACAGGGAGCAGAGGGGTTTTTGGATGATCTCAGGGCCCGCTCAGAGTTGTTGGTTGATCAGGAAGCCCCGGAAACATAGCGGGCTTGCTGGACTCGACGAGCCAGGCCAAGACGACGCAACGCCTTCACGTGTTGCCAGGTGATGTCGAATTCAAACCATCGCAGGCCATGACGGGCGCTGGAGGGATAAGCATGGTGATTGTTGTGCCAACCCTCGCCGAAGGACAGCACCGCCACCCACCAGCAGTTGCGAGAGAGGTCTGGGCTGTCGAAGTTGCGGTAGCCAAATGCATGGGTCGCCGAGTTCACAAACCAGGTCACGTGGTACACAACCACCAGTCGCAGGGGGATGGCCCAGAGCACCAGGCCAAGTCCTCCACCGTGCACCTGGGCGACTTCTCCGTACCAGTAGAGCCCAAGACCGAGAGGGATCTGTAGCAGCAGGAACCAGCGATCAAGCCATCGGAAGAAAGGGTCGGCTAGCAGATCTCCTGCAAAGCGGTCCATGTGATCCAGCGCTGGAATCTCATGCAGCATCCATTCACTGTGGGCCCACCAGAGGCCACGGCCGGCGTCGTGGTGGTCATTGGTTTGGTCGGAGTAGCGGTGATGGTGGCGATGCAGAGCCACCCATTCGATGGGGCCACTCTGGCAGGCAAGCGTGGCCATGATCACCAGAATCCTCTCCAGCCAAACGGGTACGACAAAGCTGCGATGAGCGACCAGTCGATGTAATCCCAAGGTCACCCCGAGCACCGTGGTCCAATAAAGAACGGCAAAAGCGACCAACCCTTGCCAGCTCCAAAAGCGTGGTAGCAGTGCGAAGGTTGCTGCTACATGCATGGCCAGCATGAAACTGGTGGTGCCCCATTTGAATCGACGTTGTTTTGCTGGTAGTGGCTCACGATGAGCCTTTACAGCAGCCCACAAACGTTGCTGACGGTTTGTGGCTGAAGAGACCGGAAGAGGGGAAACCAAGAGGTACTCCTTTGGATGGGTCGGCCGCTTGGCTTGTAAGGCGAGTGGAGCGGAAAGGGCCGAGACATGTTCAAATCTAAAGGAACTATGGAACCGTTTCCAGGGGCCATAGCTCAGCTGTGCATCTTCTTGATGCGTGCTGAGCTATGGCAGTTTTGCCAATGATTTGCGCTGACTTGGTTCGGTGAACTGTGATTTTGGCAATGTTGTGCTCTTGATCTTCACTTTCGATTTCGTTTGACGTTCAACGAGGATTCAGCATGGGGATGATTGATTCTGACCCCGGGTTGTTTTGAAGACATTCCCTGCAGCTGGCTTTGATGAACTGCTGGTGCAGGCGTGGGCCAGGCGGCACGTCGGTTTTGTCTCTAAGCGCCTTGAGGGGATCGCATGCGAGCGGACGGCTGCCGTGGCGGTTCGCCTTGCGAAGGTGTTGGAGGCTTTCAGCAGCGAACGAGTCGCCACGCAACACTTTGCTTCCATCACCGGTTATGGCCATGGAGATCAGGCTCGGGAGGTGGTTGATCGTGTATTTGCAAGGGTGCTTGGTGCTGAGAAAGCAGCTGTTCGACTCCAGTTTGTGAGTGGTACCCATGCAATTGCGACTGCGTTGTTTGGCGTTCTTCGGCCTGGTGACCGACTCGTGTCAGTGACCGGAGAGCCTTACGACACCCTTGAAGAAGTGATTGGTCTGCGTGGATCCGGCCAGGGGTCTTTAATCGAATTAGGGATCTCTTATGACCAGCTGCCCCTCACGGCCGAGGGATGTGTGGATGTTTCAGCCTTGGAACGCGCCTTGGAGGTGCCAACAAGGATGGTGTTGATACAGCGCAGCTGTGGCTACAGCTCGCGGTCATCTCTTTCGATCAAAGCCATTGGCGATTTGTGTCATCGCATCCATAACTCTCAGCCTGGATGTGTCTGTTTTGTCGACAATTGCTATGGCGAGCTTGTTGAGGATTTGGAGCCCCCAGCAGTTGGTGCTGATCTGATTGCGGGCTCTTTGATCAAAAATCTCGGTGGCACGATTGCTCCAACTGGTGGATATGTCGCCGGTCGGGCTGATTTGGTCGAGCAGGCTTGCTGTCGGCTCACTGCTCCAGGAATTGGTAGTCAGGGGGGCACTGGCTTTGATCTTTATCGGTTGGTGTTGCAGGGGCTGTTCTTGGCTCCACAAATGGTGGCAGAGGCATTGATCGGAGCTGATTTGGTCGCGGGTGTGTTCGACACTTTGGGCTTTGCAGTGAAGCCCTCGATGGGAGCCTTTCGTAGCGATTTAATTCAGGCGGTGCAGCTTGGAGACCCTGAGGTTTTGAAAGTTGTTTGCAGGGCCTTTCAGGCATGTTCACCTATTGGGGCCTATCTCGATCCTGTGCCGGCAGCGATGCCTGGGTATGCAAGCGATTTGGTGATGGCGGGCGGAACATTTATTGACGGCAGCACCAGTGAGTTTTCTGCAGATGCTCCCTTGCGCCCCCCTTACAACCTCTATGTGCAGGGAGGTACCCATCGCACTCATGTGGAATTGGCACTGATCCGAGCTTTGGTGGCTTTGGTTCGCGCCGGTTTGCTGGATGTACCCCAGACTGGGTGAGCTTTGCCTCGCCAGGCTCGATGGCTTTCCAATTCCCCGACCACTTTCGGTTTGCCGATACCCATGAATACGCCAGTTTGGATGGTGAATTGGTGCGGATAGGCATCAGTGCCTTTGCTGTTGATCAGTTGGGTGACATTGTGTTTGTGGATTTGCCGGAGGTGGGCGATCGGCTGAATCGGGGCACCACTTTCGGGTCCGTTGAGTCGGTGAAAGCTGTCGAGGATTTGCATGCTCCGATCAGCGGTGAGCTGGTGCGGATTAATGAGTCGGTGCTTTCCAGCCCGGATGAACTTCAAAATGATCCTCATGGTGAGGGGTGGTTGCTCGTCGTTCGCCCGGCGGACCCAGCTCAATTGCAGGATCTGATGGACGCAGCCACCTATGCCAACAAGGTGGCTATCGAATCAAGCAACTAAGCAGCTGATGAAGTGCGATGGTTCTGGGCCAAATTTTCTAAACTTCTGTCCATCTTGTTGATGAATGTCCCTTGACCCTGCTTGAACAGCGTGCAGTTGAGGCTTCAAGCATTCAGTCTTCACCTTTTTTGGTGAGGCACATTGGGCCCAGCTTGGAAGACCAGCAGCAAATGCTGCTGGAGCTTGGTCATCGTGATCTTCAGAGCTTTGTTGCTGCTGTAGTTCCTCCAGACATTCTCGAGACAACGGCACCCAGCAGTTCCCTTCCTGAGGGCTGTGGTGAAGTTCAGGCTATGGAGGAACTGCGTCTCATCGCGGCGGCGAATCGGGTGAGGCGTTCTTTAATTGGGCTTGGCTATTACGGCACAGCAACGCCTGCGTTGATTCAGCGACAGGTGCTTGAAAATCCTGCTTGGTATACCGCTTACACCCCTTATCAGGCTGAGATCTCTCAAGGACGGCTTGAGGCTCTGTTCAACTTTCAGACGCTGATCAGTGAGCTCACGGGGTTGCCGATCGCCAATGCTTCCTTGCTTGATGAGGGAACGGCAGCTGCTGAGGCGATGAGCCTCAGCTTTGCGATTTGCAAGCGCCCTGCGGCCCATCGTTTTCTCGTGGATGCGGAGGTTCTTCCCCAGACTCTTGCCGTGTTGAGAACTCGGGCTGAACCTCTGGGCATTGATCTCGAGGTGGCCGAGCCGATGACCTTTCAGTTTGATGCTGAGGTCTTTGGTGTTTTGCTTCAGTTGCCTGGACGTAGCGGCAGGCTCTGGGACCCCACGACCTCCATTCAGGCTGCTCATGAGGTAGGGGCCCTGGCAACTGTTGCCATTGATCCTCTTGCTCAGGTTTTGCTTGCTCCAGTGGCTGAATTTGGAGCTGATATTGCTGTTGGCAGTGTTCAACGGTTTGGGGTGCCAATGGGCTTTGGGGGACCTCACGCCGCCTTTTTTGCCACCCTTGAGATCTTCAAGCGCCAGGTCCCTGGACGTCTAGTCGGCCAGTCTGTGGATGCGGAGGGGCAACCGGCTTTGCGATTGGCGTTGCAGACCCGGGAGCAACACATCCGCCGAGACAAGGCCACCAGCAATATCTGCACGGCGCAGGTCTTATTGGCTGTGATGGCGTCGTTCTATGCAGTGCACCATGGACCCGATGGGCTCGCTGCAATCGCTAGACGAGTCCTGCGTTTACGGGCTCAACTGGAGAGGGGATTGCACCAGTTGGGCTATCCAGTCCAGTCGATAGCTCGCTTTGACACGATTGAGGTGATCTGTCGTGAAGCCCCTGCTGTTCATCAGGCAGCCGCTTTGGCGGGATTTAACCTACGGGTGTTGCCTTTGGGTGTTGCTCCAGAGGCAGCCCATGGATTTGGCATTAGTTTTGATGAGCTCAGCACCGATCAGGAGCTGAAGTCGATCCTCCAGATTTTGGCTGAGGCTGCAGGTCAGCCTGTGCCAGTTCTCGAAGACCCTGGAAACCCTCACCTTGAGGAGCTTGTTGGCTTGCCGTTGCGCCAGCGACCTTGGTTGCAGCAGCAGGTGTTCCATCGCTATCGCAGCGAAACCGAGCTGCTTCGTTACCTCCAGCGATTGGTGGGCCGCGATCTTTCATTGGTGCACGGGATGATCCCCCTGGGTAGTTGCACGATGAAGCTCAATGCTGCAGCTGAACTGATCCCCATTAGTTGGAGGGAGTTTGCGGCGCTGCATCCTTTTGCTCCTCAGGATCAGTGCCAGGGGTATCAGAGATTGGTTCAGGACCTGGAACATTGGTTTGCAGACATTACTGGCTTTGCCGGGGTGTCTTTGCAGCCGAATGCCGGCTCTCAGGGGGAATTAGCTGGCTTGTTAGTGATTCGCGCTTGGCATCATTCCCGCGGAGAGCAGCAGAGAGATGTTTGTCTGATTCCCACCAGTGCCCATGGCACCAATCCAGCCACATGCGTGATGGCGGGTTTGCGGGTGGTGCCTGTGGCTTGTGATGCAGACGGGAACGTGGATCTCAATGATTTGGCCAGCAAGGCAGAGGCCCATGCTCCTCAGCTGGCAGCCCTGATGGTCACCTATCCCTCAACCCATGGTGTCTTTGAACCGCAGATTCGTGAAATCTGTGAGCTCGTTCATGGTCACGGTGGTCAGGTGTATCTCGATGGCGCCAATCTCAATGCGCAGATCGGTTTTTGTCGTCCTGGGACTTATGGCGCTGATGTTTGTCATATCAATCTGCACAAAACATTTTGTATCCCCCATGGCGGTGGTGGACCAGGGGTTGGTCCGATCGCGGTGTCTGCTCATTTGATGCCCTTCCTTCCAGGTCATCCCCTCGCTGCCTGCGGCGGCGAGCAGGGAATCGGCGCAATTTCGGCTGCGCCATGGGGCAGTGCAGGCATCCTGCCGATCAGCTGGATGTACCTGCGCATGATGGGTGCGGAGGGATTACGGCAGGCCAGTGCTGTTGCACTGTTATCTGCTAATTACCTAGCCCATCGGTTGCATCCTCATTACCCGGTGCTGTTTCGGGGTCAAGCAGGGTTGGTTGCCCATGAATGCATCCTCGACCTGCGCCCCCTTAAGCGAAGTGCAGGCTTGGAGGTGGATGACATTGCAAAGCGGTTGATGGACTACGGCTTTCATGCCCCAACCGTGAGCTGGCCGGTGGCAGGGACTGTGATGGTGGAACCCACTGAGAGCGAGAGCTTGGAGGAGCTCAACCGCTTCTGCGACGCCATGATTGCCATACGGGAAGAAACGGCAGCGATTGAGTCAGGCCAGATCGATCCTCAGAACAACCCGCTGCGACGGGCGCCTCATACCTTGGCGGCCGTCACAGCAGAGGTTTGGGATCGTCCATACTCCCGCGCCGAAGCTGCTTTCCCATTGGCTGAGCAGCGCCAAAGCAAGTTTTGGCCTGCGGTTTCGCGAATTGATAATGCCTATGGCGATCGCAATTTGCTGTGTAGCTGCCCATCGGTTGAGGAGCTTGCTGATAACGCTGTTCTTAAACCTCCCCTGGTGTGAACAGATTAAAGGCAGTAACTTTTCACTGAAAACCGAATTTTTGGTTTTTAATTCAGCACATGTGGCAGTGTTTTGACCATACTGTCCCGCATCTGCACCATCGCTGGGGGGACAGCATGGATAGCGACACTTCATTGAACCAAGGAGATCAGTCCTCTAGGGGGGCTGGGGTAACTCTTCCTACCCTTCCAGATGGATTGGAATCAGCTCTGCTGCAGGGACATACCTTGGCGGTTGATGGAACCAATGTGGTGCGTGTCCCTTTTGGTGTCCGTCAGCCACGCCGTCAACGACCTGAGCGTCCAGAGCGATGGGCAACATTGGTGCTGCCATTTCAATCTCAAGGACACCCCACACCTCCTCCTCATGCTGCCTAATTGATCAGGCAGCATCAAGCAACTTTGATTGTTGAGAGAGACGCCAATCCAGCATCGACTTGACATCTGTCAAGGAACAGATTGGGGTGCGGAACGGCAACAAAAGCATTGGACTGCGTTCAGGCCTAACTAACCATGTTTGGTTGCTCTGTGGCAGGAGCAGAAAACCGCGGTATCGAACAGCAGCGTTTTGGCCAGGCTGAGATCCCATCGCGCCGAGGGCTGAATGCAATGACTTGTGCATTTCAAGCCACAATATCTAGCGTGCCAATCTTTTTTAGATTGTCTTTATGATTGGGATTGTGTCTGGCTTTTGTTGTTTCTAGACAGGGCAAGGCTTCTGGTAGATCAGGCTTTTGCTCTCATTCTTAAGTTAGCAAAACCAGATTTTTTGCGTTTAAAGCTGTAGAGAGTTTCTTTTGTAAGAATCCATATCTAGTGTTCACTAGATTTAGTTTGTTTCGCAGTTCTAGGCCTTCGAGCGGTCGGCGAGAAGATCCTGATCGAGGCTTGTGCAACAAGGTGATTGGTTCGGATGGATCAAAGCTTGAGAGGTTGCATCTGCATCAGCAGGTGAACTAAGTCTCGAATGGATTCGTCTTTGGCGGGTTTGGCGTGGTTACTCATCAGCTGCCGTCCAAGCACTTGAGCGCCGAGGTGGCTGAGTTGACTGCGCAGGCTCATCGACATGCCCATGCCGCCCCCGCCGGAAAAGCTTGCCATTGCGATTGGCCTGCCGTTGAACAAACTGCGGAAGTCATCTCCTTGTACGGAGAGCCAGGCGACGGCACTTGTGAATGCAGGTGGAATCGAGCCGTTGTATTCAGGCGCGCAGATCACCCAGTGCGAGGCCGCCATCAGCTGTTGATGGAGTGGGGTGACACCGTTTGGCATTCCAGCTTCCTTTGCCACAGGCGTGAACAGTGGCAGGCCCAAGCTTGTGAGATCGAGAATCTTGGCTCTGTGTCCCTGGTGTTCAGCTTGAGCGGCGATGCGACGAGCTAGCTTTAGGTTCTCGCCATTGCTAGCGGCGATGACAAGCAGATCGGGGGGGGGTGATAAAGCCATAAACCTGGTCTAACTCAAGAGATGCTTTGCTCACGCAACAAATTTGTACACGGTTTTGCAGCACCTCAGCCAATCTCAGGCCGCTTCTTTGAGTTCGGCTTCTCGGTAAGGCACGAAGTTGGCTTTTCGGGTGCCGCAGATGGGGCAGACCCAATCTTCTGGGATTGCTTCAAATGCGGTTCCTGCTGAGATGCCTGACTCGGGATCGCCGATGGCCGGGTCATAGATCATCGAGCACACTTTGCAGATCCATTTACCAGTTACGGGTTGATCCGCTTCGCTTACGACGCCCTTGCCTTCCAGTGCTTTGAGGGCAACGCCGTAACGCTCAGCATGATGTTGCTCGATTGGCACTAAAAAGCCGAAGTTGCTGGCTGCACGACGAAAAAGGTTCGCGTGTTGCTGAGACTCTTCGATCTGTTCGTTGAATTCTGCTTCTGCAGTGCTGTCTCTGTCCTGGCGGGCCTGAGTAGCGAACTCTGGGTACATGGTGGTGTATTCATAGGTTTCACCTTCAATGGCCAGCTCGAGGCAGCGGGTGAGCATCTTCTGCTTGTCAGCAGCGTTGAGTGCGGCAGGATCTTCGATTAATAGCTCAGGATGGAGCAAGCGGAAGTGAGCGAAGGCGTGTTCGGTTTCCTGCGCCGCAGTGTCGCGGAAAAGCTTTGCTAATTCATTGTTGCCAAGTGTCTGGGCAACGTCGGCAAAGAAGAGGTATTTACGGTTGGCCATGCTCTCGCCGCCAAAGGCCGCTTCAAGATTGGCGTTGGTGGTGAGATTCATGAATGGAGGGATGCGCAACAATTGGCAGCCTAACTCATAATCAGTATGAGTTAGGAGGAGTGTATGGGGCCTGTCTGCGCGAGTTTCTCGCAAGGCTGCTTCTTCAGTAGTTCGCCCCGCTGCGGCGCTGATGCACAGCCGTCGTGCCTTCTCGCTCAAGTAGGGCACCATGGCTGATCTCGGCATATAGCAGCCAGTGGTCTCCACATTCCATGCGTTGCTGTACGCATCCTTCAAGCCATGCCAGAGCATTTTTAAGCAGCGGTTGACCTGCGGGACTGGCGTCAAGGTCTAGCCCTGCGAACCGGTCTGAACCAGCTGGGAATGGTTGCAGGAAATGTTTCATCAGTTCGTGTTGCCTTCCTGCTGCCAACACATTGAGAGCGAAGTGGTCGCCCCGATGCAGCAACGCTTCAACGGCTCGGTCTTTGGCGACGGCCACGCTCAGCCCTGGCGGTGAAAAGCTGGCTTGGCTAACCCAGCTTGCGACCATTGCGCCGCTAAGCGCTGTATTCCCTTCCCCTTTACGAGCCGTCAAGATGCATAGTGAGCCCACTACCCGACCAAGGGCAAGCACGGCTGGATCGCTACGGCTTGCACTCATGCCACTGCTTGCTCGTGGTTGCTGACGCCGCTGTTTTTTGAGCAGGTTTCGCCCAAACAGTGTTCCTGTCTCTTCCAGGGTTTTCACCATGGCAGCATCGGGACTGAACTTCACTTTGATTGGCTCGAATCCAAAGGAGAAACCACCATCACGTAGCTTCTTTTCGAGAAGTTCCAATGCCTCTCCACTCCAGCCATAGCTGCCGAATATGCCTACCTTTTTGTTGCGGTCACCTTCGGCCAGCAAGGTTCCTAGGGCCGATACGATTGGTGTTGGTGCATGCCCTCCAAGGGTTGGCGATCCAATCAAGTAGGCATCGGCTTGTTGGATTGCATTCACCAATTCATTCGCAGGTGTGAATTCGCAGTTGAGGCTTTCTACTTGAATACCAGTACTGGAGACTCCTTTTGCGAGTGCGTCAGCAATCGCCGCTGTGTTGCCGTAGGCGCTGGCGAAAAGAAGAACGACCTTTAAAGGGGCTTGTTGTTGGCTTTCACCCCAGCGGCGGTAGTCATTCAAGAGGCTCCGCCAGCTCGTTTCTATGGCTGGCCCATGGCATGGGGCGATCGTGCGGATGTCTAGCTCTTCAAGCCGCTCTACTAAGGTATCTACCTGGCTGGCCATGGGAGCCATCAGGCAGTCGTAGAAATGCCTACGCTCCTCTTCGGTGCTGATGCGATTGGCTTCTGCCCATTCGCTTGTGCAGAGGTGGGCGGCGAATAGTTTGTCGCTCATCAACAAGCCAAGGCTTTCTTCGAAGGCCAGTAGGCCGCCTGGCCAGCGAGCTGTTGGCGCTGGTAGCAGCCACAATGCGTGTTCGTTGCTGAGGGAGAGCTTCTGTTCTTGTCGAACAATCTCAATGGATGGAAGAGACGGAAGGGATGACTCTTCTTGTTCATTGTTGTTGGGTGTTGCTGGTTTGCGTTGCTCCCAAAGCTCTCTGAGCAATTTGGCGCCGGGATTGGAACTGATTAATTTCAGCTTGGGGTAGGTGCTGGCTAGCTTTTTGAGTAGCGCAACTCGGTTGGGGTTGATGTGACCAACGACCACCTTCAACGTCGTGGTATCTGAAGGTAGAGCCTTGGCGAGTGCCGGCATGAAAACCTCCGCATAGGCGTCGCCAGGGGGGTGTACCAGGACAGCCGCTTGAGGTTGCCCATATGAGTCGTCCCCGGCAGAGAAAAGAAAGCTATTGGCGGTACTGCCTCGCTCCAGGGCATATTCCAGCTCAAAGCGCAGACGTTGTGGACTAAGGCCGCGCAAGCTGATCAGGCCCTTTTCGATTGGGAGTGTGATCACCGTTCGCTGCGCTGCTGCAGCAGGCTCGTGGATGGAGGACATCGACATCAGTAGTGGTTCCCTACTTTGCGGTGATGTACTGCTGTTTTAGCTTCAGCATCCGCCACATTGCCTTGTTCCACCAGGGCGTAGATGATCCAGTGATCGGGGGTTTCTAGTCGCTGTTTGACGAGGCAATCCAAGAAGGCCAGCGCATCCACGAGGACGGGGCCTCCTTTAGCAACATTGTTGAGTACATTCACTCCTTCGAAACGATCGGCTCCGGGGGGGAAGCGTTTGAGGAATTGCCTTAGTAAGGGTTGATAGTTGTCTTCTCTTAATACGTTGATCACGAAACGATCCCCTACTTGCATCAGGGTTTCTATGGCTCTGTCTTTGGCTACTGCGACGGTTAGCCCTGGCGGTGTGAAACTTGCTTGACTTACCCAGCTTGCGATCATGGCGCCACGTCGTTGGCTGGACTCTTCATCTTGGCTGGCGGTGACGACATAAAGGCCGCCACTAAGGGTACCCATGGCCTTGTCAAGTTCAGTATCTAGGCTTTTCATTGCCGCAATATTTTGCTTTTGGTTGAGCAGTTGTCCAAGGTCGGTACCAGCTTCTTCGAAGCGTTGGTAGACATTCCCGTCAGGAGCTTGCCGCACCCTTAAAGGTTCGAAAGCTTCTTTTTGCCCAAGGCTACGCAGCTGCGCTGCTACTGCATCAATTGGCTCATCATTGCCGCCATAGGCATCGTAAACGGCAACCCATTGCTTTTGATTCAAAGCTGCCAATAGGGTGCCAATTGAACTCTGCAGTTCTGCATCTGGTTGGGATGGCCAGGTTGGTACTACTACAGCCTTTGCTTCACCAATTAATGCGCTCAGTTCTTGCGCATCAGTGGCGCGAAGATCGACTAGTTGTACCTCGCCTTTGGCTTTGCCGATGCCGTGGGCAATGGCTTGGCTGAGCCGGTCGCAAAAGCCGTAATAACTGAGATAACAGATGGCTGCATAGCTTTCTCCTTGGTTTCGTTGGCTGCTCCAGTCGCGATAGTCTTCGACCCAAAGCTTGAGATGGTGGCGGAGTAGCGGGCCGTGACCAACGGCAATTGTGGTGATCTCTGGCAGCTGATCCATGCGCTTCAAAGCCTGGACAACACTGCGCGCATTGGGCCCCATCAAGCAGTCGTAATAGAAGCGGAAGTCTGGGGCCAGTGCGGAGGGGTCCTGGTCGAAGAGTTCTTCTGAGCAATAGTGCAGACCAAATGCATCACAGGTGTAAAGAATCCCTGTGGCGTGGTCGAAAGAGAAGATTGTGTCTGGCCAGTGCAGGTTGGGCGCACTCAGAAATTCGAAGCGGTGAGCGATACCGCTTGTTGAGTTAGTGCCTAGATCCAGTTCTTCGCCGCTTTTGACTTCTCGCGAGCGGAAGGGGCGATGCACCTGATCTTCTAGGAACTTGATGGCGACCTTCGAAGCAACGATTTCGATCTCGGGATTGAGATCGATGATCTGGCCCACTAGCCCGGAATGGTCGGGTTCGGTGTGGCTGATGATGAGATAGTCGATCGCTTTTGGATCGATTTGCTGCTTAAGCATCGGTAGCCAGGTGTCCTCAAACTTGAGGTGGTTGGTATCGATCAGTGCTGTCTTGGCACCTCTCACCAGGAAGCTGTTGTAGGTGGTGCCGTTACGGAGGCCGAACTCGATATCAAAGCGGCTGCGGTCCCAATCGAGGGCACGGATCGTGGTGGTGTCGCTAGCGATAGCTGCGCATTGCAGTGACAACCTTGGAGCAGTGCTGGCCGTTGTCACCGTGGTGTCTTTGCTCGCAACGTTCATGGACCCTTTACACCAATGCCAAAACTCTACGGAGGGTGTTCGGAGAACTGTGCTTTCTTTCAGGAGGCGGCAAGGTTGGGCAGCCAATCCACTAGGGGTGGGGCTGCAATGATCAGCACCAAGACAGCGATTTGCAGGCCCACGAAGGGCAGTGCACCCTTATAGATTTCTTGTGTGGTAATGGTTTTAGGGGCTACTCCGCGTAGATAAAAGAGTGCGAAGCCGAAAGGTGGAGTGAGGAAGGAGGTTTGCAAATTGGCGCCGATGACCACACCTAGCCAGATCAAGGCCTCGGGTCCAAGGATTTGGCGAGCTGCGGGCAGTAAGAGCGGAACGGCAATAAAGGCGATTTCAAAGAAGTCGATGAAAAAGCCGAGGCCGAAGATCGTGAGCATGCTCACGGCCATAAAACCAACCTTGCCGCCGGGCAGGTTCAGCAAAAGATCGGCAATGAGTTGATCGCCGCCTACTCCGCGAAAGACAAGGCTAAAAGCTGTTGAGCCCAGTAAAATCGCCATCACCATGGCGGTGGTTCGTAGGGTTTCATCGCATACTTTTGAGAGGCTGCTACGGCTGAACCCTCCATTGAGCGCTGCTAGGACCATGGCGCCAGTGGCACCAAGAACGCCAGCTTCGGTGGGTGTTGCGATTCCAAAGAAGATGCTGCCTAGCACTAAGAGGATCAGGCCTAGGGGCGGGATGATCACACGCAGCAGTTGGCCAGGTTGCATGGGGATCAGGTCTGCTGGATTCAGTTGGGGGGCGAGATGAGGTTTGAGGTGGCTGATCACGAGCACATAAGTGGCAAATGCACCAGCCATGAGCACCCCTGGAATCAGTGAGCCAAGGAACAGATCTCCTACTGAGACACCCAACTGGTCGCCGAGAACCACCAAGACAATGCTGGGTGGGATGATCTGGCCAAGGGTTCCTGAGGCAGCAATGACCCCCGTGGCAAGTGAGCGGTCGTAGCCCGCTCTCAGCATGGCCGGTAGAGAGATCAGCCCCATAGTGGTGACTGTCGCTGCTACGACTCCGGTGGTGGCAGCGAGCAGTGAGCCGACTAGCACGACCGCCAGGGCTAGGCCACCGCGCAGTTTGCCGAGTAGACGTCCCATGCTCTCGAGCAGTCGCTCTGCAATACCTGATGTCTCGAGCATGGCGCCCATGAACACAAACGCCGGAATGGCCAACAAGGTGAAGTTGGCCATGATCCCCAGGATTCGCTGCGGCAGAGCGGTAACGAACAGTGGATCGATCACACCAAGAGCCATGCCCAGCAACGCGAAGATCACGGCAATGCCACCGAGGCAGAAGGCAACTGGATAGCCGCTCAATAGGGCGAAGACCAGGGCTATAAACATCCCAGGCCCAAGTGTGGTGGCGGGATCGAAACTGATCACATGGTCGAGTAGTTCAATCTCAATCAAGGCGATCTCCGCCCTGTTCCGCTTCAGGGTTGAATGGCATCAATGTTTGGGCTTTTAGCTTTGCCCAGGCTCGAATGGCTTCGGCGACGCCTTGTAGGGCCAAGAGTAGGAAGCCCAAGGGGATGAGGGATTTAACCCAGTAGCGCGGCAGGCCGTTGGGGTCGGGTGAGGCTTCGCCGATTCTCCAAGACTGCAGGGCGGGTTCGAGCGAGATCAGCATTACTCCCAGGGCAAATGGCAACAGGAAGACCAGGGTGCCAAGCAGCTCCATACGTGTTTGGTGCTTTTCTCCCCAGCGGCTTTGAAGTACATCAACCCGCACATGCCCATGGCGTTGGAGGGTCCAGCCCAGTCCCAGTAGGAACACCAGATCAAAGAGGTACCACTGCCCTTCGATGAGACCGTTGGAGCTGAGATTGTGGCCGATGGACACACCCAGATAGCGCCCCACAACGTTCCAGAGCCCTAATCCCAACATCATCAACACCGACCAGCGTGCAATGACTGCAAAGGCCTTGTTTAAGGCGTCAAGGCGTTCTGCTAGGTCTAGCCAGCGTCTCATCAAGTTCCTTGCAGCTGGTCGTAACTGAAGCGAGCGAATGAGAACTCATTGACGTTGTTCCAGGCGTAAACCTGCTTACGGAAGCCTTGCCATTGCTGAAGCAGGCTGCGGAAGCTGGCATCTTTTGCGGCGGTATCGCTATAGAGCTGGAAGGCTGCTTCCTGGGCAGCTTTAAGGATGCTTTGGTCATAGGGAACCAGCTCGGTGTTGCCCTTTAAAAGCCTTTGCAGAGCAGCCCCGTTGAGGTTGTCGTATCGGCTGAGCATGGTGAGGTTGGCTTCGTAACAGGCGGTGTTGAACATCGCTTGATATTCGCTCGGCAGCTTGCTCCAGGCTTGTTGGTTGACCAGAGCGGCAAGGGTGGGGCCGGGTTCCCACCAACCTGGGTAGTAGTAGAAGCGTGCGGCTTTGGCTAGGCCAAGCTTTTCGTCATCGTATGGGCCGGTCCATTCAGCGGCGTCGATCGCGCCACGCTCTAGAGCCAGGTAGATCTCTCCACCAGGCAAAACCTGGACGTTCACACCCAGCTGGGCAAGCACCTTGCCGCCCAGGCCAGGGATACGCATTTTGAGTCCCTGTAGAGAACTCAGACCCTCGAGTTTGCGCTTGAACCATCCGCCCATTTGTGCACCGGTGTTGCCAGCGGGGAAGCTGATCACTCCGAAATCGGCATAGAGGTTGTTGATGGCGTCGTTACCGCCTGCTTCGTAGAGCCAAGCGTTCTGTTGTTGTGCGGTAAGGCCAAACGGTACGGAAGTGCCGAAGGCAAAGCCGGGATTTTTGCCAATGTAGTAGTAACTGGCGGTATGACCGCACTCGACGGAGCCCGCCTGAACCGCATCAAGGACTTCTAGGCCTGGTACGAGCTCGCCGGCCGCATAGGGCTTGATTTGGAAGTTGCCTCCGCTTAGTTCATTCACCCTTCTGCTGATTGTTTCGGCCCCGCCGTAAATCGTGTCTAGTGAGGGGGGCCAGCTGGTGGCCATTCGCCAGCGGATCTTGGGCTGGCTGCTGTTACTGCCGCTTTCTTCCTCTCTACGGATTGTGCAGGCACTGAGAATGCCTGCGCCGACGGCTGCTGAGACAGCCGTAGCACCAGACCCGAGTAGTTTTCGACGTTGCATACAGTTCTCTGGGTCGCTGCGATTTTACGGCGCCTCTACAAGTTCAGAGCAACGATGTCAGTTGAAGAATGAAGCTTGGAGTTGCTTTTCGGGCTAGGGCTGTTCTCAAAGAGTACGCCTCCACAACATTGAGCCATGCTTAAAGGGTCTTGTTGGTATCTCACGTCGTTCTTCAGCTGAACCGTGTTGGCGATGTGATGCTTGGTTTTTGGCGACGCTGATCTCGAGAATCGCACTGCGCTAGGCCACTTTTGTCTGTTCGCGCTCTCGCCCTTAGGGCCAGTGGCAGTGATGATGCAAGACCACATAGCAGAATGTTTTGAGCCGTTCATGGTTCAAAACTTTGACAGCAGGATCAGAGACTCTTTGTTGTTATTGGTCAGCGAAGTGTTTTTATCTTTGTTGCGCCCTTAAGCATTGAATATCAGGGTCAGCTTGGTAGTTTTTTAAACTTATGGCGGCTTGGCCTAAATCCGACCGGTTAACTGAAATTGTGTAACTTTCATTTCTGTTTGCACAATATCAGTTGTGGTAATGGGCTGGGATGTGTCGAGTGGTTGTTTCAGGCGTTTGAATAACGCAAAGGAAGATTGGCTTTTGATCAGAATTCTTGGATTCTCAAAATAGAAAATATTCAAGGCTTAAGTGATTAAGCCAAAGTTGACATGCGTATTTTGCCTAAATTTCATGTATCAAAATTCATGTATCAAAAAAATGGACTATGCCTATCGGCTGATGATCTCCTTAATTTTTTGCATGAACTTGGTTGCAAGGTAGCGTCAATTTTTGATTGTTAATGGGCTGGTGTGCACTCATAACCAATACCAGCTGCCGATTGCAGCAGCTTGGCCGATGCGTAGACCTTCTTGATTCCATAGGGTCCATATGCGTGCGTTCTTGATTAGAAACCTTCGCCCTTCATGGTTAATACGGATCCCTTGATAGTCCTTGATTGCATCCTGTTGGAGCGCTTTGTCTAAGGCATTGGCGCGTGCATCTTGTTCGCTGGTTGGTGCTGTCAAGCGGGAAGGCATGCCGACCATCTCTGCCCAGCGCCGTCCCCACAGCTGAAGTGCTGCAGCATTGGCATAGTTGAGATTTGGATCGTGCCCGTCACTATGGGCCAGTACGGGCTGTCTTGATGCAAACAGTTCCTGGCTGGCAAGACGTTGTGAAGGCTGCCGCCGCTCACATGCCAGAAGTGGGTAATTGAAAGCTTGTTGGTGAGAGATTAAAAGCAGGTTGACTAGCTCCTGCTTCTCAGAAGATAGCCAGGGGGCTTCAGCCACCGGTCGCCATTGCCTGAAGCATGGCTTGCTGGGATAGGGCTTGTCCCTGCTCCCTGAGATGATTCAGAAAAGTCTGACGGGCTTTTGGGAAGCGGGGTTCTTCGGCCAGGGGTAGATCTCCTGCTGCATCGAGCCCTGTGTCGCCTTCCAGGGCTGGAGTAATCACCACCAGATCGGCATCGAGGCTGGAGTCGTAGCGCCACCATAAGCTCGGGTCCACAACGGCGGGATGGGGTGGTACAGGCAGGTCGTCGCTGCTGGATGGCTCAGCAGGAACCTCATTCTTTGCGGCAGCTGTTTCTGCCAGTTTTGCGAGTGCATCGCGCCGTTGTTCGGCTAGATCCGCAAGCAATTTGTTGCGGGTGCGACCGCGTAGCTGAAACAGTACAAAGGGATCTTCGCTGAAGCGATCCCCCATCAGGAAATAGATGGCGCTGATGTGTTTGCAGGGATTGGCTTTATCTGGGCAGCTGCATTCACTGCGGACTTCCTGCAGCTTGAAGGGAAAAAGACGTCGACCACTGGCTGCAAATGCCCGCTCGATGTCTGCCGGCATGATCCCTGCTAGCAACTGGGCAGACCAGCGCGCTTTCTGGGTAAGGGCTTCAAGTACATACCCCCAGTCTTCGTCGTTGAGGACATCAAGCCAGAGTTTCACCTTGTAGGGGTCTTCACCGGTGCCCTGGACGCGGGCGTGTACTCGGCGACCCTCGAAGCGTATTGAGGTGACATTGCCTTCTCTGGCGTAGGTCCAGGCACGCTCAAGTCGCTTTTTGAAGCGGTAGGAATTAATCAATTCCATCCATTGCTCCACCCACCAAGGCTGTTGCCCTAGCCCCTCTTCCCCTAGGGCGGTTGTGATGCTGGTGTTGTTGGTGCTGCTTGTCATGACGTCATCTTTGAATCAGCTGTCTTCTAGGGCCACTAGTTCGCGCAATTGACTGACGCCTAAGCCACCTAACCAGTCTTCTCCAGAGCCAATGATGTCTTCGGCAAGTCGAGATTTTTCACGAATCATGCGATCAATTTTCTCTTCAACTGAGCCGCTGGTGATGAATTTGTGCACCATCACCCGACTGGTTTGCCCGATCCTGTAAGCGCGATCAGTGGCCTGGTTTTCTACGGCAGGATTCCACCAGCGATCAACATGAAACACATGGCTAGCCCGCGTCAGGTTGAGGCCTACACCACCGGCTTTGAGTGACAGCAGGAACAGTTGGGGTCCACGTGGATCCTCCTGGAAGCGATCAACCATGGCCTGACGTTCAGTTTTGCTTGTGCTGCCGTGCAGGAAGGGAACTTCAAAGCGCCAGCGTTGTTGCAGGTAGGCCTTAAGGAGATGACCCCATTCTGCGAATTGGGTGAATAACAGAGCGCGATCTCCTGCCTCGATTACTTCTTCGAGAATTTCTTCCAAACGCAGCAGCTTGGCGGAGCGGTCCATGAACCCTTTTGCAACGGTTTGTTCTTTGAGGGCTAGGGCGGGATGGTTGCAGATTTGCTTCAGTCTGGTAAGCAATCCGAGCACCTTGCCATGGCGTTGACCCCTGGGTGCGCGGGCAATGGCCTCCAGTGTTTCATCCACTGTGTTGCGATAGAGGGCTGCCTGTTCTTTGCTCAGCCCCACCCATTCGCTCAGCTCTACTTTTTCGGGTAGGTCGGAGATGATTGCCTTGTCGGTTTTGAGTCGTCTCAGGATGAAGGGACCAACACGGCCCTTGAGGTCTCGCAGGGAAGACATGTCGCCATAGCGCTCAATCGGCAGCCGGTAGCGCTGGCGGAAGAAGTCTTCTTCACCGAGAACCCTTGGGTTAAGGAAGTCCATTAGTGCCCAAAGTTCACTTACTCGGTTTTCGACGGGTGTGCCGGTAAGAGCAATCCTGAAGCGATTGTTTTTGTCTGGGCGGCCCATATCGCGTGCTGCTTGGCTCTGTTTGGCGTTGGGGTTCTTAATGGCTTGGGCTTCATCGATGACCACGCCTTGCCAGTCGACCGTTTCCAGGAGCTCACTATCTCGCTGCAGGAGCCCATAACTGGTGAGAACGAGGTCTAAGCCTTTGAGTGCTTTCTTTAAGGCGGCGGGGGTAGAGGGCCGACGCGGCCCATAGTGTTCGCGGACGTTTAACTCTGGTGTGAAGGCCAACGCCTCTCTCTTCCAGTTGGTGAGTACGGACGTGGGAGCGATAAGCAATACCGGCCGTTTGAGTTCCTGTTCCGCCTTGAGATGTTGCAGGAATGCCAGTAGCTGGATCGTTTTGCCAAGGCCCATGTCGTCGGCCAGGCATGCCCCTTGATCGAAGCGATGCAGGAAGGCCAGCCAACCCAGACCCCTTTCCTGATAAGGCCTTAGCTGACCGCAGAAGCCTTCGGGAGCAGGTAGGGGGTCTGGTGCTTTTTGCTGGTGGTACTGCTCCAACACCGCCTGTAGTCGTGGACCGGCCTCAAAGCGGTGAACGGGCAGTCTCATCAGCGTGTCGCCATCTGTTGCGGTAAGGCGCAAGGCATCGTCGAGGCTGATGCCTGGATTGACGCTGCAGAAGTGTTCCGCATGTTTGAGATCGTTGGGGCGTAATTCGATCCAGGCGCCCTTGTGGTTGACAAGCGGGCTGCGCTTGCTTGCTAGTCGCTCCAGTTCGCGAAGCGTCAGGGTGACGCCACCGATCATGAGCTCCCAACTCCAGTCGAGGGTTTCGCCCAGAGTGAAACCTCTAGATCTCTCCGATAGCTCCGCCTTGATCGCTAGGCCTAGGCGACTGGCCAGCCCTCCCGAGAGGCTGGCAGGCAATTCCACGCCAACGCCAACATCACGCAGTTGGGTCGCTGCAGTGCGCACCAATACAAAGGCTTCAGCAGGGGTGAGCTGCATTGCTTCTGGTGTGGCGCTGTCGAGGCCTCGTTCGATCGGTGCAAACACCGTGAGGGCTCGCCCCATGCCTTCCAGTAGCACCTCGCCTGGATGTTCCACACGGATTTCGCCTAGTTGCAACACCTTGGGACCAGCTGCCCAGGCTGCTGCGGCCGGTACTTTGATTGTGGGATCAGCCTCAGCCTGTAAGGAGAAGCGCAGCTCCCAGAGGTCTTCCCCTTCTCCGGGAGTGAAGAGTTCTAAGCAGGCTCTGGCTGGTGCGACGTTGCCAGCCACGCCTTCACGCCAATGGTTGCTTGCTGTAGCTAGACGTTCGGCTTCCTCATCGGGGAGGTTGATCACGCCGCTGTCGGACCCCAGTGCTTCCTGCCAGGCTGTGAGCAATGGGTCTAGGCCTTGCTCACTCGCTTCAAATCCGGTGCGCAGTTGGGCATCCAAGAGTTCTTCCAGCAAGCTGGCTACGCGAAGGCGACCGCTGCGGGGTCGGCATGAAGCCACAGGGTTAGCGGCTCGCATCGCCTCTGGTCTTAGGCGGGTCATTCGGTTGCTACGCCTTCCGGTGGGCTCCCGCCAGGGGAGGGCGCAGGTGGCCACTAAGGGAAGCTGAGCGGCAAGGTCTTCGAGGCGGCGGCGATCATCTTCACGGTTGAGTAGCGGTGTCCAGCGTGCTCGGTGGGGATAGCCCTCTCCCTTGCTGAGTTCCACCTGGGGTAGCCAACGTCCGCGAGCAATCATGCTCAGGGCCCAGCGCTGTAGATGGCTCCACCAGCGCAATTCATCGGCCAGATCAGGATGATTTCCTGAAAGAGGCAGTTTCGAAAGCCAGGCCGTTGCGGCAGCAGGTTCCACTGCCAGGCCTTGCACCTGCCAGGGCCACCATTCTGTTTGTTTGGGAATGGGTTCGCCTGCTTGTAAGGGCAGTCCTGTCCAACTTGTTTTGTTGTCTTTGGCTTCGTCGGATTCAGTGGATACGTTCTTGGTTTTGTTGCGCGGTTTGACTGTTCGGCTAGGCAGGGTCAGACATGCTGTGGCGTCGATGATTTCATCAGGCAGTAGATCGCGCTCAATGAGCCAGGCACGTAGATCGTCTGGGCTGAGGGTGAAGGGGTGGAGTGCGGGAGTTGCTGCTGGTCCTGCTGGGGTAGCGACTCGCCAGGTATCTGCCCACACAAGGAGCGCAGGGCGACCGGAGCTGGTCGGAGTACGGATGGCTGGAAGCCAGGTGGCGTGCAGCAGGCTCATGGCCGCGACGCAAAAAGTATGTGTTGGGTTTCTTGGAGCAGGAGTGCACTGCCGATCAACGGCAACCATCCACGCAGGAGTTCCACAACCAATCATGCCAGGGTGCCGGTCCCCTAGCTATGGCCAGCTGCTTTCGAGGGGGTGCGGCTGTGGATTGCGCAAGCTAAAGCTGCCATAGAGCAAGCCCAAGCCTTAGGAGCGCAAGTCCATTGCCAGTTTGAAGGCCAGGTTTAACAGGGCTGCATGCATGCCTGAAGTTGGCATTGCCCAAGCGAATGCAAATAAATCTGGGCCCTAACCATTGGGTTGGTTGCGGTGGCGGGCAACGTCATAGGGAGGTCCAAAGGCGATCATGGCTGGTGGATCCTTGTTCCACGTCCGAATTCTTCATGGCCGTTGCAAGATCATTGCGTTCTGGTGATTCGCGACCTCGCACTGGGTCAGAGATCCGCACTGCTTTTCTGACATTTTTTGCTGAGCGTGCGCATCAGGTGATTCCTAGTGCTTCGTTGGTTCCTGAAGATCCCACGGTGCTACTAACCATTGCTGGCATGCTGCCGTTTAAGCCCGTTTTCATGGGTCAGGCTGAACGCCCTGCGCCGCGGGCCACCAGTAGCCAGAAATGTATTCGCACGAATGACATCGAGAACGTGGGTCGCACAGCGCGGCATCACACGTTTTTTGAGATGCTTGGCAACTTCTCTTTTGGCGATTACTTCAAGCAACAAGCGATTGAGTGGGCCTGGGAGCTCACGACAGAGGTGTTTGGACTTGATCCGAAGAATTTGGTGGTGAGCGTCTTTCGTGAGGACGATGAGGCTGAGACCATCTGGCGAGATGTGGTGGGGGTGAATCCCAAGCGCATCATGCGTATGGATGAGGCTGATAATTTTTGGGCTTCAGGGCCGACTGGCCCCTGTGGACCTTGTTCGGAGATCTATTACGACTTCAAGCCGGATCTGGGCAACGACGACATTGATCTGGAAGACGACGGTCGTTTTGTTGAGTTCTACAACCTGGTTTTTATGCAATACAACCGAGATGGGGAGGGCAATCTCACCCCACTCGCGAACCGCAATATTGATACCGGCATGGGCTTGGAGCGGATGGCTCAGATTTTGCAGGGCGTCCCTAATAACTATGAAACTGACATTATTTACCCATTGATCGAGACGGCTGCTGGGCTCGCGGGTCTCGATTATCAAAAGCTTGATGAGAAGGGGAAGACCAGCTTCAAGGTGATCGGCGATCACTGCCGCGCGATTACGCATTTGATCTGTGATGGGGTTACTGCTAGCAACCTTGGTCGCGGCTACATCATGCGGCGTTTGCTTCGCAGGGTGGTGCGTCATGGGCGACTGGTCGGGATCGAGAAGCCTTTCTTGCAGGCCATGGGGGAAGCGGCGATTGCCTTAATGGTGGAGGCTTACCCCCAGCTTGAGGAGCGCCGAAAGCTGATTTTGGCGGAACTCAATCGCGAGGAGGCCCGCTTCTTGGAAACGTTGGAGCGTGGTGAGAAGGTGCTGGCTGATGTGTTGGTTGCTAATCCCCAGATGATTTCAGGGGGCCAGGCCTTTGAGTTGTACGACACCTATGGCTTTCCTTTGGAACTCACCCAGGAGATTGCTGAAGAGCATGGTTTGACTGTGGATCTCCAAGGATTTGAGCAAGCGATGGATCAGCAACGTCAGCGGGCCAAGGCCGCTGCAGTGAGCATTGATCTCACGCTGCAAGGGGCTATCGAGCAAATGGCAGCTGAGTTGGAGGCCACTCGCTTCCAGGGTTATGAGGTCTTGGAGCAGCCTTGCTGTGTCTTGGCCCTAGTCGTGAATGGGGAGTCGGCCGAACGAGCCAGCGCTGGTGACAGTGTGCAGATCGTGCTCGATACCACGCCCTTCTACGGTGAAAGTGGCGGCCAGGTGGGTGATCACGGTGTGCTTTCGGGTGAAGGCTCCGGCGGCAATGGTGTGATCGTGACTGTTGACGATGTGAGTCGTCATCGAAACGTATTTGTGCATTTTGGTCGTATTGAGCGCGGCACGTTGGCTCTGGGCGACCTGGTTAACGCTCAGGTTGATCGAGCCTGTCGGCGCCGTGCCCAGGCCAATCACACTGCAACTCACCTCTTGCAGGCGGCGCTCAAGCAGGTCGTTGATTCGGGGATCGGTCAGGCAGGTTCTCTGGTGGACTTCGATCGCTTGCGCTTCGACTTCCACTGTGCGCGAGCTGTTACGGCCAAGGAACTTGAGCAGATTGAGGCTTTGATTAACGGTTGGATCATGGAATCCCATGATCTGATTGTTGAGGAGATGTCGATCCAAGAGGCCAAGGCTGCCGGCGCTGTAGCGATGTTCGGAGAGAAGTACGCCGATGTGGTGCGCGTGGTGGATGTGCCAGGTGTGTCGATGGAACTTTGCGGCGGAACCCATGTGGCCAATACAGCTGAGATTGGCTTGTTCAAGATCGTTGCTGAGAGCAGTGTTGCTGCAGGAATTCGGCGGATTGAGGCGGTGGCTGGTCCGGCGGTGCTGGCGTATCTCAATGAGCGCGATGAGGTGGTGAAGAAACTTTTGGAGCGCTTGAAGGTGCAGCCCAGCGAAATCGTCGAACGGGTGACATCGCTGCAGGAGGAGCTAAAGAGCAGCCAAAAAGCGTTGACTGCAGCACGGGCTGAATTAGCGGTCGCGAAGTCAGCGGCCTTGGCAACCCAGGCAGTAGCTGTTGGTGAGTACCAGTTGTTGGTGGCCCGTCTTGATGGTGTGGAGGGTGCGGGCTTACAAAACGCAGCTCAGGGTTTATTGGATCAATTGGGGGATGGTGCTGCTGTTGTGTTGGGAGGTTTGCCTGATCCGAGCGACGAAGGCAAGGTGATTTTGGTAGCGGCCTTTGGCAAGCAGTTGATCGCTCAGGGTCAGCAAGCGGGTAAGTTCATTGGCTCGATCGCTAAGCGTTGCGGCGGCGGCGGCGGCGGTCGCCCCAATCTGGCTCAGGCGGGCGGACGCGATGGCGCGGCTTTGGATGGAGCATTGGAAGCGGCAAAGGTTGATCTGCAGCAAGCCTTGGGCTGAGTTTTTAATTGCAGGGAGACGTCTTAACTAAGAGCTTGAGTGTTGAGATATCAAGTAATTGTATGAGCTTGCCGTATTAGTTTTCTTATTGAGTTCATTCAACGATATTTGCTACGACTTTAGGGCAGGAGTTTTGAAAGATATGCTTCTAGGCGCTTGCTTATGGCTAATCATTTCAGCTAGGATTTACAGCATGTGCAGCAAAATCAGATGATATTTATTGGGCCAATATATTCTAATAGCTTAGGTTGAATCAAAAAAGAAATTTCACAAGGCTCTGGATTGCAATCACCGCCTAAGCTTGTTGATTCAATCAGCTTAGTAGTTAATTAATGGTAGGCCTGCAGGTGGCGGATTTAGAGCTCTTTTGACTTCCTGCTGCACTGATAATTTAAATTTTGACCACTGGGGACTGCGGATAATCTGTTGAGCAGCGGCCTTGCCGAGTCGGTGACCTGCTTCTACGTCGCTGGGGTAGTGCAAGCCGCAAAACGGACGGGCATAGATCCCCTGGCGCCCTGTTAGCAAGAGGGGCTCACGCCGTTGCGGGAACAGATCGGCTAGCAGGTAACTCGCTGTGGTGTACCAGCTTGCATGGCCACTGGGATAACTCTTGCTATCTTCCAATGGTAGGCAGGGTTTGATGGTGGAATAGGCGACGAAGGGGCGATCACGACTGATTTCTTTCTTGAAAGTGTCTTTCACGTTGTTGACTAGCTTGATGAATTGCGGAAGCTTTTTTTGATCTTTGGAGCTGTTTTGGAGAAATCAGAACCCAAGGCAGGTTCGAAAACTGTCAAAACTTTGTCCAGATAGGTCCAAGCATTCCTAACTCCGCTAGGGCTTCTGCTGTTTTGAAGCCAGAAGAGAATATCGAGATCACGTTGTAATGACTTGCTACCTATTTCTGGAGGATCACCGATTACTTTGCGCAGGGCAGGGATATCTAGAACGAATCCCTTCGCTGGATTGCTTGATTCGGCATAAACAGATGGTGACACTAAGCCAGTGAAAGCAAAACTTAGAAGAAGACTGCGGACTGAAATGTTTTTCATGGAAATTACTTGTAGCTGATTGATGATTGCTAGTGGCAATAAGTAAAGGAATATTGCTTGGATAGGTTTCTTTAGGGCTGGACTGTCATCGATCGGTTAACAGGTAAACATTGATCGATCCGTCTGATGGCTCTAGCTTTGCTGGATAGGATTAATGTCTTGATAATGGTTCTCTAGTCCGTTGATGAGGATTTCTCTAGCCTAACCTAGAAAATCTTTTTCTTTGGGAGTCAAGTTGCTATTTATCAAGATGGGTTCTCTTTGGTTGATTTTGAGTAGACCTGACGAGCTGCTCTATTAATACTTGAAAGCCATTATGAACAAGATGCCATTTGTTAATGACTGATTTCTTTGGTTATTCATTTTTCCTATAGTGGTGTTTCAGTTGTTCGGCAGTTTGTGAAACGAACTGGTTCAGACTTTTTAAGTCTTGGAGTGCTTTGTCCAACAAGATATCATCTCTTTTGCAGGCTCCGTTAATTCCATCAAGTAGCAATGTGATTATCTTATTGGTATTGCGGACACGCTCACTCATCAGAGCAAGCAGTTCGATCAGCAGTTCGGAGTCATAGATCAGTGCTTTGAGTAGATCGTTACCGTTGATTTGGAGTAGTTCCGCAGGTCCATCAACCACCCGGACATCAGCAGAGTGGGTGCCATCGCCGAATAGGCCCATCTCCCCCAATAATGCTTCGGCTTCTATCACTGTCAGCGTGTGAGGAGATTGACCTTGTTGTTGGATCTCAATCGCCACCTTTCCTTGAGTCAGTAGAAGCAGGTGCTTGGCTGGCGCGTCTTGCTTGAGGAGCAGCTCTCCTGGCTTGGCATACAAGGTTTTGGGATGGAGTGCATTGGCGTGGGTCGACAGCAGTAACTTCAGTCGCTCGCGGACTCGCTGAAGTTGAGGCTCTTGTCCCCACATGGCTGCTGTGGATGGCTTTCATTATCTTGGTATGACTGGCAACATCGTGCAGAACCAATGCAAACGGTTGCTTGATGGGGGGAAACTTTTTTTACCTTTATGGGGACGGTCTGATGTTGTTGTTGTTGTTGTTGTTGTTGTTCCTATTTCCACCTGTGCCTGTATTTGTGGCTTGATTGTGAGTATCATCACTTGATGTACTGGATGTGGAGCTATTGCCCGAATCATTACTAGAAGTATCTGTAGATGTTTCACCTGAGTTATTCGCAGAGCTATCGTCTGCATTATTGGTAGAGGTATCGTCTGAGTCATTCGTAGAACTATCTGTTGAAGTATTGTCTGAATCATCGCTAGAATTATTTGTAGATGCTTGATCTGAATCTTCATTTTCGTTGCTTTCGCTAGACTGATCCTTATTGGTGTTCTTGTTTTCTTTGGACTCATTCAACTCAGTTTGTATTGTGTTGCTCGTTTCAATGAGTTGATTTATATCACCAAATGGTTGTTCGTCTTTAGAGCCTAAAACACTATTACCATTGATAATGGGTGTGCCGTTTTCGTTGGTTCCCAGCGTTAAGTAGATACCTCTATCATATTGATGGCTTCCTTTGTTTTGGTCTGAATCGTTATCGCCGGGTTCACCTTCTAGTGAGGCTATGGGGTTCATCGAAAGTTTTCTAGTAGGAGCAGGAGTTGGTGTATTGCTCAGTAGCTTATTAAATGTTTTTGCTATGACAGTGCTTTCTGGGGGGGGGGTTTGCCCTTTGAGATGTTTAATGACGAGCTGGCTGTAATACTTAGGAGTCATTTTCGTGCGACTTAGGATATTTCCGTCTGGGTCTATTCTCACTTGCTCACCAGCTTTGATGATATAAGCATCATTTTGGTCACTTGTAGCATTAGAGCCAAAGCCCTTGTCTAAAGTGTATGTTTGGATTTTCTTCTCGAGGTATTCAAGCGCTTTCTTTTCAACTAGATTATTATCCTTCATCCACATTCCTCGTGCTGGAACTGAATCTTGGATGGCAGATGATTCGTATGCTTGGACATTATCAACAGCTTGTTCGACAATCAGCGACTTGACGGGTTCTGATTCGTGCGGGGGCGCAATTTGTCCGATGGATGCAAATCGCAATTTTGTATTTTTAGATTGCTTACTTTGGGAGACTTCAGTACTTAAGACTTCATCATCTTTAGAAATGGCTGGGGCTTCTACAAAGCTTCCGCCAGTGGGGAATCGATAGGATATCTTGCCTCCTATGGTTGTCTCCGCAATACCATCGTAGGAACCATAGGTAAATAAATTAAATCTTGGACCGATGGGTATATTCAATCCTATGCGCCCACCAGCATAGTTTTTGCCGATCCCTGCAAGTAGATATGGCGATAAAGATAGGGTGATGGGCTCTTGATCAATTTCAGCCATAGGCATTCCTACCGTTGCACTGGCAAAGGAGAATTGGCTCTCGCAGTTGTCTACTGGAACACCACCAGCAGCTGCAAACTTCCAACGATTTCTTGCTGTCTCTACTCCTAAGGAAAGCTGTGAGCGAGAACAACTATCTTTAATTTGACCCTGCCAATGGGTGTACCCCGCCATGACTCCATTGCTTCTTTGGTTATTGGGATCAAACCAGCGATATCCGAATTCTTGGCTTACTCCCCATGCCTTGTCGAAGTTAGAGGATGAGGATGTAAGGCTATAGAGAACTGAACTCCCGCTGTTTTGACTGAGAGGTTGAAAGTATGCTAAGTCACCTAAAATAAGCCCCTCAAAATCACTGTTATTGGAATTATTTCCCCAGATGGTTCCACCGATTCCAATCACTGGATTGAGTCGTGGATAGAGGGTGAGAATGTCCGGGTCTGGCTCGTTGAGCAAGGCGGCTTCAGATTTGCTGCTGATTTGAGCTTCTCCAGTGAGTACAGCGAGGTCATAACTACCTTCTTCGTTGATGCTTAAGACATAGGTCGTACCACGAATTCCAAGAACCTTGCTACCGATGCAGCTACGCTGGTTGCCGTTGATCAGGACAGACCCATTGCTTAAACTGAAGCAGTCTTCACCAAGGTTGATCAAGCTGTTTTTGCCGAGATACCCAAGAGCACGACGATCAAAAAGCAATTCAGTTCTGCTGCTGCCTGTGCTTATTTGTTGTCCCTCTTTGGCCGATTGCTTGACGCGTGCTTGACTTTTATCGATATACACTTCGTTGCCATCAACAATGCGTTGAATGGTTGCTTGCTTAAGGGATGAGGCGAAAGCAGGGCTAAACAAACCTTGTAATACGATCAACCACAAGAAACGTTTCCCTAACTTCATCATCAACTCTTTTAGTATTTTTTATTCTTTACTTGATTCATTCAGGAATTTGACTTTGCTATGGACGCTTTTAATCGCGTACACGTGCTGTGCTTTCTGGCCTCGTATCTCATATAGTCCTAAGTTTTGTAGGGTCCATTGGTCGCCGAGGAGTTGAGCTACTTCCTCGCTCATAACCACTGTTTGATTGCTTTGTTTGGCTATTTTTTCGAGCCGGCTAGCAGTGTTGACAGCATCGCCTATCACCGTGTAATCCATCCGGCTGCGGGAGCCAATGTTGCCGCTGATCACAGTGCCAAAACTAAGCACAACCACCTGTTCCCAGGATTTTTCACCTTTATTGTTCCAGTGTTGATTGAGCTTTGCTAGCCGTTTCTCGATATCTAAAGCTGCTTCGATGGCGGCTTTTGCATCCACCTGACTGCTTCGCTTGATTGGTGCTCCAAAAACAGCCAAGGCGGCATCGCCAATGAATTTATCCACCGTGCCTCCCCGTTGATGGATGGCTTCTACAACTTCCGAGAAATAGAGGTTTAGCCTTTCAACCAGTCGGGGTACTTGACCACTTTCTGACATGGATTGGGTGAAGCTGGTGAAGCTGCGAATATCGGTCATTAACACCACGACTTCCGTGAGTCGTCCACCCAGGATGTCATCTGCTTCCTCAGGTTGATTGGCGATCTCCGCGGCTACGGCTGGTGATAAGTAGCGCCCTAGGCTTTGTCGTAGGCGTCGTTTTTGCCATTGGAGTTTCAATGTGGCACCAGCACTACTGATGACTCCTGCTGCGAGTGCTCCAGCAGACAGGCTCACCAAACCAACCTCAAGGCCAAGTAGGGCAATGAATAGGAGGCTTAGTAGCAGTAGGCCTGCAGCAATCGCCGTCAGCAATCCCAGGCGAGTAAGAGGACGTTCCCAGCGCTGAGAGGCCAAAGCCATCAGTACCACCATCACTCCTAGCAACAGCGACCATCCAGGCGATTTGTGGGGGAACAGCAGGGCGCGGCCTTCTATTTGATTGGCGATTTCCGTCGCGTGGACTTCCACGCCAGGCATGCCTGCACCTCTTGCAAATGCTGTTTGGTGTAAGTCTTGTAGTGATGTAGCCGTTGGACCGATTAGGACGAGTTGATCGCGCAGTTGCCCAGACTCTTTCAATGCGGCATAGCTGTTTGGCTCAAGCAGCTGCCAGATGGAAAGTGTCGGAATCGTGCGCGGTGGGCCGTAGGGATCGAGGAGTGGCAACCAACCATCCCATTTCACATGATGCTCCACTGGTAGTTCTGCAGCTTGTAAGAGCGCAACCCCAAGGCTAAGAGGAGTGTTTTTGCCAAGACTCTTGCTGACCGTGGTGGCGTAGGTATTCGGGCGTTGGCGGATCACACCATCAGCATCTTGGAATCCATTGAGTAGTCCGTGTTGGTTTGTTCCCAATGCAGCGCTAAGTGCAGGGGTGGCACGTAGAAGGCTTAGGCCTCCTACAGCACCACGGCTTTCGAGCACTTGTGCTGCCAATACTACTTTGGGTTGGAAGCGCTTTAAGCTGACGGCTAAGACCTGATCGTCATTTGGGCCATAGATACTTGGGCTATCGAAGAGCAGGTCAACAGCAACAGCCTTCACTCCACAGGCAAACAGGCGATCCAAAACCGTTGCGTAGATTTTTCGCGGCCATGGCCAATGCTGCAAACTACGTAAATCTCTTCTCTCACTGAGATCTGTATTGGATGCTTGTTGCAGGCTGAAGTCGTCAATGGCCACGATCGTGATGCCATCAGGAACCCGACGTGGGCCACGAAGCTCTTGGGCAGCATCGACAAATGCCAGTTCAAGAAGCTCTATTTGGCTGGGATAGAGCAATCCAATGCCGCCAATCACCACTCCAAGGCTTAAGACAGCCGCTTGGCGCTTGATCCACTTGCCCTTTGTTACCATCCATGCTCAAGACTGCTAATAACCATCGTGATGCGAGTCGTTCTGAACAGCCAGCTCTTGTTGCATTAGGCAGGAACAGCTTTGTCTTGAGATCGAAAGCTGTTATCAGGAATAGTGCATGCTTAGTGTGTGAGTGAAGGTTGACTAATGTGCAAATAATTGATTCATATTGAAGAGTGATTTAGGGGTTGCATTATTGTTCAATAACTAAAAATAATGAAACATGGCTGTTTTTAGCGTTCAGCAGTTGCAGGCTGTGCAATTTTTTTCGGCTTTAACAACGGATGATTGTGAGCAATTATTGGATCGCCATCTTGAGTCCAGTCACGGTGCTGACCAGGTTTTCGTGATGGAGCAAGACTGGGGTGAATCGGTTTTTCTGTTGTGCTCAGGCATGGCCAAAGTTCGCAGTTATACGGCTGATGGCGATGAAGTTGTGATGTCAGTGTTGGGGGAGGGGGACCTGTTTGGTGAGATGGCTGTTCTTGATGCCGCACCCAGGTCTGCTGATGTTGTGGCCTTAACGCCAGTGAAACTTTTGAAGATGAGAGCGTCGCCTTTTGTGACTTTGCTGCGCAAGGAAGTGGGCTTTGCGATTGCCCTTGCTCAGCTTGAGGCATCTCGCTTGCGGGATCTCAATCAGCGTTTTGCAATCCAGACCAGTGATGCCACGACGCGCTTACTCAATGCATTGGCTTACTTGGCTCGCAAGAGTTCTTCTGCTGATGATCCCAAAGTGGCGATTCCGCCGTTAGCTCAAAGGGAGTTGGGTCTCATGGCAGGTTTGTCCAGGGAGACTGCCTCCCGGACATTGAGCAAGCTGCGCAGTCGTGGAACACTGGAGGAGGTCGAAGGCTGCCTGCGTTTGGTGGATCTGCAGCCGCTCGTTAAACGAGGCCTGTTGCCGCTTGGCGCTTAGAGCTTTTGAGCACGGTTACGGGTTGAATTGACCAGCCAGAATCGTCTTGGATTTAGGAGTCTTTGGACAGCTTTCAGAAAAACAAGTTGCTGATCTCGAGGGATGCGACTCTTCAGCACTCAATGAGTTGCTGTGATCAAAGTTGCTCATGTCGCCGATATGGGAATGATGTTAAGTCCTAGCCTTGAAGGTACGTGGTCTGACGCAGGCTCGCTTCTAGATGGTCCATCAGCCGGCGCACATCGTTGATCTTTAGCTCACCTCGTTGAATCGCAAGTTCACTAGCCAAGCGCAGCCTCTCTAGCAGGAGCTCAGGGTTGTGCTCCATGGCTTCGAGCACCTCGGAATTGGTGTTGCCTCGCACAACGTGGTCCACCTGGTAGCCACCAGCAGTTGTTAAACGGATGTGCACTGCATTGGTACTGCCGAACAGGTTGTGCAGATTGCCCATCACTTCCTGGTAAGCACCGGCGAGAAACATGCCAATCATGTAAGCCTCGTTTTGGCGCAGGTTGTGAAGCTCCAGCAGAGTTTTGGTTTGCCCATTCCCGATGAAGCGGTCCAGTTTGCCGTCGGAGTCGCAGGTGAGGTCAGCGAAGTGACCTAGCTGAGTTGGCTCTTCATTCAATCGATGAATCGGCATGAGCGGGAAGAGTTGTTCGATGGCCCAGGTGTCTGGGGCTGAACGAAATATTGAAAGGTTGGCGTAGTAGGTGCTAGCGAGAACAGCTCTTAAACTTTGTAAGTCGTCGGGAATTGTTTCGTTGCAAGGCAATTGGCCCATAATTGCTTCGGCGCAAGCCCCTGTAAGTTGTTCTGCCAGAGCCCGCTCTGGCAGGCTGATGTAACCCAAGCGGAAGGCGGCGAGGGCATCTTCTTTGAATTTGATCGCGTCGTTCCATGCTTCCTGTAGGCGCGATATTTCAGATACAGCACCCTTTTGAGTTGCCATAACTCCTGAGAGCGTCTCCCTAAGGTTGTGAATGGTGAGGGGTTCCTCTACTGTTTGCTTGGGGATAGCTCCTGGGACAGTTCCTGTACCCAGTACATCGAACACGAGTATTGAGAAATGACTAGCGATCGCGCGTCCGCTTTCGCTCACAAGGATAGGCAAAGTGATGCCATGGGGTTTACAGCATTCGCGCACCGTTGCGACTACATCATTGGCGTAGTTTTGTAGGGAGTAGTTGGTCGATGCTGCGCTAGCGCTGCGGCTGCCGTCGTAGTCGACACCCAGACCACCCCCAACATCCAAATACCCCATGGGGGCTCCCAGCTTGGTCAGCTCTACGTAAATTTGCGCTGCCTCTTGAAGCGCGTCTTTGAGTACAGCGATGTCGTTGATTTGGCTCCCGATGTGGAAGTGCAGTAGGCGCAGATCGCTAAGTAGATCAGCTTGTCTTAAGGCTTCCACTGTGGCTAGCAGATCCGGCACTGAGAGACCGAACTTGGCTTTCTCGCCTACTGAGCTACTCCAGTGGCCCGTACTGCGTGTCGTTAGCTTTGCTCGTACACCGAGGAAGGGTGCTGCGCCAAGTTCTTGGCTGGAGCGGATAATCCGTTCCACTTCATCGGGTTGTTCAATCACTACCACAGGTTGGCGACCAAGCCTGCGGGCCAGGATCGCGGTTTCGATGTAGCGCTGATCTTTGTAGCCGTTACAGATCAGTAGTGCCTCTGGGTCGTTGACGAGTGAAAGAGCAATCAGCAGCTCAGCCTTGCTGCCAGCCTCTAGGCCAAAGTGCCATTGGCGACCACTTTCTACCAGTTGTTCTACGACGTGGCGCTGTTGGTTGCACTTCACCGGGAATACGCCTTGATATCGACCGGCGTATCCGTATTTGCTAATAGCTTCTTCGAAGGCGCTGTGCAGCCTCTCTAGCCGGTCTTCGAGGATGTCATCAAAGCGGATCAGCAGAGGCAAGTTGAGGTTACGGCTTTTGAGCTCCTCTACCAGTTCCACCAGATCCAGGCAGCTGCCTTGATCGCCGCGTGGCTGGACCTGCACGTGGCCGTTAGCGTTGGCTGAGAAGTAAGGGTGTCCCCAGTGATCGAGGCCATAGAGAGCTGCACTGTCTGCAACGGTCCATGACTTGTTGTCCTGGATGGGGTCGGCTGCCGACATAACGCACGCAGATGGATCGCGGAGGGAATGACAAGGAAATCTAGGTGTGCTTTGGCATTCGATTCTTCTTGGTATCAGGATCCCTCCCGCTCAATAGTGGTTGCAGTCTTTTGAGGTTTACTTTTGCCCCTCTTCAGAGAGTCGGAGTTTCTTGGGGCGGTATCGCAAATGGGATTTGTCTCATTGATCAGAGCAGCGTCATGCTGCCCAAGGCTTGCCCTTGACTGAGATTCTGCTAGTCGCCGCGTATCACCTTGTAGAGCCTATGCATCGAGCGGATCAGCCTTCTTTGGCTATGCAGTTTGCTGGAATGACTTTGCTGCTGATTTAGTGACCCGATTTCCATTTGGCGGAGATGTACCAATCGGGCCAGTTTCTCGACCAACCCCTGGTCTTGATCGATCAGGGGTTGTAGGTCTCGGCGCTCCACTTCTAGGAGTACCGATTCTTCAAGTGCGCGAACTGTGGAGTTGCGAGGTTGTTTCGTGCACAGTGCCATTTCGCCGAAGATCTCATGCTGGCCAAGTTTTTGAAAGGTTATTTTTTGTCCTTGTGAATTTGTTTGCGACACCTCAACCGTGCCGGTGATCATCTGGTATAAGCAATCTCCGCTTTCACCCTGCCGGATGATTGTTTCCCCTTTTGCGAAGCGTACGCAGCGTGTTGATGGGGCTAGGGCATCAAGTTGGGCTTGACTTAGATCTGTAAAAAGTGCATTGCTAGTGAGCCATTGGACCTTGCGTTGAGTGTCAGCGCACATTGGATCGTCTGCAGCCAAGGTCTGTGGTTTGGGGCTCCCTAAACGGACTCGGAATGGAATGCTTTGACCGATTCGCTCGAGGGCATACCAAATTTGTTCCATCAGTTCACCACGGATGCTCAACCGTTTGACGTCACTGATATCTTTATGCCACACCTGGATGCCATAGCAGATGTAACTGTCTTCGAAGCTGGCTACCCATGCTTTTGGGGCTGGTTTGGTCAGTACAGAAGCGTGGCGATTGACTACACCCAGCAGCAGGCTGAGAGCTTGTGATGGAGGGAAGCCGTAATCCAGGCCAACTTCAAAACAATTGCCATAGGGAGTGCCTAGGTGGACTCGTCGGATCGTCGCTTGAGCAACCGTGTCGTTTGGGATAATCAGGGTGCACCCATCCATACCAGTGCGTAGATAGGTGTTCATTAGGGTCAGCATGATGACTTGACCGCAGTCCTCTCCTATTTGGATCCAATCGCCTTCTTTAAACGGTTGATCTAATTGAAGACTCAGCCCTCCGAAAATGTCTTTAAGTGGTTCTTGTGCGGCGAAGGCGACGACGCCTGTGAGCAAGGCAGATGTCGTGATCAAGCCAGCGAGATTGACCCCTGCCTGCTGCAGGATGATTAATGTCAGGATGGCTGCCAGGATGAGTCCGCTCAGTTGGCGCAGAATTTTGGCGGGTGGATGCCACCAGCCCAGTGCACCTGGAATCTCCAGGAGCAACCATCCCCCCAGACTGAGTGTTGCGTAGAGCAGTGCTAGTTGTCCGATTGTGGTGAGGCTGGCCTGCTTGGAGATGATCTTTTCTAAGAACGGCAGCGCAGTCCCTACCCAGAGCAGTAATGCCAGCACGGGTAGGCGAACCGGTGGTTTTGGCCAGCGTGAGCTAAGCAGGTTGCGTTGATGGCTAACCGTTAACAGCAGGGTGATCAAAATCGTGGTGATTAGGCGCAGGCCAAACGTCATCAGATTTGGGCATTCGTAGTAGGAGAATTGATTGCATGGGTTGGGCAGTCATGCCATGGACCCAGCATGTTGAAGCAACTTCAAGTGATTGAATTCTGATCGATGTGTCGTCTGCGAGGCCATCAATGCCCGCATTTTCTTGTTGTGCTTTGGCTTTGCTTGCCATAAGGGTCTAAGCCAATGCTGCTGAAGCCTGTGTTCGTCAAGGGATCGGTGGCATGACCGAGCTGTTGGCTGTCAATTGGCCCGCAGAGGTAATCGCTGTTCGATTCACTGATGGAGATCATTGTGATTGGATTTTCCTCTTTGGAGCGGGTCGGACCTGCCTCACTCAAAAGGGTGTAGATGATTAGACCGAATGATTGGGCTAGTTTGTTATTCCAAAAAGTGCCAGGGCTGAATAGAATGATTACCTAGGGAACAAGATGTCTTCACAGTGCATCATTTAGGACCTTGTCAGTTTTCTGGCGATAGCAGTTGGTGCGATGGTAATAGCGGGGATAACTGTTAGGTTAAATGATTTAGTTATCCTCTCTGCAACAGGCTTTGCTGCGATATCACGAGCCCAATGCTCTGCTGTGTATGTGGATCGTGTGCCATTTCTAGTTGGATTTCTCTGTTGAAAGGTCTCTATAGGAGAGCAGTGTAGTTGAGGGTTAGGGCATTGCTGCTTGTCTGATTCAGATCTAGGGCCATTGGTTGGCTTGCCAAGCGGTAACTCCAACACGGACGATGGCCGCAACAACGACTGATCAGCATGGCCATGGAACGCACCTTTGTTGCCATCAAGCCCGATGGCGTCCAGCGTGGTCTGGTGGGAGAAATTCTGGGTCGATTTGAGCGCAAGGGCTTCAAGCTCGTGGGACTTAAACAGGTCACCCCCAGTCGTGATTTGGCTGGTGAGCATTACGGTGTGCACCGTGAGCGCCCTTTCTTTGCTGGGCTTGTTGATTTCATTACCTCCGGCCCGGTGATTGCAATGGTCTGGGAAGGTGATGGTGTGATTGCGAGTGCCCGCAAGTTGATCGGCGCCACCAAGCCTCTTGATGCTGAGCCGGGCACCATCCGCGGTGATTTAGCTGTGAACATCGGTCGTAATGTGATCCACGGCTCAGATGGTCCAGACACCGCTCAGTTTGAGATCAACCTCTGGTTCTCTGCTGAAGAGCTCAACGCATGGACTCCTTCAGATCAAAGCTGGCGTATTGAAAGCTGAGGTTGAAAGATTTCGCGTGCCTGATTGGGGCAAAATGATTGCGCTGTTGATCAGGCTTTTGTGATGATTGGGACTGACATCACGACCCTGAAGCCAGTGGGTCTCTTCACTGGCTTCAGTTTGATGGCCATGATGCTTTCGAGCTCGGTTCAAGCTGCAGAGACCGCAATGGTGCAGGAGATCCTCGATGGCAATCAGTTGTACATCGATTCTCAACGGGCGAAAGTGAATCAAAAGGCTACTGAGCCACAGCAAGTCCGCACGGGCGATAGTCGTGGCCAGCTTTTGTTCAATTCCGGAGCATCTGGTCGCCTGAATCGGTTTTCCAGAATGCAATTAGGTAGTAGTTGCTATCAACTTACCCAGGGGCAGATTTTGGTCTCCGGGAAGCAAGATGGCTGTACCCGTTCAGCCCGACTGAGTGTTCGAGGCACGAATTACGTTTTGCAGGTTTCGGACGATGGGGCTACTGAGGTGTCTGTTTTGGAGGGTGAGGTGGAATATCGTTCTGTGGAGCCTCAAGCTCAAGCTCAAGCTCAAGCTGGTCAATCTCCCAGGATGGATCAAGCTCAGGATCAACAACCTTTGAGTGATGAGCCGGTCATCATTAGATCTGGAGAATCGCTTCGGGTGACCCCTGATGGCATGATCTCAGCATTGAGAAAGCTAACGGCTGGCGATTACAGCAGCATCTTTGCAGGCCCTTTGTTTGAGGGCTTCCAGACTGAGATCCCTGCTTTGCCTTCACTCCAATCTTATGTGCGATCTCAGTTCCCATCAGTGAGAATTCCGTCAATTCCTACGATCGTGCCTTCCTCTACCCCTCGGATCCCTGGTGGTGGATTTTTTCGGTTTTGATTCAATGAGCCCTGGAAGATCTGAGTGATCTTCATACTGATTGGGTGAGCAAGGTGATCCCCAGGTCAGGCACCGATGCGCATTCCTAGAAATGCTCCAGTGCTTCTTGTGGCTGGTGTCCTGACGCTGGCAGCTGCCCTATTGGCATCTTGTTCGGCATCGCTTTGTCGACCTTGGTGGGCATTGGAACGCAATCTTGAGGGTCAGCTCGTCAGGATTCGTGGGCCTCGGCTGGCCTCGCCAGAGATCGTGCAGGTGGTGATCGACGACGCAACCCTCGCGGAGGGTCTCTGGTTTGAGCAGCAGGAGCAGATACCATTCTGGGCCGTGGGAATGGGAAGCCTGCCCTGGCCAAGAGCGCGCTACGGCGACCTTTTGGAGCCTTTGATAGCGGCTGGTGCTGATGTGGTGGTCTTGAATGTGGTCTTCGCTGGAGAGAGTGTCTTCGGGCCAGCAGACGACAAGGCTTTTATCGCAGCCCTCGAGCCGCATCAGCAGCACCTTGTACTGGCGGCAGAAATGGTTGAGGCAGAAGATCAACTCGGCGCCGGTGCAATTTCGCTCTTGCGTCCTGATGCTGTGGACGCCGCTGAACTCGACAAACTCTCGCTGGGCTTGAGCAATCTCTTTCCCCCTGAGCATGGAGCTCGGTTTTTGCAACCAGAGTTTTATGCCACCACGTTGGAACAACCGCTCGGTCATGAGGCGTTGCATTCTTTGCCAGTTGCTGCATTGGAGCAGGCAGGCCGCTCGCTCGAGTTGGACCTTGATGGCCAGACTCTTAACTTCTATGGCCCTGAGCCCGAGCCCATCGGGATGGATGGATCCTGCTCAACCCTTGGTCACGGGTTTTTGCGAATGTCGGCAAAGAATGTGATCAATCCGCGGCAATGGGCGGTGCATCCCTGTCGTGAGCGGGTTGATGGGGCTGTCGTTTTGGTGGGTGTTGTTGTCTCTGGTGGTGGAAGCGCGTTAAGCGATTTGCCATCACCCTTCGGTGATCTTTCGGGAATGGAGTTGCTTGCCACCTCCACTGGCAATGCTTTGACAGGCGATGGACTGCGGGCCTGGCCCCAGTCACTTCCGCAGAGAGGTGCTTTTGTTGGCCTTGTTGTTCTACTCACACTTTTACTGGCTTTTTATCGCACCGATTTGGGTTGGCGACTTGGCGTGCTTTTTGCATGCGCAGGTCTGTGGTTTGTCCTTGGCTATGGGCTGATGCAGCATCGTCATGTCTGGATTCCCGTGCTTACACCTCCTGTCGCATTGGTGGTTGGTGCTTTGCTCTATGGAGGTGAGGCTTATCGACGTATGTCGATCAAACGGCGCTTGACGCGTCGCTGGCTGGAACGTTGTGTGGACCCCTCCGTTGTAGGCCCCATGCTCAGCGACCCGAGTGATATGGAGGCTTTGTTTGATGGCCAGCTCAAATCTGTCAGTGTGTTGTTTGCGGATCTGCAAGGGTTCACTGCTCTGACTAGACAGCGCAGTGAGCAGGGTCGAGTTCGTGTTCATCTTGAGCAGCTCAATCATTATCTTGATGAGATGCGTTCGGTGGTATGGGACCACCATGGATTCCTCGACAAGTTTATTGGCGATGCCGTGATGGCCGTGTTTGGTTTGCCCGATGGTCGTGGGGAATCGACGGAAGCGCAATCCGCTATTTGTTGTGCTATGGCGATGCGTGAGAGGCTTGTTCACATGAATCGTCTCTGGCAGTCGGAGGGAGTGGAGCCTCTGGTTAATGGGATTGGTATCGCTAGCGGCATCGTCTTGGCTGGTGGTATTGGTGGTCGCAAGCTTGGGGGGCTTTCCGTGATCGGAGACACCGTCAACCTTGCTAGCCGCCTAGAGGGATTGACCCGCAGCCTGGATCAATCTATTCTTTTCGACCAGCGCACCTCAGAATTGGCGGGAGAGGGTTTTGCTATCCGATCTTTGGGGATGCAAGAGCTAAAGGGGATTGGGCGCCTTGAGGTTTATAGCCTTTCTGAGAGAGGGTGATGGGTTGTCAAATCATTGATTAGGCCACTTCCGCTAACAGCTTCTGGTAGGGAGAATTAGTGACGGTAGCCATGTCTTCATGGCGACCTTGTTGGACCACTTGACCATGCTCGAGCACTAAGATTAGGTCAGCATCACGGATGGTACTGAGGCGGTGGGCCACGATGATTTGGGTGCATCCACGACGTCGGAAGGCCTCGTCCACCAAGCGCTCTGTTTCGCTATCGAGTGCTGAGGTGGCTTCATCGAGGATCAGGATGCTGGGGTTTTGAACCAGGGCACGAGCAATGTCGAGCCGTTGTCGTTGACCGCCTGAAAGGTTGCGACCTCCTTCGCTAAGTACGGTTTCAAAGCCATCAGGCAGGCCGAGAACGGTGTCGAGTATTTGGGCATCTGCACATGCCTGCCTAAGGTCTTTGTCTGGAAGGCTGTGATTCCAGAGATTGAGGTTCTCACGAACATTGCATCCATAGAGTTGTACATCTTGTTGAACCATCGCAAGTGAGCTGACGCTGATGGCTCGTGGTATTTCGTTCAGCGGAATACCGTCGTAGAGGATTTGTCCTGAGGAAGGTTGATAGAGACCGGCAAGCAGTTTGGCGATTGTGCTTTTACCAGAGCCACTGCCTCCGACAAAAGCAATCTTTTGGCCGTGTTGGATGGATAGACGTAGTCCATTGATGAGAGGGGGGTTAAGCGGCATGTAGCCGAAGTAGAGGTCTTGAATTTCGATGGCACCTGATAGGCGTTCCCTGTCGCTATTCCAGTCCTGAATTTTTGGTGCGTCGATTAGTAATGGGTCTCGAGGTTGTTCAAGAACATCTTCCAGGCGAAGTACTTCAGCTTCCAAGTCGGGCAGGCTCTGCACGAAGCCAATCACGTTTTCGATTTCCGCTTTTAGGTTGCTGGCAATGGTTTGGGCTGCCAGGAGCATTCCTAGAGTGAGCTGGCCTTGAATCACCAGGAAAAATCCAACTAACAAAATTGCGACCTCGTTCAAGGTGGTCATGGCGCTGGGGATCACCCTGATCCGTGCGTTGAGAAGTTGGAGCTTTTGCACAGTGTTGAGGAGTCGGCTCTGGTAACCCGCGTAGCGTCTAAAGATGTCGCTTTCTACGGCTGCTGCTTTTACGGTGTCGATATTTTGCAAGGCGCTGACCACGACTGCGCCAGCTTTGGCCCCATCTTTTTGGAGCTGTTGACTAGAGTCTTGTTGTACTCGAAGGTTGATGGCTACAACGAGGGCGTTGATCCCAGTAGTCACGCCTACTAGCAGTCCTAGAATTGGGCTGTAGAGCAAAGTCAAGACCAGATAAAACACCAGCAGAACAATGCCGGTGAGCATGGGGATCAGTTCTCCGCCGATGAATTCAGCAATTCGGGCATTACTAGAAACCCTGCTGGCTATATCTGATGCATAGCGTTGGGCGTAATAACGCTCTGGTAAGGCCAGAACCTGGTGCTCAAATTGTGCAGCAAAGCGTCGGGTTAGTCGCCTCTCCAGGGCGCGTGTTCCGATGAGCTGAAGATGCTGCAGCACCACTTGCAGGCTGATGGTGAGGGCCATGCCCCACAACATTGGCTTTAACCACGTTTGGATTTGATTGCCGATAATCTCATCCATATAGATCTGGGCAAAGATCGGCATCACCAGCTGGGGCAGGATCAGCAGCAGACCAGCTAGCAGAATGAAAAGGGCTCCTTTGGGTTCAAGGCTTAAGCGCCGCCAAACCACTGGCCAGACTGATGGTGCCTTTCCGCCTTTTTGAAAGTTTGGACCTGGCTCCAGCGTTAGGACAATGCCGGTGTAACTGGTATCGAATTCTTCGCGACTGACAGTTCGAGGACCGAGAGCTGGATCATTGAGGGCCACCCGATTACCAATGAAACCTTCGAGGATGAGGAAATGGTTGAATTCCCAAAACACGATGACTGGTGGCTGGATTTGTTCTAAAGCCAGCAATCCTTTTTTGAATCCTTTTGCTTTGAGGCCTAGGCTTTCGGCCGCAAGTAATAAATTGGCCGCATCACTGCCGTCGCGTGAGACGCCACAAAGTTCGCGCAGTTGGGTCAGCGGTACATAACGGCCGTAGTACTGGAGGATGATGCTGAGGGAGGCTGCCCCGCATTCCGTGTTTTCCAATTGCAGCAATGTTGGGGTACGTACCCACTGCTTGCTGAGACGAGCTTGGATGCGGATCCAGAGTTGACGACAGAAAGGCTGCAGGTTCATGTCTTATATCCCTCAGTAGATCCCACTGAGATTTCTCAATAGAGGGATCACATAGCTGATTGGTCGCCTTTGCTCTACAAGCACTCTCAGCGTTGTTGGTGTGCCTGCTGTGAGCTGTAGGTCTGGTCCTTTGCTGCCGCCCCAGTCATAACCGCTAGGTGTTGTTGGGTCTTTGGCTAAGGACGTGGCGACTTCGATCAGTGGACCTTCGTCTTCGGTATTTATGGCCTTGAACAGTGATTCTTTGTTGTAGAGCCGATTGATGACGGCCTCTTTGCTGACTGGTAAACGACGCACTTTGAGGATTTCAGCTTCGATGCCACCATGGCGTTGTGCTTTGGTCGTTGTTGGTGTCACGCGAACTGGTTGACCGATACGAAGGCGTTTACCATCTTTTGCTGGGAAGAAGGCCAGGCTTTGAAGCGTATTGGCGTCTTTGTCTCGCTCAAGTTCAAACAGTGTGACGCCTGGTTGCACCACTTGCCCTAATTGGACATGGCGGTCGGTGACACAGCCTGCTTGAGGTGCTTTCACGGTTGCTGTTCGTGCAATTTGTTGTTCTAGGGCAACAATTTCGCTTTGTTTCTGAATAATTAATTGTTCACGTTGGTTGTTACTTGTCTCTAGGTTGTATAACAGCTCAGAGAGTCGTTGGACTCTTTGATCCCATTCGACTTGACTCACCGCATTCTTTTGAAATGCCAATTTCCAGCGTGCTGTGCTTTTCCTGAGCTCATCTTCCCGTTGGATAGCAATGAGGTCTAAACTTGCATCATTGGCGATTAGAATCTCAAGCTGGTTGTTTGCTTTTTGTTGTTCTAGCTCTAATTGCACTGGGTCAATGACGGCAAGAGGTGTTCCTTGCTTGATGCAATCCCCCACATTAACCTTGAATTCTTTGAGGCGGCCATTAATTTCGCTTTGAACCCACTGTAAGTTTTCTGTTCTAACTAAGACGCCACGTCCTTCGATTCTTACGGGTAAACGGCCAAATATTGACCACAGCAGAATGCTCAGACTGAACCCCAATAGTGAGATCAGTAAAAGCCAGTAACTTGGTCTGAGCAATTCAAGAGGCTGGTCTAGTTGTTCAGGGCTGGATAATGCATCTAGAGCATTTTTTCGAAACAGGCTCATGCAACCTGCCTCTCCATTAAGCGGGCAAATAGCCCAGCTTCATTCATCAGACTTTCGAATGTGCCTTGTTGCTGGACTTGACCTTTCTCCAGCACAATAATGCGATCGGCGTGGCGAATTGTGCTCAGTCGATGGGCGATGACCAAACGTGTGATGCTTAGTGTTTCAAGGCTGCGACTCACAATTCCTTGGGTGTGATTGTCCAGGGCGCTTGTGGCTTCATCAAAGATTAGAATTTGAGGTTTCCGCACCAAGGCTCGGGCGATCGCAATTCGTTGGCGTTGGCCACCTGAGAGGGTCCCCCCTCCCTCAGAAACAATGGTTTGTAGTCCCATTGGCATTTCGCGGATGTCGTCTGCCAGGCCTGCCATCTCAGCAGCAGCCCAGGCGTCCTCTTGATTGATCAGGCATCCTCCGGCGATAGCCTCCATCAGGCTGCCGCTGAATAGGCTATTGCTTTGTAGCACTGTGCCAATTTGACGCCGCAAGCTTTCGATGCGTAAGCCATTAAGCGGCTGATTGTCATATCTGATTTCTCCGTTTTCAGGCTTGCCAAATCCCAGCAGCATGCGCACGATTGTTGATTTGCCTGATCCTGAAGGACCTACCAGAGCGATGAATTCCCCTGGGTTTGCATTCAGGCTTACGTTATCTAGAACCAGGGGCAGATCTGGGGCATAGCGATAACTCACGCGGTCGAGCTTGATGGCTCCACGCAGCTCTGCTGGTTCGATGGCTTCATCGAAAACTTCTGGTGTGGTTGTCAGTAAAGGCTTTGCTCGTTCATAGAGGACAGGCATATCGAAGGCTGCAACTGCAAGCCCAGCGAAGCTGGCCATGCCTCCCACAAATGTTCCGAAGGCTGAGAAAAACCCAAGTAACTGGCCAGCGTTGGGTGCATTGAGTGCAGGGGTCATCGCGGCATCAGCAATCAGTTTTGTGATCACGATGTAAAGCAGCAGGTTGCCAAGGTTTGGCATCACACCCTGCAGGAGTGCGGCAGTTGCTTCTTTGATATCCAGAGCATTTTCTAGAACCACGACGCGTTGGAAGTGTTCTCCCCACCAGCGGGCGGCCGCAGCTTCAGCTCCTGCTAGACGCAGTTTCGATACGGAGCTGATGAGCTCAAGATTGCGACTTTGGGCTTGGCCTTCGATCTCCTCCTGTTGGCGTTTTAGAGGGCGAGTTTGCAGACCGATCAATGCTGTCGGCAGAAGCACCATCATGGAGATGACTAGCGCCAGCAATGTCAACTTGACGCTGATCCTCAACATGAACAGCACATAAATACTGGTGAGCACTACCTTGATCAGCCCCCCTTCCAAGAGGTTTTGGATTTGGCTGCGCAATTGCTCTAGTGCATTAAAGCGGAGTTGAAGGTCGCCGATGTTGTATTGACGGAAGAAATCCGTCGGCAGACTTAGCAAGTGCTTAATACTGGCCAGCTGGAACTTTGTCCCCCCTTTTTGTTGGGTGATTTGGAAAGACCTGCTTTGGATCCATTCCAATGCCACTCGTGTGATACCAGCAGCGATAAGAATTAGGCCTATTTGCAGCAATAGAAGAAGGTCTCTGTCGGGCAACGCCGAGTTTGTAATCACGGTGTTGAACGTGGGGGTCAGCAAGCTCAGAAGAGTTGCCAAAAACATCACGCCAACGCCGATACGGAAGCCGCCGGTGAGTAGTCCGAGGCATGCCCCAGCTGCCAATCCGGTGACCCCCATTCCGAAGATCCAGCGAGCAGCACCGACCTCTCGCCCAATAGCGAGTAAGAAACCTAATGTGATTCCCAAGAGCAGACCAGTGATTACAAATCTGGCGAGATTGTTTGGTTGTCCATAGGTAAAACGCAAAAGCCCCAAGGTGGTTAGATCCTTGGTTTGGAATTTGGGGCTGATGGCCATCACCCTTGGATTTAGTTCTTCAAGTAGTTGGCTTGCTTGGGAGAGTGGTATCGGCTTTGCCATTCGCTCGGGAGCCCAGACGCGATAGCCGTTGGCAGTGGAATGAAGGACAATTGGGCTTGTAGGCGTCTGCTCGAGAAAACCGATGAGGTCCCCGCAATCTTTCTCCAGCAGGTTGTCGTTGAGCAGTACATCCCGTCCGATTAAACCTGCCGATTCCAGAATCAGCAGTAACCTTGAGCGCGGGTCAGGCGTGTTTCGAATTGGTGCCTTCGCTGATGTTGAGCCTTGTTGGGCCAGGGTCGCGACGCAGGCCAGAAGAGGATCTTGACGAACAGTTTCTTGTAGGTGCTGCTGTGGCTGGCTCTGGCTAGCTTGACTAGCTGCCTCAAGACTGCGGAATAGATGCTCTTCGCTTTGTTGGCTCAGGGGCTCATGACTGTGTTGTCTTAAGTGGTGTTGCTCCCAGGCTTGTTGATGGTGGGCTGCCAGAAGTTTGCTAGAGCAACTTTGCTGGAGTTTGTTTTCTCAGGACGATGGTTAAGTTTCTCCCATAGCAACGCTTGCAGAATTTCCAGTCCTTCTTGTTGTTCTGGATCAGAGCTGTTCAGCGACGTCAACACACTGGTAGTGATTGCTTTGATGCGAAGTTGGCTGGTGCTATTGAGACCATCAATAGGTAAGCCAGGCAGGATTGCGCCTTCATTCAGGCTCAGCAGGCCAAGTCTTGAGTGAAGGGATCCTTCCTTAGAGCGTTGCTCAAGGATCAGTCTTATCTCTCCCTCAGTAACCTTCAAAGGGTTAGAGGGCCATGGTTGCTCTTCACCGGGTAGCAGTTTCAAGACATCAGCCCTCCTTGTCCTGAAATTGTCTGCACAGCCAGTCAAAACGCAACCCGGCTGAACTGATGGCCGATAGTTGATCAAGACCAAGCTGTTCGTTGTCGATGAGTTCCTCGGCTATGCGGCTTGCTTCAGCAAATCCACGGCTGAGGAGTTGATCACGGCTGCGTTGGGAGAGCATGCGTGCGATGCCTTTGTAGAAACGCTTAGCCAGCCTTGGATCTGCGTTGAGGGTCATGCTGAGTTCCTCTTTGTCGAGCACCAGTAGCTCTAGGCCTGTGACTGTGTCCACATTGGCGGTGGCTCCGGCTGCTTGAGGGTTGAGCATTGTGAGCTCACCGAGTAGTTCACCGCGTCGAGAGCTGCCTACCGATTGCCAGCTTCCGTTTTCAGTGATACTGATCCTGGCCTCTCCAGCGAGCAGCAGATAGAGGCCAGGCACATTATCTCCCTCTTGAAGGAGAACGTCTCCAGCGACAAGACGTTTGAATTTACCGGACCTGGCGATCCAGGCCACATCCTTCTCTTCGAGTTCTGCGAATAGCACCAGAACTTTGCGGAGGGGTTCCTGGTCAGTCCCGGCAATACGATGAACCCATATGTTTTGGCCTTGCACTTGGAGGGCCAGTTTTTCAGCGATGAGGCGATAGAGGAGATGGCAAATGAAAGCCTCAGATTGATTGATTGACTCCAGAGCCTCTCTAGGGATTTGGAGCAGACGACTTCCTGGACCAGCATCAATGCTTGCCACTGCTGGACGTTCTTCCAGCCAGCTCATCTCTCCCACCAGGTTGCCTACTTTTAGGCTGGCGAGTGACAAGCTTCCACCATCAGCTTGCTTGGTGCAAACCGTGATTGCTCCTGACTCAACTACAAACAAGCCGTCCGGAGTGCTGCCTTCTTCGATCAGACGACAGGAGGTTGTGATTTCCCTTACGACAGAGACATCACGAATCCAGGCCAGCAGCTTGGAATCTGCCTTTTCAAAGATGTTAAATGGCAAGACATTTCCAGTCACAATTTCATTGTGCATTTGATTGGACCTTGTTTTGCCTGAAGGTGAGATTCAGATACTTTGCTTAAACTTTTGTCAAGCTCACAGCTCTTTTTGTGGCAAGTCAATGCTGCAAGTAGAAGCCTGAGAGGGGTAGTAGATTTTCAGAGCAGATAGTTTTCATTAACTGCTTCAGATGGGATGAGGTTAATGGTATTTTATCGCTCAATAAACTCTGCCCTGGTTGCCTTGGGACTCCCTTTGCTGGCAGATTGCGCTGTGATTCAGGCAGGTCAGATGTCATGATTCATGGACAAGTTGATTGTTGAGGCAAGCAGGTGTTTGCCTGTTGATGATTGGAGGCCTGAGTCTCGGCAGAAGTCTTGGTTTTCGAAAAGCAGTTTGATGTTGTGGTTTGGCTGAGCCTGTCGTAATGCTCATGCACTGGGACTGCATTCCGCCGCAATGACTCGCGTGATGATTGGCATCTTTCGGATGTTTTAATTCCATCGAATTTCGGTCTTTTTTGGAGAGTTTTCAGACAATTCGTATGAGCGAATTGGTCATTGTACTGGAGGTGAAATGTGGTTTCAGATTTATGACCTAGGTCTATGTCTTTGTAATATCAAGGGATCTCGCAAGCCCATCTGCTTGTTTTTTATGATTTTGCAGATAGGCCAGGAAAATGGCTTTGTATTGCTTATGTTAGCCGTCGGCATTCGCTAATGCTTGGATAATTTGCTGTGAATCAAGGGACCTTTGTGATCCGTTAATAGTATGACCTATTGCTTAGATTTCCTATGGTGTTGAAAATGATGCCTCGCTAGAATGGAAGCATCATTCTGCAGCTTTATGGTGTGGATTGAATTGCGATTCAACTCAAATTTCTGAAGTCAATTGACGAAGAGAAATTATTGTCATGGATCCATCGCTGCATGGTTTAATTGGCATATTTATGCCGTAAATCGATTCCACTGAAATGCTTCTAGTATCTGAATTTGTTCTGCGTTGATTCCCTTGCTGCTGATGCATGTTTCGATTAATTCAGCTGTGATGGCGGCGAGCAGCACTCCATTACGGTGATGTCCAGTTGCCAGCCAGAGGCCATCAACGGATGAGCGGCCAAGTAGTGGTCCTCCGTCAGGTGTGCAAGGTCGGAACCCCCACCAGCGCTCCATCGGTGGCCATTGGTTTGCCTGCGGTAGCAGTGAAGCAATGCCTGCTTGCAGTTGTCGTTGGCCAAAAGGGGTGAGGCCTTCTGTAAAGCCGGCATCTGGTTCGCTGGTGGCTCCCACCACGAGTAGCCCATCTTCACGAGGTACGAGGTAAGTGCCTGGGCCAAACACAATTCGTGTTAAGGCATTTCGTGGCCCTTGGAGCGAAAGCATTTGGCCTTTTACCGGGTAAATAGATAGCTCTGGGAGCAGTTGGGCGCTCCAGGCACCGCAGCAGAGCACAGCTTCTTTACTAGTAAGTGTGTGTAGCTCTCCTTCAGCGTTGCGTACGCGCACTCCCTTAAAGGTATTGCCATCTTGAAGGAGTTCTTGCACGTTCACCCCTTCCTGGAAGCGAACTCCAAGGCTCACGCAGGCTGTCTCCAGGGCCCGCATTAATTGCCTTCGGTTGTCAATTTGGCCATCTTGGCTGAAGAGCAAGCCGGCCTGCCAGTTAGGTCCAATGCCTGGTACTTCTCGCTCCAGGCCTGAACGATCGAGGGTCTCACCTAAGTAGGCGGTGGGATAGAGATCTCGCTGCGTAGCTGTGGCGAAGGGCACCACAATCCCGCATTGGCGCAGACCGCAACAGAGGCCGCTGTCGGTTTCGATTTGGTTCACCCAGGCTGGGATGAGATCCAGGCTTAATTGGCCTAGCCGTAGTTGCTCTCCGCTGAGGCCTTCAGCATGGGGTGCAAGCATGCCGGCCGCAACGAAGCCAGCGGCCTCATTGCGGCGTCTGCTGAGGACTTCTACTGCGCTGCCGCGCCGTGCCAATTTGTGGGCTAAAGCTAGGCCCATCAAGCCGCCTCCCAGGATCAGTACTGATTCAGTACGCATTGCTGCCATCGTCAATGCAAAGAACAGTCCAGATCAGTTCAGTGTTTCAGCCTGTTGACCCAACTGCGGCCATGTGAGGGAACCTTTCCATAGGATCAAGAACATATTTAGTGATTGGAGATCGGCAATGACATTGGCCACCAGCTCGGCTAACGGCGCATGGGAAGCCGTGATCGGTCTGGAGACCCACGTGCAGCTAGGCACCAATAGCAAAATCTTCACATGCGCTTCCACGACCTTTGGCGACGATCCCAACACCCACATCGACCCTGTTGTGTGTGGCCTGCCTGGCACGTTGCCGGTGCTGAATCAGATGGTGTTGGAGTACGCGGTCAAGGCGGCGATGGCACTCAACCTCAACATTGCTGAGCACAGCAAGTTTGATCGCAAACAGTATTTCTATCCCGATCTACCGAAGAACTATCAGATCTCTCAATTTGATGAGCCGATTGCAGAAGAAGGTTGGATTGAGGTGGAAGTTGCGGAGAAGGGGAAGGACACTTATCTCAAGCGTATTGGCATCGAGCGTCTCCATATGGAGGAGGATGCCGGCAAGCTCGTTCATGCTGGTAGCGATCGGCTCGCTGGCTCCACCCACTCCCTGGTGGATTACAACCGGGCTGGCGTTGCGTTAGCCGAAATTGTTAGCAAGCCTGATCTGCGCACTGGGCGTGAGGCGGCGGAATATGCCTCGGAGATTCGCAGGATCATGCGTTATCTAGGGGTATCTGATGGAAACATGCAGGAAGGTTCTTTGCGTTGTGATGTCAATATCTCCGTGCGCCAAGGAGCCGATGCTCCCTTTGGCACCAAGGTTGAGATCAAAAACATGAACTCGTTTTCGGCAATCCAGAAAGCTTGTGAGTACGAGATTCAGCGCCAGATCAAGGTCTATGAGGCCGGTGAAGCAGTGGTGCAGGAAACCCGCCTTTGGGATGAGGGCAAGCAACTCACCAAGAGCATGCGTTCGAAGGAAGGCAGCAGCGATTACCGCTATTTTCCGGACCCTGATCTAGGTCCGATTGAGGTGATGGCATCGGTACGTGAGGGTTGGCGAGATGAACTACCCGAGTTACCGGCAGCGAAGCGTCATCGCTATGCCGAAGAGTTTGGTTTGTCGGTGTATGACGCCAGGGTGCTTACTGATGAGTATCCGATGGCGGAATACTTCGAGGCGGCAGTGGCGGCAGGTGCCGAGGCGAAGGGAGTGGCGAATTGGATCCAAGGCGATCTTGCTGCTTACGTGAATGCCAATCGTATTTCTTATTCCACGTTGCCCTTTCGACCGGAGCAGTTGGCAGAGATGGTGCAACTGATCGACGGCGGCAAAATCAGCGGCAAGATCGCCAAGGAAATCTTGCCTGAGTTGCTGGAGAAGGGCGGCTCACCCGAGGCGATTGTTGATCAGCGTGGGCTTGGGATGATCAGTGATCCGGCGGCTATCACAACGATTGTGGAGGAATTGTTGGCCGTTCATCCTCAGGAAGTAGAGGCCTTCCGCGGCGGAAAGACCAAGCTGCAGAGTTTCTTTGTTGGTCAACTGATGAAAAAGACTGGCGGTAAAGCCGATCCCAAGCTCGCCAATCAGATTCTCAGCAAGAAGTTGAAGGGTTGATTCCCTTGGCAGCTTAATCAAAAGCTAGCAATAGTTCTTTTGTTAATGCGGTAGATCGAACTCATATAACTTGTTTGACTGATGAGAAATATATGCTATATGCAAATTTATGATTTGCATATCTATTATAAGCATCCGTTGATTGGTTCCTCTCAAGACTTTCTTAAAAGAAGTTGCTCGAAATAGTAAGAGGTCTCCTGATGGTATTGCTGGACGCCTAAAAACTTAAAGCAGTTTGACAAATCCCGAAGCTATCCAGTTGTTGAGCGATCTTGTATTCTTGCTGGCTTTGCTCAATGGATTGAATCTTTCACTCTAGAGTGCCTAAGAGTGATGAATTGCAAGCCTTTGCTTTAACGCTGCAAAGCTAAGAACAAGTACTGCAGTGAAATGATGATTAGCTGATTTAATGCTTTTAGGGAAATGGATTAGGGGGCGTCGTGAGATTGCGTACACCCCCCCCAAAAAAAAAATAAGGATAATAAGAGATTGGTAAATCTAATCAGTACCTCCATTCTGAGCAAAGATATCATCACAAACTTGCCCATTATTGGTCACGTTTTTATTGATACTCGCCTTGCAATCTTTCATTATGCGTTCGTTTACTATCTTTGCAGAATTGGTCGGATGTTTTTTCAGATACATATTCGTGATGTAGTGAGGGCTAACGTAATGCAGAGTATCACTATTATCATTGCGTGTATCATAGAAATCCCAGAGAATTGTTGATACTGTTGATTCGCTACCATTAAGACCTGACACATACGCACGTTGCGCTGCTGTCAATCCGAGATCATCTGCCCATTTACCTGAGTGCGACCCTGAGACACCTGTACAGTCTCTTCCATCAGTATCAAAGTTTATTGAATCAATCCAAGTATTTGCAATGTCTGGCCTGAAAGTATTCCTATATTTAGAAGAACCTCTGCTTCCCAGAGCTCGGGCCATTTCATAATTTGCCCACCCTTCTCTAATAATCATGCCCCTACCTTGCTTCCATCCTGTGGTCGTTAGATTTGGAGGGTAACAACCATAGAAACTATGAGAGCCTCCTAGACCAGCTGGACGCGGGATTCCTGCATCTAGGGTGTATTTGTTATCAACTTGATGAGCCAGTTCATGGCTCATGACGCCATGCCTAGTTGCATGCTCCGGGGCAATCCGAATTGGGCCACTAGAGCCGGCACAACTCCATGCTGGCCCAGGTTTGCATTCATCCGCCTCTGATGGAAATTTAACTCTGATTCGGTTGTTCCCGGTTCTAGCAGGATCTATGCCAGCATCCGTCATGCTGGTTTGGAAGGCCATTGCTTCATACCAAATATCAAAGACACCATCGTGTCTTACTGGTTGTTCCGTGACCCTTGCATTAGGGATGGTGTTGCGGGCTGCACTTTCCCAAATGTATAACTCACTATCCAATTGTCGGCCAATCTTGAGAAATGAGTTCTTTGGGAAGTAGCAAATTTTGTAGGATCTATTTGTATTTATCCTAAACTCAAAATTGCCATTACCATCTGCAGTAGTACTTGCAAGTGGAGGATTATGGGTGCAAGATTGATTAGCTTTAACGGCTTTGACCCCAACACCAACGGCCGGTAAATAAATATCGCTGTCATCATTTGTTCGAAAGACAAAGCGACCCTTATAGATTGCGTTTGCGGCTACTGCTTTAGGGGTAAATATTGTCAGGATTTGATCCAGTGCTTTTCCTAAATAGACCTGTGGATTCCCTATATTGGGTATCCAATTGATCAAACGTTGATTGTTCAAGGTTTCACTTGTTGGTCTATTTAAGGGGCTTCCTGGCCTCAGTCCTGGTGATTGACCTGGAGAGCTAGGCCGGCTAGAAGATCGACCACCTCCTTTGATGGCGTTACTGGCTTTACCAAAGGTGCGCCCTCCTTTAAGGAATCGCTTATAGCCCCTTACTCCTTTTTGGATGCGTGTATTGCTTGGCACTGCAATGGCGGCGGAACCTGGATCACCGAGGCCAAAGTCACCAGCCTTTACAGGCCTAAATTGACCATTCTTAACTTCAATGTTGACTAGCCCAGTCGAAACACCACCCATAGAGCTTGAATAAACAACACCTACGGCTGAAAACCCATTTCTCGCCTGAATCGACCCATTAATGGTAATGGATTTTTTTGTACCAGCTGTAAGCCTTATTTTCTGTGGTAAGGGTGTATTTGTAAGACGAATCGCTCTGGCTAAGGTGAGTGTAACGTCATACTTGGTATTGTTGTCAAATGTGATTCTACCTTCAAATCTCTTCTGAGAACCTGATTTTGGCAGACGAATCGAGATTAGTGGAGCTTCACTGTCTAGGTGGCTTACATGCTGTATTTCAGGATGCGTGGCTTTCTGATGTGCATTTGCTGGCTCTATTGGTAAGACTAATCCTGTGGTAGTTCCTATGGATGCTATTCCTATCGCTAAGAGCCTATGAAACCCTTTGCGTGAGAAGTTTGGCAATGTTTTTGGTGTGTACATGGGAGTTGAAAATTGGATGTTAAAGGATGTATTATCCTTCAATAATATTGTCAACTTGGATTGGCTACGTCTTGTTGGCTTTGCTCACACTGGTCTGTGAAGTTAATCACAAAAAACCTATTGATGAACCACGAACAGTTTTCCCTCGCAGGAAGTCTTGTGCTGAATTAGATAGTCCGTGGCCTCTCAGGCCTTGTTTGCCAAAACACTCAACCCTGCTTGCAACAAACGAATCAAAGCTTGTTGAGCTAACGGCGACTTGTTCTCCCATCTCTAGTATGTATAGAATTTAATGTATTTCTCAATGAGACGGATTGAGGGTACGTTGACTTCAAATAGCCATAGAAATTGTTTTCTATTATGAGATCAAGTTATTTTGTACTACCTTCTATTAAATCGGCAAAACCCTGACCAAGAAGATTTACAAGGTGAGCGCCAAGGGCGTCGCCTAGCTCTTTGACGGAACTAGATTCTGACTCGTCAGCATACTCTTGCTCTTCTTCCCAATTATGATTTCCAGTATTGTCATCAACATACTGATCTTCATGCCAGTTATCTTCTGCCAACTCACTTGCTAGTTCGTCCTGAGGACTTGTCTCGTTATCGAATGGGTCTTCACTGTTGACATCGAGGCTTCCTTCATGATTGATGTCGTCGCCATGAGCAGCTGGTAAACAGCTAATTTTGGAGTTAGTTAGATCTATGGCACTACGTGCCACGAGTTCATTGGACTCACGATCAAAGCAATCCCATGCAATTGATAATGCTTCGGCACTGAGCACATCACCAAGAGCAATCATGGAGGAGCTCAGTGTAAGAATGGTAATCAAAGGAAGGGTATTCGTCATGATTTTAGTGATGAATAGATTGTTGATATCGGCTTGTATCCAACTTCCTAGAATTCTTGCCAGTTCCTTGTGACCATGATGCAAGTTTGGCAGTGAGCTTGATCACACTGATATGCCAAGTAAAACTTTGTTTTTTGATAGGTGGTTTGGTTAGCAGATGGATGAGATCTGATCTCGCCATGCTCTAGGTGCCCCACTGTTATCGATCACTAAATCCGCTAAAGGCCGTTTCTGCTCCAGGGGCCATTGAGTGCTGATCCGTTGCTCTGCTTGTTTCAGCGTTAGGCCATCGCGAGCGATCAGCCTTTGGCATTGCTGGGCTGGGCTGCAGTCCACCAACCACACATCACTGCAAAGACCGCTGAGCTTCGCTTCAAATAACAGCGGAATCATTAGCACCACCACCGGCTCTGCTGACAGATCAGCCAAGGCCACATCAAAGCGCTTTGCAACGATGGGATGAATGAGCTGCTCTAACCACCGGCGCTCTTGCGCATCACTAAAAATAATGCTGGCCAGGGCTATGCGATCAATGCTTATCGGATTGAGTTGACCTGCTTCAGCTACAGCGTTTCCATATCGTTGCAGTACGGCCATTGTGGCAGCACTACCAGCGACTAGAGCGTCTCGGGCGTAGATATCGGCATCTAGCAGAGGAAGGGCATGTTGCTCTGAAAGGTAGAGCCCAACACTGCTTTTACCACTAGCGATGCCGCCGGTAACACCGATGCGTCGTTGCGGCCCATGCCAGCGTGCCTGTGGCACCGTAGTTGGGGGCTCGGTGGTCATGGCGTTGGTGGAGGATGTGTTTAGTTTGTCTCCTAAGGCCGTGAGCTCTGCGCTTGCTTCCCTTTGGCGCCCCATCCAAGGTGGTGTATCGGCACCTTTGGGTTTTCAGGCTGCAGGGATAACGGCTGGATTGAAGGACTCTGGTAAGCCGGATCTGGCGTTGCTGCTAGCTCCAGAAGGTGCTGTTTGTGCAGGGATGTTCACCACGTCATTGGTGCGTGCAGCTTGTGTTGATCTTTGTGTGGATCATTTGCAGGCTTGTGGTGGTAAGGCACGGGCTGTGTTGATTAATTCTGGCCAGGCGAATGCTTGCACCGGTGAACGCGGTTGGCTCGATAGTCTTCGAGCAAGCCAGGCATTAGCCGGTCGACTTGAGCTACCAGTTGAGCAGGTTTTGATTTGTTCAACCGGTGTGATTGGTGTACCTATCCCCATGGATACCTTGCTTGCAGGGTTGGATCCCCTTGTGGAAGCACTCAGCGATGAGGGTGGTGCTGAGGCGGCCGGCGCAATTCTGACGACCGATTTAGTCGAGAAGCAGTTTGCGCTCGAAGCTGAATTAGGTGGTCGTTCTGTTCGCATCGGCGGCATGGCCAAGGGATCTGGGATGATCCATCCTGATATGGCAACGATGCTGGGCTATTTAAGTTGTGATGTCGGTGTTGAAGTAGACGCATGGCAAGCGATGCTGAAGCGGGTTGTTGATTGCTCCTTTAATGCGATGACTGTGGATGGTGATACCAGCACCAATGACTCTTGTCTGGCTTTTGCTGCTGGGGAACTTCTAGAGCAAGAACATCTGCAGGCTTTAGAGGCTGGCCTTTTAGTGGCTGCCCAGCAGCTCGCCAAGGCCATCGCTCGTGATGGTGAAGGTGCAACCTGTTTACTTGAGGTTCAGGTAGAGGGTGTTGTTGGCGATGTTGAGGCTCGCCGTATTGCACGTACTGTTTGCGGCTCCTCTTTAGTGAAAACGGCCGTCCATGGTCGTGATCCCAACTGGGGGCGAATCGTTGCAGCTGCAGGGTGTGCTGGTGTGCCTTTTGATCCTGCAGCAGTAGCCCTTTGGTTGGGCCCTCATCAGTTAATGGAATTCGGCGAACCCTTGCCTTTTGATCGGCTAGCTGCATCTCGCTATATGCAAGAGCGGGTTGATGGGAGTTATTTATGTGATGACACAGTTCAGATTCGTTTGGTTGTGGGTGATGGATCGGGCGATGGCATGGCTTGGGGCTGCGACCTCTCAGATCAATACGTGCGCATCAATGCCGATTACACTACGTAGTATAAAAAGCTAGTGCTAGCAGTAGATTGCAGCGATCACTTTCTTCTGTTAGCGCAATGTTAGCACTTGTAAAAGACGTAGTGCTCATTGGTTCCTTTGCTCTGGTGGGCACGACTCAACGCACCTTGTTTGCTCTAACAGATCACGTCTCAAAGAAATAGCCGTGCGTTGCAGAGGGACTATGGGGACAATGAGGCCCGTTTCCGATCGTTAAATGGCGTGAAAGATTTGTGTGATTTTTCTCTCTGTCTCCTGCTGACTGCTAAATATAAAAAATAAACCTAAAATTAAATGTCAGAAGAACAACTCAAAGCATTCATTGCCAAGGTTCAAGCCGACAGCTCACTGCAGGAACAACTCAAAGCAGAAGGAGCTGATGTTGTTGCTATTGCAAAGGCTGCAGGGTTTTCGATCACCACAGAAGATTGGGACCAGAGACCCGTAAGAACCTTGTCAGACGAGGAGCTGGAGGGCGCAGCCGGAGGGTGCTGCATCACCGGGGAGTCACCAGGAAGTGCACCAACTAACGACTACAAGTGCACCAAAGGCCGGGGACCAGGAGGCTGCTACTGACTACTGAAGTAGTTGCCGAGCCTACACACCCGCGAAAGCCCCTGCATTGACAGGGGTTTTTTATTGCTTCAATGGTCTGACTGACCCCATAAATCAGCATTCAATACCTGGCACCATCACCAACTAAACACTCAAGACTTTCACCCGCCAAGTCGCCTAATTAATCCATAAAAAATGCAAGGCAGAACAAATAAAGCCTCAGCATTCTGTTGTCCTACTTCTACCCTTATTCCCTCAACCAAGCTGCCAAAACCTTCGCTCCCTATCACCATCACGGATGCCATTCGCCCGTCTAAATCTCACCGCAACCTGATGCCACTCCTCTGGGATTTGATTGAGCCGAACATCAAACGCAAATGGGAGTTGCTGCTGTCCTGGCGAGACCCGTTTCTTCTTGCTTCTGTTGCTCCTGCTGCGAGGTAGTGCTGGGAAATCCTTGGCGATGGAAGTGGTGGCTATGGGCGTGGCTGGAGCAACAACCTTCTTCGCCCAAGTCTGACAAGGCTGCTTGGAGGAGGGACAATGAAATGAACAAAGCCCTTTCTCTCTGATGTCAGAAGAACAACTCAAAGCATTCATCGCCAAGGTTCAGGCCGATCCTTCACTGCAGGAACAGCTCAAGGCTGAGGGTGCTGACACTGTTGCTATTGCCAAAGCTGCAGGCTTCTCGATCACCACAGAAGACTTAAAAGAGCATCGCCAAACCCTGTCTGATGATGAGCTGGAGAGTGTAGCCGGGGGCGGGAATGATACTGTTATTACGAAAGAATACAGTTGTTATGTAACCTCGGACAAGGGCTGTTGTTAAACTTTTCTACCACGCTTGCACAGGCATTAGCAGGGGCTTTGATTTCTTCAACGACTTCACTATTCGCTTAAAACGGCATCCGACAATTGCCAACCTATACTTACAAATAACAATCAATTTCTAAACCAAATGTCAGAAGAGCAACTCAAGGCATTCCTTGAAAAAGTCAAAGCTGACACCAGCCTTAAGGAGAAACTAAAAGCAGCAAAGTCACCTGAAGATGTTGTAGGCATTGCTAAAGAACATGGTCATGAATTCACTGCTGATAAGATTAGCCAGCTCAGTGAAGAGGAGCTGGAAGGAGTGGCGGGCGGCATGCAAGCTGGCAGCTGTAACTGGATATGCTTTGTGAATGGAGTATATATTAATGATGGGCGAATGGCTAACAAAGCAATATAAGACAGAAAGATTAGAGAAACGAATCTGCCTGATAAGGCTACATACTCAACCCCTTGCAATGGCAGGGATGTTTATTTCTTTAACCACCTCAATATTGGCTTAAAACGGCATCCGATACCTGGCACTTTAAACTTACAAACAACAACCAATCTCTAAACTAATGAGCGAAGAACAACTCAAGGCATTCCTTGCCAAGGTTCAGGCAGACGCCTCTTTGCAGGAACAGCTCAAAGCAGAAGGTGCTGATGTTGTTGCTATTGCAAAGGCTGCTGGGTTCTCGATTACAACAGAAGACCTAAACTCTCATCGCCAAATTGAAATGACTGATGATGAGCTGGAAGGTGTGGCTGGTGGGGGGTGTGGGCTGGGTGCGAGAAGAGAGACGGCTCAGTGTTGGTTGAGCCATTAGCCAGGTGCCATACTACTGCTAAAAGCCTACACACTCAAAGCCCTCAGGGGGCTTTTTATTTCTTCAACGACTTCCATATTCACTTAAAACGGCATCCGATACCTGGCACCATTGACTATTAGACACTAAGTTGATATCAAACTGTATCTCGAACCATTTAATATCGCCTTGCCTCTTCACATCTCTAAGTTATATTGATAACAATAGTCGCTAACAAAGGGCGATGATATAATCATAAAAGCCACTAAAAACAAGTGTCAGAAGAACAGCTCAAGGCATTCATTGCCAAAGTTCAAGGCGATACTTCACTGCAGGAACAGCTCAAAGCAGAAGGAGCTGATGTTGTTGCTATTGCAAAGGCTGCTGGGTTCGCAATTACAGAGGCCGAGGTCAAGGCTTATCAAACTAGGAATCTAAGTGATGAAGAGCTTGACGAGGTGGCTGGTGGTGCGCCATGCCGGCCATTCACTGATCCTATATACTGTTGGAGAAAAGGTGAACAAACTATAATTGGTCGTGGTCGTTCGTGCCTATACCCTGAATAGTAGTAAAGCCTTGAACCCTAAAAAAAAAGCCTACACACTCAAAGCCCTCAAGGGGCTTTTTATTTCTTCAATGACTTCTATATTCGCTTAAAACGGCATCCGATACTGGCACAAACTTGATCAATTGAAACTAACCAATCCTTACATTATTCAACCAGTCCAACATCTCCTGCTTTTGCTTTTTAAGTTCAGCTGAAGAAGACTTATCAGGTTTAGATGCTGGTTTAGCTGTAGGCTTTGCTGTTGGTTTCTTGTAAGGTGCTTCTAAGCGGTTAGGCTTGGGTGAAGCTTTAACAGCTTTCTTAATGTTCTGCCTTGGTATCTGATCAATTGGTTTATTGATGCTTAGCTTCTGTACGGCTTGAAGCTCCTTTTGCTGTAGCTGTTCTATTTCAGGTATGAGTAGTTGTTGAACTTTGAGTTGTTGTCTTGCGTTGGGTTGGGCTTGCTTGGGGCGTAATGATTGAGTAGGCATGTATTGATCAGTTTAAGCAGTTAAGGAAGTTGTATTAAAGATGGAGGTTCACTCGCTCGCTTTGCTCGCTCGTTCACCGCACGATCAGCAATAGGGAGCTAAAGAGCGGTTGTTTCTTGCGTAAATAGTGTGTGGTCCTTATGAGCAGAGCAACCTCTCAAGCCTGTTCATTAGATGAGTGTGATGTAGGTAGAGGTGCTTGATTGTCTCTGTGTCTTTCTCTTCTTGTGCTTCTAACAGCATCTTCTCGTAGATGCCGACTTTGCTGAGCATGGAGCGGCAAAGCTTTTCTTTGGCTGTCGTGAGTGTGGTCATGGTGTTGGTATGTCTATGTTTTCTTTCCTCTTAGAGTAGGGGGGTAGGTGTCTTTTTCTAGTGCTTGCAAGGGTTTTCAGTCAAGAGCATCAAAGAAGCGCCTGATGATTAGCTCTTCTGGTGTGAGGCTCTCTCGAGGTTGTTGAGGAATCAGCTGTACGGGAGTAGTCGTTGGTTGATTTGCTTTGTCTTGAGTCTCTTCTCTAATCCCCTTGAGCCATTCATCGAGCATCTCATCTGTCATTTCAGGTTCTAAGGCTTCTGCTTGTTTTCGTTGTTGCTCTTGTTGCCAGATCTCAGTTGCGAGCTGCTCATCCCAAATCTGGTAAGAGATCATGATTCGGAAGATCTCCTCTTCTTTTTGATCTAGAGCTTCTGTGTCTTTGAAGTCATTGATGATCTGATCGATGAGTTCGTCTGCTTCTCGCTGCAGCATGGCGTCGATGGTTGTGAGCTGTGCTTGATTGCCAAGCTGCTGCATCATCAAACCTCGTTGCTCATAGAGCTGCTTGTCTTTTTCTTGGCCCAATGCTTCTGCTTTTTGGTAAGCAGCCTTGGCTGATGCTTTGAGCTTTGTGAGCTTGGATGGCTCGCCTTTGTGGGTTTGGCTCCATTGCTTAGCCAATGAATCTTGAGAGAGTTTGGGAGTGTCTTGCAGCTTGGTGATGGTTTCATCTTTGATGGCTTTAGCTAGCCAGATGATTGCAAGCCTGAGGATTTCTTTGTCTGTGAGTTCGAGTTGATCGGCCAAGCAGATTGCATGATGCTTTTCTGCTTTAGGAAGACTCACCCAGAGAGGCCTAGAGCGACCTGTATGGCCCTTGTTTGTTGTTGATGCTCTAGCGTATCTAGAGGCGCTTTGCAGGGCCCTAAAGCCGCTTCTGGAAGCCTCATGCAAGGCGATGCGAATGGCTTCCCTTTGATTGCATTGAAGAGAATTAGTAAGACCTTCTAGCATTTGCTCTTCTTGCGCAGATAGCATCGTTGTCATGCGTGCTGCACACTTTTGAGTGGATTGAATGATTGGATGCTTTGAAGAATCAAAGCGATGCTGCTTGATGGGAAAGAAGGACTTGGACTTTGATGTTGTATTGAACTTATTTTGCTTGCTTTGACCCATGAGTTCGTGTTGGTGATACGTGTTTTATTGTTTGATCTAACCAATCCAATGGAGGTGATTTTCTGCAGCTTTAATTGTCTTTCTGCCTTTGCTAAGTAGATCTGTTGCTTCATCGGCTCGGTAGTGGAAGTAATGGTCTTCTATGTATTTCATGCTGGTGTCGGTGTTAGCTGCAATCACAGGAACTGGTACACCGGCTTTAAGACGCATGCTGATGTGAGTGTGTCGAAAGCTGTACCAGGTGAGGTTCTTGCCGGAGTGGATGTTGATGCGCCTTTGGTTGTTGCTGTCATCATCGGCCCAATCGGCGAGTCGTGCCTCTACTAATGCCTCAGCGAAAGCGTCTTTCCAGATGCGTTCACTAAAGGCTTGCCCTGTCCGTTGATTGACAAAAAGCAAGTCGTCGGGCTTTTTGAATCTGGTGATATCTCTGAGGGCCTCAAGGTGACGAGCGATGGGAGCAGAGATGCGGTAATAGCGCGCTGTTTTGGTGTTCTCTGGCGGTACCTCAACAATGATCCATGTCTTCCTTTCTGCTTTGGGGATAGCAGTGTTCTCTGAGATGTGCTTCCACTTGATCTTGCGTAGGGAGCCAGGACGGATGCCGCTATCCATTGAGATGCGCATCGCGAAGTAGATGAGTTGCCGATGGATGAGCTGTGCTGCAGAGCGGGGCGAAAGGCCATCAACGCTGACGGTTGTGATGTACTTGCCGCTGGAATCTTTGAGTAGCTGACCTTGTTCATCGAAAGTGCGTTGCAAGCCTTTGCTCCACCAGAGCCGGCTGCTTTTTTCAAGCTCTAACCACTCTTTGTCTGAGAAGTCATCACGGCGGTGCTTTTGGTCTTTCGGCAGCTTGATGCGTGGGATCTCAGGAAGGCTCTCTCGCGTGACAAAACCATGGGCGACGCCGACTTCCTCAAAGGCACGTTTAAGGGTAGACATCTCTTGGAGGATGGTGGTTTGCACTGGGATCTTTTTGCCGATTTGTATGGCTCGTTCTTTGCGCCATGTCTCGTAGTTCAAAAAGGCCGAGCGCCGAAACTTGTGAATGGGCTTTTTGTCATCTCCGACGTAGTCCCTGAGCCAGCGCATCTGATTGGCAAGTAGCCTGTAGCGAGCAGCTGTAATCCCTTGGAGTGGGACAGAGCTGATCTTCTTTTGTTCTTTGGCTAGGAACTGTTGAGCCATCTCAGCGAATGAAATCGAACGGATGGCTTCTCCGCGATCAGCTTTTGCTTTTAGATCAATGAAAGTAGCGACACCGAGCATCCAGGCATCGTCTTGACCAGAGATATCTGGTTTTGGATATGTCCCATTGCCGTCTTTTAAGACCCGTAGATGTCTACCGCCTGACTCACGCTCGTAGAAATAGAGGTACCACCGACCATCACGACTGCCATTCCTAAACACAAAAGCGTTTGGATCGGAAGGAATTGCCTTCTTATCTAGGGCCCAAGACTCCGCCATTGTTTGAGGATGAAAGGAGGCGCTTGTTAGCGCGTTGTCAGCAGTGTCATGACAAAGGCTGAGCTGCAAGGAGCTCTTTGCCTTTGTTAGCACCATGTTAGCGCAAGTTGCATCACGTATAATCCCTTGCAACAACTAGGTTGTGACTATTAGGTGCGCATCAACGCCGATTACACCACCTAACCTGAGAGCTACTGAGCAGAAAGGCACTTGAGCTGATTGGATATCACTGGTAACGCAGTGGTAACAGTTGTAAAAGACGTAGTGCTCATTGGTTCCTTTGCTCTGGTGGGCATGACTCAACGCACCTTGCTTGTCCTAACAGATCACGTCTCCAAGAAATAGCTGTGCGTTGCAGAGGGGCTATGGGGTAAATACACTCCTTCTACCTACGATAAGAACCTTCGGATATTTATTTGATTTTTTTGGTCAAAAACTCTAATAACGATTAGACTACATAGAGAGTATTTATACCTAATGGCCAAACCAAAGAAACCGGAAGACGGTGTGAAACCTGAGGAAGGGAAGGTAGAGCTCTCTAACGAAGACTTGGAGGGTGTTGATGGTGGCGTTGGTGGTGAGGAAGAACTCTTTTCTAATTTACAAAATAACGAACTCATCATCAAACCTACTTACGGATTATGACTGACCCTAAAGAGAATGAACAAGTCAACGAGGAACTCTCAACTGACGAGTTGAAAAGTGTTAGTGGTGGAATAATGGTTCCTGGCGAAGGGACTAATTTGAGAGGGGATGGTCCAGAAGGTTCTGGTTCTGGTGAGACACTCAAAGATTGGAAGAAGAGGAATAGTTTGAAAGACGTCATCATCACTAGTTATTCCTAATGACTAAACCCAACGAAGAAGTAAACGAAGAACTATCAACTGATGAGTTGAAGAGTGTTAGTGGAGGTAGTCCCTGGGATTACAGTGGGGGACTTTATCCTACAGGAAAAAACCTTTTGAAAAGGAATGGTCCAGAAGGTTCTGGTTATGGAGGGACAAGAAGAGATTGGGAGAAGAGTCAGACTTTTGTTGATGGTGGTGAAGGACACGACCTTCAGTGACTACAGTTATGAACCATTCCAACAACTCAAACACAAACTAATGACTGACCCAACTGAAAACGAACAAGTCAACGAGGAACTCTCAACTGATGAGTTGAAAGGTGTTAGTGGTGGTTTTGGTTTAGAAGAAAACCACTACTTTACTGGTTCAAAACCAGAAGGTTCAGGTTATGGAGGGACAAGAGAGGATTGGAAGAAGAGTAAGACTATTGTTAAATCGACTTTGGGTGATGGTGATGGAGAACACGAATAAGTGACTACATTTATGAAACCAACTATGTGGTAGTGGGCAAAGTGAGGATGTTCCGGCCGAAGACTAATAAAGGTTAGCTATTTGATATCTAGGAGGTTTTTCCAATATTCCAGTGCGTCTTGTTTAAGAGCAGCTAACTTGTGCTGGTCAGATTTAGTTTGTTAATTCTCCACTAAATAGCACAGTGATAACACCTACAAGTATCGCGGCTAAACTGCAGCTCCATACCACGCCACGCCTTCGTTAGTCCATTCTGCAGAAGAGTTGAGGATAGCTTGTTCTTGTGTATTAGTTGAATAAAGATGCGAACCTGTGTAATTATTAAAATACCGCACTACAGCAAGGCCATCTGGCTCGGTAGTACCTTCCTGAGGATTGTATACAGTAAATGACACCTTCATAATAGTAATTTTGCGTAGCGGGATTCCTCGTGGTTATTTCTATAACTTCAGAATCAAATGCTGTATAGAAATGCCTATCCTCCACTGTAACTGAGAATGGTTGTGCTGAAAGGATTTTGAGGGGATTTCAAATAGGAGCTTACGCAATGCTTACGCTGAATACGGACATAGGCCGATAGGCTATTTGTTGTCTACTAGTAATGACTCAACGCACCTTGCTTGTCCTAACGGATCACGTCTCATGGAAATAGACGTGCGTTGAAAAGGGGCTATGGGGACAATGAGGCCCGCTTCCGATCGTTAAATGGCGTGAAAGATTTGTTTGATTTTTCTCTCTGTCTCCTGCTGACTGCTAAATATAAAACGTAAACCTAAAACCAAATGTCAGAAGAACAACTGAAGGCATTCATCGCCAAAGTTCAAGCCGATACTTCACTGCAGGAACAGCTCAAAGCAGAAGGTGCTGATGTTGTTGCTATTGCAAAGGCTGCAGGATTTGCGATCTCCACAGAAGACTTAAACAATCATCGCCAAAACCTGTCTGATGATGAGCTGGAAGGTGTGGCTGGTGGTGGGATTTGTGTGTACGTGAACTGCGTTTTGAGCATTCGAGAGACCCCTAGTGTGATATAGCACCTTGAGCTGGTAACGGCTGGTTGAACAGCCTACACACTCAAAGCCCTCATGGGGCTTTTTGTTTCTTCAATGACTTCCATATTCGCTTAAAACGGCATCCGATACCTGGCACCTTAAACTTATAAACAAGAACTAATTTCTAATCCAATGTCAGAAGAACAACTCAAGGCATTCATCGCCAAGGTTCAAGCAGACACTTCACTGCAGGAACAGCTCAAAGCAGAAGGAGCTGATGTTGTTGCTATTGCTAAGGCTGCTGGGTTCTCGATTGCCACTGAAGACTTAAAAACTCATCGCCAAACCCTGTCTGATGATGATCTGGAAGGTGTGGCTGGGGGCGCTGGTTGTTATCCGATCTGTGACTGGACGTCGCCGACGCGGAGCTAATTAAGGGGCTTTTTATTTCTTCAATTACCTCCCTATTCGCTTAAAACGGCATCCGATACCTGGCACCTTAAACTTATAAACAACACCCAATTTCTAATCCAATGTCAGAAGAGCAACTGAAGGCATTCCTCACCAAAGTTCAAGCCGATACTTCACTACAGGAACAGTTAAAGATAGAAGGAGCTGATGTTGTAGCCATTGCCAAAGCTGCAGGCTTCTCGATTACCACAGAAGACCTAAACTCTCATCGCCAAAATCTGTCTGATGATGAGCTGGAAGGTGTGGCTGGGGGAGCGGCCTGTCATAACCATGCTCCATCTATGCCTCCATCCTATTGGGAGGGTGAGTGCTAAAAGCCTACACACTCAAAGCCCTGTGGGGGCTTTTTATTTCTTCAATGACTTCCCTATTCGCTTAAAACGGCATCCGATACCTGGCAAGTTAAACTTACAAACATCAACCATTTTCCAAGCCAATGTCAGAAGAACAACTCAAAGCATTCATCGCCAAGGTTCAGGCCGATCCTTCACTGCAGGAACAGCTCAAAGCAGAAGGAGCTGATGTTGTTGCTATTGCAAAGGCTGCTGGGTTCACGATTACCACAGAAGATCTAAAGACTGCTCGCCAAACCCTGTCTGATGATGATCTGGAAGGCGTGGCTGGTGGGTATGAGGATGGGGATTATACAAAAAGCATTTCAATCGTCGTGGCTTGCTGTCGATTTTGATTACCGCAATATTGTTGCTGATTGCGGGGGCTCAAGAGCCTAAACACAGAAAGCCCCTTTTATTGCAGGGGCTTTTTATTTCTTCAATGACTTCCATATTCGCTTAAAACGGCATCCAATACCTGGCACCTTAAACTTACAACCAACAACTAATTTCTAAACCAAATGTCAGAAGAACAACTGAAGGCATTCATCGCCAAAGTTCAGGCAGATAGCTCACTGCAGGAACAGCTCAAAGCAGAAGGTGCTGACCCTGTTTCTATTGCAAAGGCTGCTGGGTTCACGATTACCACAGAAGATCTAAACTCTCATCGCCAAAACCTGTCTGATGAGGAGCTAGAAGGGGCGGCTGGTGGGGCTGGTGGAACAATTCCTTCCCTTATGACTGGATGTGGATGGTTGACTGGGTTGTGTGTGAGGTGACTACCTTTGGAGCAAGAGGTAAATGGCATCCGATACCTGGCACCTTAAACTTATAAACAAGAACTAATTTCTAATCCAATGTCAGAAGAACAACTCAAAGCCTTCATCGCCAAGGTTCAAGCCGATACTTCACTGCAGGAACAGCTCAAAGCAGAAGGTGCTGATGTTGTTGCTATTGCCAAAGCTGCTGGGTTCGCGATTACAAAAGAAGACCTAAACTCTCATCGCCAAACCCTGTCTGAGGATGAGCTTGAAAGTGTGGCTGGCGGCGGGAGGATTGATACCTGTCCGGCTGGCGGCGGGACGAGTGAACAGACCGGTACCTGTTGCTAGTGACTTGCTAGCATCGCAGGAGCTACCCTAGCCTACACACACAAAGCCCTCAGTGGGCTTTTGATTTCATCAACGACTTCCATATTCGCTGAAAATGGCATCCAATACCTGGCACGATTTTAAAGATTAGAAGCTAGGTAATCTCAGGTAGGTTCTTCCAATATTCTAGTTCTGGTAATTCATAATAGGACCTGTGATCAAGATCACAACTAGCAATGATTGGGATCAATGACGTAGTAGAGAAATTGGAAGATGATGTGTTCATCCGAGGGATAGATCTCTCACAACCATTCAAACCAATGACAAACAACGAGCTCACAATTGAACAGCTGCAAGCCATCAACGGTGGTGGTGTATTTGCGAAGTTGGACGGCTTTGGTTCAACAACTGCACGATCAAATCAACGGAGAGTGGTTATCCATCCAGACCTCATTGTTGATCCTGGTCATAAAGTTGGATTTGATGTAGGACCTGTAGGAGCGATTCGTAATCCAAAAACTGTGGAAATTGTAGGAGTCTTAATAGGTCTGTAGGTGAGAACAGTTATCGGAGAGTTTAAGTGATCAGGTAATCTCCTGCAGGTTCTTCTAACATTCTAGTTCTGGTAATTCCTCTAATAGTTAGCTATACTAACTATTAGAGTATTTGAACCTATGACTGACCCTAAAGAAAGAACAGAAAAATATTGGGATAAGAGAAATGAATCATAGAGAGGATTGGGTAAATGAAAAACGAGACAGGATTATTGAAAGTAGTAAAGGGATGGAATTCGATGAGTGTTCAATCTCTGTTGGCGTAAGAAGTCTCATTGGTAATCTTCGTTTCTTGTTTCTTGTTCTTGATGAGTGTAGTTACATCAAAATCAAGATAAGAGATAAACTGATGACGGTAACTGTAACTATTCCTGATTACAATATTGTCATCAATCCCTATCTTGAGACGGACGAATGTTTAAACCAATCACAGGAGAAGGAAGATTGGATTACTTATGAATGGTTGAAGGAATATGGATTGGTTGAGTTGATGGATAAGGAATGTAGGAGGACTAATGAGGAGAAGGAAAAGATAGAGAAGGAGAGACAATAACTTATTCAGACAGTAGATTGGGCTAATGAACAACCCAACATCAGGAGATTGCTGTTGACAGAACCCACCTCTACATCTTTTTCCTCATCAACAAATGAAGAAGTTGAGAGATTTAGAAAATGAACTTAGGATTTATAACTTTATGAAGTGGTTCATCCTACTCTTTGTTTTATTCTTTGTTGGTTATAGTTGGGAGGAGTTAGGAATTGCTAAACTTGTCTTCTTTCTTTTTGGTTGTAGTTACAGTTGGTTCGTTCAAAAAGGCAGAGAGAAACACAAAGAAGTTTTGAGGTGGAGGTTGATGGTCAATCCAAGCGTGGGAAAGTAGGACAAACTATGGTACTGATAAATAACCACCTTATATGACTTACCATTTGTTGTATTACATAGATGATCTTCCTACGAAACTAAAAACTGAGTTGTCTTTAGAGAAGGGAGAGGAGATGTTTCACTTCTATGTTGATAACGATGACTTTAATGATGAGGTTATAGAGTTAGTTGAGGATGGAGCCAACAAAGTCATTCGTCATTATAACCCTAACTAACTTATGAGTTACTTACTCAATATCTACGATAATCCTGGACACCCTCCTACAAACCACGAGAAGATTGAAAACTTGGAGGAAGGTATCCGTGTGTTTAATAAATACGTTAACGATGACGATTATAAAGGTTTTGATATGGAGTTGATAACAGAAGAATATGATGAAGTCCGATACTATGATTCAACTGAAGGGAAGATTGAAACCTTCGATGACACGAGGCCTGAGTGATCTATGTTTACTGCTCTCTCGGGTAATACAACTGTTGCAGCTGTGATAATTGTAGGGACTATAGTTTTATGGCTCTACCTGTATAACAAAAGAAACATTGATGAAGATTGATAGGATTAATGAATCAGAACTCCCTCTAACCACTCTCATCTCCATTACCTGTTTCTTTAGATTCTTCTTCGGAGTAGGTCTAGTAGTAACGCCGATTACACCACCTAGGCTGAGATTGATTGTTCTGAAATGGATTTAAGCTGATTGTATATGGCTTGTAACGCAGTGGTGAAGAAACATGAAAAAAGCGCCAACTTCGGTCAGCGCCTATACCTCAAAATCCACTTGAGGGGTTTCGTGTCCTTATTTTAACGATAACCAATTAATCTTCTGCATTTTCAAATTGCTTTGCCAATTTGAATGCCTTTCTGATAATCAAATATGCGCCGTATAATCCAGCAATTAAGGGAAGAATAATTAATGGATTAGGACTGTAGTTGGAATAATCCTTGACGCCATCGACGTATTCAATTCCAGAACATTTTAGATAGAAGAGACTCATGAAAATGATCCCCCATCCAAGGATTGAAAGAATTCCTCCTTTTTTATCCCCTTCATAAAACCTATCTAAGCCCCATCCCCAGCCAATGCCGAGTAAGACACCCCTTGTGATTGCATTTTTTTCTTGCTTGCGAAGCATTGTTCAATTAATGGTTAATGTTCACATCAAATATAACGGATTTTTCTTTTACTGTGTAAGTATCGAAAAATCCTCTCTAGGTGCAGGGCGCAAAAGGCCCGTTTGGGTGGTATTTGAAAGTCCTGAGATTATGCAGAATTTGCCTGCATGAATGAGCATGCTGTCCTTGCTTTACAAGCCCCATTGCATTGCTAGTCCCTTTTGAAAACTGGAGTTTAGAGCAGTTACTTCCAAGTACTTGACCTAAGCCGCACGCTTGAGCTAGTACAGGTGTACTTGACGTGAAGGATCTGATGACACGGTTCTCAGGCGGGCAGCTATCACCCAGCCCTTCTTCTGACTCAGAGGAGTGGCAGTGCATGGATGAGGGCACTCTCAAGCCCTCGCGATCAGGAGCAGTGTGTATGACCTGTCATCACTTCCGCTATGTGGTGGGGAAGCAGTGCCAGACCTTGTTGTCATGTCCGATCCACCAACGCCTGATTCCTCATGGAGAGCACCTCAACAGCAAATGCCATCAATGGACCATCAGAAGAGAGCTGGAGGTTGGATGGGCACCTGAAGTTGCATAGCAAGAGGGATTGGTAGAAGATCAGATGCATTCAGCAAACAAGCAACGATGTCTCTGGTTCCTCGCTGGGAAGTCATGACTGATGAGGCAAAGGCAATCACCAAGCGGATTGCTGTTTCTGCCTTGGTGCTCTTGTTTGCCCTTTGGATTGTCAGAGCATTGATTCCGTGGGCGATCCTCGCGATCTGTGGTTACTGGGCATATCGGTGGTTGGTAAAGGGCACTTAAGAAGGTTGGGATGAGATGAGTTGTTTAGTTGTCGTCGATATAGGGATCACGGCATCCAGCCCTTGTCGAATAAAGCTTTAAGTCGCTTTCTGCCTGTTGAGAGTGCTGCTGTTGAATGTGTTGCGCCGTACTGGAAGTAGTGCTCTTGGATGTATTGGATTGAGGTATCGCAGTTGTTGCAGACTGTGGCAATGGCTACACCTCGCTCTAAGACAAGCTTGATCCAGGTTTGTGGAAAGCAATACCAAGTCAAGGTTTTGCCAGTTTGCATCACTGCTTTACGGGAGTTGTTGGAGTCTTCTGCTGACCAGCTAGCGAGACTAGATTCCACCAGCATTTCAAGTAGCTCATCACGTTAGCTCTGAGAATTGGATGCTTGGTCTGGACGTTGATTGCAGAAAAGCAGATCGCTCTTCTTTTCTGCGTTGAGTCTCTGCATCTGTTGTAATTGTGTGCTTAAGTCTAGTGAGGTTGTTATTTGGATTCATTGGCTTAGTATTACACTTGGGTATGCACGGGGCTCAGTTCAGCTAGCTCTATTTAGACAAGACCTGAGATATATGCACTATAAAATTTCTACTCGCTTTAAAAATATTTTCTCTGGGTCTACCTTGATACGCTTTCATTACCATTTATCCACTAACCATATACTGGTGGTTGGCTACCTTTGCTAATAGTTAGAATATAGGAGGTTAACAGATCAATGCTTGTGTAACAGATTTGTCTGGCACAATTTCTTTTTAGCTAATGCCACAATCCTTGCAGAGGTGACAGTTGCATTGGCTAGAGTCGCTTGTCGCTTGTCGCTTGTCGCTTGTCGCTTGTCGCTTGTCGCTTGTCGCTTGTCGCTTGTCGCTTGTCGCTTGTCGCTTGTCGCTTGTCGCTTGGTCCTAATGCAGTCACGTAAAGATAAGGAGTAGTAGATGCTTCATTGGATATTTTATTAGGTGTGGCGCGCGCTATTGTTATCTCATCAAGAGGATTATTCGTATTATTGACTCATGATCGCTCTATGATGTGGGGAAATAGTGTCTTTTCTCTTTTGTGCATCGCTGGTTGACCTTTTTCCAGTTTCAATGGGTGATGTGTCTTTGCTGCCTAGTACTTGTAGGTTAAATACTCGTCTTCATGTCTGATGCTAGATAATTTTTCTCGTCAACATCAAGGCTTCTTTTGAAGCGACCAGGCAAGTATCAATCAAAGAACAACTTTATAAGAAAATACTCCTATGACCTTAGTGTTAATCCACACAGCTTGCTTTCAACCAAGCCTGCAAGGGCTGCCAATCATCATGTTGATCGATAGCTTGCCAAAACTCCTCAATCACAGATCGAATTGGTGTTTTGACAAGATTCCAGCGCTGCAAGCGTGCATTGATGGCTTGTGCCTCATCCGGCTCAGCAGACACAGCTTCCCGTTGCTGTGTCCACCAACGATCTCTCCAATCCAGCCAGGCTTTCCTTGCAGGTTCAGCACCATCTAAAACCACTGGCAACAAAGCTTCTGGCTCTTCCGGCAACCCCTTGGTCGATATTTGAGTAGCAAGGCCTGCAAAGAAGGCGCCATAACCAACAGGCCAAGCGGCGAGGAGTGCAAGAGTTTTATGCACGGCATCATCACCACCCTCAATATTGCCATTGTGATCAAAACTGCTCGGAAGACCGAGACGACGCTGCATGCAAGCTCTATAATGAGATTGATAAATTGGAGCGAACGTCTCTAAAGACTGCTCCAATGGCTGCCGTGGCAGCAGCATTGCCAATGGCTCTTGAAGCAGTCTCAGGTTGTTATGGCAAATCCCAGGTTGCCTGCCATAGGCATAGAGGCCTGTTTGATCAAAATAAGCAGCCGTAAATCCAGGCTCCCATTGATCCAAAAAGGCGAATGGACCGTAATCGAAACTCTCTCCCAGCAGAGACATGTTGTCGGTATTGAGGACACCATGGGTAAAGCCAGCCGCCATCCACTCTGCTGCCAACCTGGCAACCCGTTCAACGAGCTCTGCGTAGAAAGCCAGCAACTGAGCTTCGATCGCGCCAGCAGCATTGCCATCTTGAACAGGATGGGCAGCTGCAATCAGCGGATAATAGACATCAACCACATGACGCAACAAACGCTCTAGACCCTGAGCATTGCGCAAGTGCAGCAGCCGCTCGCAAGTACCAAAGCGAAGATGTGTGCGCGCTATGCGCACCATCACTGAACTGCGGGTAGGAGAAGGCTCATCACTGCGCCAAAGCTTCTCACCGGTTTCTACCAAGCAAAGAGTTCGGCTCGTCGTGACGCCTAAACGGTGCAGCGCCTCACTGGCGATGATCTCTCGCACACCCCCTTTGAGGGTCAGTCGACCATCCCCTCCACGGCTCCAGGGAGTTGTACCAGATCCCTTAGTGCCAAGATCCTGAAGCTGTCCAAATCGATCACGCAGTTGACCATAAAGGAAGCCACGACCATCTCCAAGCAATGGATTGTATGTACCGAATTGATAGCCGTGATATCGCAGAGCTAATAACGGAGTACGAGCCTCAAAACAACCATAAGCCTGCTCCAGATGATGATCCTTTACGGCGCCAGGGTCAATCCCAAGCTGTCTAAGCAAGTCATTATTACGGAAACGCAATTCAGTGCGCGGAAACCGCGCGGCATCAACCACATCCCAATAATCAGAACCCAGACTTTCAATCTGCGGCTCAAAGTTCAATCCGAGTAGCAAGTTAGTCAATCCAACACAAAGCTGTCGTTACAGGTTGTTCTCAAATTCATAGACAGCCCTCATGCATTCATGGCCAATATTTTATTCCCCTGTTTAGCCACATAGCAGCGGTTGAAGGAGACCCCATCGTTGCATCGCCCATAATACTTGCCAGAGCAAGGCAGTACACCCTTGGCAATCTTGAGGCTAACTCAAGGCTTTTGTCTGATAGATTGTAGCGCATAATTCCAAAATCTAATTCACGAGCTCTGCTGATATAGAGGGCACTAAGAAAGTCTTTGTTGACAGGGTTCGCGGAAGGCTTTGTGTCAATCAATTGATCTTTGACATGATTCTAGTGCCACAGAATGGGCCAGGGATTCATCGGCTAAACCTTACAATTCCACGCCCGCCCCACCCTCAGTAATTAGGATGGCTCTAATTATTGGGTAATGTGGTTATCCTGCGATTATCTTTAATAGAGCCAGTGGCTAAAATGGTGAACAGAGTAAGGTCGCTTAGTGATCGTAGAAATCTATTCGTTAAGCGTACATCTACTCGGTAAGATAATCTTGACATTTGCTATGAGGGCCTGACCCTATAGCAAGCAGAATCAACGTGAGCGATTGCAAGAAGATCTAAGGTTAAGTTGACTGATTAAGGCATCACCTACGATTCCATTGTTCTGAATTCATTGAGATATCAGAGCAATCGCCGTATAGATAACAATCCCCATTCTTCTCCATGAGCGCTGTATTGCCTGCAGTCATGCTTTAGGAAACAGCATGTAGAGACCACCCATCAACCATGAGGCAAGGAATAGATCCGTCAAGCCGCCAGAGGTCCTGAAACAGCAACGCAGGGGAACGGCTATGTAGAAAGGGCATGCAGCTAGACCTATAATGGAATGGCGCGATACGAAATAGTGGCTTATATGGCAGAGATGCCTCATGGCAGTAGACGTATAGACAAAACTCACTCAATAAAGGCATAGCCACTAAGAGACATCCCAGTAGGCTTTTACCAGCTTATATCGTTCTCCCCTAGCTCAAGCCAGTGCGGGCGATATCGAGAACATCGGCCATCGAGCGAATCTGATCCATCATTGAGACCAGCTGAGCAGCACTGTTGAGCTCAACCCGCAAATCAATGCAGGCGGGTTTGCCATAGGACGTTTTCACCCTGGCATCGCTCACATTGATGTGGTTATCGGAAAGACGCATCAGGATGTCTTTCAGGATTCCCACCCGGTCAATCACTTCAATGCGCAACTGCACCGGGAATCGCTCGTTTTCGATGAAGGCACCTTGATTCCAGCGCACCGGCAATCGTCTTTCACTGGGGACCGAGCCAATATTGACGCAATCCTGCCGGTGAATTGTGATGCCGTGATTACCAAGAGCAACCGTGCCAAGGATCGCTTCTCCTGGCAGCGGACTACAACAGCCGCCCAGGCGGTAATCAAGGCCCTCCACGCCAAGGATCGGTACGCCATCAGAAGTAGGCAGCCTGGCTGGGCTCGACTCCACTTGAGCCACAAGCCGTTTGGCAACATTGACATTGCTAAGTGGTTGCTCAGGCTCGATAGTCTGAAGACGGATTTCTTCTCGCAAACGATTCAGCACTTGCTGCAATGTCAAGGCTCCAAAACCAAGCGCCGCCAGCAAATCCTCTGTAACCGTCAAGTTGCAGCGCTCTGCTACGCGTGTCATCGCTTCACTATTGAGTAGCGCATCAAAACCATTGCGACCAAGTTCACGCTCCAACAGGTCTTTCCCCCGTTGGATCGTTTCATTACGGTGGCTGCGCTTATACCACTGACGGATGCGATTACGGGCTGTGGGAGTAGCCACAAAGTTCAGCCAGTCGAGGCTTGGATGCGCTGTTTTGCTGGTGAGAACTTGCACGAAATCACCGTTCTGTAATGAGGTAGACAATGGACAAAGACGATCATTAATGCGCGCACCATGGCAATGGTTGCCAACCTCTGAATGAATCCGATAGGCGAAATCAACAACTGTTGAGTCTTTGCGCAAGCCCACTACATCGCCTTTAGGAGTAAATACAAACACCTCCTCATCAAACAAGTCTTCTTTGATCGAAGCCAGGTAGTCGTTGTGGTCATCATTGCCTCCTTCTTGTTGCCACTCCACCAGCTGACGAAGCCAATTAAACCGCTCCTTATTAGCGGCCGCTGGGGATCCACCTTCTTTGTACTCCCAATGAGCTGCAATGCCGAATTCAGACACACGATGCATCCCTGGAGTACGAATCTGCACCTCAATGGGCCGATGCTTGCCGATCACCGCCGTATGTAGCGATTGATAGCCATTGGGCTTTGGTAAACCGATGTAATCCTTGAAACGTCCGGGAATAGGCCGGAAGGTGTCATGCACGACAGCCAAGGCGCGGTAACACGTCTCCACACTGGGAGCGATAATCCGCAAAGCCGCTACATCGAAGATCTCATGGAAGGCTTTTTGTTGGCGCTGCATCTTGCTCCAGATGCCATAGAGATGCTTTGGTCGCCCACTCACTTCACAAGTATCAAGCCCCGCAGAGGCCAGTCGTTCGGTTAACAGTTCAACCGTGTTCGCCAGACGGTTCTCCCGTTCACTGCGCTTGGTAGCCACCTCTTGCTGAATCTCTCGGAAAGCCTCAGGTTCAAGAAGCTTGAAGGCCAAATCCTCGAGTTCCCATTTGAAGCGACCAATGCCGAGGCGATTGGCTAGAGGTGCATATATCTCGCGGGTTTCACGAGCAATGCGCTGCTGCTTATCAGCCTGCAATGAGCCAAGCGTGCGCATGTTGTGAAGCCTATCGGCCAATTTCACCAGCACCACGCGGATGTCGCTGGCCATTGCCAGAAACATTTTGCGCAAGTTCTCAGCTTGAGCCTCAGTGTGGTTCGTGAAATTAATCCCCCCCAGTTTGGTGACGCCTTCCACCAGTTCCCGTACTTCAGCGCCGAAATAATCTTCCAGTTGCTCTGGGGTTAAATCGGTGTCTTCCACCACATCGTGAAGGAAACCTGCAGCGATCACGCTGGCGCTAGCGCCGATATCCCGCAACAGATCAGCGACTGCCACGGGGTGAACGATATATGGGTCACCACTGGCTCGAAATTGCCCCTCATGTAGCTGAAAGGCCAAATCAAAAGCTGCTGCAAGCAGGGCTTCTGAATCGATTGGGCAACTCTGCCCAAGCCCAGGAGGAATGTGCTTAATACAGTCTTTCAACCATTCCGGCAAGGCAATGCCGTAGTCATCAACACTGCTGAACGGATGTGTCCTGATCTCGGGTAAACCACACACCTCTGAACCACAGCCAGCATTGGCCTGTGTTGACTTTGGGGCAGTGGTGACGTTGGGCATCCGACCCAGCGGATCAATCCATGGTATTCAGTCTCAAGACTCCGTGCTACTAACGATGCCCAGCTCTTCAGAGCAGGTACTCGAGCTCAGCCAACTGCGCATGCGCTATCCCCGCAGCGCTGATTGGACACTGGATGGACTGAACCTAAGCATCAAGTCAGGAGAGAGACTCGCCCTGGTGGGCCCTTCAGGCTGCGGCAAGAGCACCGTGGCCAAAGCCGTACTGCATCTACTTCCGCCTGGCAGCATTTGCCAGGGGGGGGTGCTACTGACCGGTCAAGATCCAAGACCATTGCAACAGAAGCGATTGCGGCAACTGCGTGGTGAAGCGGTAGGTCTGGTTTTTCAGGATCCAATGACCCGCCTTAATCCGTTGATGACGGTGGGAAAGCATTTGCTTGACACTCTCAACGCCCATCAACCAGAAGCCACCCCCAGCTGGCGAGAGCAGCGGGCCGAGGAACTCCTGGAGCGAGTGGGAATCGGGGCGAACCGGTTCCGCGCTTACCCCCATGAATTCAGTGGTGGCATGCGTCAGCGGCTGTCCATTGCTCTAGCAATCGCCCTCAATCCCCCTCTAGTGATCGCCGATGAGCCCACCACCAGCCTTGATGTCGCCGTGGCTGGTCAGGTTATGGCCGAACTCAGCAACCTCTGCGAGGAGCTCGGCAGTGCTCTGATGCTGATCAGCCATGACTTGGCGATGGCAGCTCACTGGTGCGAGCGCATGGCCATTCTCGATGGGGGGCGCATGGTGGAAGAGGGCCGGAGCGAAGAGCTGCTTTCTCATCCCCGCTCAGCCATCGGCACTCGGCTGGTGGGTGCCGCCAAGGCGCGTGAAGGCGGAAGCACTCCAACTTGCTCGCATACCGCTGCGGTTGTTCTAGAAGTCAATGCTTTGCGCTGTTGGCATGCTCTGGGAGGCTGGCCCTGGGCACCGACCTGGCTCAAAGCTGTTGATGGAGTGAGCTTCCACATCCGTGCTGGCGAGAGCCTTGGTGTGGTTGGAGCATCTGGCTGCGGCAAAAGCACCCTCTGTCGGGCTCTCATGGGTCTTACGCCGATCCGGGGTGGGCAGGTGCATCTCCAAGGCCACAACCTGCTCAGCCTGCAAGGACAGCCATTAAGGCAAGCTCGTCAGGCCTTGCAGATGGTTTTTCAAGACCCCCTCGCCTGCCTCAATCCAAAAATGACGATCGCAGAAGCCATCGCCGACCCACTGCTCATCCATGGAATGGCAAGCCGAGCTGAAGCAAGGCAAAACGGGCGAAAGTTACTTGAGCAGGTGGGCCTCAGCCCAGCAGAGGACTATCAAAACCGACTGCCTCGCCAGCTCTCTGGCGGCCAGCAACAACGCGTCGCCATTGCCCGAGCCCTGGCCTTAAAACCGAAGGTGCTGATTTGCGATGAGAGCGTCAGCATGTTGGACGCGGAAATTCAATCTGAGGTGTTGGCTCTATTGCGTCAGCTTCAGAAAGAATTGGGGCTCGCGATGCTGTTCATTACCCACGACCTCTCCGTTGCCAGTGGTTTCTGCCACAGAGTGATCGTGCTCGACCATGGGCAAATTGTTGAGGAAGGACCCGGCGATCAGCTCCTGCAGAAACCCCAAGCAGCGATTACCCGCATACTCGTAGAAGCCTGCCCGAGACTGCCAAAACAATGCATTAAAGGCATGCCAAAATAACGATAAGTCCTTAAATAACGCCTTTCGAGCTAGAGTATTATCTCCAAAATTAAAGACTGAACATACAATTTAGGCGTTCTGGCATGTGTTTGCTCTCAATTGGTTTCCGTCAACAGTATTGCCAAAAGTGCAGGAATTGATAGCATGAAAAAAGATTTTTTTTGAGTTAACACTTGAGGCAGGCAGCGACTATCTGAGTAAACAGATCAATTTACAGTGATCACAATAGAACAGCTTGAAGACGTGCTTGGCATTGGTCTAATGAAAGCAGAAAAAGCCAAAAATCAAGTGAATAGCAGCTTGTTGCCTTTGATATGAAGTCATCAAATAAAACTAAAATCTTTTGAGTCTGGAGTAGATGCAATCATTCCAGATGAAATCCTTTGCAATCATCTCGCACCATTCAAGACTTAGGTTGTGCCTGTTCGTCGACGCAACACTGTCAAAAGCTTCTCAAATAGATCTGGTAAAGGTGCCTCAAAGATCATCCGCTCACGGGTGAGTGGATGATCTAAGCCAAGCTGCACTGCGTGAAGGATCTGGCCAGGTAAATCCATCGGCAATTTGCGGCAGCGGCTGTAAATGGGATCACCAACTATTGGATGACCAATGTGAGCGCAATGAACACGAATCTGATGGGTGCGCCCCGTATCAAGCTTGAAACGCAGCAAGGAATAGTCAGCTAATCGTTCAACCAACGTCCAATGGGTGCAAGCATGACGGCCTCCGTCTTCAGTGACCACGGCATATTTTTTGCGATCCACCGGATGGCGACCAATCGCTGCCACGATCGTGCCTTGGTCGCCAGAAGGAGCGCCATGCACGACAGCCAAATAGTTGCGCGATGCAATGCGTTTCTGAATCTGTTCCTGCAGTTTCACCAATGCCTCCTGACTCTTGGCAATCACGATGCAGCCAGTGGTGTCTTTATCGAGACGATGCACAATGCCTGGTCGCAACTTGCCACTGATGCCAGGTAGGTCCGAGCAATGATGCAAAAGACCATTCACTAACGTGCCGTTGCGATTGCCTGGAGCTGGATGCACTGTGAGGCCCGCAGGTTTGTTGATCACGATCAGATGTCTATCTTCAAACAGCACATCCAGCGGCATCTCCTCCGGCTGCAGATAGGGCAGCGGTTCCGGCGGTGGCATCCACAATTCCACCTCATCGCCTTGACGCAAAGGAGTCTTAGCTCGCCCGGTGATGCCGTTCACCCGTACAAGACCAGCCTCAATAAATTTTTGGATGTGTGAACGGCTCTGCTCCGATCGCTGGCTCACAAGCCAACGATCCAGTCGCATCGGCAAGGGTTTGGGGTAGTGCAGCTTCAGCAATTCACCCTCACCTTTCCCGAACGCCAATGTCCGTTCGTCCAATGTCATGGCAACGGCAACTCCAGTGCGATCGGCCCCAACAGTGCTCGGCGAAAGTCATCTAAAAGCCTTTGGGCCATTCGCTCTGTATCACCCGAGGTGTGGCGTTCGGCAACAGTCATCAACCAAGCATGGGCATCAGCTTGATCACCGGCCAAGTTGATGCCGTAACGCTGCTTAAGGATTCCTGCAACCACCCCAGCCGCCGCCTGCTTCTCCAACACAGTCAGTGTCTCCAGCAACGCGAGGGCCACCAACTCAACGTCATAGGCGGCTTGGCCGATGTCATCGCAAAGGGCGAGATGCAAAGCCGCCTGTTGGTCATCGAGGCGGGGTGGCAAAACGCCGGGGGCATCAAGTAAGTCAAGGTCTTGACCCAAGCGCACCCAGCGCAGGGTGCGGGTCACGCCAGCGCGACGAGCACTCTCCACAACTTTCTGACGGACCAAACGATTGATCAGGGCGGACTTGCCCACATTGGGGAACCCCAAAGTGAGGGCCCTTACAGGGCGTGGTCGCATACCACGGGAGCGGCGGCGTTGATTGAGCTGATCCCCAGCTCGTATGGCTGCTTGTTGAACCTGCTTAACACCTGTGCCAGCCTTGGCATCACACCACCATGGGGTTTGGGCTTGGTCACGGAACCAACGATCCCAAGATTGTCGAGCCGCAGAGGAAATCATGTCGCGGCGGTTGATCACTAGTAAATGCTGCTTGCCCTTAATCCATCGCTGCAGCTGCGGATGAGCAGTGGCTATCGGGATGCGAGCATCCCGCACCTCAATGACAAGGTCAATTTTGTCGAGATTCTTGCTGAGTTGTTGTTCCGCTTTAGCGATGTGGCCTGGATACCACTGAATTGTTGGAGTGCTCACGGCACTACCAGCACCGGACAAGGGGCCAACTGGATCACCCGGGCTGCTGTGCTCTCGCTATCGCCATCCAAATTGACACCGCGTGTGCCCATCACGATCACATCCACATTTAATTCATCAGCCACATCGCAGATCACGAACGCAGGCTTACCTTCTCTCTCCAACACTTCACAAGCAATCCCAGCCTGCTTGACTTGCTCTCGAGCCCGTTTCAACAGAACTGCTACAGCCTCAGGATCATGCATTTCAGGCCGCTCAGCCTGGACCACAGACAGGATGATCAAACGGCTGTTATGGCTTCTAGCCAGTTCTAAAGCCTTGCTGGCTGTTTCCATCGCTTCCCGGCTCTGATCAATCGGGAAGAGAACGGTTTCAAACATGTGTTTGAACTAAATGCTTGCTTCAATCTTGTCTTAGCGCCAACCAGATCAGTGCGCCGGCCCATCAAGCCAACCAGCCAAACAAAACACGGGTTAATGTCAGCGGGTTTTTCTTACCGTACGGCACAACCCCCATGGCGAAGCGTTCACTGTCCAATCTCAGCGCAGCGGACCTACGCAGTAAGCGTGTGCTGGTTCGGGTTGATTTCAACGTGCCTCTCAACGAGAACGGCGCCATTACCGATGACACCCGCATCCGCGCCGCCCTGCCCACCATCAATGACCTGATCGACAAAGGTGCTCGGGTGATCCTCTCAGCCCACTTTGGCCGACCAAAGGGTCAAATCAACGAAGGAATGCGGCTCACACCAGTAGCAAAACGCCTCAGCGAACTGCTGGGTAAAAACGTGACAAAAACCGAAAGCTGCGTTGGTAGCGACGCCGAAGCAAAGGTTAATGCCATGGCCGATGGAGATGTCGTACTGCTCGAGAATGTGCGCTTTTTCTCAGAAGAAGAAAAAAACGACGCCAACTTCGCCCAAAAGCTCGCAGCACTTGCTGACGCTTATGTCAATGACGCCTTCGGTGCTGCACACCGCGCCCACGCCTCTACAGAAGGGGTCACCAAATTCCTCAACCCCAGTGTGGCAGGCCACCTGATGGAGAAGGAACTGCAATACCTGCAAGGTGCCATCGACGACCCGAAGCGACCCCTTGCAGCGATCGTGGGTGGGTCCAAGGTCAGCAGCAAGATCGGCGTGTTGGAAGCCTTGATCGACAAGTGCGACAAGGTGCTGATCGGCGGCGGCATGATCTTCACGTTCTACAAAGCGCGTGGCCTTTCAGTCGGCAAGAGCCTGGTGGAAGAAGACAAGTTAGAGCTGGCCAAGGAGCTAGAGGCCAAGGCGAAGGCCAAGGGGGTTCAACTGCTTCTGCCCACTGACGTTGTGCTAGCCGATGACTTCGCCCCCGCCGCCAATAGCCAGACCGTATCCATCGACGCCATTCCCGATGGTTGGATGGGACTGGACATTGGCCCCGACTCAATCAATCTCTTCCAAGACGCACTGGCTGACTGCCAAACCGTGATCTGGAACGGCCCCATGGGCGTGTTCGAGTTCGATAAGTTTGCCGCCGGCACCAACGCCATCGCCACAACCTTGGCGGACCTCAGTGGCAAGGGTTGCTGCACAATTATTGGTGGTGGTGACTCCGTAGCTGCTGTTGAGAAGGCCGGCCTCGCCGAGAAGATGTCCCACATCTCCACCGGTGGTGGCGCCAGCCTTGAGCTGCTGGAAGGCAAGGTGTTGCCAGGTGTCGCCGCTCTCGACGACGCCTAAGCAAAGACCTCGCTTGTCTTATCGGGCCATTGCTTGCATCACTGCAATGGCCCCGGCATTCATTAGCTCTGATAAGAGCTCTCGAGCAAACTTCCGGCGGAATACCGATCTATCAGCGAACTTTCATCCCAGCAATCGCAAGGCGTATTAACAGCGAAGGAGATTGCAATTGGCTAGACGATTCAGCGCCTTGCGAGCTTTGAGCTGCCCGAGTGCAAACCTGCAAATTCTTGTAGGTCAAACTCGTCGAGCATCACGAGGCAAGATCCTCAGGTTGCAGGTTTGAAGCAACTACCAATGTTGAGCTGAAGCAGTAAAAATCGAAGCAGCTCTACTGACAAACATGAGCAAAGCGCAGCTAAGCCCAAGGTCGAGCCTTGCCTTTGTTGGCCTCGGCGCATTGGGTTTACCAATGGCTGCCAATCTGCTGGCTGCGGGCTATGAGCTGAAGGTTCACAGCCGCAGTCGTGCGGCTGAACAGAATTTGGCTTTGCAAGGTAGCCGTTCCTGTAGCTCACCAGCAGAAGCTGCAGCAGACAGCCAGGCTCTACTGATCTGCGTTAGCGATGATGAAGCAGTAGAAGAGGTTCTTTTTGGTTCTCAGGGAGCAGCTTCTATGCTCAGCTCCGGCGCCGTTGTGGTGGATTTTTCGACGATCACCCCAGCAACGTCGATAAGCATGGCTGAGCGACTTGCTGATCAAGGGGTGACCTATCTGGATGCACCGGTGACCGGAGGCACTGAAGGGGCCAGAGCCGGAACTCTTACCGTTCTAGTGGGTGGCAACAAACAAGCTCTGGCAAGGGTGCAGCCACTGCTGGAAGTGATCGGTGAGCGCATTCATCACTTCGGTTCGGTGGGACGGGGCCAGCAGGTGAAGGCGCTCAACCAAGTGCTGGTGGCCGGTAGCTATGCCGCATTAGCAGAAGCAATCGCGCTAGGGCAGCAGTTGGGTCTCCCTATGCAGGAGGTGATCACAGCCTTACAGCATGGTGCCGCAGGCTCATGGGCCCTCAAGCACCGATCAACAGCGATGCTGGAAGATCACTATCCGCTCGGCTTCAAGCTGGCTTTACATCACAAGGATCTCGGCATTGCCCTTGAAACGGCAGAACGCGCGGGACTACAACTGCCAATCACAAGCCAAGTGAAATCCATGGAGGCAAACCTGATTGAACACGGCCATAGCGAGGAAGATGTCTCAGTGCTGAGGCGGTGGTTTGATCAGCAACAGGCAGAATCTCAGCCATTCTGATCGAGCCTTCGATAGGCTGAACAAGTTGTTCATTACTGCTGCAATTGAAGGTTAGTTGTTTCATTAAGATCAACGCAAGTCTATTGAATATAACGACTTTAGGCGCAAAATATTAACCTAGAAACTCACGCACTATAGTGGTGAAAATGACAGGGTTTAGAGCCAATTAAGTCATCCTCACCTTGAGCTTGATGTCGAATCCATTGTTGTATAGCTTCCGTCGCTGCCCTTATGCAATGAGAGCTCGATGGGCTCTTTTGGCTTCTGGTCTTTTGGTGAACTTGCGAGAAGTGGCCTTAAATAATAAGCCGCTAGAGCTGCTGCAGGCTTCTCAAAAAGGAACCGTGCCAGTTCTGATTGCTGCAGACGGGACAGTGATTGACGAAAGCATTGATATCATGCACTGGGCTCTTCAGCAAGCTGACCCTTTTGATGGGCTACGCAGCGGAAAAACCGGAGAACAAAAAACAATTCAGCAGCTTATTGAACAGAATGATGGCCCTTTTAAATATCATTTAGATCGTTTTAAATATGCTTGCAGGTTTAAAGGAGAAGATGCCGAAGAACATCACAATATGGCTAGAAATATTCTTGTAGAATGGAATGCGCGACTGGTACAACAAGAATCAAGTGATTTCTATGGTTGCTTAATTGGAGAATCTCAGAGCTTGGCAGACTGGGCTCTATGGCCTTTTGTGCGTCAATACCGTCTCGCTGATCCATCAAGCTTTGATTGCGATCAAGATCTTCAAGCCATCAAAAGATGGCTGCAAGATTTTCTGCAACATCCACTGTTTGGAAGGCTGATGACACCAGTCAAGCCTTGGCTGCCAGAACATCATCCGCAGACCTTCCCTGCTGATTCAAGTTTAGTCAAAACAGATCAACCATTGTTTCACTTGGCTTTGATTGAAGACTGGCAAGACGCATGCACTCAAGGCGTTTATCAATTTTCTACTCGTGGATTAAAGCTCAAAGAGATTGGATTTATTCATTTGAGTTATCAGCATCAACTTGAGTCTACTTATCATCAATTTTATCGTGATCGAGGCCAAGTGCTTAGCTTGAAATTAAATCCAGAGCAACTGTCAATGCCGCTACGAGCCGAACCCTCATCAGCAGGAGAACTTTTCCCTCATCTTTTTGGAGCGCTGCCTTTGAGCGCTGTAGAACTTGTGGAAACTTATCCATGAATGAACGCGTTGATGCCTATCAAGATCGTCTTCACTTTGCCGCGACAGAGAGGAACCGTGATGCAATTGCTGCTGTTCTGAGCAAGGCGCTGCCGAGCGATGGCAGAGTGTTGGAACTTGCAAGTGGCAGTGGCGAACATGCCGTTGCTTTTCAAAAACTGTTCCCAAAGCTCATTTGGCATACCAGCGACATTGATCCAATGCATCTTCGCAGCATCAATGCTTGGATCCATTTTGAGCAGCTTGAACAGACCATGCCCCCACCCCTCAAGATCGATGTTAAAGCGCGCCCCTGGCAACTTCCTGATGGATTAACTGATCAGCTTTGCGGGGTTATTTGCATCAATATGATTCATATTTCTCCTTGGAATTGTTGTGAATCTTTAGTCCAAGAAGCTGCTCAATTACTGGGCAACTCTGCACCACTAATTCTCTATGGGCCATACAAGCGCAATGGTCTTCACACGAGTGAAAGTAATGCCAGATTTGATGATTATCTGCGCACGCAAGATCCAAGTTGGGGAGTGCGTGAACTCGAAGATGTAGAACGTCTTGGTGTCACTGTAGGCCTCTTGTTGAATGAGGTGATTGAAATGCCTGCCAACAACCTCTCCTTGATCTTCACGCCTAGGCAATCATGACTGGATCACGCCAATCAAGACATCCCATCTCTACCGCTGACGGCAATGAAGAAGATTTACGCCAAACAAAACTCAAGGGATCAGTTCGTCTTCATGGCTTACCACCCGCACACGCTTGGTCACTGTGATCACGCCATCAGGATGCACCAACATCGCTGCCCATGTTTGGCTGCCGGGCGTGAATGGGGCCTGCACTGATTTAAAGATTCCACCACCATGCATCGGTGCCAGCTGGATATCAGGAGTGCTTTGGAGACTCACCTGTGCAGGCGTAAGAGCAATCAAGCCACCGGCAACCATCGCATGGCCCAAGGGCTGATCAAAGATCACGTCAACGTCATAACGACTACCTGTGAGCACAGCATCAGGAATCAACAGGCTGATCGGCAAAGGTTTGCTGGCGCTACGCAGGATCGATTGCTCGCTGATCACTTCTTCACCAGTGATCAGTTTGCCTTCAGTGAGGAATGCCAAGCGTTGGTTGGCCTCAAGGGCATAGCTAAGGCTTTCCGCTTCACGACGACCACGCACTTCAACTGCAAAGGTCGGCTGTCCATTCTTTAAAGGTTCGGCAGGACGAACAGACCAACGGGCATCAGGAAACTTGGCAGAGAAAATGCGAAAACGATTTTCCAGATCAGATGCATATTCGTCTGCGAGCAGACCTCTGAGGGCTTCACCTCCAGGTGTATTGAGAGCCTGTTGCAATCGGCTACTGAGAGGCACAGCATCTGCAGCCCTGCCAATCAATGGCATCAACGCTGAACACAATGCCAGCAGACTGGAGGCCAAAGCGATTGGCTTGAGATGAGGCACTGGAGGCTTGAGGGCACTGCCGATAAGTTAGGCCGCACCTTCATGCTCTGCCCATTGCCATGCCCAGGCTTCTGATTGCTGCAAGCGGCACCGGTGGCCATCTTTTTCCAGCACTGGCTGTTGCCGAAGCCTTGCCCGGCTCCTGGAGCGTGTGCTGGCTGGGAGTGCCAGATCGCCTAGAAACCCAACTGGTGCCAGAACGCTATGAGCTGACCACTGTGCGCGCCGGCGGTCTACAAGGTCGCGGCCTGCGCAAGTTGGTGCAGTTGTTGCAATTACTCGCTGCCACTGGCCGGGTCAGAAAGCTACTGCGCAAGCAAGGCATCCAGACTGTTTTCACGACTGGGGGCTATATCGCCGCACCAGCAATCTTGGCGGCTCGCTGGTGCGGAATCCCTGTGGTGCTGCACGAATCCAATGCCATCCCCGGACGAGTGACGCGCTTATTGGGCCGCTTCTGCCAGGTCGTGGCTGTAGGCCTCTCTGTTGCTGCTAAGCGCATCCCAGGCAGCAAAGCTGTGGTCACAGGAACACCGGTGCGCTCGGCATTCCTTTCGCCACAGCCCTTGCCGCGTTGGGTTCCTTGCGGTGATGGCCCATTGCTGGTGGTGATTGGTGGTAGTCAAGGGGCCGTCGGACTCAACCGCATGGTGCGAGGCGCACTGCCATCGCTGCTGGAGGCCGGTTGTCGCGTGGTGCATCTCACCGGCAACAACGATTCAGATGTAGGAGAACTCGATCACCCCAACCTGGTGGAACAGCCTTTCAGCCATGAGATGCCTGGTTTGCTGCAACATGCCGATCTCGCCATCAGCCGTGCGGGCGCCGGCAGCCTGAGTGAATTGGCCGTCTGTGGCACCCCAGCCATCTTGGTGCCCTTCCCCCAAGCGGCAGACCAGCATCAAGAGGCCAACGCAGCCTGCGCCGCTGCGCTTGGGGCTGCCGTGATCGTGCATCAACATGCAGCCGAACATCGGGCTCTTGGTCATGCTCTGGAACAACTCATGGGACCTCGCCTACGCGGCAACGCTGCTGCCAGCAACCCTTTAATTCCCATGAAGCAAGGCATGAGGAAGTTGGCAGTGCGTGAGGCAGACCAGCTGCTGGTGACATTGCTGAAGCAACTCATCGGAGCAGGGCTTTGAACGCAGCAAGGATGCGGCGATTGGCTGACCTCTGCTGCAAACCAATGCGCAACCAGCGCTCCCCAAGTTCTGCAAAGGAGCGGCAGTCACGCAACAGCACGCGCCGATGAGCCATTCTCTCTCGTAATGGCACAAGGGAGACATCGCCACGAATCAACAAGAAGTTGGCGGCAGATGGATAAGACCGGATCCCTGGTAGGCAACGCAGTTGAGTTTGCATCCAAAGACCTTCCTGAGCAACCCATCCCTGGACCCGCGCTATCCAGCGCTCGAAGGCAGGACGATCCGCCATCAATGCAATCCCTGCAGCAATCGCCAACCCATTAAGAGGCCATGGATCTCGCCATTGCTGCCAACGTTGTAAACGCTCAGGCGTGCCAATGGCATAACCCAAACGCAATCCGGCCAAGGCAAACAACTTTGTCAAACTGCGAATTACCACAAGATTGGGGTGGTTGACCACCAGCGAAACAAGAGACTGGCGCTCCCCATCGGGCACCAATGGCAAAAACGCTTCATCACAGATAACCAGCTGATAACGCGCTAGCAACGGTTCAAGCGATGCTCTGCTCCACAACTGACCAGTAGGGTTATGGGGATTGGTAATCCAAAGAACATCGCTATTCGATAGCAGCGGAAAAGGCTGAGGCATCTCACCAGACCAGGAGAGGGGCAGTGGCAAAGCTTGCTGGCAGGCTTGCCAGCACCTCAGAGCCCTGCCGTAATCAGCAAAGCCTGGACTAGGCAGGCCACTCACGCCCTCAGACGCCGCATCACGAGCGGCCCAGGTGAACAGTTCCGCTGCGCCATTTCCCGGCAATACCATCAGGGGATCAACCCCATGCCAGTTGCTGATCACGTCTCGCAAGCGCTGATGGCTGCGATCCGGATAATCCCTCAGCGTGTTGTCAGTTAGAGCCCTTCTTAAACACCCTTGTAAAGCTCGTGATGGAGGGAAAGGCACCAAAGAGGCACTGGCATCCAAAAGCTGCTCCGGACGACAACCCAGCCGTTGCGCCTCATCAATGCGATTGCCACCGTGAAGGGAGGGAGCGGAGCTCAAGTCAATGGCGACCCATAACAACAATCCATCCTGCCGAGTGGGAGGGAGTCGACGTGCTCAAAAAAGCCGATAGAAAGCAATGGCATAGCAAATTTCTAATCGCTCAAACGATGCGCCGTCGTCTGACCGCTTTCATGGTGATCCTGGTTGGCAGCACTGCAATCCTTGGCATTGCTCAACGCAGTGGAGCTGACAACAACTTCAAGCATCTCGTTCAACTACTGGAGACAGGCACCTGCATGAGCTGCAGTCTTGAGGATGCCGATCTGATGCATGCCGATCTGCGTTCTGCCAACCTTGAAAAGGCCAAGTTGCAGAGAGCCGATCTCGGTCGCGCTCAGCTTGATGGAGCCAACCTAAACGGGGCTGATCTGAGCTTTGCCACCCTTCGCCATGCCTCATTACGTGGGGCCGATCTCAGAGGCGCCACGCTCACCGGTACTGATCTGATCGGAGCCGATCTCAGTGGCGCAAAACTGGACGAAAACGGATTGTCTAGTAGTCACTGGAAGGATGCCAAAGGAGTGCAAGCAGTGGCTAGCGACTATGCCTCCCTCCATAACGCTGGTGTGGAGGAAGTTTTGCAAGGTCGCTATCCAGAAGCAGAGGACTACTTCAATAAAGCCCTAATGCGTCGACCGGATGCAGCAATCACATGGGTTGCCCGCGGCATCACTCGAGCCGAACAAGCGAAACGAGAATTGGCCTCAAGAGATTTTGCCTTCGCCGCTGAGCTCTACGAACAACAAGAACAACCTGAAATTGCCAAACAACTACGAGACGGTGCAGAACAAGTGAAACAAGATCCAGCCCAACGAGGAGGCAATGGAGTTGGTAGCTCGATACTTAACAGTGCAACTGGTTTGTTTCAACAGTTGCTACCCATAGCAGTCAAGTTTTTATCACCCCTCGCCTTTTAAAAGCACAAAATGAAAGACGATTAATTGTGTTGAACTACTGGGAATAAATTAAATTGCGTGTTGCTTTGGTGGAAGGTTGATAACCATAGCCGTAAGTCCCCCCCCGCTCGTCATTAATAATACGAGGCGTCACCATGATCACCAGCTCATTCTTCTTTCTCGATCCAGACGACGACCTGAAGAACTGCCCAATTAAAGGTATATCTCCCAAAATTGGCCATTTTGTGACCACCTCCGTATCCGAATCACTAATCACACCAGTAAGAATCAATGTTTGACCATCACGAACGCGAACGGCACCCGTTTCCAAGCGCCTTGAGTTAACAGTTCGAACGTCCCCACATTTGCCTCCAGTGCTGATTGGCTGGCCCACAACAGCTGAAAGATCAGGCTCAAGTGTAAATGTAACGAAGCCATTGTCATCAATCTTGCTAACCATGGCACCCAAAGTTAAACCGGCATTATCAAAACCAGCCTCACAATAAGCATTGCCATTGGCGTCTTGGACTATTTTGTATGATGTAATAATTTTATCGCCAATTGATACCTGGGCTTCATTCGCTTTTGAGCGTCCAATCTCTCCAGAAATAGATTCGGGGCTCTCCGAGAGTATCAAAGTTGGCGAGGCCATAACCTTGGTATTTGACGATATAATTTGTGCTCTCAGGAAATCATAAAAGGCTTGATCTGGGTAATTTAAAGCTGGGTTTGGTGTCCTTGTTGCGGCAGCGGAAGTTGTTGAAGACTCGGCCGTAGTAACGTCATAAACAATTGGCCCTCTTCCGCCATTTGTAGCGACTGAACCGTCAGGGTTGTATTGCATCCCCTCTGCCTTTACAGTTTTTCCTTCATCATCAGTCTCAATGATTCCTGTAGAAAAACCTTTCTCATCCACAAAATACATTAAACCATAGTCAATAACCTGAGTCGTAGTAGTGCTAACTCCACTCTCAGTTTCTACTGGTGCAGAGCTAAAAGTCTCTTCATTGGCAGGCATATTACTGCCGAATGCTGCTAGTAATTCGCCATTATCATTAACAATTAAATTATCTCCAAACCGCACCGAAAAGCTATTATCCATTTCGCTGTTATTGTTTAAATTAACATCTAAAATCTTCACTGATAACGCCACCTGCCTAGAGCGCAGATCGATCTGCTTGAGATAGCTCTCCGCCACAGAAACCAATTGAGAATCCCCTACCAATGTGATTGTTTGCAAGCGAGAATCAGTTGTACCTGTAAGACCCCTCAGAGGGCCAACTGATGCTCCGTAGGTTTCAATACTCGTCGTCTTAGAAGACGTTTGTGAAACCTCATTGCTGAGCTGAGATGTCCCTGCGGATGATGCCTCGCCAGATGTAATGCTGACGATATTCACCTTACTGATCGCAGCTCCGAGGCTGGCCAAGTAGTCAGCCGCAGAAGCAGCACTTGCTTGATTCAACCGATATACCTTCGAAACCTGAGGCCCAAATGTTTTACTCGCAACGGCACTGCCAACAAGCAACGTGCGGCCATCAAGCTTTCCCTGTAACCCTGATGCCAACAGCACCCCATTGAGGGCACGGGCATAGCTCTCATTTTGAAACGCCATCGACACCTTCTTATTCCCACCATTGACTGGAGCATCTGCTGATGTGCCCACTCCAGTCGTGTTTCCACTTTCTGAATCATCCCCTACAAAAATGAATCCATAGCCTCCCAATCGAGCAAGAGACATCAAGGCATCTTTCGCAGGAGCATTGTTCAAGGTCAGAGTCACTGAAGGACCACTCACCTGCACAAAACTGCGGTTACTCAGCACCATGGTGCCCACGGCCATATCTCCTAGTGGAGGCGCTACAGCACGTTGTTGCAAAGGCGGTACATAAGACGCCTGAGGCACCCGCCCTGGTGTGCGTAGATCCAATCGTCCAGTTTGCTTAGCCTGAGCCGTCAACCCAGGAAAGCTAAGGATCAAATTGCGGCCGTCGGCACTAACCAATGGTTCCATTAACGGCCTGCCGGCCACCCCTTCAACATTTAATTGATAGCTCTCGCCTGATCCTGCAAGGCTCACAGATTGCAGCCCCAGTTGCGGCATCGATACTTGCTGTGGACCGCGTCGCAGACCAGGTTTGCCCTGGGTAGTCAATCGACCTTCCCAGTCCTGACCAGTCTGTCGCTGCCGCACAACGGGCTGTGGGCCCACACCTTCAATGATGACTTCAACGCTGTCCTGCGAGCGTCGCAACTTCAGCTCCATCGTCCCCTGCTTCTGTGCCTTTACTGCAGCCGGCAGCATCAAGCCACCGCTTATCGACGCGCCATACAAACCAAGAGCTGCAAGCAAAGGAACCAGTCGCTGGGAACGAGACATACGGCGACCCAGGGTTGATCTGGCACACAATCTTCACGGATGGTATCGATCGATTTCCTTGCCAGCCAGGGGCGCTTCAGGCTTCAGGAGGGAATCCTTCCTCAGAATCAAGAATCCTGCGCTTCCCTTGCTTGGCAGGAACGGATGTTTTGTCATAGAAGGTTAGTTTCAGCTTGAGCTGCGTGAGTGCTGCTCCTGTTACGACGTCATCTTCTGGCCCCTGCTGAGGGTCGAGTGCTGTTAGCTCAAGATCACTGGGTTGGACCACGAGCTGCAAAGCTTCTATTCCTCTAAGAAAGCCCTGCAGGGCGATAAAAGGTCCACGGGCCTGAAGGAGCACGGCTGTTTTCTCGTAACCACGGCCTGCCAGTGGGTTTTCAGGGCTGATCTCCTCGCCATCTGGATTCGACTTCGTTCCCGGAGGCTCTTGGCTGGTAGCTGCCGATGGTGACGGGGCGACTAACACAGGTTCATAGAGCTCCAGAACCACCCCTGCCGTCATGGCTTCGCGGCTCAATTGAGCCAAAAAGGTTTGGATTTTGTTCTTACCTGCCACCAGATTCAGCAACACTTCTTGCTGCTGTTGAACCTTTGCTAGCTGTTCAGTGGCTGTCTTCAACTGGCCAGGCAGCAAGGGTAATGAGGCCTCTTGGTTGAGCAGTTGTTCCAGACGTTTCTGCTGGTCTCCCAATCGAACCAAGCTAGGCGATACAACCGTGAAGACCAATGAGCAAGCCACCATGCCGCCTACCACGAGCGGCACTCCCACTAAGACACGGTCACGTGTGAGTTTGCGTTGCCAGCTCGGTCGCTCTTGGCTGAGATTGGTCATGGTGCTACCCCCTGCTCCTCAAGCAGCCGATAGCGCTCTACCAAACCGCTCGCACCCAACTCAGTCAACTCCTGCAGAGAAGGCTTCGCCTTGGGATCCAAAGTCACATCGACGCTGAATTGCACGAATTCCCCATCCTCACCAGCCCCCTCCCTCACCACTTTCAAGACCTTCACCCCATCAGGTTTCACCATCGGCAGTGCCGAAAGTTGCAGAACCAATGCATTGATGCGTTCAAAGGGCCCCGGAGAACCACCGCCCAAGGATTGACCGACAATGTTGATCTGCTGAGTTCTTACCGCAACCTCCTTTAGCTGTATGCCTTGAGGCGTCAGCCGGCGCAATTGTTCCATCAGTGCAGAGCTGGCTCGAACCGCGACCAACTGTTCAGCGATTTGGGTGTTTCCCTTACGTATGACTGCTGTACGTGTCTTTAGCTGCTGCAGTTGCGTCTGATCCAGCCGCAATTGTTGCTCTAGTGGCTGCAAGCGATCAAGCTCAACCTGTTGCTGACTTTCTTGCCAGGCCAACCAAGCGGCCACTGCCACTACAGCGAGCACCAGCAGACCACCGAGTCCCAGGCCCTTGGCAAGCAAGGAACGCACCTGAGGAATCAGAGCAGGCTGAGCCGTCAGACCCAACTCTTGGCGACGCTCTTGCAACAGATTCAACTCAGCCTTAGTTAATGAAGCCATCAGCGCTGCTCCCAAGCGCCCGCTAGGGCTAAACAAGCCAAAGTTGCGCAGTCACCCTGCCAAAATTCAGGATCTGGCCCTTCAAGGGTGGGTTGCTCTTCACCAACCACCCAAAGCTTTTGCTTGCTTAGGCACTCACCTTGACCTAGAGACTCCAACGCTAAACAAAGTTGCTGCTGATCAACAGCAGCGGCTGTAATCCACCATGCCAAAGGGGGTGACGCCCCGCCGCTGTGCAAACGCCAAGCTTGCAAAACCTCATTAAGCTCCTGCAAAAAATCCTGCGACAGATCGTCACCATCAAACGAAGCCGAAAGAGCATGGTCGAGCTCAGGTAAACCGCCGCGTAATAGCACCAAACGCCAGTGTCCATGATGCTTCAACAACCAAGCTAGATCTCCTTCAAAGTGTTGGCTGGCCGCACGTACAGCTCGCCAGGCAGCTGTCAGCATCCACTCAAGGTTGAGGAGCGGCAGATCCGCCGCCTCGACGACATCAATCCAGGCATGCACCATCAACCGATCAGTCACAACTGCTAAAGACAGCGGCGTTGGAGTCGACAAAGATCCAGCAAGCTGCACTGATGAAACAGCGCAATAAGACTCCGATAAGGACAATGGCCAATTCAGCTCAGGGTTGAGTTCTCGCAGGGCCTTTACCTGATCCACCTCTGGTTCACCATCGGGCCAGCAGAGCAAGCGCCATTGACAGGTCTCCATCGGCAACAACATCTCCAGCTGGCCTCCGAGAAGACCGATATCCAGAAGTAGGTCCCCTAACAACTCACCCAAAGCTTGACGCTGGGTCGGCATGCCTGCACGACAAAGGTCCTGAGGTAGGGGTACATGTCGCAGAGTCAATCTCTCCCCCTGTTCCCAGAGCATCACGAGAGCAGACTCATCAACAACAAGCAGCACCCGTTGTTGCAAAAGCCACCGCTCCGCCATGGCCTGCAACTGTTCCAGCTGCGGAAAACGTTCGCGTAGACCAGCCAACACCAAGGAAAGGCAACCCCGCTCTGGATGAAGGGTATCGGCTACTGCCAGGGCACGCCGCTCCCGACAGCCTCCGACACATGCCGGAAGCCATGGCGGTCAAGCTGGCCGATCAGCCCATCCAAAATATTTGGTACCAAATCTGGACCCTTAAAGATCCAACCGGTGTAAAGCTGCACAAGTGAAGCTCCGGCACTGATTCGCTCCCATGCAGCCTCTGGCGAGTCGATGCCTCCCACGCCGATCAAGGGCAACGCTGGACCTGCCGTGGCCCGCAGCCGACGCAGCACCTCCAAGGCCCGTTGACGCAGAGGCGCTCCACTGAGCCCACCAGCCTCCTCCGCGAGGGTGCGGCCCGTTTTGGGAAGGACCCGCCCGTCGAGGCCGAATCTGTCGAGGCTTGTATTCACAGCAATGACACCTGCCAAACCCTCCTCATAAGCCAAGCGAGCCAGGCCATCAATGGCATCATCCTCGAGATCCGGAGCGATCTTCACCAGTAGTGGCGGGCATCCTGGCAATCGGCGCAATCGTTCCACCAGACGCCTTAACTGGCTGGCATCCTGGAGATCACGCAAGCCTGGTGTATTAGGAGAGCTGACATTGATCACGGCGTAATCCGCCAATGGTGCTAGCAACTCAAGCGATAAGGCGTAGTCGTCTGGGGCCTGCTCCAATGGCGTGATCCTGGATTTGCCCAAGTTGAGACCCAGCACAGCTGGACGCTGGCCAGGTGAAGGCAAAGCCTGTTTCTCCAAAGTGCGACGCATTACCTCAGCACCGTTGTTGTTGAAACCCATCCGGTTCAAAGCGGCCTGCTCAGCAGCAAGGCGAAAGAGTCGGGGCCGAGGGTTACCGGTCTGCCCATGCCAAGTCACAGTGCCGAGTTCGGCGAATCCAAATCCAAAGCGATCCCAGATACTGGCCGCCACTCCGTTTTTGTCAAAGCCAGCCGCCAGTCCAACAGGATTAAGAAATCGGCAGCCGAACAACACTTGCTCAAGCCGCAGATCATGGCGTTGCAAATCCAACGCTATAGCTGCCAGGACAGCTGATACGCCTGGCCAATCTCTACGTAGGGACGTCTGGCTAAGGGCACTCAATGCTGCTTGAGTCAACTGTTCCGGATCTAAGCCCTGATCATTCGCGAGTATTGCTCCCAGCCAACGGCGATACAACCCACCGGTGGAGTACACCTTTGCAGGTGATGGCTCAGCCATCCTGGGCCTCCTCAGATCTGATCCGATCCTGCCGCGCAGCGGTGCAATCGCCAGCGGTTTTCCCCCACAGGCTCCAATAGCCAATCGCGCCAACGCCAGGGGGCAGTCTTATTCGCAAGCTGCTCGATTGGTTGCTCCACCAATTGGGCCACCTCAATCAGGCTGAGGCCATAGCCACGCACAGCGAAACGATCAGCAAGCTCCAGTCTTGTTAGCAGCCGCTGTAAATCAGAAGGGGCAAAATCTTCGCCATCTCCAGCTTCTTTGATCGGCTCAACAAGACCGAGTGCAATAGAGGCTGACCCCTGTCCAGACATCAACGCTGGAGTACCACCTCCTTTGGAAAAGCTCACTGCGATTTGGTCAACCCTTTCATTGTCTGGGTCACCGCTATGACCTTTCACATAAGCCAGGGGCACATGATCCAAGCGAGCACGGTCTAGAGCTCGCCAGAGATCTTGATTCAGCACAGGCTTGCCAGCCGCCGTACGCCAACCCTTACGTTTCCATCCCGCCATCCATTTGCTCAAACCATCAATTAAATATTTGCTGTCGGTACGGATCTTTAAATCGGGGTGACAAGGAAGCTCTTTGAGCTGCTCCAGCACATGAAGGGCCGCCTGAAGTTCCATGCGGTTGTTGGTCGTGGCCGGCGCATAGCCTCCGAACTCCTCCACGCTCCCATCCTCAAAGCGCAGCAGTGCCCCCCAGCCCCCAGGGCCAGGATTTCCACTACAAGCCCCATCAGTGGCAGCAGCCACAACCCGTCCACGACCATCAGCCATTTGAGAAGTCTGTTGTTGTTTGGTACAACACGGTTCGCTTGGTTCTTAGTCATTAGACGCTATGTCGCGAACCTACCCCGAGCTGCTCATGGCATTGAGAAAGCCAGGCAACAGGCTGTTGGTTTTAGGTCTTGGTTTCTTCACTTTGCTGACGACCTTGCCAGCAATCTCCAAAACGATTTTCAACAGTCAGCCTCTCAACCAAGAACGTTTGGTCGTATTGGCTCAGGCAGTGGGAGGAAATCGCTGGAAACTGCTCGTACTCGAACAAATCAAGCCTCTGCCACTGTGCTGGGAAACCCGTCCAGACGGATTGGTTAACCCAACCCTTAATAACTTCAACTTTGCAGGAATCTGCAATCGTTACTTAGACAGCAACGGCTATTCCTTGCGAAGTAGCGGCGAAGACGTGGCTCACAGCTTTCGGCTGCGCATCAAACAAAGCCGAGATCGTCTGGAACTAAAAGCCCTCGATCCTGCGCGGTCGGTTCCAATTACCGTTGCCAGCGCAATACTTCCTCAACGCAATCGTGATGCGTTTGTGAAATTAAACTTGGAACCCGGCTGGAAGCTGGAGCGTCGCATATACCAAGGACGCAAACTCAGCCACGTCTACTTTGCTCATCCAGATCCTGTGAACCTGTTAATTGCCAAAGCATCAGCTCATCAAGGACCTTCCGCCTTCAAGCAACTAGGCGCTCCCAAGGCACCACTCCCTCCCCCAATTTCAATAGCCAAAAACAGCGTCATCCATGGTAAAGGCCCGATTCGACTCCTTGTGATTCCTTATCGTCCCTGACGTAGGCCCACTGCAGAGAGGACAGTTGAAGTAGCGCCCCATAATACTAGTAACTCTAAAAATTGCCTCATATCATTAACATCGTGAGGGGTGCGAATCAACAGTTCAGGGTCGAAACAAGGCAAGACTCCTGATTCTGTCCCACCTAAAAATCCCTGCCTTTGGCGGGGATTTTTTTTGCATATTTGCCACGCAAAAAAACACCGGCCCCGAAGGACCGGTGAAGAGTTAAAAAAACGGATGCATAGCAACCAAGCTGAAGGCCGCTATCCGCTGGCAAATCACTTGAGGCTGACCTTACCGCCAACCTCTTCGATGGCCTTCTTGAGAGCCTCAGCATCATTCTTAGCAATGCCTTCCTTGATGGTCTTAGGAGCTGCTTCGACCATGGCTTTAGCGTCGCCCAGGCCGAGGCCGGTGGCTTCACGAACGGCCTTAAGGACCTTGATCTTGGCTGAAGCGTCGAAACTCTCAAGCACAACATCAAATTCGGTTTGCTCTTCGGCAGCTTCAGCAGCAGCACCACCACCAGCAGCACCACCAGCAGCCACCACAACGCCTGCAGAAGCAGCGGCAGAGACGCCAAAAGCATCCTCAATCTGCTTAACCAGCTCAGACGCCTCAAGCAAAGAAAGGGTTTTTAGCGAGTCAAGAATGTCGTCGGTTTTTTTAGACATGGTTTGGATTAAGCAACAGATCAGGGAGAAATAGTCGAATCGAAGACGTTCAGCTCTCGCCACTCTCGGCGTGCTGATGAAGTGCCCGGGCAAGGCCGGAAGGAACCTCGTTGATACCCACAGCAACCTTGGTAGCCAAGGCATTGAGGGAACCTGCGATCTGCGCCATCAGAACCTCCTTGGTCGGAAGATCACCAATAGCCTTGATCTCACCCTGTGAGAGGAGCTTGCCTTCGAAAAGACCACCCTTCGTCTCGGATTTTTTAGTGTCCTTCTGAAAAGCCTGTACGGCCTTAACAGCACCGCCAACATCGCCCTTGATCAGAACGAAGGCGTTGGTACCAGTCAGTAAGGATTCGAGATTTGACCAGGCACCATTCCCATTAATGGCGTGGCGCATCAAGGTGTTTTTGGTCACCTTGCACACCCCGTTGCTGGCCTGCAAACGCGTGCGCAGATCAGACATTTCCTTAATGGAGAGACCCTGATAATCCAGGACCAGTGCCATTTCGGCCTCGCCGAGAAGCCCCTTGAGCTCTTCGACAATCTGTTGCTTGCTCTCCAGAGTGCGGCCCATAGGAATTGGATCGGATCGGGTGAACAAGCTAGACACGCACTCGCCAAGTGCTCAAAAAAGAGCAGAGGCCGCGTGTCGATCCAATCCCAACAGGGAAAAACCTTCGCATCTACCTCGACAGGACTTAAACAACCTCAAAGGATGCATGAAGCATCACTGAAAGATGGCAACCTGTTGTCTTGGGTCGGGCGCGTGCCCGTTGGCTTTCGCCAAGGGGCAACCCTACAGCAACAAGGTCAAGCGTCTTCTTCGAGGTCCTGAAGAGCAGTTACGTCCACTTCCACTGAAGGACCCATGGTGGAGGTGATGTACAGACTCTTCCAATAGCGACCCTTGGCACCACTTGGCTTATTGCGATCGATGGTCTCCTGCAAGGTCTTCAGATTCTCGAGCAGGGCGTCTGCGGAAAAACTTGCCTTGCCGAAACGCACATGCACGATGCCAGCACGATCAGCCCTGAATTCCAGCTTGCCGGCCTTGAACTCCTTGATCGCAGCCGCTAAATCCGTGGTTACTGTTCCAGCCTTAGGGTTTGGCATCAGGCCACGGGGACCTAGGACTCTGCCCAGCTTGGCCACCTTGGGCATCATGTCAGGGGTAGCGATCAAAAGATCGAAATCCATCTGGCCTTTGCCGATGCTTTCCACCAAATCATCATCCCCAGCCAACTCAGCCCCAGCTGTCTTTGCCTCAGCTAATTTCTCACCCCTGCTGATTACAGCGATGCGCACGCTCTGACCCGTACCTTGAGGCAGAGCAACAGTGGTTCGCAACTGTTGATCGGTGTATTTGGGATCAATCCCAAGGCGCACGTGGGCTTCGATGGTTTCGTCGAACTTTGCTGTGGCGTTCTCTTTGACGAGCTGAATGGCCTCAAGAGGCTGATACACACGGTCTTCAACTTTGGCGAGAAGGCCAGTAATACGTTTAGACAGTTTTGGCATGGCAGATGTGGGGTGCAGGCGACACAACGTGTCTCCCCCGAAAATGGTGAATAGATGAATCTTGAAGATGGACGCTACATCAGTGTCAGTCGCTGATGGAAACGCCCATGTTGCGAGCAGTACCTTCAATGATGCGCATGGCTGATTCAATACTGGTGCAATTGAGATCAGGCAGCTTGGTCTTGGCGATCTCTTCAAGCTGAGAACGGCTTAAGGAGCCGACCTTGCCATGGGCGGACTCACCAGAACCTTTTTCGATCCCGGCAGCCTTCGTGATCAGCACTGATGCTGGGGGAGTTTTGGTAATGAATGTGAAACTACGGTCTTCAAAAACCGAGATCTCTACCGGAATCACTAATCCGGCCTTGTCCTGCGTGCGAGCGTTGTACTCCTTGCAAAACGCCATGATGTTGACTCCATGCTGGCCAAGGGCAGGACCCACAGGCGGAGCAGGATTAGCTTTGCCAGCCTGAAGGGCCAGCTTGATCACAGATACAACTTTCTTGGCCATGGACGAGCGGGATTGAACGATTGCGGATGACCTGGCCCTTGGGACAAGTGCGGCAAGATGGTGGCCCACCTCTTTGGCCGCCCTCCGCAGGGAGACGGCCGCCGTTAGCTCAATTCTGTTTATTGATTTGAGAAAACTCGAGTTCCACAGGTGTTTCTCTGCCAAAGATTGAAAGAAGAGCTTTCAACTTGCTGCGCTCTCCAGAGACTTCGATCACCTCCCCCTGGAAGTCCTTGAAAGGACCCGAGGTCACAAGGATCTGATCGCCCTCCGCGAGATCGACCTTGACGAGTGTCTTTTTCTCAGCAGCACGCTTGAAGATGCGATCCACCTCCTGACGACTGAGCGGTCGGGGTTTGATGTGACCACGAGCTTTCCCTGTGGCGCGGCGGTCCTCAGCCCCTACGAAGTTGATCACGTTGGGGGTGCTGCGCACCGCCATCATTGTGTCTTCATCAAGAACCATTCGTACCAAGACGTACCCCGGAAAGACTTTCTCCTCAGTGGACTGACGACTGCCATCCTTTTTCAATTTCACCGCTGGGGTCTGGGGAATTTCGATCTCCAGAATCCTGTTGCTCACACCAAGGGTGACGGCCCGCTGCTCAAGAGTTGCCTTCACCTTCTTCTCACAGCTCGAGGCCACCTGAATGGCATACCAGCGGGCTACGGTTGTTCTGGCTGCAGGAGTTGGGGCCTTGGTACCCTCCTCTCCATCATTAGGAGCCGGCAGTTCCAGAACCTCAGATGGTTCTTGTGGTGTGAGCTCGAGTTCTGACACTTGCGCTGATAAGAAGCTAATGGTTTGGGAAAGACGGTTGAGGCAAGACAGCAAAACCGCCCTACAAAATCAAACGAAAATCTGGGACGACGCCCAGCTATAAAACCGACTCACGGCAGCGATGAATGCAGCCGAGAGACTGACCATCAGGATCACGGCGATGGATTCGCTGAACAGCTGCTGGCGACTGGGCCATACCACCAAGCTCAACTCCTCATATGTTGCTGCAAGAAACCCACTCTGACGGGTCGGTTCTGCCTCAGGAGAATCGCTGGAGTCTGTGGTGTCCTCGGCAGGAGATTCGCTGGAGTCTGTGGTGTCCTCGGAAATAGGGCTGGTCACGGAGCTTAGGCCGGTGGCTATCGCCGGTGCTGAAGCACACGCCGGCAAACGAACACTTTACCGGATACCTGTTTCAATCCTCAGAAAGGAACTGAAATGGTTCGGAGGCCTGAGCACCGGGTATCACGCGCACGGCGCGGGCACCGCTGAAACGCTCTTCCAGTAATTCCGTGGCCAACGGGTTCTCAACCCGACGACGCAGTACGCGCCGTAAAGGGCGAGCGCCATATTCCGGTTCATAACCTTGCAAAGCCAAAGCCTCAACCGCGTCTGCCTCCACACGCAATTCAAGACCTTGCTCAGCAAGCAGGCTGGAGAGATCGGCCAATTGCAGCTGCACAATGCGCTGAAGGTCAGCAGCCTTGAGCGGCCGAAAACGGATCACTTCATCGATGCGATTCAAAAATTCAGGCCGAAATTGCTTATTGAGGGCCTGATCCACCTTTTGAGTCAGGCTCTGATCAAGACAATCCCCATCTGTCCCCTCCTGCTGCGCCAAGCGAGACGCATCAAGGATGGCGCGACTAGCCAAGTTGCTAGTCATCACAACCACGGTGTGACGGAAGTCCACGGTGCGGCCCTGCGAGTCAGTGAGACGGCCATCGTCCAAAACCTGCAGGAGCACATTGAACACATCAGGATGAGCCTTCTCAATTTCATCCAGAAGCAACACTGCATAAGGACGGCGACACACCGCTTCGGTGAGCTGTCCACCCTCCTCATAGCCGACATAGCCGGGAGGAGCCCCCAAAAGGCGCGCCACGGCATTGCGTTCCATGAATTCACTCATATCGAGTCGCACCAGCGCCTCTTCCTCATCGAACAAGGAGGCCGCAAGCGCTTTTGCCAGTTCTGTCTTGCCCACGCCAGTGGGTCCTAGAAACAAAAACGAACCAACAGGACGGCGCGGATCCTTCATGCCCGCTCGAGCTCGACGAATCGCTGCCGCCACCGCCTGAACCGCTTCGGGCTGACCAATCACCCGCTCGCCTAAATGGGCTTCAAGATCTAGCAACTTTTGCCGTTCAGCCGCCAGCAACCGCTGAACAGGAATCCCAGTCCAGCGTGCAACGACATCGGCAATGTCTTCAGCCTCCACTTGCTCTCGCAGGAGCGCCGAACCAGATGCCTGGGCAACAGCCAATGTTTCTTCAAGGTCGGCCCGCCGTTGCTGAACCCTATGCAATTGGTCGTATTGAAGACGTGCAGCCGCCTCTAGATCACCGAGTCGCTCTGCTTCAGCAATGGCATTGCGGAGATCCTCGTCTTGTTGCAACAAATCCCGCAGCTCGGCCAGATGATCCCGTTCGATCTGCCAGCGCTCTTGTAATTCTGTGAGCTGAGATGCCGCAGCAATCCGAGCAGCCTGCAACTGCACCCGTTCAACCTCTGGAGCCTGCTCAGCCGCCAGCAAAGCAAGCTCGACACGACGCAGCTCCGCCTCCGCCTCTTCAACCACCTGAGGCTTCGAGGTGACATCCATCTTGAGCTGGGCTGCAGCCTCATCGATGAGATCGATGGCCTTATCAGGTAAGCAGCGGTCACTGATGTAGCGATCAGCCAAGCGATTTGCAGCAGTCACCGCACCATCGGTGATCGTGACGCCGTGGTGAAGTTCGTAGCGCTCTTTCAGGCCTCGCAAGATTTCAACGCTCAATTCAAGACTCGGCTCCTTGATTAAAACCTGCTGAAAACGCCGATTGAGTGCCTGATCCTTCTCCACTGTGCGGCGATAGTTCTCAGGGGTCGTGGCCCCAATGCAGCGGAGGTCTCCCCTTGCTAAAGCCGGCTTGAGCAAACTTCCAGCATCCGCACTGGAACGATCGCTGCTCACCACCGTGTGCAGTTCATCGATGAACAACACCACACCTGCATCTGGATCGCTCACCTCTTTCAACACAGACCGAAGTCGTTCCTCAAATTGACCACGAAACTTGGCACCAGCGATCAGTGCACCAAGATCAAGGGAGACCAAGCGCAAACCCTTCAGGGAATCGGGAACCTCCCCAGCCACAATGCGTTGAGCCAACAGCTCGGCGATGGCCGTTTTACCAACGCCAGGAGCTCCAATTAACACCGGATTGTTCTTGCTGCGACGCGATAAAACCTTGATCAAACGGCGAATCTCTGGATCTCTACCGATCACAGGATCTAGCTGTCCTGCCTGAGCTGCAGCGGTAAGGTCACGACCATAGGCCTCAAGAGCCTGAGGTTCTTGCTGGAGTTGTAATGGAGTTGGCTCCTCAGTAGCGACGGCAGGTTCTTGGATAATCGGCGGGGTAGGAGAGGAGACAGGTCTCGTTTGTGAGGCCACCGATGCAGGTGCAGGTGGCGCAGAATCGGGCGCAGGAGGAGAAGTCGGCGTTGATGTACGCAACTGGCGCCTGCCTTTGGGCAAGCGTCTCAACTCCGCTTCCAAGCGTTCACTGGGCATTCCTAGCTCTTCAAATAGCTCGGCTCCAATGCGCGGATCGCGCCCCAACGCAATCAGTAAATGAGACACGTCAATCAGCCGAGATCCCCAGCGAACTCTGGAACGGTCGGCTTCTTCAAGGAGGTCTTCAAGGTCATCGCCGATGAACAACTCATCACCTCGAGCCATAGGCTGCTCGGCCAAAAAACCTTCCAAGCGATCCAGCAGCGCAGTTGAATCAATGGGCAGAGCCAACACCCAATCGCTGTAACGCCGATCACTGAAAAGCACCTGGATCAAGTGCTCCACATCCAGCTGACCATGTCGCCAACGGCGGGCGACATCCTGACCGACAAGCAACAAATCCCAAGCGTCATCACTGAATCGATCAGGATCACTTGTGAGACTTCCCTGGGCGGAAGCCGCTTGACTGGTCTCAGGATGCATAGGGTTCAGCTCGCGGCCTCACGAGAGGCCAATTGAATCAGCTCCACCTTGTAGCCATCGGGATCTTCCACAAAGGCAATCACGGTGCTGCCATGTTGCATAGGCCCGGGTTCTCGCACCACACGCCCGCCTCGCTTTGAGATGGCCAAGCAGGTGGATTGAATATCCTCCACGCCCAAGGCGATATGGCCATAGCCCTCTCCCAACTCGTAGTGATCTTGGTCCCAGTTGTGTGTGAGCTCCAGCACAGTGGTGTCACTCTCCTTGCCATAACCGACAAACGCCAAGGTGAAGCGACCTGAGGGGTAGTCCTTTCGCCGCAACAGATGCATGCCTAGAACCTCGGTGTAGAAGCGCAGAGAACGATCCAAATCCCCCACCCTCAGCATCGTGTGCAACATCCGCATCTCGAGCGATCCTGACCTTTAAGACTCAGTTCATTCTGCGTCGTTCTACGACTGACAACAGCCTCAGCATCAGTAAAAGGGCTAGGCGGTACACAGTCCGAGGGATGGCAAACCATAGGATCCACGCAACTTCAATTCGTCACAGGTGATCGATTCCCTCGACCTCGTCATTGACACCATCGTGGCCAGAGAGGTTCTGGACTCTCGCGGCAACCCCACAGTTGAAGCAGAAGTGTTGCTCGAAGCAGGTGCTATCGGTAGGGCCATCGTGCCCAGCGGAGCAAGCACCGGTGCCCATGAGGCGCATGAATTAAGAGATGGCGACAGCCGCTACCTGGGCAAAGGGGTGACTAAGGCTGTGAACCATATCGAGGATCGGATTGCCCCAGCGCTCTGTGGGATCTCTTCCCTAGATCAGGCCAGTGTTGATGGCACCATGCAAGAGCTTGATGGCAGCGACAACAAATCAAGCCTGGGCGCAAACGCGATCCTGGCCGTGAGCATGGCCACTGCCCGCGCGGCCGCCAATGGCTTGGGTTTGCCCCTCTACCGCTACCTGGGTGGCCCCATGGCCTCATTGCTGCCCGTACCGCTGATGAATGTGATCAACGGCGGTGCGCATGCTGCTAACAATCTCGATTTTCAGGAATTCATGCTGGTGCCCCATGGAGCAAGCAGCTTCCGAGAATCGCTGCGCATGGGCGCAGAAGTATTCCACACACTCAAGGGCCTGCTCAGTGCTCAGGGGCTCTCAACGGCAGTTGGAGATGAAGGCGGCTTTGCACCCAATCTGGCCAACAATGATGCAGCAGGAGATCTGCTCATTCAAGCAATCGAAAAAGCAGGCTATTCGCCAGGTAAGGATATTTCCTTGGCACTAGATGTAGCCAGCACAGAGTTCTATCAAGACGGCTGCTATGCCTTCGGGGGTGGTCGTTACACCAGTACCGAAATGGTCAATGAGCTCGAAAAACTTGTTGATCGCTACCCAATTATTTCGATCGAAGATGGACTAGCAGAAGATGATTGGCAAGGTTGGGCTCTACTCACAAAAAAATTGGGGAAGCGTATCCAACTGATAGGTGACGATATTTTTGTAACGAGTACTAAGCGCCTACAGCAGGGAATTGATCAAAACGTAGCCAATTCCATCCTGATTAAAGTGAATCAGATCGGCTCGCTAACGGAAACGCTTCAGGCCATTGATCTTGCTGGGCGCTCTGGTTACACCAGCGTAATCAGCCACCGCAGCGGCGAAACGGAAGACACCACAATTGCAGATCTTGCCGTTGCCACCCGTGCTGGGCAGATCAAAACGGGCTCCCTAAGTCGCAGTGAACGGGTAGCGAAATACAACCAACTGCTGCGAATCGAAGACGAACTCGGTAGCCAAGCGGTCTATGCCGGTGCCACAGGACAAGGGCCACGGGGGCGAAGCTAAGCAAAGGCCTCAAAGGGGCTGGACGGGGATCACTTTGGAAGACTTTCAGCGACTCTGACTCGACAGATGATCCATGCGCGACTCACGTCCCAGCTTGATCTGCAATTTGAACCAACCGAAGCCCACCGGGAGAGCCGCGACCAACGGCAAGACAGCCCAAATCGGCCGACTACTTGCCCCCAAAAGAGCAGCTGCAATACCTAGAGAGCCCAATAACACCGATTGACCAAGGGCCTTCTGAACGCTGATCATGCGCCGCAACTGTCGATCGGATTCACCCATCCGGATCTGCAATTGCAGATCTCCTTGTTCCAGTCGTTCAAGGCTTTCGTCCAGACGTCTTGGCAAGGCTGCCGCCCGGCTGCCAATAGCACCGACCTGACGTCCGAGCTCATTGAACAAATCGTTTGGACCAGAACCGCTTGAAGTCATCAGTGGCAGTAAATATGGCTTGGCTATAGCCATCAAACTAAAGCCTGAGTCGAGGCTTCGCCCCACACCTTCAAAGGTGGAGAGAGCACGCATCACAAAAATCAGCTCAACTGGCAGCCGAAAGGGTTGGCCATAAACCAACTCGTACAGATCTCCGGAAAGTTTCTCGATCACATTGGCGCTGAAGGGGGGCGTCAAAGCGTCTTGAAACATCACTCGCACCAACCGCCGCACAGGTCCAACGTCGATGCCATAAGCAATCAAACCCGCAGCCTGCAACTCCTCAACCAGGGCTGCCGCATCTCTAGCCGCCGCCGCACGAATCATCGAACCGAGCCGACGTCGTAAAGAATCGGAGAGCAGCCCCATCATGCCGAAGTCGTAGTAAATGAGAGCTCCATCAGGGGCCACGGCAAGGTTGCCTGGATGGGGATCGGCATGAAAAAAACCGAATCGCACGAGCTGCTGCAGATAACTGGCGGCTCCAAGCTCCGCTACGGCCGAGGGATCAATGCCGGCCTTCAATAAAGCATCAAGATCATTCACCTTGATGCCTGGCAAATAATCGAGACAAAGAACACGCCGGGTGCTGAGCTCCCAGACCACTGCAGGCACGCGAATACGAGAATCATCAAGAAACTGTTGACGAAACCGAGCTGCGTACTGAGCCTCTACACGAAAGTCGAGCTCCCTTAACAAGACCCGACGGCATTCCTGAGCAATCCCCACCCAGTCGCGTCCACGTCCCCATTTGGGGTGACGTTGCAGTACAGCAGCGACCTGCTGCATGATTTGCAAATCCAGGCGAAACAATCGCTCCAGGCGAGGCCGTTGAATCTTCAGGACAACTTGCCGACCGCTGCGCAGACTGGCGCGATGAACCTGAGCTAGGGAGGCGGCGGCAAGGGGCTGATCATCAAGATCAATGATCTCTGCACAGCGGTCCCCCAATTCCTGCTCCAGCAGAATTTGAGCTTGCTCAAAACTAAATGCAGGGACCTTGTCCTGAAGATCAGCCAGTTCAGATACCCATTGAACTGGCAAAACATCAGGACGTGCCGAGAGCAACTGTCCAAGCTTGATAAAAGCTGAACCAAGTTGGAGCAATTCTGTAGTGAGCCAACGAGCTCGAATCGTTTGGCGGGCCTGCCGCCGCTCACTGGTACAACCACCTGGATAAGTCCAATGACGGGCATCCCACCAAACAAAGATGATTAACGTCAAAACTGCACGCCAAATACGTAGCGCACGCAGCCCACGCCGAATCGCTACCAGCAGGGACGGACAAGCCATTACTGGTTGATCTCAACTTGGCGATTGAGGTCTGCCACCTTTGCTCTAAGACGATCGATCTGATCCTGAGCCTGTTCTTGATTAGAAACTGGCGATGAGGTTGCCTTTGTCTCACTGACCTCGCCAGATTCCTGCTCCAGACGATCGGCCTCTGCAATCACCTCTTGCTGAAAAAGATCCCATTCCTTGCTAAAGCGCTCTGGAGCATCCTTTGCCAGCACGGCCAAGCCAGCAGCAGCGTCAGCAAGCCCATGACCCAATCGTGCTGCTAAGCGGTTCAAGGTCGCTCTGAGTAGGGAATCAGCAGAACTCATGACCACAGCACGGATGTCTGAAACTGTGGCAGATCCAACTCGCAATCAAAGCACTGAAGGAGCGTTGGGAGGCCTTGTCAAAGTATGAGGTGGGTCGCTTGGAAATGGGGTGATTACTTTCAAGGGCTTTTAGGGATAGTTCCTCCTAAGAAAGTCTGATACTGGCGAGTGCGGCCGTTGAGGGGACTCTCCCCTGCGAAGGAAATCTGATGCTGGTGTGCTGGAAGGCTTTGGCTTTGGCGCTACTGGCTGAGGCGGCGTTGGCCTGCCAAGAGAGTTTGATGCTGGTGTGCTGGAAGGCTTTGGTTTTGGGGCTACTGGTTGAGGCGGCGTTGGTCTGCCAAGAGAGTTTGATGCTGGTGTGCTGGAAGGCTTTGGTTTTGGGGCTACTGGTTGAGCAGGTCTTGTTCTCTGAGGGTTGATTGGTGCAGGCAGTTCTGGAGCAGCCAGAGCGGGGTCTGCAGAGTCGGCTTCTGTGGCTTGGCGAATCGCTTGAAGTTCTTGTTCACGACGAAGAGCAGCCGCCGCAGCCAACTTCTCTGCTTGCTGCTTTGCCTGCTTCTCAGCCTGCTCTTTGGTTTTACGTTTGGCTGAAATTTTGGCCTCCTTGGCAGCGACATCCGCCTGTAGATCTGCACTGCTGCCACCATGCCGACGACGCAGTCCTTCTAGGCGCTCTCCTGGAAATGGAAAAGGAGTCGGTCCAAAAGACTGTTGCTGAGGCTGCTGCGTGTTGCCACGCAGAATCATGATCCTCTGGGTCATGCCATAGCCCAGAGCAAAACACCCACCCACCAACAAAGGTCCAAGCCAAAAGCGTGGGCGCTTGCGGTTCTTCTGCTCAGTTGGTGATGGTTTGTCCACGTGATCAAGCATATCCAGTCGTCTTGATCAGCTTTAAAGTTCAAACAAGGGCAAAACAATCCCTGATGCCAATCAGTGCTAACTCGATCAAGACTGATCAATTATCCATATTTAGATGGGTCAAAGTAGATGCAAGCATAAAAGATTGAAACGAGAAGCTTTGAAGAATTTATAGACGTAGAGCAGGATGATCTAAGTGTTGCTAAAAGCTTCCAACTGCTGGCTTCCCACTAATTGCGATCTTAGGTTTATAGAAAGAAAGGCAAACTAGCTCCCGATCCCAACCATTCATGACATGACCTTGTCGATAGCCTGAGATAGAAAGTAAACAACCAAAAGCCTGATTCATCTGTAAAAGACGACTGACTAGCTTGGATTGCTGCATTACCATTCGCTTCAGCAAGCACACGCAAATTCGTTGTTCAAAAAGAAATGAGCCATTTCATGGCTGCCAAGTCAATGAACTGGAACAATCCGTTGCTGCATGGCAAGAGATGATGAGATAGAGATCACTGGAGCATCGGGGAGCTCCAGTGTGCTTGAACCAAGCTAAGCAGACATTTCTCTTGAAATGTAGATCAATGTCCATTAGTCGTACAAACTACCGTTGACAATATGGCCAATCCAGGTGCATTGAAGAATGGATAAGTAAATGAACTCGTGATGATCATGTATTCTCCTCTCAATCACTCTGAAAAGATTGCGCCCGCTGGTGTTGACGAAAGCAGGATTCAAGAGAGATTTAAGTTGGCTTTATTAACATATAATTTCCGCTTTATAGGATTACTTTTGCGTTGATGCATGCACTTATACAATAAGAATATTGCGAAACGAATTGCTTTAATCTGCTATGCGGCATAATAGAAAAACTGAAAGCAAGGAACGGGCATCTAGCCATCGCTGCCAATCATTATTGGCATTATCGTTGATGCAAGGGTTCATACAGGAAAAACTTTGATCATAGAAAAGCTTCTAACAATTCAATCTTAAGCAAAAAGTTGATAGCCAAAAGAAGAACTTGGGAACATGAAGCCTGGTGGCATCTTAGATAAGCAGAAAACAAACAATTGCAACACTACTCAATCAGCTCAGGAAGTTTTCCGGCCTTGCGCGCAGCTGTACAGGTCACTGAATTGACATTAGTATATTCTGGCGGCGCAAGATATCTAGATGTAATGGCACAAAGTTTCGAGCCAGTGTAAGGTTTTCGTTGCCCCGTAAGGTCTTCTGAAAAACCATTCGCTTGACACCAAGTTGATGTAGGGAATTGATAAGCACCAACTTTATCTTCACAGGCAACATTGGCTTGACGGAAAAAATAAGTATTTCCATTGTCACTATTGATTTTGATGCCGACGTCTTGTTGTGATTGAGCCTGAGCACTAGTTGGACCAGAGCATAGAAATGAAAGTAGTGTTGTCATTAAAATCGGGAGCCTTGATAATGTTCTCAACTGCCTAGCACTTGATTGATTGTATAATAACAGTCTCTAACACGAAAAGGTAAGCTTTTAACTTAATTGGCTCTAGTCTTAAATACTATTCTCGTGATGATCAATTGAATCATCACCTATGAGCTAGCTTGAAAAACAAGTCGATAGACTTTATGATTATTTATATCTGATATTTGAAAGTTATCAATTGAGCCGATGTGTCTTTTATAGACGAGCTAGCTTCTCCCCTCAAGCAAGAAAGATTAGATACAGTTTTATTGATCGAAATAACTTACGATCTTTTCTATCAAGAAATAGGTCGTTGTTAATTCAATCAAAGGGGGGGCGATGGTTGAATCAATATCTTGTCAATAGCAGCATACTTTGAATCCGAGGCTATGGAAATAATACCCAAAACTTCTTATAGAAATACACGCAGTATTGTGCTTCTAATCATCTAAACAAGGCAAAAAGCTTCATCTGCAAAAAAAGAAGGCATTCCCTTGGAGCGTAAGGTCACTTATGACACGCTGTGAGACAGTGGGATAAGTGATCCGCTGAAATGACCTTTGCAGTAAAAGCTACGTAAAGGAACTCTATCTTCAATGCCCAATCAATTATGCGGACCACTAGGCGCTTTAACAGCTAGAGATTGGCAAGAACAAAGTCTTGAAATTTATCTCTCAATGAATCAAACTCTTTACGAGTTTGATCATTGATTAGGCCCACATGCCCATTTTCTATGGCAGTGTGGGTTTCATTCAATGCTTTTAGCATGTAATAAATTTCTGATTGGGATTCAAAAGTAAATTTCATGGTAAAAGATATTAATATTATTAAAGTATCGCCGAGCAATGGAATGGGGCAATCTGTATAAACACTCATAAATTTAAATAGTGCACATGTCTATCGAGGGAATTGGCAGGTTGTAAATGTGAAGGGAAAATGAAAATGGTTAGGAAATCTAAGGTAAGGATCAAGAAACTGTCTCGCGCAAAAGATTACAGACTGAGCTTTACTGGGCAAGGCGAATGACTATTAACCTTATTCAAGGTGGCTTTACCTAACAGGTAATATGATTACCAGTTTAAAATTGAAATGATCGAAAACAAGCTTCTACCATACTGTTGAGAATTAAGATATAGACTCAGGCCTTGACTTGGCTCTATAATAGTAATTATATGATGCTAAGTCTATATGGGCCATCCTATTGCATTAATCATTGCTATTGCCATGTTGTGCACTCTTTGGCGACTGTTATATTTCTCAGATGCTGCCAGAAACTAGAGCTAATAGAAAGAGATCTAGGCATCATAAAGTCAACCCAAGAAATAGTTGTTATTTCTAATACTTAGCAGACAGTCAAGGCTTTCATTCATTAAAAGAGATTGATATTTTACGACCCACGCTAAACATCTTGTGACCGCTTAATCAAGTTTCGCATCGTCTTAAAGATACGGTTTATTCTCCTGCTGCATTTCTCTGACTATGAAGAAGCACCTTTTATGATTTGCCAGGAGAATATTAATCTTGCTGGGACCTTTTTCTCACTTAAATCAACAAAGGGATCATTAGTCAAAGCATATCTTAGCTTTGATGCTCTCAGTAAATTTTGTTGTCCATTGGGGAAACGCTCTGTATGAGACCTTCTAGAGGGATGAATTCTGCAAAGAATAAGCTCTGCAAAATTGTGCTGTATCAGATTAAGCAGCCAAGAGCGAATACCCCTCAAACGATATACAAAGACTATCGTTGCAATACCTAGAACAAGATGCCGATGAAATAACATGTGGGCATGATATCTTGATGGCAGTGGATTTGAACTATCTATCTATACGCATCCGCAAACGCTTTAAGAGTGCAATAGGTTGAGAAGAAGGAACTACTCTTTACTATCCATCGTGAAGATGTAGTACAAAAACCATCCTACACCAACTAGCAATAGCATGATAGCGCCAATTATGTCCCAAGGAATGGAATCCATAATCTACTTTTCAATCCTCACAGTAATAGCTTCATAGCAACTATAGTAGCTTAAGCACAAGCTCAAATCGAACAATGAAAAGGTACGCCTGCAAGGTTTGCACCTATGTCTATGACCCAAGGGTTGGTGACCCGACAAATGGGATCCCACCTGGCACGAGTTTTGCTGATTTGCCCAGAGATTGGAAATGTCCACAATGTAAAGTAGGAAAAGGAAAATTCAAGCCATGTAATTGATTCTGCGATCTCAAATTAACCATGCTTTGACTTCAAAAGTAGATGCTGGGATGAAACCACCAAAGCCTTGAAGCTGCTAACAAGACTCAAATAGATCTTAAACTAAGAAACCTGGCAATTTTCAATAGCCAAGAGGCCTATAAATCAGATGATGATTATTAGTATTTAGTGGCTTGTTGGCATCAACTTTTAGAAGATGTGACTTAGGGCTGATTTCTCTGCGAGTGCTTGGAAGCAGATCAAAAAAACGGAATTAATTTTGCCCGCAAGCCTTAAGAGCAACTTGCCTGCCTACACAATTGAATATGAAATATCCAAGACTTGTTGTGGAGAGATGTGTTGCAGAAAGCCTTTATTTGGTTGCAGACTTATCTTCTCGTAATTCATTGCTACCCTTGTAATTGCTGCATTTAATAAAATCATTGTCTTAGAATTTATCAGTCTAAGTATTGCTTGAGGTATTTAGAATGTATTTTACTCAGGATCTATTATGTGCGCCAGTGTCTCATTCGGCTAGGCAGCTTTAGATATAAGGATATTAAACTATGAAGAAATTGAGGTGATTGCTCGATCGACTGTATGGATGAGTACCCTCAGATGAAAGCCACACGCTGAGAATAAAGCTTGCATAGCATCTTCTTAATTGGCATGTAGAAATATGAGGAAGATAAAGAATGCGGTAAGTTTTCTTATTCGTATTCTCATGGCTTTTTAAACGCTGATTTTGAATCTCTAATTAGGGCACTATCTATCATATGGCTTGATCAAGCAAATAAGTCGATAAAGCAAAAACTTGATTGATTCTTATCTCCTCTTGACTAGCCAATATAATGATATTGATAGTCAATGAAGCCCGATGCTTAATCTGTTCAGTGATTCTCCACTTTTAGCCTCTTGTCAGGCGTCATTAGTGCTCATTTTTGGAGTTATTATGCTACTTAATGCACGCCGAAGCCGTCCTAATCTTAAATGGCATCCAGAATATCGTCAGTTGTTAACCAAAGCCTATGACAACTCACCCTATGTAAAAGGAAATAAACTATAAAATAAAAGCTTAGCTTAACCTCTGCCATTGATAGAAGCGGATCATGCGATGTTTATTCGATCCCGGTATGCCTTACTTGCAAAATATTAGATTGAGAGCAAAATTATTCTTCGCAAATGAAATCTGATGGTTCGGCTTTTTTCCAGTCGCACATCAATTACCTGGAAACGTTTGACTCATATTTATAAATGATAGATTTGAGCTTTGTTTACTGCAGCGATCTGTTCGATTTTAGATCTTCACCCAAGCGACTAATTGGATTGTCATCGTTCAGGTTTGGCGCCGGATAGAGGGTGGTGCAATTGAAGGCAAAATCACCACCAGCTTTCTGAACAATGTCTGCAATCTGGAGGAAGACCTCCTGTTGAATATCTAGCCAGTCTTTCCAAACAGTTGTTTTAGTAAAGCAATACACCATCATGTTGATCGAGGAGCTATCCCATTCGTTGAAATTCACTAAGATGCTCTGTTTTTGATCTATCTCTGGATGGTTTAATAGCAGACTACGAACATTCTTGCTAATCGCGTCGATACGGGGCAGATCTTCGTAGCGAAGACTAATGCTGGCCTTGATTCTTCTGTTATACATTCGTCCAGGATTCTCGATCGGAGTAGTCGCAAAGATCGAATTTGGGATATAGAGTGGTCGACGATCAAAGGTGCGAATGCGGGTGTGATACCAGCCAATTTTCTCAACTGTTCCATCATCAAAGCTCGAGACGCTAATCCAGTCACCTTCTGAGAATGGACGAGTAAAAAAGAGCATGAACCCTGCAAGGAAATTCTGAGAAATTTGCTGTGTCCCAAAGCCGAGGCCAATGCCTGCTCCACCAAGCAAAGCGCCTACTGCTGCGGTAGACACTCCAAAAGTCACCATCAGGGCCGCGATAGTTAAAACAATGACTCCAATGGTGAAAACTCGATCCAATAAGGCGGTCAACATCGCCTCATCTCTGGGATCTTCTACCTTCAGCCAGCGTTGAATGCGATTCGATTGCAGGAGCAGTGCCCGGCCGAGATTGATCGTGGCCCAGCCCAGAGCGATCACCACCAGAGCAGTTGAGACTGCTGAACTTTTAATAGGCAACAAGGCCTTGGCTTGCAGTTCCAAGAGGTGTAACAGCCAACCCAAGTAAAGAGCTGAACTAAATCCAAGCAATAAGGGCCTTCGGATGGATCTCGCTACCAGAGGGCCAATTCGCCTGCCGTACTTATCCAGAAGAACGAGTATCAACCAAAGAACAGCTAAGAAGACAGTTCCGACCAGGATCCCTTCTTGACTCTGAAAAAAATCGATCTTGTTGAGCAGCTCTTGTTGCGTATCGGGCATGCGGCTTGATCTGGTTTGAGCAAATCTTACTGAGGAAAGTTGAATCAGGGTAGAGATAAAACTGCCTTTATCACAGCAGCCACAATTGATCAAGAGCAAGATAAGCCTCTCTCAAGAAAGTGGTCTGATCCAGAAGTGGTCTGATCAAGAAGTGGTGTGTCTACCAGTTGATTTACAAGACATAGATGCACTGTCTCTCAGTGAATCAGACGATGCCATCTTCCAGACCATTACAAACATGTAGAGGCAGACAAGCTAGATTAATCAGAGCAAGGAGGCTAACAGTCACTGGTGGCAATGCTGATTCCAGCCTGAAGTTGACCGTGTCGCTGATGCCGATCTCTTAAGTTGCGCTAAAAAATTTATTGATTCTTGCTCATCTGCTGAAGATGATCAGATTGCTGTTGGTTATAGAGTCAGCATTGCTTTAAGCAAGTTTACGATGCTCTTTTGATTAGAGGTGATCGCTTTCCCCATAAATGACTTGATTTAGAGAAGGATCAGTTTCTTGTCTGAGATGATTGAGTGCATCCTTAATCAATCCAAAAAAATCTCATTGACACCCAGGCGATCACCTGTTGATGCAAATGGCTCAATCTTAGTTGGATCACTAGTAACCAAGAATTAGCCAGTAATGTTAAGCCTGAGATTAGTTCTCATCATCGTAAGCCTGCTTAATTTAAGTCAAAGAAGCCTTGTCGGTACAAGCAAGACAAGCAAATCTACTCATGAAGATCTAAGCTATGGATTCGCTAATGCGAAGTCTGCAAACTTTTTGCGTAATGTCTGAAAACCTTTGAGCGACTTCCTGTCCATTTCAAGCAATCCATTCTCAACACACCATTGAGTCTGGTTTAAGGCCTTCAACATGTAATAAATCTCCGTCTGAGATTCAAAGGTGAACTTGACAGCCATAGGAGATTGCTCTTTTGTGGTATCTAGCCTAATAGGAATAAAAGCAAAACGAGCGCGACAAGGATTTTCGCCCGATCCTAAGTAGTGGCGAAGGTGCGATTGTGTTGCTACTTTTAATGAAAACAATCTGATTTTAGTCAGCGTTATTTGAGGCCCACCCTTGAAAGCAGGTTGATGGAGATCTGTGAAATAATGTTGTAGCTATCCAGCCTATCCTAATTGCTTGGTGCCTAGATTAATATTTGCCTATTTCACTGCTTAACCTCTATGCAGCCCGAATGAATTTCATCTTCAGCTTACATGTAAATGAGAGTTAGTTTCTATGGTGGGAATATAAATAATTCCCTATGCGATTTGCTTTAAACCTGCCTCGAGGGATTCTCTTTAAGGAGTTTCATGAGAATCTTTTGCTGCATCTTGGCCGCACGAAGAATATCTCTTTCTTGCTCGGCCAATGCTAATTCTTTCTGAAGATGATCAATGCGCAGATCAAGCTCTTTCTCACTGCTACTCATGTTGGCTTCCGATCCATTAGGGGTAGGCTTAAGGTCTTCGCAGCTTAGATTCTATCCCTTCTTTAAGGGCATCCTATCAGAAATATTATAAATATCTAAATTGAAGTAGGCCTAATGGATAGAATCGAAGCTTGAATCACAGTTGACAGACATTTGTCTTGAATTTGTTGCTGATCTTAGGATCAGCACGCCACTCCGGAGAGAGTCCTTTGGGCTCGTAGATTTCGCCAGTGCTTGCGTTGCCCATAACAATTGTGTTGCCAGTGTCAGCGTCTGACATCCACAGGAAAAGCATACGAATCGTTGGTTAACCGCTAACAATCATTAGCAAGCCTGCCGAAAGGAGGAGGATGTGGATTGAGCCTCTGCAGATATGGTTAATGCAATCACAGAGCATAGGGCTGTGAGTATTTGTTTCACTTGACCATAGAATGATTTATAATAATATATTCATTTGCGTTCACCGAATGTCGATAAGGAAGAATAGATTTTGTTGATGCAACATCACGCAGGTCCTCCTTTTTTGACCTTGACATTCGATTAAAATAGCTCTGTCACTTGTGCTAAGACGATGCCAGACTTTTCACTTCCTACTATCCTGACAATTGGAGCACTGGTAGCTCTTATTCCTATTGCATTTGGTGGCTTTCTTGCGGTCAAGCGTCGCACAATCACAAGTTAAATCATTTGTTTTACCTTGTAGGTGTCGTTTTAATATCAAACTCCAAAAAGCTCTGGGATTACTACGACACTTGCTACTTTTATTCAATCAATTCGATCCTTGATGAGCTCCTAAGTAACCTGAGTGAAGCGAGCGTCCTCAGCAGTGATTTTGATGACTGATCACTGCTGAGGCACCAAAGTGATCAAATGACCTTTAGGCAGTCAAAAAAATGGTTTGATTACTTTCAAAACGACAATTCTTAAACCAATTTCTTCCGTCATGCGCGATCAGCAGTCAATAGAACTATGTTGTCTGCTAATAAAGAGGTGATTAGCCCGGTTAAAGGTTTTGAACGATTGATCGCAGGGTTTGGGATGCCTGCCATATTTCTTGATTTGGGTAACGGTAACCTTCGTCCTCAGGTTTGGCTTATCTTGGTTATCGGAGCCTCTATATGTAGCCAATACTGCTCTTGCCCCTACACCTGAACACATTCCAAGTCTTACCCCGGGCTATGTTCGGAGTAGTGGTGTCCGTCTGCTGTGCCGGCTTGACTCTTCCCGTAAGGGCTGAAGCTGGTTGTGCAGCCTTTGAGGCTATTGGATGGAATGAAAATTTAGCCTCTGGTGCAAAGTCAGGTTTGATCACGGGTGGCAGTTGGAGATGTTCAAATACTTACGCTGCTGGGGCTGGCTTTGTATCTGATGATTATGCAGTTACTGTACATACTTGTTTTGATGAAATATTTTGCAGTGACAGAGGCTTTGAAGTAGGAGCCATATATGTTCAGGTCAATAAGGATGGAATGAAAGGAAATTTTAGAGCTAGGGGACAGGTGCTCAAGACAGATCGTAAGAGCATGAAGGTGAAGCAGGTGGATTCGGATGTCGCATATAGCTGGACTGATGGTGAATACAATGAGTTCAATACTGCATCACTGTTGATAGATCGCTAGCATTAGAGAACTTTGTCGTTGCTAGGATGAACATTAAGCAACGACTGTAAAGAAAATACCTACACCTAATCGATGGCCTAAGGTCTTTGGCCAAATTTATCTATGCCCGACTAATGCAAGTATTGAAGGGATTGACTCTTTCGCCTTCCAGGCCTATCTCCTGGGGGTTGATGTTTTTAGTGTCTATATCGTTCTACGTTGTATTGCCATAATTGCGTTAATGCTCGAATTAGCATCCATTCTGTTGCCTTTTACTGGTCCAGGAGTTGAGGTTATCATCGAACTGATTCTTTGCACACTTGTGACTTTTCTGTTAAAGTCCAGATTTTATAAAAAATAAGCTTGTCTCGATAGAGACATTATAAATGAAGAGCTTAAATGCAGAAAATTGTAGTTATTTTCCTCAGTCCAGGTCTTCTTCATCAAGGAATCGATTGGCCACAAGGGCGTCGACTACTGCGAGCAAGGCGCCGCAACCCCAGATCAAACGCCAGACCTGTTCTTCGGCAAATAAAGAGAGGCTGAGGAAGACCAACGCCAGCACCACATCGAGAAGAAGTGCACGGCGTATCAGTCTCGGGGGTAGTGAAGGCATTCTTTTCAATGAAGTGATTAGCATGACGATAAGCTAGCCCTAGAACGCTGCAGATTATTGACAAATTTCATCAAGAAAAAGATTTTTGAGTTATTTAAAGTTTGGCTGTGAGTCACACTAAAGACTTTTCGCTGCCCGCGATGTGGTAGTCAGGGGTATATACCTTAGGCTTGTAAGGGTTGATATTCCTGAGCTATTTTCATGTCCATGAAAATAGCTCCTCTGGCGTCAATTTTTCTCCATTTCCTGCAAATGATGCAATTAATAACACCAAAGAGGCAGCGTAGAATGGGCATGCTGCCAAGATTTTGTGGCGATGGATGTATGATTAAGCAATCTGTAATCTCGGTAGGCTAATTTCTATTTAGTCATGTTTACTTTGGTTTCGCCTGCGATAAATTTGTTGTCGCGATTTTGCTTTTGCTGGCCCTTTGAGCAATCCATAGACAACACAGCTTGTGAAGAGAGCCGCGATTGCTCCTACCAAACTTGATCCAAGTAAAAGGCGAGTGCTGAAGACCCAGCCTTGAGTCCAAAGATCTTGCTCATTGAGTCGAGTGAGGTCAAGGTCATTTTGCCCTTGGCCAAGTAGGGAAGAGCCAACTTGATAGTTGAACCAATAGAGCGGCAAATAGGTGATCGGGTTACTGATCCAGGTGCCTATGGCAGCCAGTACATGGTTGCCGCGCACCACACTGGCTAAGGCGACACCGAGCAGTGTCTGTAACCCGAAGAAAGGGAAGCAGCCGCTGAACACTCCCGCTGCGACCCCTCGCGCCCGTTGCCCTGGCGTTCCTTCTTGCTGCCAGAGCCAAACAAGCCAGCGGCGCAGTCGCCTGCTGATGCCCTGGAGGGTTTGCTGGATCATGGCCAGACCGAAGCAATGGTGCTGCAGGGTGGCTTTGATCGTAGGAAGGGCTGAAGGTGCCAGTGATGATGTCTTCTCCAATCCCCCATCAACAAACGATTGCCGCAGTGGCAACGGCGGTTGCACCAGGCCAAGGGGGTATTGCTGTGGTGCGGCTTTCCGGGCCAGCGGCTGAGGTCGTTGGGCGGAGTGTGGTGTCGATCCCGGGGCAACAACTTTGGGTTAGTCATCGTGTGTTGTATGGCCATGTGATGGATGAGAGCGGCAAGGAACGGATCGATGAAGTTCTTGTGTTGCTGATGAAGGGGCCACGCAGTTTCACTGGCGAGGATGTTGTGGAGATCCACTGTCATGGTGGATTGATGGCTGTTCAGCGGGTGCTTGAGCGTGTGTTGGCTCAGCCGCATGTGCGCCGGGCATTGCCTGGAGAGTTCAGCCAGCGGGCGGTGCTCAACGGCCGGCTTGACCTCACCCAGGCGGAGGCGATCAGTGAACTTGTGGCGGCGCGTAGTCGTCGAGCAGCCCAGTTGGCGATGACGGGAGTCGATGGAGGCATTCAGCGCCGCATCACCTCCCTGCGGGAAAGGTTGTTGGATCAGCTCAGTGAGCTGGAGGCCAGGGTTGATTTTGAGGAGGATCTTCCCCCTCTCGATGGTGCTGAGTTGTTACTTGAGTTGCAGTGCGTGCGCAGAGAGCTCGAACAGCTTGTTGAAGATGCCAAGCGTGGTGATGTGCTGCGCCAGGGGCTACAGGTGGCTCTGGTTGGCCGCCCCAATGTTGGTAAGAGCTCCCTGTTGAATCGCCTCAGCCGCCGGGAGCGGGCGATCGTGACGGATCTTCCTGGTACGACCAGGGATGTCTTGGAGAGCGAGATTGTGCTGGAGGGTGTGCCGATCACCTTGGTAGACACCGCAGGCATTCGCGCCACGCAGGATGCTCTGGAGCAACTAGGGATAGATCGTAGTCATCAGGCTCTCGCTGCAGCTGATGTGGCGGTGTTGGTGTTTGATCTCAGTCTGGGATGGACAGCCGACGATGCGGCGTTGCTCGCTCAGATCCCAGATGATCTGCCAAGGCTTCTTGTGGGTAATAAAGCTGATCTTCAGCCTGCCTCGATGGCTGCTTCTCTAATGGTTGCTTCGCTGGGCAATGAGGTTGATGGCAAGACTGTGGATGTGATGTTGAGTGCACTCACTGGGCAAGGAGAAGAGGCCTTGATTAAGGCTGTTTTGAAGACTTGTGGTGCCAGCGAAGCGCAGGGGTTGGTGGTTGCGCTCAATCAACGGCAGCAAGATCTTGCCGCAGCAGCAGCAATTGCTTTGGCTCGCACGCAGGAAGCAGCAGAGCACCAGTTGCCTTGGGATTTCTGGACCATTGATCTGCGGCAAGCGATCAGCAGCTTGGGTGAGATCACTGGCGAGGAGATCACAGAGGCTGTGCTTGATCGCATCTTTTCGCGGTTTTGTATTGGCAAATAAGTGAAAATAGAAACGCACTAGTGTGAATCAATAGTGGCAAAACGCTTTTTTCTGCCTAGCCAATCACGCTTGGAAAGATTGTATTTTTGTTTGCAAGATGTTTTCCATGTCAGTCTCTTCACCTTCGCTGACCCTGACTCCAGAACTGCGCAGCAGGCTTGAGAGCTGGTTGGCAGAAGATCTCGGTCGCGGTGATCTCACCGCTCCTGCTTTGCGTGGTTGTCATGGTCGTGCGTGTTGGCGAGCGAAAGCCGATGGTCTGTTTTGTGGAGGAGTGTTCGTTGAGCCATTGCTGCATGCGCTTGATCCAAAGGCCAGGGTGCAGCTTCTCGTCAGTGAAGGGGCTTCAGTTTCAGTTGGCCAAGATTTACTGCGGCTTGAGGGGCAGGCCTCAGCGTTGGCGGCTGTTGAGCGAACAGCACTGAATTTGGCGATGCGATTGTCTGGCGTGGCAACCGCAACTGCCGCACTCGTGGATCAGTTGCGTGGGTCGTCTGTGCGCTTGGCTGACACCCGTAAGACCACTCCTGGGCTACGTGTGTTGGAGAAGTACGCCGTTCGCTGTGGGGGGGGAGTGAATCACCGTTGTGGTTTGGATGATGCCGCCATGCTGAAGGAGAACCATTTGGCTTGGGCTGGCAGCATGGCTGCAGCTGTCGCCGCTGTTCGCACAAGCGCACCATGGCCAGCTCAAGTGATCGTTGAAGCTGAAACTGCCGACCAGGCTGCTGAGGCGATTCGGGCTGGAGCGAATGGTGTGCTGTTGGATGAATTTTCCCCTACTCAGTTGCAAGACTTGGTGCCGCGCTTGCGTCTATTGGCAGAGCAGAGAGCTGAAGGGCCTGTGGTTCTGGAGGCGTCTGGTGTGGACCCTGGCCAGTTGCATGCCTACGCGGCAACAGGGATTGATTTGATCTCGACGAGTGCTCCAGTGACGCGCAGCCCCTGGCTTGATATCAGCATGCGATTTGAATCAACAGCGGTTTGAATCAACGACGCCTGCCTAAGTGGTATCGAGGTTGTTCTATTTTAAGCCAATCTTGCTTGCTAACACAGCGACTGACTCAAGCTCAGCCATTAAACCCATTATTCAAAGCAACATGGGCTGATTACTTAGTCAATCCCCGTGCAGAGTTCGGTTTGTCTTTCTTTATCGCTTACTGGTGCTGCTGCTCTTGTCTTAGCTATTTCTCCCATTCAGCCTGTTGTTGCTCAAGAGGATGGCAGTACAGCAGATCTCGGCGTGATGGAGATCAACATTAAAGATACCAAATAAGTCAAATCTTCAAGTGCATGCATTCAACAACCTTAGATTGGGCTATAGATGAAGAATAGACAACTAAATCGAGGAACAACTCAAAGCATTCATCGCCAAAGTTCAAGCCGATACTACATTGCAGGAACAGCTCAAGGCAGAAGGCGCTGATGTTATTGCTATTGCCAAAGCTGCAGGCTTCTCGATCACCATAGAAGACTTAAAAGAGCATCGTAAAACCCTGTCTGATGCTGAGCTGGAAGGTTTGGCTGGGGGTGCTTTCAACCACGACTGGGGGCAAACCACGAGAAACTACAAATGTGAAACCTCCTACTGTTGCTGAGTTGTTGAGTTGTCGGTTGAAATGTGGAGCCTACACACTCAAAGCCCTTGCATTAGCAGGGGCTTTTTATTTCTTCAATGACTTCCCTATTCGCTTAAAACGGCATCCGATACCTGGCCCCATTGACTTGCAAAAAGTTACCTTGATGTCTTCTTTAGCAGGCAGCAACCACCAATAGTTTTTCGTATTCATCACAAATTTACCTCTAAATCCTTTTGCCCTAAAACTACTTATATTCCTAACTTAATCACCACAGCCTGAGAGTTTGATCTCCATCTCTGATTCCATTCGGCTTGCTAAATCTCACCGCAACCTGATGCCACTCCTCTGGGATTTGATTGAGCCGAACATCAAAAGCAAAAGGGAGTTGCTGTTGACCTGGTGATATTCGCTTTCTCTTGCTTCTGTTGCTCCTGCTGCTCTGAACAAATCGCTTCAGGATCCGTGAGCCCCAATGGCATTTGGCTCCTGCTTTGGCGTGATGGCGATACCGCTCGCAAAAGCGCTCATAACGCCTGGAACAGCCCTTCAGGCTTGATGCCAGTTGCAAAAAGCTGGGGTGCCACTCACTGATGCCATCACATTCCAACCTGCCGTAATGCCCGTAATTGGAATAGGGGTCATAAAACCCTTTTCTGATTCCTGCTGCCTTTGGGTTGGCGTGGATGTAGCGCAAGGTATTCAGCACTCGTCTGTGATCTTTTGGAGCAATTGCAGTGGCGTAATACCTAGCCTCCCAAAAATGTCCGCAACGACCAGAAAGACGATTAAGTGCCATCGCTGAATACCAGCCAATCCAATGCATCAATTTCGGCAGCTCACTTGCATCATCAGGACGCAGCAGCAAGTGCAGGTGGTTGGCCATCAGGCACACCGCATACAAGCGATGAGGAACCTTCTGCTTGGCTTTAGCAAGCACAGCTAGCAGCACATCTCGCCTAAGGGCTTTTGCAATCAAGAACTGCCTGCTATTGCAGCGCAGCGTGATATGAAAACTGCAGCCAGCCGGCAGTAAGCGTTTGGCTCGAGCCATGCGTAGTACCCAGTTGTCGGCAGTAGGTCGTCCGAGCCATGTGCTGACGGCATCAGAGCAGAATCATCAGCAAGGGAACAACCAAGAGCTGATGAAGAGAACGAATAACGAAAGGATCAATCAGTGCATTGGCTCTGCTGATCCAGCTTTTATTGAGCCGCCTATTGAGCCGAAAACCTAGACGGAGAAGAAAGCTCTCAGGTTGAGCTAGGCAAGCTCTTCCTGCTGCTCTTTCACCTTTTAAAAGATCAGCCCTCATTGTTAATGGTGATCGCTTGAGAAGAGTGCTGAAGCAGGCTTGCTGGTTGCCGGCATCGTGGTCAGTGATGATCAGGGTGATTGCAGGCCCATTTCGCCTCGGAGTTCATGCTCAGCCTTGCTCACGCTCTGGAGAGTCAACTGCGGGCGGCGATCGACCGTGCCTTCCCTGAAGCCGCAGCCTCCGCACGTGAGAGTGGCACTGGCTTGGATCCACAATTGGCCCCAGCCAGCAAGCCTGAATTTGGTGATTTTCAGGCCAATGCTGCCTTACCCCTCGCTAAGCCGCTCAAGCAGCCTCCGCGTCAAATTGCTGCAGCGATTGTCGACCAGCTGATGGTCGATACGGCATTCACGGCCATTTGCTTGACGCCAGAAATTGCTGGGCCTGGTTTCATTAATCTCACCGTCCGGCCCGAATGCCTGGCTGCTGAAGTGCAGGCAAGGCTGGCTGATGCTCGTTTGGGCGTGCCGCTGGTGGAGGGCGATAACGATGGGCAACAGCCCACTCCAGTGGTGGTGGATTTCTCCAGCCCCAACATCGCCAAGGAGATGCATGTGGGGCACTTGCGTTCCACGATCATTGGCGATTCCCTCGCTCGGGTGTTGGAGTTTCGTGGACACCCCGTGCTGCGTCTTAACCATGTAGGCGATTGGGGTACGCAGTTTGGGATGTTGATTACCCACTTGAAGCAAGTGGCACCAGAGGCTCTTGAAACAGCTGATGCTGTTGATCTTGGCGATCTTGTGGTGTTTTATCGCCAGGCGAAGCAACGCTTTGATGATGACGAGGCTTTTCAGACCACCTCCCGTGAGGAGGTGGTGAAATTGCAAGGGGGTGATCCTATTTCCTTGAAGGCTTGGAGTTTGCTATGTGATCAGTCGCGCCGTGAATTTCAAAAGATCTACGATCGGCTTGATGTTCGTCTCAACGAGCGCGGCGAATCGTTTTACAATGCCTATCTAGAGAGCGTCGTTGAGGATCTCAATGTCTCCGGTTTGCTCGTTAGCGATGACGGCGCTCAGTGTGTTTTTCTTGAGGGTGTTACGGGTAAGGACGGCAAACCTCTGCCTGTGATTGTTCAGAAGAGTGATGGTGGCTTCAATTACGCCACCACCGATCTGGCAGCCATGCGCTATCGCTTTGCTGCTCCTCCCCAAGGTGATGGCGCTCGGCGTGTGATTTACGTGACCGATGCTGGCCAGGCCAATCATTTCGCTGGCGTCTTTCAGGTTGCTCAGCGCGCAGGTTGGATCCCTGATGCTGGTCGTCTCCAGCACGTGCCTTTTGGCCTGGTTCAGGGGGAAGATGGCAAGAAGCTCAAAACGCGTGCTGGTGACACTGTTCGTCTGCGCGAGTTACTCGATGAGGCTGTTGAGCGCGCTGAGTCTGATCTGCGCCGTCGGCTGCAGGAGGAGGGCCGGGATGAAGATGAATCTTTTATTGAGCAGGTGGCCACCACGGTGGGGCTGGCAGCAGTGAAGTATGCCGATCTCAGCCAGAACCGAATCACCAACTACCAGTTCAGTTTTGATCGCATGCTTGCTCTGCAGGGCAATACAGCTCCCTATCTGCTTTATGCCGTTGTTCGTATCGCCGGTATTGCGCGCAAGGGGGGCGATCTTGATGTCACTACGGCTGAGCTTCAGTTCAGTGAAACGCAGGAATGGGCTTTAGTGCGTGAGTTACTTAAGTTTGATGCAGTGATCGCCGAAGTTGAGGAGGAGTTGTTACCCAATCGTCTCTGCACCTATCTGTTTGAGCTCAGCCAGGTGTTTAATCGCTTTTACGATCAGGTGCCGGTGTTGAAGGCTGAGCAACCTTCTCGTAGCTGTCGCCTTGCACTCTGCCGGCTCACGGCAGATACCCTAAAACTAGGGCTGTCGTTGTTGGGTATTCCCACGCTGGAGCGGATGTGATGGGGTCTTCACCTGCACGAATGAGTTCTGGTGCCCCCGCTCCTCGGGTGGAAGTGGAGTGTCTGAAGGCCTATAGCGCTCCGCTTGAGGGACGCCGTGGATTGCTGCGTCTTGATTTTAATGAGAATACGATCGGCCCTAGCCCTCGTGTACTCGAGGCGTTGCGAGCGATTCCTGCTGATCAGATCGCCGTTTATCCGGAGTACGACGGGTTGCGAGAAGCGGTGGTGGCCAATTTGAGCAATCGTGATCAGGGCCGACCAGGGCTGACCCAGCCACTCAGCCCTAGTCAGATTGGCTTATTTAACGGCGTTGATGCAGCGATTCACGCCATCTTTCATGCCTATGGCGATCGTGGTGATCGCTTACTGACAACGAGCCCTACCTTTGGCTACTACACGCCCTGCGCCCAGATGCAGGGGATGAAGATTCTGGCAATTCCCTATGAAGGCAGCGATTTTCGCTTCCCTCTGCAGGTGATCCGCACGCTTTTGCAGCAGAAGCGGCCGAGGCTGCTGTTGCTCTGCAATCCCAACAACCCCACAGGCACGCGCTTGGCGCCTGAGCAGATCCTTGAGCTGGCTGTTGCAGCGCCTGAAACGTTGGTGGTAGTCGATGAGCTTTATGAGGCGTTCACGGGCGATAGCGTTTTGCCGCAAGCAGATTTCAGTGTTACCCCGAATCTGTTGGTGTTGCGTTCGCTGGCCAAAACCGCAGGTTTGGCTGGTCTGCGCATGGGGTTTGCGATCGGCTCTGCTGATGTGATCGATCGCGTCAGTCGTGTGACTGGGCCTTATGACATCAATAGCTTTGCGGTAACAGCAGCTTTCGCGGCTCTTGATGATCAGGCTTACGTGGATGCCTACGTGGCTGATGTGTTGAAGGCGCGTGATTGGATTAGCGCTCGTCTTGATGCTTCTGGTGTGCCTTACCACCTTGATGGAGGGAATTACCTGTTGATCTGGCCGCAGCAGCAACCAACAGAGGTGGAAGCAGCCTTACGCAAGCGAGGCATCTTGGTTCGGCTGATGACTGGCAAACCGCTGATTGATGGATCCTTGCGGGTCAGCATCGGCACGATTGAGCAAATGCAGCAATTTTGGCAAGCCTTTGCCACTGTTGAGTCTCTTGCAGCCTGAGTGATCGGCAAGACATGCTGATCGACTCACTCAGGCTATGGATGCGCTGTTAGCGCATCACCTCAATGACGGGTCCATCACCCAGATCGCTCGGCAGGCTGATGGTCGTTCCTGTTTGCTTGACCGGTGTACCTGCCATCGCATCAAGGAATGGTTGCACCCCTGTTTGATCACAGTCGCTTGGCGCTGCACCACTCACGTATTGCACTGGGATGACTCGGCGTGGATTGAGTGCATTGACGACTTGTGCTGCTTCAGCGCCGTCATAGACCTTGGCGCCACCCCCTACGCCGATGATCAAGACGTCGGGACGTCCAAGCAGAACTTTGTCTTCTCCCGATAAAGAGGCAGCGCTGCCGCCAAGGTGAGCAAATTGCAGGCCGCCTTGTTGCCAGCGCCAGAGGGTGGCTTGGCCGAAACGGCGACCGCCCAGGCGGTCATGGGGAGCCGCAAATCCCTCTAGGTTTAAGCCGCCAATGCGGTATGAACCTGGTTGCACGAGGAAGCGACCACTAGCGACTTGAGCTCCTTCATCAGCAAGCTCAGAGCTGGCAAGGATCACAGTGGCATTCACCCGGGGCTCGCGCAGGCCTGCAGCGCAGCCCACGGCCTTGAATGGGTTGAGCAACACCGATTGCCCACCGCCTTGGATCAGTAGAGCACTGTGGCCGTAACTCGTAATCGTGACTCCGCCGGCAATGGCCGAGGAGGCTGAGGACAGTACTAAACCCACAGCTGAAGCTGCAGAAAGGCTACGGGTGCTCAGAACCTTGAAGAGGGAAGGCATGAGTGGAAGCGGGAGTGTTTTGGAAGTTAGCAGTGCTTTTCGCTGGCTTCAGTCAGACGCAAAAAGTTGGTAAGCAGTTGATGGCCTGCTTCTGTGAGCACACTTTCGGGATGGAACTGCACTCCTTGTAGATGGGGGTGTGTTCGATGACGTAGGCCCATGATTGTGCCGTCCTCTAGCCATGCGGTGACTTCTAGGCAGTCCGGCAGGCTCTCTCGCTCGGCAATCAGGCTGTGATATCTGGTAGCAGTGAGTGGTAGGGGTAAGCCTTTAAACAGCCCTTCGCCGTTGTGCAGCACAGGCGAGGTTTTGCCATGCATCAGTTCATCAGCTTGCACCACCTTGCCTCCGTAGGCTTGAGCTAGGGCTTGATGCCCCAAGCACACCCCGAGGGTGGGGATTGTGGGAGCCAGCTCGGTCAGCACCTCCAGGCAAACTCCGGATTGATCAGGATTGCCCGGACCAGGTGAGAGCAGGATGGCGGCGGGGTGTAGCTCCCTGATTTGGCTGAGGCAGAGAGCATCGTTGCGCTCAACCCGTAGATCAGCAGCGACAGGATGCTTTGCGGCCAGTTCCCCTAAATACTGCACCAGGTTGAAGGTGAAGCTGTCGTAGTTGTCGATAATTAGGAGCATGGGGCTGCAGGGCGTCAGAGCCCAAGGCGGATCAGTAGAGGAGGGAGCAGCAGCAGCAGGGCAATCAGTAGAGAGCTAATGGCGGCAACCATCACAGCAGCAGCAGCAGTGTCTTTGGCGATGCGGGCAAGGGGGTGAAAGCGGCGACCGATTGCTAGGTCCACCACAGCTTCGATGGATGTATTGAGCAACTCCAAGACAAGTACTGCCGCCACAGTGAGAACCAAGACGGCTAGATCGTTGAGATTCAGTTGCAGCCAGAGCCCCAGACCGAAAACGACGGCACCGATTACGACATGGATGCGGAAGTTGCGCTGACTGACGATGCCATAGGCCAGACCTTGGGCTGCGTAGCGAAAGCTGCTTGGTAGGTCTGCGGCAATTCGCCAGGCGCCCCGCCGGGCAGCTTGATGCCCTTGGCTGGATAGTGGGGTGATCTCTTCGGACAACAAATTGTTGGTCTGAGGGAGCATGTAGTGATCTCTTGGATTGCATCACTAGTGGTGATGAACCTTACCGTTGATGCTGAGAAGTTGCTCCTGGTAGCTCAGCATCGTTTTCAGGCTCTGATCTGTTGGGTGGTCCCAGCCCAGTAGATGCAGGAGGCCATGGCTTACCAACCAGCGGAGTTCTAGGCCAAGTTCATGGCTGTGTTGTTTGGCTTGGCGTTGTGCTGTTTGCACTGAGACGACAATGTCGCCCAGTTCGACGCAAGTGTCTGTTGGTAGGACGAGGCTGTTATCCAGTGCTGGGAAGGAGAGGACGTCAGTCGATTCAGATCGTTGGCGCCAAGAGTGATTCAGTTCAGTGATGGTGGCGTCATCCGTGAGTTGAAGGCCCAGGCTGAGCATCGGGCTGAGGCGCACAATCTCAGGACAGGTCAGGGTTGGGTCACGACGGACGCTTTCAATCCAGGCTGTGAGGTCTTGCTGCCAGGGACTTGCGTGAGTGAGGCGGCGCTTTGTGTCTGCATCAACCAAGCTCGTCAAAGCATCATCGTTGGCGGGATGAAAGGCCAGATCGAGGTCGAGGTTGATCGGAGAGGTTTGCAGTGCGCTCATGCGCGCATCAATGGGGAAGTGTGGGCCTGCCGAGCCAGGCAATCATCAAGATGAACCCCACAACGCCAAAGGCGGTGAGGCCGAAGTGCCACAGGCTCTGTCCACCTTTGCGCACCATGTTGCGCATCGCCAGTTTTACGAAGCTTGGCGGTGGTGTTGCTTGTGATGGAGGCTCCTTGGAGCTTGGATCTGTCGTCATTGCATGTCTGATTTATTGATCCATATCACTGCCTGGACGATCGACACCCTGACGCAGCAGGGTCTGAATGAATCGGTCTAAATCACCATTCATCACCGCTTGCACGTCTGTGGTTTCTTCTGCTGTGCGCAGGTCTTTCACCATTTGGTAGGGATGGAAGACATAGTTGCGGATCTGATTGCCCCAGGCAGCTTCAACGATATCGCCGCGGATGTCAGCGATCTCGGCAGCACGCTGCTCCTGGGCGATCACCATCAGCTTGGCTTTCAGTAGAGCCAATGCCTTTTCTTTGTTTTGTAGTTGTGAGCGCTCTTGCGTACAGCGCACCGCTAATCCTGTTGGGATATGAAGAATGCGTACGGCTGTCTCCACCTTGTTGACGTTTTGGCCCCCGGCGCCACCGGAGCGGCTGGTGGTGACTTCTAGATCTTTCTCGGGGATATCGAGCTCTACTTCCTGATCGATTTTTGGCATGATCTCCACGCCTGCAAAGCTTGTTTGGCGCTTGCCATTGGCGTTGAAAGGAGAGATTCTCACCAAGCGGTGGGTGCCCTTTTCATTACGCAGATAGCCGTAGGCATAGCGGCCTTCAATCTCTACCGTGGCGCTTTTAATTCCTGCCTCTTCCCCTTCGGAAAGCTCGTCCACGGTCACGGTCATGTCGTGATCCTCTGCCCAGCGGGTGTACATCCTGAGCAGCATCTGAGCCCAGTCTTGAGCATCTGTGCCACCAGCTCCAGCGTTAATTGAGAGCACGGCGCCTTCCTTGTCGTACTCGCCGCTAAGTAGTCGTTCGAGCTCCCAGCGATCAAGCCCTTGGCGCAGCTGTTTCAGCCCCGATTGGGCTTCGCTGAGCATCTCGTCGTCTGGCTCTAGGTCGTAGAGCTCTAAGGTTGCCTGGGCATCATTGACGGCACTACGCCAGAGCGTGATTTGCGTTAGCTGGGCTTTAACTTCGTCCAGCTGACGCATCTGCTTCTGGGCGTTTTGCTGGTCGTTCCAGAAATCTGGTTGAGCAGCGAGTTGCTCGAGATCTTGTTGGCGAGCGTTTAGAGCAGGAACGTCAAAGACAGTCCTGGGCTTGGCCCAGGCGGTCGGTGAGCTCAGAAAGATCGCGTTTGAAGTCGGTGAGGTCCAGCAACGTTGGTGCTTGAGTCCAGAGATCTGACGCTATCAGCGGGGCCAGCCTGCATAGGATCTCAGTGACGTGATCACAGTGCCATGGCCAAGGTTGAGATCTATACCTGGCAGTCATGCCCATTCTGCCTGCGTGCCAAGGCTCTCTTGGATCGCAAAGGGGTGAGTTACCAGGAGCACGCCATCGATGGCGACCAGGCAGCCCGCGCAGTGATGGCGAGCCGGGCTGGGGGAAAAAACACGTTGCCCCAGATCTTTATCGATGATCTGAGCATTGGTGGCTGCGATGAGTTGCATGCCCTTGAGGGGGCTCAAAAACTTGATGGTTTGCTCCAAGGCAAGGTCTGAAGCCATGCGACAGCTGTTCGTCTTGGATCCCCTGCAGTGCATTCAACCTGCCAAGGATTCCTCAGCTGCGTTGATGCAGGCGGCCCAACGGGCATCAATTGAGGTTTGGGCTTGTACTCCCGCTGATCTTCAGGCTCGTGGAGATCAGCTCTCTGCGATTGCCGTCCCTGTGGTAGCTGAGCCTTGGATTAGCACCGGTGAGCCCCGCAGCCTTCCTCTAACGGACTTCGCCTGCATCTGGATGCGTAAGGATCCCCCGGTCGATGAGGGCTATCTCTATGCCACCCATTTGCTCGAGCTGGCAGAGCGGGCTGGTGTGTGCGTGCTCAATAGGCCAGCGGCGCTGCGGGCCTGGAATGAAAAGCTCGGTGCGCTGCGCTTCAACAACCTGATGGCTCCCACGCTTGTGGCCAGTCGGGTCAGTGAGCTTGCTGCCTTTGCCCGTGAGCAAGAAGAGGTGGTGCTCAAACCTTTAGGGGGTCGAGCTGGTCAGGGGCTGGTGCGAGTCGCTGGGGCCGCTCCCGGACTTGAGGCCTTGCTGGAGTTGGTCACGGATCAGGAGCAGCTACCGGTGATGGTTCAGCGGTTTTTGCCGGCTGTCATTGAAGGAGACAAGCGCATCCTGTTGGTGGATGGAGAGCCTCTTGGTGCCGTGAACCGTCGTCCTAAGGCTGGAGATTTTCGTAGCAACCTTGCCATGGGTGGTCGCCCGGAACCCACAGAGCTCGACAGTCGTGAATTGCAGATCTGTGCAGAATTGGCACCCGTTTTGAGAGAGCAGGGTTTGTTTTTTGTGGGAATTGATGTGATTGATGGCCTGCTGAGTGAGATCAATGTCACCAGTCCTACTGGCATTAGAGAGGTTGAGCGCCTCAAGGGGGTTCCCCTGGCTGATCAAGTGATTGCGCGTTTGCTGGTCAGTCTTGGGTGATCCTTGGCATCCAGATCGAGTTGGTCGGCCAGTACAGACAGCTTCATGCCAACTTCTTGTAATTCGCGTTCGACCACAGACCCTCGGACCAAACCAGCTCCAGCAGTGAGATCAAGCACTGAACCTCTGGCGTGGCCACAACGGATGGCTACGCGCAGTTCCGTGTCGCCTTGGCTGTCGATCCAGCCAATCGGCGCCGCATAGCTGCCACGTTCAAAAGGTTCCAATGTGCGCAGCCAGGCCATCGCCTCTCGGCAAGGCAGACCCGCGACCGCCGGAGTTGGATGGAGAATTTTGGCGAGATTGAGGGATGTGTGACCCATGGCATTGGCTGTAATCGGTGTATGCAGATGCACCAGTTGGCCATGACGAGCGAGCTGGGGGTTCCGTGGTCGCCGTGGTGTCAGTCCTTGATTGCACAGCTGACTGGTAATTGAGGCAACGACAAGTTCATGCTCGCGACGGTCCTTTTCCGAGCGGAGTAGGCCCTGTCCATCGTCATTGCGATCAGCAGTGCCGGCTAGAGCGTCGGTGCGTAGCTGATTCCCTTGCAGGCTGAGTAGTCGTTCAGGCGAAGCTCCAAAGAAGGCATCCTCGTGAGTTCTTCGCCATAAGAAGCGGCAGCTACCTGATTGTTGTTGACGTAGCTTGGCCAGTACTGGCAGCGGGTTTAAGGGTGCTTGGAGCTGAATGGATTGGCGCACAGCCAGCACCAATTTGTTGAGCTCACCGCTGCTCACTAAATCCAGTCCGCGTTTGAGAGCTGGTCTGTAACACTCCTGCCAGGGCTGGAGTGCCGTGGTGCCGCGGACGCTGCTGGGCCAGAAATCTTTTGAATTGTGATTGGGGTCGAGCAGGTTTTCCGCCATCAGCCAAAGCTGTTCTGCTAGGTCGCGCGCTTCTGCTTGCTGGGTGATTACGCCATTGAGACGCAGCCAACCGTGTCGACCCTGGCGGCTGAGTTGCCAGCGTGGCAGTACCGCTTGAACTGCACTGGTGTGGATCTGGCTGCGTTGTCGTTCTGCGGGATGGTCGAAAAAGGAAAAGGCCAGCAGGATTTTGGCTCGAGCCTGGGCAGGGGTGTTGGGCGTCGCGTCTGTGAGGCGTGCCAGGGTTGTATCGCTGAATCGTTGGGCTAGCTCAAAGCGTCTGGGGCCTGCAAGATCAAGGCTTTGGCACTGACCAGCTGCTGCAAAGCAAAGGCCTGGTGCACTATCCCAGAGAAACTGGAAGGGATGCTCATCGGCTAGTAAGGGCAGGTGGCACAGGGGATCCACCTCGTCGAGAGGCAGGGCCAGGCTGAGGACACCTTCATCGCCCTTGCGCTCGCACCAGCCCCGGGATGCGGCAGTTAAAAGGTTGCTGAAACTACGGTCAGCTTTCATCCGGGATCGGAGTTGAGCGCGGGTCCTGCTCAAATGTATGGGCCTTTCCCTGGTTTCCAGGCTTCTTTCCCATGCCAGACCAGCAGGATGTTGCATCCCTTTACGCCAAGGCCTCTACAAGGCGAGCTCTTTGGAAAGCCGCGATCAAGTGGCCGATGTACTCCGTGGCAGTGATGCCGGCGTTGCTGGCGGCTGGTTGGCGGGTGGGGGCCGGCGAAGCAGTGCGTCTTGATCAACTGCTTGGCTTTTTGGTTGCTGCTGTGCTGCTTTTGCTTTGGGAAAACCTCAGCAACGACCTCTTTGATGCAGATACCGGCGTGGACAGCTTCACCAAGTTGCATTCGGTGGTTGCGCTGCTGGGTCAGCGGAGACCTGTGCGCCGCTTTGCTCACTTAGCGCTCGTGCTGGGCTTGTTGTTGATGTTGCTGTTGGCTTTGCGCAGTAGTGCTGCTGTGCTCTTTTTGGTGCTGGTGAGTTGTGGTTTGGGATATCTCTACCAGGGGCCGCCCTTTCGCTGGGGCTACATAGGCCTCGGTGAGCCGCTGTGTTGGTTGGCTTTTGGCCCTTTCGCTACTGCCGCTGCCTTGTTGGCGTTAGCACCGCTCAACGGTGATGGATCAGTGATTCCATGGGCAACGGCGTTCACCCTGGGGAGTGGTCCGGCCTTAGCGACAACCTTGGTGCTCTTTTGCTCTCATTTTCATCAAGTCGCTGAGGATGCGGCTTTTGGCAAACGATCGCCTGTGGTGCGCTTGGGCACAGCTCGTGCGGCGGCTTTGGTGCCCTGGATTCTTTCGCTTGTGTTTGCTCTGGAGTGGATCCCTGTGCTGCAGGGAGATTGGCCGCTGACAGCTCTGCTTGGTGGTTTGGGATTGCCTGCAGGAGCAGCGCTGGTCCGTTTGCTTCGCCATCACCATGATCAGCCAGAGAAGATTCGTGGCAGCAAGTTTTTGGCATTGCGCTTTCAGGCGCTCAATGGCTTGGGGTTGAGCTTGGGCCTAGCGCTAGCGCCTTGCTTGGGCTTTGCGCTATCTAGCGCAGGTTGAGTTGATGGCTCTCAAGTTTCAGTGCAAACCGTTTTCATTTCGTTTGAGTCGGGTGTTGCAGACGGCTCAGGGGGTTGTTGAAGAACGTCAGGGTTGGTTGCTGAGATTGGAGGATTGCGCGGGTCGTTGTGGTTGGGGGGAGGTGGCTCCGATGGATGTGGCTGGTTTAAAGGCCTGCGGAGATTGTTTGGTCCAGCTGCGCTTGGCCCCAACGCGTTTGGAGTTGGAGGATGGAATGGCGTTTTGGCCTGCGCCTTTGGCTTTTGGCGTGGGTGCAGCTCTGGCGGAATTGGATGGCCTCGTGGGGTCTGTGGCAGCAGGCGGTTGGCTTGCGGCGCCTGCCTCGGCTGTGTTGTTGCCGGCGGGGCAGCCTCTTTTGAAGGCTTTGGATTCCATGCTTGAGAGGGTTCCCTCAGCAGCTGATCCCTTCACTGTGAAGTGGAAGGTGGCGGTCGCTCCAGATGCACTGGAGCGGCGCCTCTTGTTGCAATTGTTGGAGCGGCTGCCAGAGCATGCGCGTTTCAGGCTTGATGGCAATGGCGGTTGGGATCGCAGTGTGGTCAGCTGGTGGGTGGAGCGATGTCTGCAGGATCCGAGGCTGGAATGGTTGGAACAACCTTTGCCTGCTGGTGATCTTGAGGGGTTAAGAGCTTTGGCGCAACAGGTTCCCGTGGCTCTTGATGAGTCGCTTGTGCTTGATCCATCACTGCGAGAGTCATGGTCTGGCTGGCAGGTGCGGCGTCCGCTTTTAGACGGTGATCCCAGACCTCTGCTGAGGGGGCTGCAGGAGGGTGTTGGCTACCGGATGTTGAGCACGGCCTTTGAAACCGGCATTGGTCGGCGTTGGCTGCACCATCTCGCTGCTTTGCAGCATCAGGGCCCTACACCAGTGGCTCCTGGCCTGGCCCCGGGTTGGTGCCCTGATGGACCTTTATTTAGCGCTGATCCCGAAGTGGTCTGGGCGGCGGCATGAGGGAGTTGGTTGCCCTGCGTTGCAATCCCGCTCAGGCTGAGCAAAGGGCCTTGCAGCTCGCTCAGGCCTTGGAGCAAGGCGATTGGGTGCAACTGCTGCCGCCTCTTGGAACTAGCGGTTTGATCCCTAGGGCTCTTTTGCCTGATGGTCCTGGTGTGGTGGTCGCAAGTGGAGGCACCTCCGGCGGACAGCAGCACTGTTTGCAGCCTTGTAGCCATCTCGACTTATCAGCTTCGGCTACAGGTCAATGGCTTCAGCAGCAGGGTTACGACCTGCAGCAATGCATGGTGCTTAATCCTTTACCGTTGCATCACGTTAGTGGCTTGATGTCTTGGTGGCGTAGTCGTTGTTGGCGTATTGGGCATACATGGCTACAGCCTGGCTTGATGAGGGATCCAGACGCTTTAGAGCAGTTGTGTGGCTCGTTGCCGGGATGGGGAGAGCAACTGGTCTTGATGTCTTTGGTGCCAACACAACTGCAGCGGTTGTTGACGCATAACGCTGGTGTGCGTGTGTTGAAGGCTTGTGCTGTGATTTGGGTTGGTGGAGCAGTGCTTTCGCCAGGGTTGATGAAAGCGGCACGGGCCGAAGGCTTGCGCTTGGCACCCTGCTATGGAGCAACTGAGACAGCGGCGATGGTGACAGCGCTTGCTCCTGAGGATTTCCTGGCGGGTGCGACGGGCTGTGGATCACCGCTTGAAGATGTGGAGCTGCAGTTGACGCAAGCAGGCGCGTTGCAAGTTCGAACGGCGCGGTTGGCGTTGGCGCGCTGGTTGGGTGAGGGCTTGGAGGATGTTCGCGATCAGCAAGGTTGGTGGACCTCTGGAGATGCTGGTTGCTTGATCACTGAGAGCAACCGGGTTTGGCTCAGCATTGCTGGCCGCTTGGATGGAGCGATTCACTCTGGTGGTGAAACGGTGTTCCCTGAACAGTTGGAGGCCCGTTTACAAGTGGCGGCGGTTGGTTTGCCTGTTGAGGCTGTGTTGCTGCTTGCTGTTGAAGACAGGGAATGGGGGCAACGCTTGGTGGCGCTTGTGCGTCCTGCTGCTGGGGCGAATGGAGAGGATTTGATCAAGCAACTACGCCATCTCTGTGCCGATTGGCCGCCTGCCGATCGGCCGATGCATTGGCGGCTTTGTCCAATGCTTGCTCCGATGGCGAATGGAAAATGGCAACGGGGCTATTGGCAGCAATGGTTGCGGTTGCTAGAAGCGGAAAGTACAGAGTTTTGATTATGGCCAGTCTTTCTGATGCTGAGCTTAGTAATAAGAAATTAGCCGCGGGTTTGCTAGGGATCTTTCTTGGCGCTTTAGGGATTCATAAATTTGTCTTAGGCAAGAATAATCCGGCGATGATTATGTTGGTGGTTTCGCTTGCGGGAGGCTCTATTACTTGTGGGATTGCATATGCAGTCATGCAAGTTATAGGTTTAATTGAGGGCATTATTTATTTAACACAAACACCGCAAGAATTTAAAGAGATTTATCTTGATGGTGATAAGGAGTGGTTCTGATGAGTGTTAGTTCAATGCGCATATTGCAACGACTGATGCTTGCAGGATCCGCCCTGATGAGTTGTAGTATCTTCGCGTCTATGCCACAGGATGCCTTTCATCCTTTTGCATTGATGGCAAGTTTTTTACCGCTGCAGTTGGGGGCGTTGGCGTGGGTCAGATTGAGCCAATCTTCCCCACACCGGAAGCCTCCAGCCAGCGATCAATGCCTTCTGGTAGTGCACAGCGATGACGTGTCTGGGCGTTGATCGCTAGATGGCGGATGAGAGCGTGGGCAGCGATTTGCTCTTCGCAGCGGAATTCGAAGTGAACTTGGAAGCTGTTTGGATTGAGTCGCTCTGGGCGTAGCTCCATAGCCAATGCGTCTCCGGTGTGGATCGGCCTGCGGAAATCTGCTTGACAATGGATGATCGGCAAGGCCACTTCCGGTGTGACTTCAGACTTGCGGCTGCCAGGAAAGATGTCTGCGGGGTTTAGTCCGTAGCTTTCAAGGCTTTCTTCCCATGACTCATGGCACCAGCGGAATAGCTGATGGAAATGCATCACGCCGGCGGCATCAGTATCGCCAAAACGCACCACGCGGCGCAGCAATAACCAGTTTTCTGGATTCATGACTGTGATTGTGGTTGCTAGGCAAGACCACCACAATGGTTTTGATTTGGATTGTGATGGGTTGATGGCGAAAGATTTTATTGGTAGCGGATCCAACAGTTTGAGTGTTGTTGGTTCCTTCGCGAAGGGAAGCCTCTTTGGTAATGAATTGGTCTTGAATCTGCTAATAAGAACTCATGCGAATTTAGGTCTTACTTGATCATTCCAAAACTTTTAATCATAGAGGTAGTCCTGAAGAGTATTGATGAATGAGATGTAACAAATACTGCAAAGAAAGGCTCATAAGGCTAAAACCTGCAAAGAACACAATTCTGCAAATGTCGATCTCGACTGATACCACTCAAGCAACAGCAATTTTGCCGAAGCTTTCACTGACTAATTTTGGCTTCCCTTGGTATAATGTTGGCGAGAAGACCTTTGAAGACTATTGCAATAACCTGCTAAATTTCGTGAACAATAGCAAGATCAAGACCTCCTATTTTCATATCAACGATTATACGGATGACGCAGCTGGTAATGGAACGTATAACTATTTAAACCCAAACCCGCCTTCGGGCATGAGAAAAGATAAAGGGACAGGCGAGATCACTCCTTGGATTGTTACTTATTGGTTGGATAAGCTGCCTAGTGAGGTTGAAGCTGGTGTTGTAACCACTGTGAATCCTACGGATCCCTGGAAAAGCGATCCAAGCAATACAGCTGGTAATGCAAGTATTGGCGATGGAACAGCTGGTCATCCGAAGGATAATATGCGCCAAAGTTTTGAACTCATCCAAGCAATCAACAATGCTGCCGGTGCAAAGAAGATTACTAATATGGAATTTGATCATGAGGGTGGTGGTGCCTATCAAGATGCCACGCCATATGGGGGAGTGAATGGCCAGCCAGTTGGAATTGGCTACACGAAGTGGCTATGGAATCGATATATGCCAGAAAGTGTAAGATTCACTGATCAAGACGCAAGTCAACAAGGGTTTGCAGGCCATTATAGCTATGGCTTTGTTAATTATCGAACCGAAGCTTGGGCTGAGTCAAGCGGTGGGTCTATAGAAGCCTTTGCAGAAAATTACTGGTTTGGTGAGTTGGAATATGAGCCAAATGAGTTTGACTTTGCGATGGAGTTTAGCGTCGATAGAGATACTCGCTTGCATCAATTCTTGTCTACAGAAACTATGACTGAAGCTCTCGGTGAGAACCCCGGAAAGATCATTCAAGGGAATATTGATAATGATTATCCGAATGGCCAAATCAAGGGTGCAGGAACAAGCTTGAATTAGTTTGCAATTCCTGATCTTGATAATAAGTCAGTGCATGTTTTAGCGCCTCATAATGTGGATACACCGTATCGTTATTTTCGCGAGTTCCCAGAGCTGCTTGCTGGGATGTTTTCTGACCACGATTACCCTTCTGGGGGTGCACCTTCAAGACTCCATCCAGATACGAAGGGTTGGGGCCCTCCACATTGAGACGAGATTTATTATCAACCTTTAGATTTAACAAAAAGAAATGGTGATACTGATACGCCTCAAGGTGGTGTTCCGTTATTCTCTATCGAGAACCTTTCAAGTACCAATCAAGCCAGGGTTGGTACGACTAATCGTTTCCAAGATATCCAAGGTGTCCCTTCTGACAGCTTGATCGCGAAGGCGATTAAAGAGCTTGATCAAAATATTAGTAAGCCGGGTAAAACAGTCGATTCGATGAAAGACCTGAATAGCTTTGGTGGCACTTTTGATGGCTTGAGTGCTTCGGACTACAGCAAGTTTGTTGACTTCCTTAATGCGGCAGCCAAGGAGATTAATCCTGATGATCCTGAATCTGTCACCCTTTCAATCTATGAAGCACCCTTTTTGCCGATGTCATGGATAGATCAGAAAGTACCCAATAGTTGGGACGCAGAAGTTATTGAAGGATCTAATGATGTGGAAGATACTTTAACGGCAGGGAATGGTAGCCAGACTCTGATGGGCCTGATGTTTGACGATATATTGATTGGCGGTTCGTGAAGTGATTTTTTGGTTGGTGGTGAGGGTGCAGATACCTTTCAGTTTAATAGTGATGATGATTCTCGACCAGGCGGGAAACGTGATGTGATTACAGACTTCAATGACGAGGAGGGAGATCGTATTGATCTCTCAAATATTCAGACTGCGATTAAATTTATTGGTTCGGCTGAGTTCAGCGGATCTCCAGTAGAGGTGAGGTTTGATGCAGGTAGTTTACAGATCAATACAGATAAAGATCAAAATAGCGATATGGAGATAGAGCTTGCAGGTGTGCAGAGTTTCTCGAGTGATTATTTGCTCTTGGCGCTTCATTGGACCCAACTTATTTAATCATAACCTTGAGCTGGCCAGCACTGCGGCAAAGCAATAGTGCTGGCCAGCTCAGAAAGATTCTTTAAATCATCTCAAGTGCAAACTCTTACATTGGGCTTGCAAGGCTTGATCTCGTTGCTCAATTGATTGCTTGTGCTGTCATTGCGTCACTCTGCTAGCTGCTGATGTGATTGACTACATGTTAGCCCTCATATCTGATCATGAGAGTCAATCTCAACGGGGAGAAGAATGCAGCAGGTAATGTCTTCGCGTATATCACCATTGGCCTGGCATTAGGGCTTAATGGATTGGTGATAGCAGCTTGGCTAATTTGGATAAGATTAAACTAGTCAGTATCTATTTAGATCTCAGTAAAAGGCTCCGCAGCAGCTCAAAACTTTTCTTGCCTTTTGCTCTTTGTGGATTCTTCAGTACATAGGGAATGCTTGCATTCCTAGGCCAAAGTTCAAGCCAAGTCTCACCAGCCAGTAGCTGATCAACGCAACGGCTGCCGCGATTAAATGCCAAGCGTGGATAGCAAAGGGCATCAATCGGCGCTGCTGGATTGCCAGCACCGACCAGCTGATCAAGATTGCGGCCACCACTGGCCCAAAAGCATGCCATTGCATTGAGCTGCTGAGATTGCCCTGCAGTGCTTCAGTTGTGGCCCTAGTAAGGAAGCAGGTTGGGCAGGGAATGCCGGTGAGAGCTCTGAGTGGGCAGGGCCAGCCTGGTAGCGATGGATGCAGACCCTTGATCCATAGGCAGCCAGTGAGTGTTGCCGGCAGGAGATAACCAGCCCGTTGCAGCCGTCGCAGAAAACGGTTCAGTGCCTTGTGCCTTAGCGATCCACAGACCCCATGATCACGTCGATGGAGCCAAGGATCGCCATGATGTCTGCGACTTTCGCTCCCTTGAGGATATGAGGCAGGATTTGCAGGTTATTGAGATCAGCAGCGCGGATTTTGAAACGCCATGGTGTGACGTCATTGTTGCCCTGTAGGAAAACGCCGATTTCTCCCTTGCCTGACTCAAGCCTGGTGTAAAGCTCGCCATTAGGGATCTTGAAGGTGGGTGCAACTTTCTTGGCGACGTATTGATAGTCAAATCCCATAAAGGGGCTTGTCTTACCCTCCGCCATCCGCTGAGCTTCGAGGTTTTCTGTTGGGCCGCCTGGGATCATGTCGCAGGCCTGGCGCAGGATCTTCAGTGATTGGCGCATTTCTTCGATCCGAACGCGATAGCGCGCATAGCAATCGCCTTCTTTCTCCCAGGCGACATCCCAATCGAAGTCGTCATAGCACTCGTAGTGATCCACTTTGCGTAGATCCCATGGCACTCCTGATGCCCGCAGCATTGGCCCCGAAAGGCTCCAGTTGATTGCCTCATCTCGCCCAATGGCGCCCAAACCTTCGATGCGGCGACGGAAGATTGGGTTGTTGGTGATTAGTTTTTCGTACTCATCGATTTTGGGACCAAACCAGTCGCAGAAGTCTTGGCATTTCTCTAGCCAGCCCCAGGGCAAATCACAGGCGACGCCACCGATGCGGAAATAGTTGTTGTTGATCAATCGTTGCCCTGTGGCTGCTTCCCACAGGTCGTAGATCATTTCTCTTTCTCGGAAGATATAGAAAAAGGGTGTTTGGGCACCCACATCAGCCAGGAAGGGGCCAAGCCAGAGCAGGTGGTTGGCAATGCGATTGAGCTCGAGCATCAGCACGCGGATGTAGCTGGCTCGCTTCGGCACAGAGATGTTGGCCAAGCGCTCCGGAGCGTTCACGACGATTGCCTCGTAGAACATTCCGGCTGCATAGTCCATGCGGCTCACGTAGGGCACGAACATCACACTCGTGCGGTTTTCGGCAATTTTTTCCATGCCCCGATGGAGATAACCGATCACCGGTTCGCAGTCCACCACGTCTTCACCGTCGAGGGTGACCACCAGCCTCAGCACTCCATGCATCGAGGGATGATGGGGGCCGAAGTTGACGACCATTGGCTCCGTACGCGTTTCCAGCTGCGACATGGGGCCTTGAGTTGCAGAGCGTTAGCGGGATCTTAGGAAGGAACCCATGCCCGATTCGTCCATTAATTCGGATTCAGGTTTCAAGCATCTGTCCGTAATGGAAGATGCCGTGTCGCAGCCTGTCGCTGCTTTGCCTGCAGAGCTGCTCGTTGGCGGGTTGATCATTGATGCCACTCTGGGCGGCGGCGGCCATAGTGCTCTGTTGCTGGAACGTCATCCAGATCTCCGCCTGATCGGTTTGGACCAAGACCCCACGGCTCGTGCGGCGGCGGCTGAGCGACTGGCGCTATTTGGAGATCGCGTCACGATCGTGGCGACTAATTTTGTCGATTTCAGCCCCGCCGAGCCGGCAGTGGTGGTGATGGCTGACTTGGGAGTGAGCAGTCCCCAACTGGATGTGGCGCAAAGAGGTTTTAGCTTTCGCCTCGATGGTCCGCTCGACATGCGCATGAACCCCCAGGTGGGCGAAACGGCGGCTGAGCTGATTGGGCGTCTCGAAGAAACAGAGCTGGCAGATCTCATCTATGCCTATGGCGAGGAGCGCTTGTCCCGACGCATCGCCCGGCGCATTAAGCACGATCTGGCAGAGCAAGGACCCTATGCCGGCACCGCCGCTTTGGCTTATGCGGTGGCTGGTTGCTATCCGCCGAAGGCCCGTCATGGTCGTATCCATCCAGCCACCCGTACTTTTCAGGCCCTGCGCATTGCTGTGAATAATGAATTGGATGCCTTAGATCGCTTCTTGCAAAAGGCCCCTGACTGGTTAGTCCCAGGTGGTTTGCTCGCAGTGATCAGCTTTCATTCTCTTGAAGACCGTCGCGTCAAGACTGCTTTCTTGCGTGATCAGCGCCTGGAGCGGCTAACCCGTAAGCCTTTGGTGGCCAGCGAGATGGAGATCGCTGCCAATCCACGCAGCCGTAGTGCAAAGTGTCGATTCGCTCGCCGCTTGCCTCAAGCGACCACTGCCGATGCCCTCTGATCCAATCTGGTGGTGGGCTTTTGGAGTGCAACTGCTAGCTCTCCCTGGAGCATTGTTGCCGGTGTTACCGAGTTTGTTGTGGTTGCCACTCGGTGCTGGTTTATGGGTTTGGCATGTGGGCTGGAGTGCAGGTTGGCTCAGCCTTGGTTTGGCCTGCATTGTTTTTTTACTTGGCCTTATTGCTGATCTGTTAGCGGTAGCTCTTGCTTCTGCTCGTTTACGAGCAAGCCGCTGGGCAGTTTTGGGTGCTGGATTGGGGCTGCTGCTTGGCTTGGTGGGTCTATTGCCGGCTTTGCCTTTTGGAGGCCCATTGCTAGGGGCTCTCTTTGGACCTTGGCTGGGTGCTGCTTTGGTGGAAACGTTGACGGCTAGGCAACCTCCTTTAGCACTTGGATGGTTGCTTGCTGCTCGCCGTGGTGCGCTGGTCGGGCTTGCAGTGGTCGCTGGCTTATTGGTGAGCCGAGTAGCCCAATTCGTTTTGGCGCTACTCGGCATCGCTGGCTTTTTGCTGCTCAGTTGGGCTTAAGCAGGCCAGTGTTGTCTGTGCTGCCGAACAACTGACGGTAGGCCGCAGTTGAGATGCAAACCATGGCAGGAACCATCACGAAGAGACCTCCATAGTGGAAGGTGGCGGCGATGGCATGGATCACAGCCTCCACAATCAGCAGCCAGAGCACGATCCACCAGGAAGGGTTGATCACATCGATACCAGAACTCAATGCATTGGCTGAGTTCTTGCTGCCAAGCAGGCTGTTTTGAACGAGGAACTGTTGGGTGACCAGGAACCAGATTGCAAAGATTGCTAGGGCAATGCTTGGAATCACGATTAGGGCTTGATTGATCTGGCCTAGCCCCAGGCCTATCAGGTAGGCAATCACTGAGGCAACAGCGATCACGACGATATAAAGAATCAATGAGCCCAGTAGCCGCCAGCTGGAGCTTTGATCCCAACGTGTAAAGACGGCGAAGTCAGGCTTTTGACCATCGAGTGCTGTCCAAGCGCCTCGGATTAGTCCCACAATTCCCCATAGCACCACAATGATGTAACCGATCAGGCCAACGACCAGCAGTAGATAACCCAGGACTGGATGTAACCATGCAACTTCTTTGACAGCGGCGATGCGAGTACCGCCAAGAGCAGCAATTCCGATGAAGGGGAGCGTGACCACCCCCACCAGGATTTGGAAAAGCAAAAAACTCCAGGGAGCTTTACAGAAGGCGTTCCAGCCGTCCTCGACGGCTTTGAGCACCTGAAGGCTGGAGCCGGTAGGAGTAGTTGCCACCGTCTAATACACAGATGTTGTTAAAAACTAGCTGCAGTAAAAGTTTTGCTCAGGATTTTTTGAAACTGCGACATCGATTGTGAGGCAGTTGTTGCTATCTAGCTCTCAGGTCGGTCACGACATTGCTAATCGACTCCACAGCCTGGGTGATCTCTTCGCTTGAGGTGTTGCGACCCAAGCTCAGTCGAATCGAGGCTTCCGCCTCAGCTGATGTGCGTCCTAAGGCCATCAGCACATGGGATGGGGCTCCTTGGCTGCAGGCAGAGCCGCTGCTGCAAGCAATGAGCGGTCGCAATTGTTGATGCAGGTTGCTGCCGCGCACGCCTGGAATTGTGATGTTGAGATTGTGAGGCAGCCTGTGCTCTAGCGATCCATTGAGGATGAGATCGGGGAGGCGTTCTCGTAAACCATCCCAGAGTTGATTACGCAGCGTGCAGAGCTTGTCTTGGCGGCTCGTGATGTCCTCCATGGCTAGTTCTACGGCTTTAGCGAGGCCCACAATTAATGGCACGGGTAGTGTCCCAGGCCTTAGGCCCTGCTCTTGGCCCCCACCCCACTGCAAGGGTTTGATTGGTACTTCAGGACGTACGACGAGTGCGCCGATCCCTTTAGGGCCGTAAAGCTTGTGGCCGCTGATGCTGACCAGATCGAGCCCGAGAGCATCTGCATCGAGATGGACGTGACCAAAGGCTTGTGCGGCATCGCTATGCAGAACCACATCACGCTTACGGCAAAGCTCTGACAGCTCTGCTAGGGGTTGGATGACACCCGTTTCATTGTTGGCGACCATCACGCTCACGAGCAGCGTGTCGTTTTCAAATGCCTCAGCCAGTTGCTCCGGTCGCAGTAGACCATCAGCCCGTGGTTGTAGTTCGGTTAGTCGGAAACCTTCCTTTTGCAATTGGCGCAGCGGATCGAGTACGGCATGGTGTTCAGTAACCAGCGTGATCAGGTGGCCTGGTGCTCCGCGTTGTTCTGCTCTTGCCCTGGCATGGCCCACTAGCGCCAGGTTATTAGCTTCTGTGGCACCGCTCGTAAAGATCACGCGTTGCGGTGTGACGCGCAGATGGCAGGCCAGTTGCTCTCGAGCGAGGCTCACTGCGGCTGCGGCCTTCAATCCAGAGCGATGTTGGCGGCTTGAGGCATTTCCCCAGTCCTCGCTCCAGTAGGCGGCCATGGCCTTGACAACCTCGGCAGCACAGGGTGTGGTTGCCTGATAATCCAAGCAAAGGGGGGATTGTTTTAGGGATCCACTGGAAAGGCTTGGCAGCATGGTGGAAAGTTCCGTTGCTCTGTCGCGCATGCGTCGTTCTTTCAGGATCGTTGGTCTGAGCCTCACGGCCTTGTTTTTGTTATGCCTCCGCCCTTCAGAGGCTATTGAGCCTCAGGAGGTTATTGAGCAGATGAAGAAGAGTCGGCCTGCCAATTTGGTGGTGTTAATTAAGCGCCCTGATGTTGGTGGCGATTATCTCTTGGGGATGTATGCGCTCAAGACGGACAAGTTTGATCAGGATCTGCGCCGCTTCAAACTTTGGCAGGAGTGGTCATATGACCTCAACGTTCACACGGAGTCAGTGAGCTGCAGCACCGAAGAACCACTCCGGATCACCCGAGATAGCAGAGCGGTGTATGTGCGTCGTCTTAATCCAGGGGGGATTGTGAACCCAGCGAATCGGGAGGACCATCTTGTGTGGTGGGCGGCTTGTGTCCCAGAGCTGGGCGGCACAGATCCAACCAATCTGAAAGATAAGGCTCTATCACTCGGTTATTCAACCGTGTTAGTTGAATTCCAAGAAGTTTTGGTCGGACCAGTCCGTTGAGGTCCCTATCGCTTCAGGACTGTTGGGGCGATCGCTTCTAGATTTTTGCAGCTTGCAATCCTGTTGGCCCATGAGTGAGACCCTTCCCCAGAATGTGGAGGCTGCCCCGTCTCCGCGTTTACTACTGGTTGATGATGAACCCGGGCTGCGCACTGCGGTGCAGGCTTATCTGGAGGATGAAGGATTTGAGGTCACCACTGCTGTCGATGGAGACGATGGCTGGCAGAAGGCTCAAGAGATGCTGCCTGATTTGGTCATCAGCGATGTGATGATGCCGCGTTGTGATGGCTATGGACTGCTTAAGCGGATGCGGGAGGACGAGCGCTTGGGTGGCACTCCTGTGATTTTTCTTACTGCTAAGGGGATGACGGCCGATCGCACCGAGGGTTATCTGGCTGGGGTGGATGACTACATCCCTAAACCCTTTGACCCTGAGGAGTTGGTGGCTCGTGTCCGCAACGTGGTTCGTCGGCAAGATCGCCTTCTTCGGGAAGCAGCTCGTTTCGCGGATACTGATGTGGGTCAGATGGCCCGGCAGATCACAGAGATTCGCACCATGCTTGCCCATGGTGATGGCAGTTCATCCAAGGATGTAGCGCTTCACAACTTCACGCCGCGGGAGGCGAGTGTTCTGCAATTGGTGGCTGAGGGGTTGATGAATAAGGAGATCGCTCGGAAGTTGGAGACATCAATTCGCAATGTTGAGAAGTACGTGAGTCGTCTGTTCATCAAAACGGGTACGTCAAGTCGCACTGAGTTGGTTCGTTATGCCTTGGAAAACCAGTTAGTGACATGACCATTGGCAGGCTGCAATGGCGTGTCTGATGCGGATTGGCTCTCAGCCAGCTTCAACCATGGCTGGACCTACAGCCAACGCATTGCTGCTGTGGATGCTGGTCGAGGGTTGGTGGAGCTGCTTGCGGTGCATTACACCCACTCGAGCCGAGATGTATGGCAACAGCGTTTGCAGGCGGGGCAGATTCGGCTGAATGGCGAGCTGGTGCGATTGGATCAGCTGCTCGCCTCAGGTGATCAGGTGTGTTGGCAGCGCCCTCCATGGCTGGAAGCTGCAGTTCCGGCGAGCTGGGAGGTGATTTTTGATGATGGCGATCTGCTGGTCGTCAATAAGCCTTCAGGGTTGCCGGTGATCCCAGGTGGGGGGTTCCTTGATCACACGCTGACGGGGCTGCTGCAACGTCGTTGTCAGCTGGATGGGGAGTCTCGGCTGCCAAGGCCGGTGCATCGCCTGGGACGGTTTACATCGGGACTGTTGATCTGCGCTAGGCAAAGGGAGACTCGAGCGAAACTCTCAGCGATGTTTCGTCGTGCCACTGCCGGTGATCAAGGCTGCAAGAAGATTTATCGCGCTTTGGCGCACCGCAATCTGAATGTCCATTGCGATGAGGTTGCCACGATCAGGGTCCCGATTGTGCAGACGGCTCACCCCATGGTGGGCAAGGTTTGGGTTGCTGCTGATTCATCTCGGCAACATGATTCAAAGCAGTCTGAATCTCGTGTTCTTACAGCCTTGTCAACTGTGCGATTGCTGGAGCGACGTCAGGATGCAGATTTACTGGAGGTAGCCATTCAAACTGGGCGTCCGCATCAAATTCGAATCCATCTGGCAGCGATTGGTTCGCCTTTGATTGGAGACCCTCTCTACGGCTTTGATGGGCAGATTTCATCAGCAGCAACACCAGGTGATGGTGGTTATTGTCTTCATGCTCACAGGCTTCTGGATGTGCCCTACCGCAACCGTCTGCATGGCTTCACAGCCTGCTCGCCGCGGTGCCTCCAGATGAAGACGGAAAGATGAGCGGCGCCTATTTCACCAGTTAGGGTGATCGTTGAATCCCCAAGAGCTCGTGACTTGTTGATGTTGAAGCGTGGGTTGCTGATTGCATGCTCTTTGATGGGAATTGCAGGTTGCTCTTTTAATTCTGTGCGCCAGCATCAAGTGTTGCAACCTGAAAGATTGGACCTACAATTATTAGTCTGCAAAATAAAATCTACGTTTTTCTCTGATGTAAATCAGGACGGACAAATTTCAGTTGGAGATCATATGACCTATGTTTTTAATGTTTCTGAGGATGCTGCTTGTGCTCAGTCGCAATCAACCTTTTATGCTGTTGAGCAGATTGTGATGAGCCAGGCTTTGGGGCATGATCTGCAGCAGAGTTTTGTGACCCATTTTCAGGGAACTTTTAGGTTGAACAAAGGCAATCTTCAGTTGCGAGGCCTGGGTTCTCTCGGTTTAAGCGCTAGCAAGTGGAAAGCTATTAATCAATCCGGTTCTATTGATCTTGTTCTTGCCAACATCTTTCCTGAGAGCCATCGGCTTTCAGTTATTGGCGAGGGTGGTTCTTACACTGGGCTGGTGGGTACCGCATTTGTTAAGCCTGGAGATGTAGTGGCAGTTGATATTAACTTGTTTGGTCAATTCAAGCTTGATTGAGTTTAGTAGATATTGCCTTTCCCTGTTGCTTTTGCTAGAAGATTTAGCTGTAATTTTAAATTTTCTTGAACTCAATCAGTCGTGAAAAGTAGAATGGAGCCTGATTGAGTTTGCTGCGGATGGGTTCGAATCCGCAGCCCATTGCGGCTTTGATGATGCCGTCTTCGCGAAGGGTATACGCGCGAGTTGTTTTACTAGGCCCTGGGAACAGCTGGCCAATGCGTTTGAGTAGCGCTAGTAGAGGGGTGTAAGGGGCAAAGCTCACTAGCAAACTTTCTTGTGTGAGTCCGCATAGGTGACGGACCATCTCTTCCGCTGCCTGTTGGGGGTAGTGGATGAAGACATCCAGGCAGATCACGGTGTGAAAGCAACCCTGCAGGCTTTCGAGGTCGGAGGTGGTGAAAGTTAGTCGGCTTAGATCCAGCTGCGCATCTGCAGCGCGGCGTTTGGTTTCGGCCACCATGGCGGCGGAAATGTCACTTGCGGCAATCGATCCAGCCCCCATTGCGGCCAGAGGAAGGCTGAGGCTTCCTACCCCGCAGCCGGCGTCGCAGAAACTCATGGCACTCAGATCACCGCGTTCCTGAAGCCAGGCGAGCACATCATCCACCGTTTTTTGATGGCCGATGCGGATATTGCGCTGCACTTTATTGACATCATCACTTTCGCTGTAGATGCGATTCCAGCGATCAAATCCTGTTCCGTTGAAGTAGTTGGCTACTTCAGTTTTTTCGGCCTGTTTGAGCTCTTGGCGCTGTTCCATGGCCATTGAGTTGGGTTCAGACGATCGGGATCTTAAGCAGCATGCTTCCAGATCAGCTCTTCAGTATCCGGTTTCCACTGCCAGCGGAGTAAGTCTGTTAAGGGCTGATTCACAAGTAGCTCATCCAGTGTGCGGCCATTGCCCATCACCTGACGAGGGGCCATGGTGGCAGCCCAGATGGCCGCGGCAGGTTCACCACTCCAAGTGGCTAAACGTCGACTCCCTTCCAGGAGCGGCAATGTGACTCCTGCCAGAGTGCCATCTTCCAAACGACAGGTTCCTTTTTCGACCAGCAGAACTCTTTCATCCCAGCGATATTTGCCATCTTTGAGGCCGTAGGGAGCGAGACTATCGCTCACAAGTATCAGCTGTTGTGGTGCCAGTCTTTGCAATAGCACCGCCATGGTGGGGTCAACATGAACTCCATCGGCGATTAGTCCCATAGCGATTTCTCCATGCATGCAGGCTTCCCCCACCGGGCCAGCTGCACGATGATGAAGACCGGGCATGGCATTGAAGGAGTGGGTCAGCATTCCCACTCCCTGGGAGAAGGCATCGGCAGAGGCTTCCCCATCTGCGTTCGAGTGCCCTAGGCATATCACGATGCCTAGGGTCCTTAGTCGTTCAATCACTTCAGATGATCCGGGCAGTTCTGGAGCCAGGGTCATCAAACTGATGTCTTGCTCAAAGCCGCGAATGCGTTCATCCAGTGCCCTTAGGCTCGGAGCACAGAGATGCTCCAGGGGATGGGCGCCGTGGCGTGCTGTTGCCAGAAAAGGGCCTTCAAGGTGGGCCCCTAGTAGTTCACAGCGTTGCGGGCAGTGTTGTTCTCGGGCTGCATGCAGCACCGTTAAAGATTGACGCAGGGCTGCTACGCCGCAGCTCACAACCGTGGGGCAGATTGCCTGTACACCGTCTTGCCAGAGTCTGTCGAGCAGCTTCAGGAGCTGGGGAATGTCTTTGGCGGTGAGCTCGGGGAAGGCCAATCCCAGCCCTCCATTGATTTGTAGATCGATGCCCATGGGGCTGAGCCAGTCGCCCTGCCAGCTCTCCCCGTCCATGGCAGAGCCATCTGCCATGGGTTGAACACTGAGCACCCGCTCGTGCTCATCTACGGCCATCCACCACAGCTTGGTGTCCACGGCTTTGTTGAGAGGTTCGGGCAGGCGGATGTGGGTGATCCGATGCATGGGAGGTGGCCAGGCGGTGCTAGTGCGGGACCATGGCATTGTCGTCATTATTCATCGTGACCTCTGCTTCTCTGCCTGTGCCTTTGGCAGCTGCTGAATCGCCGCCGCAGGTGGCTGTGGTGATGGGTAGTGATTCTGATTTGCCAACCCTGCAACCGGCCGTCACCGTCTTAGAGGAGTTCGGTGTGAAGGTGGAGGTGCGTGTGCTTTCTGCGCACCGTACGCCCCTTGAGATGGTGGCCTTTGCAAAGGAAGCTCATCAGAGAGGTTTGAAGGTGATCGTGGCAGGTGCCGGCGGTGCTGCTCATTTGCCGGGCATGGTGGCGTCACTCACCACGCTGCCAGTGATTGGAGTACCTGTGCAGAGCAGGGCTCTTTCCGGGGTGGATTCCTTGCATTCGATTGTGCAGATGCCTGGGGGAATCCCTGTGGCAACAGTGGCGATTGGTGGAGGGCTTAATGCTGGCTTGCTGGCGGCTCAGATCCTGGCGATCTGTGATCCACAGCTTGCAGAGCGGTTGAGGGCCTACCGCCAGGATCTTCACGATGCTGTGGTAGCCAAGGATGCTCGCTTGTTGGAGCTTGGCAGTGAGGCTTATTTGGGGCAGATGTGAAGGTCTTGTTGGAACCTCGCAACTCCACTCAAGCCACAGGTAAGGTCCCGGCTTGATGCTTGTCTATGAGTTTTGATGCTGCGTAATCCTTTCACCCGCCTCTTGGTTGTTGCTATTTTCCCGGCATTAATCGTCTACATTGTTGTGCTGTCTCTCTCGGCAGCTGCGGGTATTCAACCTGGAAAAGTTTTAACGGATCTAATGCAGACATGCGACTTCCCAGTTGCTGTTGGCATGCTTTCTAATTTTGGATTTTTGCTTTGGGCTGCAGCGGCAGCCATAAGCCTTTTTGTTTCCCTCTCTGGGCTAGCAATAAAGCGTGATTGGTGTCAGCTGTTGCTAGTGGGTGGCATTTTTTCCACTATTCTTTGTCTCGATGATTTATTTTTACTTCATGATCGTCATATAGGCCCTGATTTTCTATATACCTCCTATGCCATTTTGGCCCTATTCATCTTGTTACGCTTTCGCAAATTAGTCATCCAGGCTGATGGTGTGGCATTCCTGGCGGCGGCCATGCTTCTGGGCCTCTCGATAGTCAGCGATAAGGTTCAGGATCTATTGCCCATTGGCTACGCCACGGTGCAGTTGTTTGAAGAGGGCTTTAAGTTTGTTGGGATTGCTTGCTGGCTTGCATTTTGGTGGCAGGCTTCTTTGCGAGGAGCCAAGCTTCAGGCTAGCGACTGACCTGCTGAGGATCTCAACGAGCGCTTTGGATTAGCCCTCGCGGAACAATATCGCTTGAAGAGAAGGCTAAACTTAATCAGCGGGGGCATTGCATTCTTTCACCATCTCCTGGTTGTTAGAATCAACTTCATGGTAATACTTGGATAGTAGTAATTGCTTTAGGCTTTGATTATTCGGAGGCAGCATTTGGCGTAAATATTAAAGAAATAATCATATTGTTCTCAATTGCATAGAAGCGTTTTGATTGCTGATCGCCAGGAATTCGCAAGGCGTTGATAATATTAAATCATTAATTGTTAGAGGTAAATTAGATAGCCTAATGGAGTGGCGGCAAGCCAATCCATTAGGCTCCAGGAAGCATGTTCTGGTATTCCTAGAAGGATTACAAGCCAACGAAGGGTGTTCGGATGCATATCAGAACAAAGCCAATTCTGCATTTTGATGAAGTACGAATCGATAGATGTTGGCATAAGCAAATGAATGGAGGAATATTGATTAACATTAATCAGATCCGTTTGGGCCCAAACCAATACGATTAGTAAAGTGCTTAGATACCAGAATGATAGCCAGCGACCATAGTCGGTTCCGAGGATAAATAGGGGTGCAATGGCGATAATTTGGATCGAGGCCACCATTAGAGCAAAGCGGCGTAATTGAAAGCGATCAAAATTAATATTGGCCATGGCACTATGGCCAAATCCTGCCAAGAGTAGACGTAATCCAGCCATGGCCGTTATCAGCCAAGCCAGGGGCACCCAAATCGGACCCGCAAAGCTTTTGAAGATTGTATAGGTTTTGGCAAATTGAGTGCCAGGGACCCTGGCTAGGGCCTTAATTGCTCCATCGGGTGATCCACTGATTAGCTTGTCTGACGGCCCCATTAGATCGGCAAGTGCTACCCACGAACTATGGATGGCATGGGCAATCTGACTATTGCCACGTGCGTGCAGAACTAAGGAAAATATTGCCAAAGTAGGGAGCAAGAATAGAAAGGCCCTTATTAAACCTTTCCAAAAAATAAATACATGGCAATTTCCATCTTGCGCGATCAAATAACCTGCTATTAGAATTAATATTGGTAGTGCAACAAAACCATATATTTCCTGGCTAAGGATGCCCATGATTGAGATTGTATTGATCATGATTAGAGCTGGAATTGTCGACCATCGACGAGACCACCAGGCCCTAAGAATTAATAGACAAGCAAGCAAAAGAATTAGTACAGTAAAATCCTTTCGGATCAAATTGCCAGTTGTCAATGGCCCTAGAAGCCCTACTGATGAAAGAATGACCAGTGGATGCAACAACAGCTCTCTACGCCAGCAGAGAAAGACCGCTACAATTGCGAAGAATAAAAGAGATATAGCTAAAACAAGATTTTCAGGATTAACTCCTGTGAGAATTGTTAGATGATAAATGCCGGATCCAGGCAGCCCTCGGCGTACAAAGCCTCCTGAGTAGTTTATAAGCCATTCCCCAACAGTCCAAGAATCGTTGTAGCTATTGTTTTCACTAATATTGCGCAGTATGCCTCGGAGGAATGTAGCGGAAAGCATCAGCATCACAATGCTGTCTGCTGAAGATAATGAGACACCCCAGAAGTGACTCATAAAAAGCTGTAGCCATCCATGTTTTTTCAAATCAATAGAAGCCTCTATTAATTTCTTGATTTTAGCCTTGGCGCTGACCGGTAGGATCAAGCCAGCTTTAAATCACATTGCAAGGCCTACTTATTGGGTATAATAAATGCAATATAGCCGGCATAAAATTTTGCAAAGGTTGATTTGTTGATGCTACTTCCATTGGAATATCTCTTCTTGAGATCGCTAAATGCTGCCATTCTCTTTTTGTTAATGTGTAGACTGTTTGGTTGATGGGCTTTGTAAGCTCTTGTCATGTGGGCTTGACAACCACTCTTTTGGTTGAATGTATGTTCTGGCAGGTATGCTTGTGATTTACGATATTGCTTTTGAATCCAATCCTTAGCCGATTGGGTATGATTCAACCGGCAGTATTTGGCTTAAGCAAAATTTCTAAGTATTCTTTGCAAGCCAATATTTGGCTTAGCTGATTTGCTTCAAGATGAATAGTTTTGGACTGTATCTTCTTCGCTATCCCCAGCCGATGACACTACTTGTTGACAACGATCATGTTCGCTAGAGAAGGATTGACTTGTTGGCGCAGAATGATTGCGTCATATACATGCAGATAGTGTCAGGGAGTGTTCTCTAGATTGATGAGAATGATTGGTCTAAAGTCCAGTCCTAATAGCCATGTCTGAAGAGAAGACTTTGCTGGGGTCAAGTTTTTCTCTTGCTTGCTGCCACTCCTCCAGTCGTGGATAAGTTCGGCGAAGGATTGTGGCTGATTGGCGCGAATCTTTCGCTAGGTAAAGTCTGCCATTCTCAGCAGCTATGTGTTCATCTAGATGGTCAAGTACCTCAAATAATCCCGGTACCGCTGCAGGAAGATCCACTGCAAGTGTCCATCCCTGCATTGGAAACGACAAGTGGCCTGGGTTACTAGGACCAAAACGCTTGAGCACAGTCAAAAAGCTCGAAGTGCCAATTTTTCGCAAGGCTTCTAGCGTGTAGAGCACTAAGTGTGAGGCGTTGTCTGGCACAACGAATTGATACTGCAAAAAACCGGCCGGGCCATAGATACGATTCCAGTCCTGCACACCATCAAGAGGGTGGAAATAGGCTCCGATTGTCTGCAATTCACCTAGCCGCTGCTTGGGTGCCTTGCGAAACCAGGCTTCGTTAAAGGCTCGTACGGTGAGCTTGTTGAGTAGCCCTACAGGGAGAAAAGTCGGTGCTGAGGCCAAGGGCTTTGGGTCGTAAACAAGTGGATCCGCCTGTTGGCTGGTGGGTAGTTGTTCGGCCATGGCATGGTCACCGCAGCTGAGAACTCCGCGGCCCTTTGCATTGAGGCTGTCGATCCAGGCGACGCTGTAACGGTAATTGCTATCAGACGCCACCATCGCAGCCATCAGCTCATCGAGATTGTGATATCGAGCGGTATTGACGCTGATCAAAGAGCTGCTGATTGGGATGAGTGAAAAGGTGGCTTCCACGATGATGCCGGTGAGACCCATCCCACCCACCGTTGCCCAGAACTGTTCGATTTCATCCACGCTGCTTTTCCCGCTGGGGGTGAGCTCACGCAGCTCGCCTCTGCCATCAACAAGCAACAGCCGTTGGAGATGATTGCCAAAGCTGCCATCAACGTGATGGTTTTTGCCGTGCACATCTGCTGCAATGGCACCGCCAATGGTGACGTTACGAGTGCCAGGGGTGACGGGCAAAAAAAAGCCTGCCGGCACGATTACCCGCAGCAACTGATTCAGACTTACCCCTGCGCCGGCTGTCACAGAGCCTTTGACAAGATCAAGGTTGATTTGATCAAAGGCTCCCATCTCAACCGCAGAGGCACCATCCAGTTGGGCCGCATCACCGTATGAGCGGCCTAGCCCTCTCGCGATCAGTGAGGCCGGGCTTGCCTGACGCACTAGCTCCTGGACTTGTTGGACGCTGGCTGGCTGCACAACCTTTGCCTGCACTGGCATTGTGCGGCCCCAACCGCTGAGGATTTGTGTTTGCGAAGAGAGGGGCAAGGTCACAGCCTTGAAGCAAAGGGCGCAGGCAACAAGCGAATGAACCACATGATCTGTGCCCACCACCAGGGGAGGTATTCGATACCTCTACGGTTGGGGCGTCTCAGTAGATCACGCGCCACCGATTGTGGACTGACGCACAGAACTTTTGGTGCCTTGCCAATCGTCATCGATGTGGCCATAAAGCCAGCCTTGATGGTGCGCACTGCAAAAGGCTTCCTTTGGCAGCGCAGTTGTAGACCCTCGCAGAACGCAGTAAGAGCAGCTTTGGCTGCTCCGTAGTGATAGTTGGAGGGTCTGCCAAGATCAGCTGCAACTGAACTGAACACCCACAACCGCCCCGGGCCAGAAAGCCGCTCAGGAGTAGCAATTGCAGTTAACCATGGCAGTAGACCGCTGTAGTTTGCAGCTGTGATTCGCAAGGCCTCAGTGGCATCGTTGCGCGCTAGTTCGAGATCACCAAGAGAACCCGCAGTGATCAAATACAAGTCATAGTTGCCCACCTGCGGCTTGCCAGGACCATCAAGGGCTACATCAGTCAAAAGATCGGTCTGCTCCTGGGTGACGACTGCGCCATAGTGATTTCTCAGTTGTTCGGCCAGTTGTTCGTTCCCAGCCTGGTTGCGGGCAATCAAATGGAACTGACGACAGCCACATCGAGCCAACTCATGGCAAATTGCCTTGGCTATTTCACTGGTACTTCCGAGCACAAAGGAGCTGCGAATCGGAGTTCTCGCTGCTTGACCCATAGTGTTCATCCTTTCGCAAACTTGCTAGATGAGAAGGCTGGATAAGGCCAGAAAATCCTAATCGCAGCAGCGAGAGCCACGATTGACCAAAGGGTGATAATCCGCCTAAGCACCGCAACCGGCAGGGCGACTGCAGGGCCAATGTCCAGTCTGCTTAAAAGCAAGACTGTGACGGCCTCATTCACTCCAACCCCGCCAGGTAATGATGAAGCTATGCCGATGACACCAGACAGCAAATAAATGCTGATGGCTGTTGGGATGGTGATCGGTGTAGGGCTCAGCAAGTGCACCAGTAACCAAAGCACTAAGGCCTCATTGGCCCACAGCGCCATTGAAATCAATATGGCGGGCCAGATGGCGCGCCCCAGAGCGCCGCTGGGTAGATGATGATGCCAGCTTTTTAGGCGATTGGATAAGAAGCAGCGCAGGGGGCGTAAGGCGGAAAAGAAAACAACAGCCAACACCCCCACAGCTAGCAGTAGTTCAACGATCCAATTCAGGCCTGAAAGATGCACCAGCAATTGATTCGGCGTCAACAGCATCAGCAGAAAAGCCACGGCAGATGCATCAGCGATGCGTTCAACTACAAAGACGTGCACCAGGGGGCTGCGGGGGTAGTTCAGCTGCCTATGGAGCTGCCGAATCCGATTGAGTTCGCCCAACTTGGCGGGGGTTGCCGTGAGGGCAAAGCCACGAAACCAGCCGATCAGATCGGCCCAACTCAGTCGACCGATTCCAATTCGGCCCAGTAATAGCCTCCAGCGCCAATAACGGCCTGCATAGCTGACTACCACGATGCCGTAGAGCACTGGAAGCCACAGCAGCAGCTTGTGGGTCGACGCTACAAGTACTTGGCGCTCAGAAGCTGGCCTCTGCAGCATCGCCGTTAAAGCCACAGCTAGGAGTGTCAGGGCAATGAAACTGCTCCATGCTGGTTTCCAGCCTTGACTGGGTTCAGAGTCAGCAGCTGACATCAGCTTCTACGCTCTTGCCATAGCAAGCACAACACTCCCAGACCGGTAGCGAACCAGAGAGTCATCAAGCGGATTAGCAGAGTGGCCGGAGTGGCGACGGCAAGAGGTACACCTTGGAGATTCAACAGACCAATGGTGCCTGCCTCGGTGCTGCCAAGTCCACCTGGCAATAGGGAAAGAGCTCCAAGGAGGCCAGCGGCCGTGTGAGCAATTGTTGCTTCATTCCAGTTGATGCCGCCTGCGCCGATGCCTTTAATCAATATCCATAGGCTGAGGCCTTCTAATGACCATGCCACTACCCCAATCATGGTTGCCGTTAGCAAGAGTCGCGCTCGCAACAATTGCCGTAATGCAATCAGACCATCTCCGCTTGCGCTGACAAACTTTTCAGGCAGCAACTTGTTAGCAGTCGACCAAAACAACGATCTCAACCAGCGTCCCCAGCCCAACAGCCAGAACCCGATCACAGCAATTAGCCCCAAGGTGCATAGCAAGACCAAAGGAAGTTTCCAACGCAGCAGCAAGGGCAGATTGAACAACAAAATAAGCAGTACAGAAGTACCGTCAGTGAGGCGCTCTACCGCCAACGCCATCAGAGTCGGGGGTGCCGGGATATTGCAGTTCTGCTTGAGTAGCCAAGAACGAACAGCTTCTCCGCTTTTACCTGGCGTAGCCGTAAAAGCATAGGAACCCATCCAGATCCTGGCATCATCTGCTATTGGTGGTTGCAAAGAGAGAGCCGCCAGTAACAGCCTCCACCTGCCGTAGCGAACCGTATAGCTAACCAGTACAAGCAGCAGCCCCACTGATATCTGTGGCCAAAGGCGCAGAAATAGCGGAAGTAACTTGTCGCCCTGGCTCCAACTCCCCAACAGCCCATAGCTCAGCAGGGTCAGAGCTATCAATGGCAACAAAGCGCCCAGCGAGAAAGCAGGGTAGGGCCTTGGTTCAGTACAAAAGCTGCGGTAGTGGGGGATCGCGGCAGCTTGTAGTAGTTCCCGATCGCCACGACTATCGCCATAGGCTTCAATTGTGAAATGTTTTAGTGGCCCTAAATGGGCTTCCAGGCATCGCACCTTCTCGGAGCCCTTGCAATTAGCACTCACCAATTGCGGTTGCCATAAACCGTCTACTTTTGCTAATTCAGTGCAGAGCAGTTCTACGCCCAAAACATCGGCTAGTGGTTGTAAGAGTAGGCGCGGTGAAGCAGAGCAGAGCAATACTCGATCACCACGCTTCTGATGCCATTGCAATCTCTGAACAGCTTCATCACGTAGTTGACGCTGCAGCATTGGCAGTAACCAATCCTGGCGATCGTTCAATGCGGCTTGATTAACGGCCTCACAGATACGAAAGGCTGCAATTACCTTCTCTTTGCAACGTCCAGTTTTGATGAGCCGTAGTTGCCATGCAATCAGCCAAGGCATACAGATCAGGACTGCCAAGACTGTGCCCAAGGCGCCACGCGATCGTCGGCATGCCATCAGTAGACAATCACCCTGCAAAAGGGTGCCGTCCACATCAAAAACTGCAATCGCCATGATTATGCAGCTGCGTGGTTGACTAACCCGATCAGCAAAGTAGTCAAGACCCAGCCGATCAAGGTGAACTGAATGCCGCGATCATTCAACAGAATCTCCTCAGGCTTTTCGCCATTGAGATCTGGTCTCAATGTGCCACGGCGTTCGACCTCTTCAGGATCACTGAGCAACTGATAGCGGAAAATCCCTACTAGTACGAAGGGTACGGTGAGTAGCATCCAACTGGTTGACGCTCCTTTCAGAGCTGGACCGGCGGCCCAGAGTGAATAAGACATAAAGGAACTGGTTGCCACCAAGCTTTCAAGCCGCAGCAGCAGAGGTAATGAGTAGCGCTTCAATACTGTGCGGGTCGTTACCCCAGCGTTCTTCGTTACGCGAAGTTCGGCCTTGCGCTTTTCAATAGCTAGAAAAAGCGCTAGCAGTCCCACAGTGAGCAGGAACCAGGGGGAAAGGGGTAGGCCAGCAGCAACAGCACCTGCGATGGCCCGCAATAAGAATCCCGATGCGATAGCGAAAAGATCAAGTAACGGTTGGTGCTTCAGCTTTAAGCAGTAGCCGACTTGAATGAGGCCGTATAGCAGCACCACGCCTGCCAACTTTGGAGTAATTACGGCTGCGAAACTGAGGCTGACTACTGTGAGCATCAATGCTGTTGCTAGGGCTGCAGGCACCGTGACCAGCCCAGAGGCGATGGATCTATATCTTTTGCTGGGGTGAACTCGATCGACCTCGACATCAAGACAGTCATTCAGTAGATAGATCGCGCTAGAGATCAAGCAGAAAGCCACAAGTGCAGCAAGTGCTCGCTGCCAAATCTCAATCTCGAAGCGGAAGGCAAAAAGTGGAGCAGCGAAAACCAACAGATTCTTTGGCCATTGCCGGGGCCGACATGCAGCCAGCGTTGGGGAAAGAGCCAAATTCATTGACTAGACCTTTTAGGTGATTAGCGATGCCGGGATAGAACCAGCGAGATCGTGTTTGTAAGGCAGGCTTTCTACCGCTGAGCCAAACGCCTCTAGAGACAATTCTGCCCTAATGCCTAAGGGTGGCCATGCTCTCCAGATTGCTTTGTCTTGATGATCTTTCCTTACGGCATGAGCCTTGCGCAATTAGCTCAAGCTGGCTGTTACTGCATCATTACAGCTTTCTTTCTGCGGACGCTTTTGCAAATGAGTCATCCAGGCTGATGGTGTGGCATTCCTGGCGGCGGCCATGCTTCTGGGCCTCTCGATAGTCAGCGATAAGGTTCAGGATCTATTGCCCATTGGCTACGCCACGGTGCAGTTGTTTGAAGAGGGCTTTAAGTTTGTTGGGATTGCTTGCTGGCTTGCATTTTGGTGGCAGGCTTCTTTGCGAGGAGCCAAGCTTCAGCCTAGTGACTGATCTGCTGAGGATCTCAATGAGAGTTCTCTGATGCTTGGGCCATTGGTATTCCCTATCTGGTTGCGGCTCAGTCTGCTTTTGCCTCTGTTCGCCCTCAATCTTTGGGTGCTGCGTCAGTTACTAGTGCCTTTGGCTCCGTTCCCAGGGCTGTTTGTCACGGCAGCGCTGATTGCATTTTTGCTAGATATCCCCAGTCGCTGGATTAATCAGCGTCTGGGGTTGCCCCGTTGGCTGGCCATCGGTGTGGTGGCAGTTTTGGCGGTTGGCTTGTTGGTGTTAGCGGGCGTTGCGTTGGTGCCCCGTCTGATTGATCAGCTTGGCCAGCTGATCAATGAATTACCCGGTTGGCTTGTGGCTGCAGAAGGTTGGGTGAGTCGGCTGCAGGAATGGGCTTCGGGTCGGGGATTGCCTAGTGAATTTGGAGACTTCAGTAGTGATCTACTGACACGACTGAGCGGCGTGGCGACTCAGTTGAGTCAGCAATTACTCGGCATTCTTGGAGCCACTCTTGGCATCACCATCAACACGTTGTTGGTGCTGGTCTTGGCAGTGTTTCTTTTGCTGGGGGGTGATCCAATCACTGCTGGGCTGGCTCGTTGGCTGCCAGATCAATGGAGGGAGCTTGTGGTCGATACGATCACGGGCACATTCCGTGGTTATTTTGCCGGGCAGGTTTTGCTTGCGTTGATTCTCAGCGGTGGCCAAATCGCTGTTTTTACGCTGCTAGATATTCCCTTTGGAGTGTTATTTGCGGTCTTAATTGGTTTTACGACGTTGATCCCCTACGCCAGTGCGCTCACGATTGTTGGTGTGAGTGCACTGCTCGCATTACAGGACCCCCGCATGGGTCTAGAGATTCTGGCCGCTGCGATCGCTGTTGGTCAGATTGTGGATCAAGTGATCCAACCGCGCCTGATGGGAAGCATCGTTGGCTTGCAGCCTGCTTGGTTGCTGATTGCCTTGCCGATTGGTGCCAGAACAGGAGCATTATTTGGTTTTGGGCAGCTCTTGGGGTTATTGCTGGCCGTTCCCGTGGCGAGTTGTATTAAGACACTGGTTGATGCTTGGCGGGAATTACCTTTCGATTCAGCAGAGTCTTGAGCACGATCTCAACGCAACTGTCCAGGCTTTGCTCACCGGTATTGATCTTTAGTTCGGGTGACGCAGGCTCTTCATAGGGGCTGGAAATACCGGTGAAATCTTTGATTTCGCCTGCCCTGGCTTTGGCATAAAGCCCTTTGGTGTCTCGCTCTTCGCAAATGCTTAGGTCCGCTGCACAGTGGATTTCGATGAAATCATCAACATCTACAAGCTTGCGGGCTTTGTCACGGTCGGCTCGAAAGGGGGAGACGAAAGCGGTGAGCACGATGACACCGGCATCGAGGAAGAGCTTGGCGACCTCGCCGATGCGGCGAATGTTCTCCTCTCGATCTGAGTCGGAGAAGCCGAGGTCTTTGCAAAGGCTATGGCGAATGTTGTCGCCATCTAAGACATAGGTGGCAAGACCTTGCTCAAAAAGTGCCGCATTCACTGCATTGGCAAGGGTGCTTTTGCCAGAACCGGATAGGCCAGTGAACCAGAGGATTGCACTGCGGTGGCCGCGTTGTTGTGCTCGCGATTGACGGTCTACGGAGGCTTCATGCCAGACAATGTTCGTGCCCTTGGGGTTTGTGTCTCCTTGCGGGGCAGAGCTCATGGTCTTGATGTTGATTGGGCTGCCATTCTCCATTCCGCCTAGCTGATCTGTCAGCTCCTTTCAGCCACCAGCTTGTTTGGGACGGAAGCCCTCGCTTTGCAGGACGTCCATCACCAGGGTCACCTGGTCGCCCTGTAGCTCGAGTAGATCGTCTTTGACTGTTCCGCCTGTGCCAGCGCGGGCCTTAAGGCGCTTGAGCAAAGCCTTGGCTTCTGTCGCGGTGAGTGCCAGCCCAGTGATCTGGGTCACTGTTTTGCCACGTTTGCCTCCGCGTGTGCGTTGCACCCGCACAGCTTGCTGCTCCTTGGGATTGGCTTGGCTGATATCGGGGCGTTCCAGCGCGCTGGATTGCCCTGAAAAACCACCTGGGTCTGTGAATTCTTGCCAGCCACCTCGGGGCATTGTTTGATCGCCAATGTTGTGAATGTACGGGGGTTGGTGTTTTTGCATGCCATCTTCGCGGTGATCAGATGCAACTCCGCGATCCGATGGCTGCTGGTGATGCTCTGCTGGATGGTTGCTGCAACAACGATTGCAGCGCGAACGCGAATGAATTGAGCTTGAGTAGAGAGCGGATTCCTATTGCAGCGGCTGCCAGCCTTTTCGTTGTTGGTCTGGCTTGGGCAGGGCCCATGGGGCGGATGGTTGAGTTGGCTGGCAAAGACTCCCTCTAACTTTGCGGCTTCAAACGAAAGCACTCTTTGCTGCTTGGGGTGATTCTTTCGATTCCTAGGCTGGTGTTGTTCTTGCCTGGCGTACCGGTGACCAGCACTCTGCCCTCTCAGCCCAAAGATGCGGACCTCGCTGTGAGTGCGCGACCTTCTGCCCAGGGGCGTTTCGGCAGATATGGGGGCCAGTACGTGCCCGAAACCTTGATGCCTGCCTTGGCTGAACTGGAGCAAGCAGCTGCGCTGGCATGGAAAGATCCTGCCTTCACTGCTGAGTTGGATCGGTTGCTGCGTAGCTATGTGGGTCGGGCGACGCCGCTTTATGAGGCTGAGCGCCTCACAGCTCATTACTGCCGTTCAGACGGAGGACCCAGGATCTGGCTTAAGCGTGAGGATCTCAATCACACAGGCGCCCACAAAATCAATAACGCTTTGGGTCAGGCTCTGTTGGCGTTACGCATGGGTAAAAAGCGGATCATTGCCGAAACAGGTGCGGGTCAACACGGTGTGGCCACGGCCACGGTGTGTGCCCGTTTTGGTCTTGAGTGTGTCGTCTACATGGGGGCTGAGGACATGCGCCGTCAGGCGTTGAATGTGTTCCGCATGCGTCTGCTGGGAGCCACAGTGCAGCCTGTCACCGCAGGCACGGCCACGCTGAAGGACGCGACGAGTGAGGCGATTCGTGATTGGGTCACCAATGTGGAAACCACCCATTACATCCTTGGTTCGGTGGCTGGTCCCCATCCCTATCCGATGCTTGTTCGCGACTTTCATGCCGTGATCGGTCAGGAGGCCAGGCAGCAGTGTGCTGAGGCTTTCGGTCGCTTGCCTGATGTTCTTTTGGCGTGCGTTGGTGGTGGGTCCAATGCCATGGGTTTGTTTCATCCCTTCGTGCAGGACCGCTCTGTGCGCATGATTGGAGTGGAAGCTGCTGGTGATGGTGTTGAAACTGGTCGTCATGCGGCAACAATCACCGAAGGTCGAGTAGGCGTCTTGCATGGAGCGATGAGTTTGTTGCTTCAGGATGATGAAGGTCAGGTGCAAGAGGCGCATTCGATTAGTGCCGGCCTCGACTACCCAGGAGTGGGTCCAGAACACAGCTACCTGTGTGAGATTGGTCGGGCGGAGTATGCCGCGGTTAGCGATCAGCAGGCTTTGGATGCATTGCGCTTGGTGAGTGAACTAGAAGGAATTATTCCTGCATTAGAGACGGCCCATGCCTTTGCTTGGTTAGAGACGCTTTGCCCCACTCTTGCCGCTGGAACAGAAGTGGTAATCAATTGCTCTGGCCGCGGCGATAAGGACGTCAACACCGTGGCAGAGAAACTGGGCAATCAGCTTTGAATGAAAACTGCAGCCATGCGGTAATAGGCGTTTTGCTTGAGCCATGGCCTTGCGGGATCAGAGCTCGATCATTAGCAAGGGGTTAACGAGTAACTGATCACGAGAACGAATGATGCAAGGATCAATCAGTGCATGGGCCTCATTTCCAGCTTTTGTTGAACCGCTTATTTCGCCGATAACCAAGTCGCCGAACATCGGTAGTCGTATTAAAAAAGGTTGCTACTAATAGCTAGCTGTCTCGCTTAGCAGAGCAACCTTTCAAGGTGATTCGCCACGCTGCTCACGGCTGCCTTGGCTGTGGCATAAGCCATGCGCATCGGGCCAACGAGAGCAACTTGTCCGATGCCTTCCCCGGAGCTGTGATAGGGCGCTTGCACCACGGAACAGGCTTCCAGGGCGCTCTTGGGGTGCTCTGCGCCGATCCACACGCCTCCAAGCTGCTCACTGCCAACTGGCACCACTGCAGCTGGCTGGGTATCCATCAGTTCAAGTAAGGGTTGGAGGCTGGCGCTACTGCTGAATTCTGGCTGCGCAAGCAGCCTTGACATCCCATGGAACACTGCATCTGATTCAGCCGGTGTTTGAGCTTGGCTGTGGCTGTGAATCGCCTCTCGCAGTAAAGATCCGCTCAGATTGAGCTGCGGTGGCAGGCTCGACCAGTCGAGGCTGCCGTTGCCCGTTGTGGCCAGTTGATCGCGGGTCCACTCCTCGATGGCTTCGAGTTCGTTGCTGGCTTCATGGGGCAGGCGCAGATTGAGATGACTGGCTTGGTTGGAGCTTTCAACCAGCATCACCAGCAGCCGGTCGCCACTGCGCACCAGGCGTACGGCTTGAAGCGTTGGCTTTGGCCGTGCGGGCCTGGTAATCAAGCTCATCAGGCCGGTGAAATCGGTGAGGCGACGGGCCAATTGCCACATCAAGTCATCGAGAGCTGCCCAGCGCAGACTGAGGTTTGTCAGTTCCCGTTCCAAGTGCTGCGCCGCCGATCCTGGAGGCGGCAGCAAGCAGTCCACATAGTGGCGATAGCCCTGCGGGCTCGGCACTCTTCCCGCCGAGGTATGAGGTTGGGTGAGCAGGCCACGCTGTTCAAGGGCTCCCATTGCCGAACGAACTGTTGCGGCGCTGGCTTTGAGGCCAAAGCGTTGCACCAGGGTTTTGCTGCCAACAGGCTCAATCGTGTCCACGTAGTGGTGCACCGTTGCTTGAAGCACCTGCTGTTGTCGTGCCGGTAGCGACTCCAAAGCGGTGACGTCGGGATCTTGATGGTACGGGGGGGTTGCCCTTCTTTTGTGCTCTGTCACGAACTCACTAAGCCGGTCTCAGTGTTGGCGCAGCGCTTGCTTGCAACCCAGCATCACCAAGTCTCGATGCTTCTTCCCAGATTGCAGCTGTTGTGTTTCTCGTCGTGTAGCTCGACAAGATTTTGTGGCGGAAAGTGTGTGGCTGTTCGCGATTCAGTTGGCTTGCACAAAGAGACCTGTCAATCGACTCATTGATGTTGCCTTTGTGAGCGCTTCATACTGGGCGCAAGACGATCAGATGATTAATGGATAAAGATGATCTAAAGAGTCCCATTGCCGGCCCATGAAGGCCCGCCCGTTTTTGATTGCCGTGCTAGCCACGGTGTTTGTCCTGTTCTCATTGGTGGCGGGGCTTGGATGGGCTATGGCCCGCCAAAACCCTCTGCGTTTGGTTGATCAGCCACTGGAGTTGCCACGTGCTGCAAGGTTTGTGCCTCGAGATGCTGCTCTTGCCGTTCATTGGTTGATGGATCCAGTGCGTGTGCCGGCCTATGCCCAGGCTGTAGCTCCGGCACGCAACCGTCGCAAGGCTCGCGATGGTGCTCAGCAGATTCGTGATGGTGCTTTCGCACTCGCTGGTTTGGATTTTGAGTCGGAGTTGGTCGATTGGCTTGGTCCGCAAGTGAGCATGGCTCTGTTGGAACCCGACGGGCCAGAGGCATCCATGGGTTGGCTTTTGGTTCTAGAGAGTCGAGATCAGGATGGTGCGAGGCGGTTTTTGCAGCGCTTTTGGCAAGCCCGCAGCTTGGCTGGCACAGATCTGCAGATCAGCCGCTATCGGGGGATGGGAGTGATTAGTGGCAAAGGGGCTCTGAGGGGGCGCAATCCACAGCCTTTAGCAACAGCATTGATCGACGATGACCTGTTGTTGCTTGCCTCCGGCCGGGGGGTATTGGAACAGGCTCTTGATGTTTCCCAGTTGGCTGATCAGCATCAACTTGGCGATCATGAGCTTGTCGAGATCGTGCGCCAGCTTGGTGATGGTGTGGCGCTGATGGTTGCCTCGCCGCCCGCTCTTCACTCTTGGTTAGGCCTGCCTAAGCCGCTCAGCCAGCGTGAGGATCTGTTGGGTTTGGTGGCTGCCTTGAAGCCTGAAGGGTCCGATTTGGCGATGGAAGGGCTGTTGCGTTTCCAGCAACCCTTGGAAGCCGTTGCGAGTGAGGTTGGAGCAGCTGATGGACTTGCTCAGCTCACTACCTCGGCTGGTGGTCAGGCGGAGGCCCTCGCTTTGCTGAGTTCACCTTCTCGATTACTTGATCCCTCAGATCAGGATCCTCTGGTGCAGTGGTTAGGTCCCTTACTGCGTCAGCAGTTGACGGCAAATGAAGTGTCTTCGGCTGCCACGATTGCTGGTTTGGACGATGGACCGTTGTTGTGGCTTCAGCAGCCCGAAGGCTGGCTGGTTGCGACCAAGCAGGACTATCCAGCTGTCTCGGTGGTGGATGATGCGCTGACTGAGCAGGGTTTTATTCGTTCGGATTTGCCGTTTGATGACAAATCTCTGCAGGTGTGGACGCGCTTGGCACGTCAACAAAGCTCCACTAAGAACTTGCTTGAGGCTCAGTTGGGCGTTGCTTTGGCCCAAGAGCCAGACCAGGCCTGGTGGGGGCAGACCCTTGCGGCTCTGCAGCAGCGCAAGCAGGGTAAGGCGTTACAGCCTCGTCTTCGTCAGCTGAACAATCTCAATCGAGATGATCGTCCGCTTACTCAACAGCTGGTTCTTGGTGCAAGTCCTGGTCGGGTGCAGCTTCAGCATTGGCGTCCCTGGACGTTGATGCAAACGCTTGCTGATGGTTCATTGCAGCCCAGTGTGCAGGGGTTGGCCATGGCTGTGGGGCCTGATCAAGATGAACAAAGCTCTTCTCTTCGCATGCGTGCCCGCCTCAACCTCGGTTGATCTTTTCTTATTGCGCCATGGCATCGCTGAGCAGCGTTGCTATGGCGTTGATGATTCGCGACGCCCACTTACAGAGCAAGGAATTCTGCGCACGATGGAGGTCGCTCGTCGCTTGCGAAGCCTTGGCTTTGCTGCTGATCGTCTGCTGAGTAGTCCTTATCTGCGTGCGGCTCAGACGGCCGAACTTGCGCAGTAGGCAGGTCTGGCGGGGCGTGTGGAATTCGAGAGTGGTTTGCTGCCTGGCAGGGATCCTTGGCCTTTGCTTGAAGGATTGCTTGGGCGCTGCCTTTTGGTGGGTCATCAACCTGATTTGACCCATCTAGCCGCAAGGTTGATTGGCATGCCTACGGGCTGCCTGGTGTTGAAGAAGGCTGGTTTTGCACATCTCAGATGGTCGCAGCAGAAACGAAGCCCTGCTGGCAGGGCAACGCTGCAGGTGTTGTTGAGGCCGTCGGTGTTGTTGCCCTGTTCCGCTTAGGTTGCCAAGGAGTTGTCGAGATGCGGTGGGGCAGGAGCAGGTTGGGGAGATTCGCCACGATCGCAGTGGCATCAGCTTTCGTCCGGGGCTGGAGGGAGTGCCAGTAACCCAATCCGCCATCTGTGATATCGATGGACTGCAGGGGCGGCTTGCTTATCGGGGTTATCCAATTGCGGAGCTCTCAGCGCATAGCAGCTTTTTGGAAACCACCTATCTGTTGATCTGGGGCGATCTGCCAAGCCCACAGCAACTTCGTGATTTCGAAGCTGAGGTTCAGATGCACCGTCGCGTGAGTTTCCGGGTACGCGACATGATGAAGTGCTTCCCAGCTTCGGGGCACCCGATGGATGCACTTCAGTCGAGTGCGGCATCCCTGGGGCTGTTCTATTCCCGTCGAGCCATCGATGACCCGAAGTACGTCTATAACGCCGTGGTGAGGCTGATCGCCAAGATTCCCACGATGGTGGCGGCCTTCAAGTTGATTCGCAAAGGGCAAGATCCCATTCAGCCTCGTGACGACCTGGCCTACTCAGCCAATTTCCTCTACATGCTCACCGAGCGTGAACCGGACCCTTTGGCGGCAAGGGTTCTTGATCGCTGCTTGATCCTGCATGCGGAACACAGTCTTAATGCCAGTACTTTTAGTGCTCGAGTGACCGCCAGTACGCTCACAGATCCTTATGCAGTGGTGGCTTCCGCAGTGGGCACCCTTGCAGGACCCCTACATGGTGGTGCCAATGAGGATGTTTTGGCGATGCTTGAAGAGATCGGCAGCCCAGAGCATGCTGGTGATTACTTGGATGAAGCGATTGCTTCTAAGCGCAAGGTGATGGGCTTTGGTCATAGGGAATATCGGGTCAAGGATCCTCGCGCTGTGATCCTTCAGGGTCTTGCAGAGGAGTTGTTTGCCCGATTCGGTACCGATGAGATGTACGACGTGGCCAAGGCGTTGGAGCAGGCGGCTGCCACCCGTTTAGGCCCTAAAGGGATCTATCCGAATGTGGACTTCTATTCCGGTCTTGTGTATCGCAAGCTTGGAATTCCACGTGATCTTTTTACTCCTGTGTTTGCTATCTCAAGGGTGGCTGGTTGGCTAGCTCATTGGCGAGAGCAACTTGGCGCGAATCGGATTTTCAGACCTTCGCAGATTTACACCGGTCCCCAGAACAGAACTTGGATCCCTAGTGATGAGCGTTTCTCTTCTACGGGCGCTTAAGTTGCAGCCAGCTCAGCCATCACCATGGTGACCACCTTTGCCACTACAACCTCAGGCTTGGTGAGTTCTGGCCTTGATCTGGAGTTGAGCTTTAGTCAGTCATTACAAGGGCTGGGGCTTTCCCCTCAGGTGGCCCATCTCATTTGGCTGCCGCTACCGATGCTGTTGGTGTTGACAGCGGCGATGGTTGGCGTTTTGGTCACCGTGTGGCTGGAGCGGAAGATTTCGGCGGCTGTTCAGCAGCGGATCGGACCGGAATACGCAGGAGCTCTAGGCGTGTTGCAGCCGATGGCCGATGGCTTGAAGTTGCTGGTGAAGGAAGACGTGATCCCTGTCAGGGCTGATGGCCTGCTGTTCACTCTAGGTCCGGTCCTGGTGCTTGTGCCTGTGATCCTCTCCTGGCTGATCGTGCCCTTTGGTCAAAATCTGCTGATCAGCAATGTGGGGATAGGGATTTTCCTCTGGATCTCCCTCAGCAGCATTCAGCCCATTGGCCTATTGATGAGTGGCTATGCCTCCAATAACAAGTACTCACTCTTGGGTGGGCTGAGGGCTGCTGCTCAATCGATCAGTTACGAAATCCCTCTTGCCTTGGCTGTTCTGGCAGTGGTGATGATGAGCAATTCGCTCAGCACGGTCGACATTGTTGCCCAACAAAATGGTGCTGGCTTGCTTAGCTGGAATGTGTGGCGGCAGCCTGTGGGCTTTTTGATCTTTTGGATCTGTGCGCTGGCCGAGTGCGAACGACTTCCTTTCGATCTCCCTGAAGCTGAGGAAGAGCTGGTGGCGGGTTATCAGACCGAGTACGCAGGGATGAAGTTTGCCCTGTTTTATCTCGGTAGTTACATCAACCTTGTGCTTTCGTCCTTGTTGGTCGCAGTGCTCTACCTAGGGGGATGGGGCTTCCCCATCCCCGTGGAATGGCTGGCTGGTTGGCTTGGTCAGTCGGTTGATGCTCCCTTGGTGCAGGTGATCACTGGCTCGGTTGGCATTGTGATGACAGTGCTGAAGGCTTATCTACTGGTGTTCTTAGCCATCTTGTTGCGCTGGACTACTCCACGCGTACGCATTGATCAATTGCTTGATTTGGGCTGGAAGTTTCTTTTGCCGATCGCTCTTGGAAATCTGCTGATTACCGCTGCTCTTAAGTTGGCTTTCCCTGTTGCCTTTGGTGGTTGATGCAGCCAAAGCGCTTGAAGGTGCTGGATCTCGCTCCGGCAGGGCTAAGCACTTTTACTTATCCTGGCTAAAAAGCTTGTAGGATTTCTTGAATGCTCCTAGTGGGCCTCTTAGAGGTTCCTTTCGCATGTTCGGGTTCCTCAAAAAAGTTGTTGACTACACCCGCGACGCTGCGGATGCAGCGAACTATCTGATCCAGGGCCTTGCGGTCACATTCGATCACCTGCGCCGGCGTCCGATCACGGTGCAGTATCCATACGAGAAGCTCATCCCTTCAGAGCGTTATCGCGGTCGTATCCACTACGAGTTTGATAAATGCATTGCTTGTGAGGTTTGCGTCAGGGTTTGTCCCATCAACTTGCCTGTTGTGGACTGGGTGATGAATAAGGAGACGAAGAAAAAGGAGCTGCGCAATTATTCCATTGATTTCGGTGTCTGCATCTTTTGTGGCAACTGTGTGGAGTACTGCCCCACCAATTGCTTATCGATGACAGAGGAATATGAGCTGGCTGCGTACGATCGCCATAGCCTCAACTACGACAATGTTGCATTGGGTCGTTTGCCAACCAGTGTGACGACAGACCCATCTGTGCAGCCTTTACGAGAGCTGGCTTATCTGCCTAAAGGGGTTATGGATCCCCATGATGTCCCTGCAAATCAACCTCGAGCCGGACAGCTCCCGGCAGAGGCGCTCAAGAGTCTGAGCTTGCAACAAGAGTCTGTGCAAGGGGATGAGGGAGAATCCTTGCAGGATGCTTCTGATCAAGACCAGCCCAGCGGATGACGATTGCTACTTCCACAGAATTAATCTGTTTCCTGGTACTAGGCGCCGTGGTGGTTCTCGGCAGCCTTGGTGTCGTCTTGCTGGGCAATATCGTCTACTCCGCCTTTTTGCTTGGTGGAGTATTTATGGCTGTGGCTGGTCTCTATCTGCTCCTCAATGCAAGTTTTGTTGCAGCAGCACAGGTGCTGGTTTATGTGGGTGCAGTCAACGTGCTGATTCTCTTCGCGATCATGCTGGTCAACAAGCGCGAAGATTTGAAGCCTATCGAGGGATTGCCTATTCGAAGGCTGCTCTCTGGTGGAGTTTGTGCAGGGTTGTTTGTTCTTTTCTTTCGTGTGGTGATCACCACACCTTGGGCAGTGCCAGGCCCCGCAGCGATTGGAGTAGGGGCCACTGAGCGAATTGGTGAACACCTATTTACTGACTACCTTTTGCCTTTTGAGCTGGCGTCTGTGCTTCTACTGATGGCAATGATCGGTGCAATTGTGTTGGCCCGCAGAGATGTGCTGGAGACTGATGTTGGTACAGGTGATGCTGTCAATCAGGGTCTGATCGAGAAGGCTCAAACGCCTTTGCTTGTCGATAAGTCCACGCCCTGATCAGTTCAGGTCACTTTGCTTTTTCCCCTGATTGATCCCATGCTCGAGTCCTCGTCCGGTCTTGTTCCTCTTCAGGCCTATCTCTTGCTTGCTGCGATGCTTTTCTGTATCGGCGTGTGGGGGTTGATCAATAGCCGTAATGCTGTTCGGGTTTTGATGAGTATTGAGCTGATGCTCAATGCGGTGAATATCAATCTGATGGCATTCTCTTCATATATTGATGGTGATCTGATCCGCGGTCAGGTCTTTGCTGTGTTTGTGATTACTGTTGCTGCTGCAGAGGCAGCTGTGGGTCTTGCGATCCTCCTTTCCTTGTATCGCAATCGCGTCACTGTGGATATGGAGCGCTTCAATCTGCTGCGCTGGTAAGGAGACCCAGGCATGCGTCTCGATTTGGTCTGGGTGATCTATCGGGCGGGAAGTCATTCTGCGCATCGTGAAGCCTGTTGTTGTGTTGACGAGCTCCAAGCGCTTGGAGTGAAAGTGGTGATGGCCATGAGTGGAGTGACGGCCAACCCTTTCCCCGATTTATTGGCCTCAGAAGCCGGCCTGCCTGATTTGGCTGTTGTGCTTGGGGGCGATGGCACGGTGCTCGGTGCGGCCCGTCATCTTGCCGTTCATGATGTACCAATCCTTAGTTTCAACGTCGGAGGGCATCTAGGTTTTCTGACGCATGAACGCTGTTTGCTTGATGGCGGTCAGCTATGGCAGCGATTGTTGCAGGACAACTTTGCTTTGGAGCGCAGGATGATGTTGCAGGCTGCCGTGGACAGCCGCTCCCCTGCTGAACGAACTGCTCGACCTACTGCTTCGCTCCAGGATTTGAATGGGACTAAGGCACTGCATTGGGCCCTGAATGATTTTTATATGCGTCCTTATCGCGATGATGTGTCGCCTACCTGCACCCTTGAACTAGAGATCGATGGTGAGGTGGTGGATCATTACCGTGGCGATGGTTTGATCTTGGCGACACCCACAGGGTCTACCGGCTACTCGATGGCGTCTGGAGGACCGATTCTTCACCCTGGCATTGATGCCATCATCGTGAGTCCAATTTGTCCGATGAGTCTCTCTAGTCGTCCCGTCATCGTGCCTCCAGCTTCACGGCTCGTGATTGGGCTTCTGGGAGAAAACACTCGCCGGGTGAAGCTCTGGAAAGATGGGGCGAGTGGTGCCCTGCTTGAACCAGGCCAGTGTTGTGTTGTTCAGAGGGCTCGGCACCATGCATTGATGGTGGTTCTTGAACAGAGCCCCTCTTATTACAGAACTCTCACGCACAAGCTGCATTGGGCGGGAAGTCTGCTCAACAATCAACCATCTCCCAGCTGAAGCTCATGGGCCTCGAGATCGAACGGAGGTTTTTGGTGGTGGGAGAAGAGTGGCGAGCTTTAGCAGGACCCGCCTTGCCTTTGCGTCAGGGTTACCTGGCCGGGTCTCCTCAAGGGTTCACTGTCAGGATGAGAATCATGGCGATGGAGCAGGCTTGGCTCACCCTCAAGGCTCCTGCTGAGGGTATTGCTCGTCATGAGTTCGAATATCGGATCCCTTTAATCGATGCAGAGGCTCTCTGGGGTTTGGCGCCTGATCGTCTGATCAAGACACGTTATGAACTAAGCCTTAAAGGTGGTGATTGGGTGGTCGATTGCTTCGAAGGAGCGAATGCTCCTCTTGTGCTAGCGGAGGTGGAACTTGTCTCTGCGGAGGAGCTGCTAGAGATTCCCGCGTGGTGTTGGCAGGAGGTGACTGGTGCATCTGAGTGGAACAATGCTGCTTTGGCACGCACCCCGATTCAGCAATGGTCCGATCAGAGGCGCCGAGATTACGATCTGGCTTGACTAAAGCGCCCCAAGGGCCTTTATAATCTCTTAACAGTTCCGATCGAGTGAACTGGTTGTTCGGGCAGCAGAGGCTGCGGGAAGGCAACTTGTGTTTGGTTTGTACGATACCGATGGCATCCTCCGCTTTACATGCCGGGATCGTGAGGCTTGTATGGCCTATGTCGAGTTGTTTGATCTCGAGTCCGAAGGATGTTCTTTGATGTCCATCCCAGAGCCCGCTGTGCTTGGGTTTAGGAGTCAGAGTCGGAGTCGTCTGGCAAGGAGCAGCAATTGAAACCATCGCGGCAGATCTTGCCGTGATCCATGGCCCAGTTCAGAAGGGCTACACGATTTTTTGAGCCTGTTTTGGTGAACATGTTGCTGACATGATTGTCGACAGTTCGCTTGCTGATGGTTAGCTTTTCAGCGATTTCTTGGTTGGTTAGCCCGTCTGCGACAAGGTCAATGATTTCCATTTCCCTTGAAGAGAGTGAGATATGAACGGAATTGGGGATTTTGCCTGTGGCCATTTCCTCCCCATTGATTATCTCCGGTCATCTTACGCAGACTTTGGGCTAGCGATCCCTCATAGTTGGTGAGTGAGTGAAGGACATCGTGATTTGAGTTCAGCCTTGCAGCGCTCCATCGAGGCCGGAGCAGTGACGATCACTGCTGAGGTCATGCCTCCTCGTGGTGCAGATCCTGTTCATTCCTTGACGATGGCTCAAGGTTTGAAAGGTTTTGTTCATGCCATCAATGTGACTGATGGCAGCCGTGCAGTGATGCGGATGAGCAGCCTTGCTCTCTGTCGCTTGCTGTTAGATGAGGGGCTTGAACCGATTTTGCAGCTCGCTTGCCGTGATCGCAATCGGATCGCCCTTCAATCAGATTTACTTGGAGCTCATGCTCTGGGTATTCGCAACTTGCTCTGCCTTACAGGTGATCCGGTTCGGGTTGGTGATCAACCTGAGGCGAGACCTGTTCATGACTACGAGTCGGTGAAATTGCTGCATCAGGTCTCTGCCTTCAACCGTGCTGAGGACCCTGTTTCGGGATTACTCCCTGATGGAGCGACTGCTTTTTTTGCTGGGGCCGCTGCTGATCCCAATTGCCAGAGCTTGAGTGGTTTGCGTCGTCGCCTCGAACGAAAGAAGGAAGCCGGCGCTCGCTTTCTTCAGACTCAGATGGTGATGAAACCCGCTGTGCTTGAACACTTTTGCAATGAGGTGGCCAATCCCCTTGGGTTGCCTGTGCTTGCTGGGGTGTTTTTGCTGAAATCAGCTCGTAATGCAAGCTTCATTAATAGGGTTGTGCCTGGAGCATGCATTCCTGAATCACTTGTGGTTCGGCTGGAGCAAGCATCTGATCCAATGGCTGAGGGAATCGCTATTGCTGCTGAGCAGGTCAGGAGTTACTTGTCTCTTACCCAGGGCGTCCATCTGATGGCCGTGAAAGCAGAAGAGCGCATCCCCGAGATTCTTGATCAGGCTGGAATCAGCTTGGTGCCGGTGTGAGGTCTGTGCCAAGGAGTTCGGCCATGGCCTTCTGCTGAGGAGATGGTTCAACCAGGTCTTGGCGCCTTGCATCGGTGATCAGCCAATCAAGGGCTGCTTCTTGAAGGTCAAAGTGATCGCCGTTTTTGCCAACGCAGTAACGGCCAAACACCAGCTTTTCCACCAGCTGCACACCAGCTCCAATACGGGAATAGTCAAAGATGATCGAGTTGTCCACGGTTGCCCCTTCGCAGATGCAACAGCTAGGGCCGATCATTGATGGCCCAATAATTGTTGCTCCATCTTCGATGCGGGTCATGCCACCCACATAAATTGGCCCTTGCACATTGATCTTGTCCCAGTTCGCGGCAACGTTCAAGCCTGTGTAGATCCCAGGACGCACTTCCTTACCAGGAATGCCTACTTGGCGAACCTCTCCTTGCAGCACGCTGCGAATGGCTCTCCAATAATCAGGAACCTTGCCAATGTCCACCCATTCAAAATCCATGGGTAGGGCAAAGAATGGTAAGCCCATCTCCACCAGCTTGGGGAATAGGTCAGAGCCGATATCGAAGGGTTGGTCGGAAGGAATGTGCTCGAAAATCTCTGGTTCAAAGAGATAGATGCCTGTGTTGATTGTGTCGCTCAGCGCTGCATCAGTGGAGGGTTTCTCTTGGAATGCCTGAACACAATCATTCTCGTCTGTGACCACCACGCCATAGCTGCTGACTTGATCTTTGGGGACTCGTTTGGTCACCAAGCTCGCCAGAGCGCCTTTGGCTCGATGGCGTTTTACGGCTTCTGAGAGGTCGAGATCAATGAGGGCGTCGCCACAGAGCACCACAAAGGTGTCATCAAAGAATTGTTGAAAATCCTGGATTTTTTTGAGGCCGCCAGCGGAACCAAGGGCATCACCAATCAGTTCTCCCTCTTCGATGCGTCCCTCGAAGCTGTAGGCGATTTCTACGCCAAAGCGCTGGCCATCGCGGAAGTAGTTTTCAATTTCCTCAGCTAGGTGAGACACATTCACCATTACTTCTTTGAATCCGTGCTCCTTCAGCAGTTCGAGCAGAAACTCCATCACGGGTTTCTGAAGGATGGGAATCATCGGCTTGGGGATCACGTGGGTGATCGGCTGGACGCGCGTCCCTTTGCCGGCCGCCAAAATCATCGCCTTCATTGGCGTTGTTAGGCCTCAGCTCGATTAAACAACATAGACCTCCATTCAAGCGGCATTCACGACCTCGGCCGGAGTGGCAGCTGGCACGTTAAGGCTGGTAAGCGGGAGCTGAGCAATGGTTCCTGGGGCCAGCAGTCGCTTCAGTCGTAGGGGGGCATAGAGAGATCCTTCCTGTGCCAGCTCCACTTTTCCCTGTGAGCATAGAAATAACAGAGCCCAGAACACGCCCACCCGATCCGTGTCCAGGTCTGCTGTTGAGACTTGTTCCCACTGACCAACCAACTGCTCGAAATCAACCCAGTGCAGGGCCTGCTCCCAATCGTTGAGGAAAACTCCTAAGGCCGCAGTCGTTTCAGGAAGTTTTTCCCGGTGCGCTAGAGCGGTGACTTGGGCAATGGCCTCACGCTCACTCAAACGTTTATTGCGTTTGCGGCGTCGCTGTTGCAGTTCGTCGGATTCGAGTTGTTCGGCGATGGATTCCAGTTGTTCGATGAGCTCGCCAAGAGTCACTGGCCTGCGAAGGGGTGGTGGTGCTGCCGGACGTCGTAAGAGGTGGCGCTCTGGGCGCCTGGGAAGCGCAAAACTTGGATCTAGCCAGCCTTGCTCTCCAAGCTCTGCTTCGAAGCCTTCTTCAAATAGAGGTTCCGGCGGAAAGGTTTGGGCTTCGAGAACCTCTGCTTTGAGACTAACCAGGACTGATGCGGCCAAAAAGGCTTCGCTGCTGTCTGCTAAATCCTGTTCATAACTGCCACCTTGCCGTTGAACTTGTGCGGCCACTTGCTGGGGCACCTCAATTCGCTGGCGTAGTTGATCGAGGAAACCATCAACCACAGCGATCACGTCGACATCCCAGGGATCTAACTCACCTCGCTCTGCGGCATCTTGCAGCAGGCGGATTGCAAGGCGTGCGCCTGAATCAGCCCCCCTGTTCAGTCCATCATCCTGCAAGGTAAAGATCACGCTTGAAATAAGTTATCGATCTTGTTAGGCGCGCGCTAGGGGGATTCCATAGATCATCATGCCTTTAAAGAGTTATATGAATTGGGTTAGCAGGAAGCTGATGAGGTGGTTTCTAGTCAGCTTTCGTCTCAAAGTTTGATCGTTTTGCTTGGTCTTGGTCGGTTGAGTTGGTGGCTTAGAGGCTGAGGTCGGGATTGCTTGGCATGGTTGTATATCAGATACTCCCGGCAGTGAATAAGCATCTATTGTTAGCCCTTAGACCTGCAATAACATCCAAAAGGGCTCGAGAGAATTGTGAATCGCTTTGTTGAGCTCGAGGCACAAGATCAAGATGAAACTGATCTGGCGAATCCCTTAAAAAAGCAACTAGCTCATCATTAATGCTGGAGACTTCAGGGTGGGTCGCTGTGCAAAGAAAGGCTGCAGATCTTATTTCCTAGTGAGCTGCTCCGATCGCGTTTGAGTGATCGGCAGCCTTGGGGATGAGACCACAGCAGGCGTCATGGTGGTGTTTCGAATCATCAATGCTGAGGGTTTTTTGATGCGTTGCAGGGCTAAATCATCTCGCTTTACTAATTCTTGGATGGATGCGGTATAGCTATCGGTCATGAGTCGGGGGTAGAGGCCAATGCCAATGATCGGCACGAGTAAGCAGCTAATGATGTAGACCTCTCTTGGTTCCGCATCCACCAGGTTGGTATGGGAGACAAGTTGGTCATTCTCTTTGCCGAAGAAGATTTCTCTGAGCATTGAGAGTAGATAGATGGGGGTAAGGATGACGCCGATTGCCGCAAGCCCCGCAATCACAATTCGGAATGTCAGCGTGTAGGCCTCATCGGTAGCAAATCCCACGAACACCATTAATTCAGAAACGAAACCACTCATGCCAGGCAGAGCGAGAGAGGCGAGTGCACAGACAGTCCATAGGGCGAACATGATTCGCATCTTTTGACCCACCCCTCCCATCTCCTCAAGTTGCAAGGTATGGGTGCGGTCGTAGGTGGCTCCTACAAGGAAGAACAGACTGGCGCCGATTAGACCATGACTGATCATCTGCAGCATGGCGCCACTCGTTCCTAGGGCACTGAAGCTGCCAATGCCGATCAGTACAAAGCCCATGTGGCTAATTGAGCTATAGGCGATCTTGCGTTTGAGGTTGCGCTGGGCGAAGGAGGTGAGAGCGGCATAGATGATGTTGACTACCCCAAGCACGATGAGAAGTGGGGCGAACTGGGCATGGGCTTCAGGTAGCAGTTGAGCGTTAAAGCGCATCAAGGCATAGCCGCCCATCTTCAGCAGGATGCCTGCAAGCAGCATGTGAACTGGCGCTGTTGCTTCTCCATGGGCATCTGGTAGCCAGGTGTGTAGAGGCACAATTGGCAGCTTGACGCCGAATGCAATGAGCAGTCCGGCGTAACAGAGCAACTGGAAACCTGTCCCAAAGCTTTGTTGGGCGAGGTTGGTGTATTCGAAGTTGGGTGTGCCTCCGCCAAAGAACCCCATGGCTAGGGCCACCAGCAGAATGAACAGCGAACTGCCAGCGGTATAAATGATGAATTTTGTGGCTGCATATTGCCTTTTTTTGCCACCCCAGATCGCTAGCAGCAGGTAGACCGGCAACAATTCCAGTTCCCAGGCCAGGAAGAACAGCAGCATGTCTTGAACGGCAAAAACTGCGATCTGGCCGCCATCCATTGCCAGTATCAGGAAAAAGAACAGCTTGGGTTTGAACGTCACTGGCCAGGCTGCCAGGACTGCCAGTGCTGTGATGAAACTGGTGAGCAGAATGAGTGGCATCGAGATGCCATCTGCTCCGACGGCCCAGGTGAGGCCCAGATCAGGTAGCCAGCTCACCCGTTCGGATAGTTGTAAGCCGCTCAGACTGGGGTCATAGCCGTATAGGTAGGCAGCCACGGTGATCAGAAAGGTCACCAGGGCGATGCCGAGTGCAAACCAACGAACCTGCTTACCCTCCCCTTCATCAGGGATGAACGGCACCAGAAAGGCCCCCACAATCGGGAACAGAATTGAGAGGCTCAGCCAGGGGAAGTTAGCGCTCACTTGATCACTCAGCAGCTCGGCACCTGTGTCCAAGGGTGCGCTTATGGCAAACTCCAGCACGGACAGGCCTTTTCAGCACTGGTCGGAGTGTAGAAATGCTTGGCGTTCTGACACTGCATCGATAGGCGATAACACACAATTTGGTTTATCAGCTAACAGGACTGCCTAGGACGCCGAAAAGCACGACCAAGGCGATGACACCACCGAAAACGATGAGGGCGTAAAACTGAGCGCGGCCAGTTTCAAAGTACTTAAGACCTTCGCCACTTCCAAGCGTGAGTAGGCCGGTAAGATTCACCACGCCGTCAACCACCTTGGCATCCACTTCAAGCACTTCACGAGCCAGTTTGCGGCTGCCGCGTACGAAGATCTTTTCATTGATGTCATCCAAATACCACTTGTTGGCCAGGAAGGTATTGATGACAGGGAAACGATTGGCAAATAGTTCTTCGAGATCGAGGCGGTGCAGTGCATAAGCTAAGACAGCCAAGCTGATGCCTGCTGTTGAGATCGCCACTGAAGCACCTGCGAGTGGCAGGAATTCACTCCAGTTGAATGTTGCGGCCATTTCAAGAGCCTCCTCTGGGTTGAGCAGGCCTGCAAAGCGGCTGTTCCAGGGGGTGCCGAGTAGACCAATCAGCATCGAGGGCACTGCCAAGACTGCTAATGGCAGAGTCATGGACCAGGGCGACTCATGCAGGACCCCGCCTTGATGAGGATGCTCGTCTTCACTGCCTTTGCCCGCAGCAGCAATCAAATTTGCCTGAAGGGTTTTGTCGTCTCCGCGGAATGGCCCTTCAAATGTGAGGAAGTAGAGGCGGAACATGTAGAAGGCCGTCATCCCTGCTGTCAGAAAGCCCACAACCCAGAGCAATGGGAAGGTGGTGAATGCTTGTCCAAGAATTTCGTCCTTGCTCCAGAAGCCTGCTAGAGGCGGAATACCGCTTATGGCAATGCAGCCGATCAGGAAGGTGATGGCTGTGATCGGCATTTTTTGGCGCAGGCCGCCCATCAGCCTCATGTCTTGGGCCAGGATGGGCTCGTGACCAACAACGTCTTCCATGGCGTGGATTACTGAACCTGAGCCAAGGAAAAGCATGGCCTTGAAAAAGGCATGGGTCACCAGGTGGAACATTCCTGCTACGGGAGCGCCGCAGCCCATCGCCAGCATCATGTATCCAAGTTGAGACACCGTGCTGTAAGCCAGTCCCTTCTTGAGGTCCATCTGGGTGAGCGCGATGGACGCTCCCAGAAAACAAGTGATCGTGCCGATCACGGCGATCACCAAACCCACCATGGGGAACTGGCTGTAGAGAGGTTCTAGCCTGGCAACGAGGAAGACACCTGCTGCCACCATGGTTGCCGCATGGATGAGAGCTGAAATTGGTGTGGGCCCTTCCATGGCATCGGGAAGCCAAACATGAAGGGGGAATTGAGCTGACTTGGCCATCGGCCCCATGAAGATCAATAGACATAAGGTCAATGCCGCCCAGCCTGGAACGGTGCCGTTCGCGATGGCATCTGACAAGCCATTAGCAATGCCATGGAAATCAAAACTGCCCGTTGCCCAGAAGACTCCGAGAATGCCAAGGAGCAAGCCAAAATCACCCACACGGTTGACGACAAAAGCCTTTTGAGCTGCATGGGCGGCACCATCTCGGTCGTACCAGAAGCCCACCAGGAGATAGGAGCACATCCCTACCAGCTCCCAAAACACGTAGATTTCGAGAAGGTTGGGGCTGATAATCAAGCCCAGCATCGAGCTGCTGAATAGGGCTAGATAGGTAAAGAAACGCACGTAGCCCTTGTCGTGGGCCATGTAGCCGTGGGAGTAGATCATCACCAGCAGAGCGATGGTGGTGACCAGGGCAAGCATCACTGCTCCAAGGGGATCAATCACATAACCCATTGGCAGACTGAAACTGCCGGCGCTGGCCCAGATGAAGAGATGTTCGACAGGTGCAGCACCGGTCAGCTGCTCTGCGAGGACTGCATAGCTCAAGACGGCGGCAGCACCTAGAGAGGTGAGCAGCAGCACAGCTACCGGCTTACGTAGGCGGTTAATGGTGCGATTGAAACTGATTAGTCCCAGGCCTGTGGCGATCGCTCCCAGTAGGGGGAACACCGGGATTAACCAGGCGAGGTCGGCGGCCGAGTTCATCCGGTCCAGGCAGGATCATGGGAGTGTAGGCAATTCAGCTCAGCAGGCCTTCCAGCTTGGAGGAGAGGAAGGCCGCGCTGCCGATGGGGATGAAGCGATGGGCATACCAGAACACTCCCACAGCGATAGCGATGCCGAGCTGGGAAGGTCTCAAAGCTTCTTGCCATAGCAATTGTTGTCGTCCATCGATCACCGCCCTGAAGGGGATTACGGAGGTGTTTTGACGCAGTTCTTCAAAAGCATCGCCGAAGCGGGCTCGCAATCTGCGGTCCCCATGCCAAACAGCAAATAAGTGATGGCCGATCAGGCCTAAACAAGTCACCAGCATGAAGCTGCTGCCAATCCAGAGCGCATGGGAGAAACACCAGAGGATTTGGCCAATGGCTTGGGGATGTCTACTGATGCGGATGATCCCCGTGGCATAAAGCCGTACTTTCGGCTTGAGCAAGGCTGGGATTTCCAGCAGGTTGTAGGTGGCGGGATAGAGGAAGAGGAAACTGATGGCCGTGAGGGCCCAGATCATTGGCACCATGCCTGGCACTCCTTGCAGATTCCAGAGCCGCACCCCGTCATAGCGATGTGAGAGGAAGTAACCGATCACCACCACAGCGGAGGGAATGCTTGTTGCGGCAAAAATCAATCGCCATGCCCTAGCCCCGATCCTGGTTTCGGCATGGCTACGTAGGGCTGCTCCGCCGCTGTGGATCACAGCGAAGAGAAACAACAGAACAAGCATCACAAGGGTGCTGTGATGGAGCCCAGTGGATGACAATTGTGCCAAGTGGCAGTGGCAATGATTATCGATTCTGGCGTCCAGGCTTTTCCGCTTACAGTTTTTCTGTTGTTACTGCCGGGTTGGCAGGTCCTCCATGGCCGATCTGCCGTTCACACTCGATCAGTTGCGCATCCTCCACGCCATCGTGAGTGAGGGCAGCTTTAAGAAAGCAGCCGATAGCCTTTATGTCACTCAGCCGGCGGTGAGCCTGCAGATTCAGAACCTGGAGAAGCAGTTAGAGGTCTCCTTGTTTGATCGTGGGGGCCGCAAGGCTCAGCTAACCGAAGCGGGCCGACTTCTGTTGAGCTACTGCGAGCGGATTCTTAGTCAGTGTCAGGAAGCCTGCCGAGCTCTTGATGATCTTCATGACCTCAAAGGTGGATCATTAGTGATTGGGGCTAGCCAGACGACTGGCACCTATTTGATGCCGCGCATGATTGGCTTATTTCGCCAAAAGTACCCGGACGTGGCTGTGCAATTGCAAGTGCACAGCACTCGACGCACCGGCTGGAGCATTGCCAATGGTCAAATTGATCTAGCGATCATTGGAGGCGAGCTGCCATCGGAGCTCAACGATCTTCTTCAGGTTGTGCCATACGCCAGCGATGAACTGGCCCTGGTTCTTCCGGTGAAACATCCTTTGTCGAGGCTTGTTGAACTCACCAAGGAAGACCTCTATCGCTTGGGTTTTATCAGTCTTGATTCCCAGTCCACCACTCGCAAGATGCTGGACCAGCTTCTAGCTCGATCTGGCTTGGATGTGCAGCGCTTGCGGATAGAGATGGAGCTCAATTCTCTTGAGGCGATCAAGAATGCAGTTCAATCTGGTCTTGGGGCAGCCTTTTTGCCTGTGGTATCGATTGAACGTGAACTCACCGCCGGCACAGTGCACAAACCGTTGGTGGTTGATCTGCAGGTGCGTCGTCAGCTGAAGTTGATCAGCCATCCTGCGCGTTACTGTTCCCGCGCAGCAGAAGCCTTTAGGCGTGATGTGCTGCCAGTGTTTGCTAGTGCCGACAGCCCCATTCGTCAGAACAGGGCCGTTCTTGCAGATGTCAATGGTTAAGAGTCGACTCAGAATTGATCTGCTTCCGGTGTTACGCCCACGGAATCGTCAGCAACTCCTTTAGTAATAAATTTATTCTCTCTGATATCTGTCTGGTAGACGCAGCGGACGATGGGTTTATCGCGGATTGAACCGATATAAGCGAAGGTGTTCATGCGTTGCTTGCACTCTCTAACCTGGCTATTGGTGACTGCACCTTGTTTTTCCAGCACCGTCCAGTTTTCCCGACGAATGACACAGCCAGGCTGCAGGCTGGGCTGTGTGACAAAACTGCTGGAAGGATTAAGCGTGGTGTACATCTCAACGTCGATGACGAAGGCGCTGGCCCCCCACTGTCGACAGAATTCAGGGTCAGGCACAGCCATGTCCAGCTGCTGACTGCTGGCAATGTTGCCTTGGTCGCCTTGGGTGGTGCTAGTGACAGCACTGCCGATCCCGATCCCAACGATCAGAACCCCTGCGAGTACAGCCAGGCTGGCTGTATTTAAGCGGATGCCATTGCCTCCTGGTGGGGTGGGAGGGCCAGAACGACTTGAAGGGGAACGGTCATAGCTGGAGTCATCGCTTTCATAGCGGTTGCGGCGCGAGTAGCGGTCCCCGCGGCCTCCCTCTTGGCCATAGCTCTCAGGAGGTGATTGGCGGTTGTAACGGGAGCGATTCACAACAGCTCAGGGGTACGCGGGAGCCCCATGGAGTAATTCAGCACGCGGCACTCTGGGTTGTAGCTTAATTTTCCAGCCTGAAGCAGCTTTCGGATTGTTCCTTCGAGTTCTGAGCCAATTCTGCGCAGGTTGTAGTCGCTAAGTTCGCCTCCGGCATGCGAGGCCACCAACTCTGCGAAGCGTTGCTGGATCTCTTTTGTGACGGATTCTGTCCAAAGAAACTCGTTGTCAGGATCGAGATCAAGCGTGAGCTGGTTGGGGTCTGGAACGAGATCATTGTTTTCAACCCTGGCCGTGAAGATCCTGACGTGACGGGTCGTGCACTTCAATAGGGTCTCGTTCATGGCATGGACCGGTCCCGCAATGGGGCCCGCTAGAGCAAGTGAAGGGACTCTAGGAAGAGAATGGGGGAGGGCTCCTTTTAGGGTTGATGTTTACTTGTCGTGAGAAGCATGCGCGTTGCCATCGCAGGAGCAGGTCTGGCTGGACTCTCATGTGCCAAATATCTAGTTGATGCGGGACACATTCCAGTTGTTTATGAGTCCCGCGATGTGCTTGGCGGCAAAGTTGCGGCTTGGAAGGATGATGATGGTGACTGGTATGAGACTGGTTTACATATCTTTTTTGGGGCTTATCCAAATATGCTCCAGTTGTTCAAAGAATTGGGCATCGAGGAGCGTTTGCAGTGGAAAAGTCACTCGATGATCTTCAACCAGCTTGAGGAGCCTGGAACATACAGCCGCTTTGACTTTCCGGATCTTCCAGCTCCATTCAATGGAGTGGCTGCAATTTTAGGGAATAACGATTTGCTCAGCTGGCCAGAGAAGGTTGCCTTCGGCTTGGGTCTCGTACCGGCAATGTTGCGAGGCCAGGATTACGTGGAGGAGTGTGATCAATATTCTTGGACTGAATGGCTGAGGCTCCACAACATCCCTGAGCGGGTGAATGAGGAGGTTTTCATCGCCATGAGTAAGGCATTGAACTTTATTGACCCTGATGAGATTTCAGCCACTGTCATCCTCACGGCGCTCAATCGATTTCTTCAGGAAAAGAATGGTTCCAAGATGGCCTTCCTTGATGGGGCCCCTCCTGAGCGGCTTTGTCAACCGATGGTGGAGCATATTCAGTCTCATGGTGGCGAGGTTTATCTCAACAGCCCCTTGCGGGAGATCAAGCTCAGTGAAGACAGCAGTGTGGAGAGCTTTCTGATTGGAGGTGAGCCGGGCAGTGAACCTAGGAATGTTCAAGCCGATGCTTATGTCAGTGCTCTTCCTGTGGATCCGCTCAAATTGCTTTTGCCGGCCCCTTGGAAGCAGATGGAGGTGTTTCGCAAACTCGATGGACTGCGCGGTGTTCCAGTGATCAACATTCATCTCTGGTTCGACCGCAAGCTCACGGATATCGATCACCTGCTCTTCAGTCGTTCCCCTCTTTTGAGTGTCTACGCCGATATGAGCATTACCTGCAAGGAGTACGAAGATCCAGATCGCTCTATGTTGGAACTGGTCTTTGCTCCAGCCAAAGATTGGATCGGCCGTAGCGATGAGGACATCATCGAAGCCACATTGGCTGAGCTAAAGAAGCTTTTCCCGATGCACTTCACAGGCGAAAAACAGGCCAAACTGCGCAAGTACAAGGTCATTAAGACACCCCTGTCGGTTTATAAGACCACCCCTGGGTGTCAGAAGCTTCGCCCGAGCCAGGAGACTCCGATTGCCAACTTTTTTCTCGCTGGTGACTTCACAATGCAGCGATACCTTGCGTCGATGGAGGGTGCGGTGCTCAGCGGCAAGTTGTGTGCAAATGCCGTGGATAGCTGTGGGGAGAAGTTATCCACGGCCCAGTCTGTTAGCAAGCCTCTCCAGGCCTGAAGAATGACTCAGCTAGCGCCGGATTCGTCGATTATCAATGCTCAGGCTTGCTTGAGTCTTGATGAGGCTTATGAGGCTTGTCGGAAGGAAACAGCTCAGTGGGCGAAAACCTTCTATCTCGGCACCATGTTGCTTCCTTCGATCAAACGCAGAGCGATTTGGGCCATCTATGTGTGGTGTCGGCGAACTGATGAGCTGATGGATAGCGCAGAGGCTCAGACGCGTCCTGTTTCAGAATTAGCGAATCGGCTTGATCAATGGGAAGAACGCACTCGAGCCATGTTCGCTGGCCAGGTGCTGGATGGCCTCGATGCGGTCATGGCAGACACTCTTGAACGTTTCCCTCAGTCCATACAGCCTTATCTGGACATGATTGAGGGGCAGCGCATGGATCTGAATCAGCATCGATACGCCACCTTTCAGCAGCTAGAGCTCTATTGCTATCGAGTGGCAGGCACTGTGGGTTTGATGACCCAGCACGTCATGGGTCTTGACCCTGCATACACAACAGCCCCTTGGAGTTCTTCTCCAGAGACATCAGATGCTGCTATCGCTCTGGGAATTGCCAATCAACTGACCAACATTCTTCGTGATGTCGGAGAGGACCGTGGTCGTGGCCGTATTTACATTCCCCAGGAAGATCTCGACCGATTTGGTTATTCAGAAGCTGATTTGATGGCTGGACGTTTGAATAGTGCTTGGAAGGATTTGATGGCTTTCCAATTGGAGCGTGCTCGCGAGTGGTTTGCCCGGTCGGAAGCTGGAGTGCGCTGGCTATCTCAAGATGCCCGTTGGCCAGTATGGGCTTCATTGCGGCTTTATAGAGGGATCCTCGATTCCATCGAACGCTTGGACTATGATGTTTTTAATAATCGGGCTTATGTGAGTCGCTGGATGAAGTTGGTTGATCTTCCTCTGTCATATCTGATGGCCCAAGCACGCTGAGGCTAGACAAACCTCTTTTGAAAGAGGAGTAACGGTTCAGTTCAAACAGTTGTCTTTTGATTGGCGAGGAGATCCTTCAGTTTTGAAAGTTCTCCAGCCCAGCGTGGGTCGGGTGCTTCTTCAGCAGGCGCATCACTGTGTACAACTTTGTTGGCCGATTTTCTGGCTGATCCTGGGGCATTGCCGCTTGAATTTGTACCGTTGCGGCGTGAACCACCACCGGATCCTTCGTTTGTATTGCGGCGTTCAGAACGCTCAACCCGCAAGTTGTTTCCGTTGAATTCTCGGCCATTGAACTGTTCAATTACCGCATTGGCAATTTTCTCATCATTGACATTGGCGAAGCCGAATCCACGACAACCTCCAGTTTCTCGGTCGAGAACTGCCTTGAAGCGAATCCCATCTCCAACGCTGGCCAGCTGCGTTTCCAGCTCTTTGCTTTCAAAAGTTTGCGGCAGGTTGCCGATGTAAAGGCGAACGCTCATGAAAAAGAGAGGGGAATGAGAAAAGGATGTGGATCAGGCCGATCGATGTCCTTATTGCCAGTGCAGTTAATCACAGCAAGGTTTGTTTTTGTTCCCACCAGTAAGTTGCCGCCTTAAAAGCTTGCTTTCGATTCTGTACCCGACCAAAGGCTTTTTCTTGGCAGAGATGGCGAAGCAGCTCACCTAGAGCTTGTCCTTTGGGGAGTTTGAGGGTCTTTTGCAGTGCATAGCCGTCCACAGGTGGTGACGGGTGGAACAGAGGATCATCCGCGTTCCGCCAACGCTCTAGCCACTGCACCTGGCTGATGTGCGGGAGCTGCAGGATGAGGGCTGGAAGGTCTGTTTCTAGATCGAGGTGCAATTGCAGCCGATCCAATTCGCTGAGGCTTGCAAACGCCATACCGTCGTTGCGTTCTTCCCAGTGACGAAGGAGTTGGCATCGTTGACATTGTCGTCGGCTGAAGCGCAATGCGCTCAGCCCGTCATTGCTGAGCAGATGAGTGAGACGAGCCAAGGGAAGGGCAACGGCTTGCTCTTCAGGTTTGAGGGATTTGGCAACCTTTAAACATGGTGCTGGTCGGCTGATTCTTTCAATGGTGTTTTGCCAACAATCCAGTAGGCCAGTGCGCAGCAGCAGCGGCAGCACGTCATCGGCCCAAGGCGCAGCCACGATCCGTTGTAGTTCTGCCTGAATTCGTTCAGGAGCTGCTTGGGGCAGAAGTCTGTGGTGGCAATTGATCCATGCCAAGGTTTGCTTTCCCAGGCTGAGCTGCAGTTCGGCCATCAGTCGCAGACCGCGCAGCAACCTCAGGGGATCGTCGAGCAGGTTTTGCTCACGTACCGCAACAAGTTTTTTTTGCTCCAGATCACTTAGCCCTCCCGTTGGGTCCACGAGCTGAGGGGTGGCCTCGAGGGTGAGGGCAATGGCGTTGAGACGGAAGTCCCGCCGCCAAAGGTCCTCGTCAAGGTTGGATCCCTCTTGGGCGGCGATGTCGATGGTCCAGCCTTTGATGACCAATCGCGCCATGTCCCTTTCGGCGTCCAGCACCACACATGTGCCTCCCAGTGTCTTGGCCAGGCTGCGGGTGATCTCTAGCGCCTTGTTTGGCACAATGAAGTCGAGATCTGGTTGCTGCTGAAGTCGGCCAAGCAGGCCATCACGAACGGCACCTCCTACTAAGACCGTTCCAGCAGGAAGGTCTTGAATCGATAGTGGCCAGTGATCAGGATGTAATTGTTCCCAAAGGGCCTGGACCCGGATGGTGGGATCACCCTCCAGAATGGGTGCAGCAGAGCGAAGGGAGGGCATGTGTATTTGTGTCGACTGCCGCTGGGTTGATCGTTGCCAGGCCTATCACGCGGTGGAGCGGCAGCACGGGGTTGCCCATCTCAATGCGGCACCGGATCTGGAGCCTCAGAACCCACGCATCCATATCAGTGTGATTGATTTGCCTGAAGGAGTGACAGGGGTGGAATGGGATGTACGGAACTGCGGTAGTTTTCTTTTAGATCATGGGCGCTGGAAGCGATTGTGCCCTGGTCAGGAGCTGCCTCGATGAGCTGTCAGCCCGGTTCATCCTTGGAAGAAGATAAGGCTTTTTTGCTTTTGGCACTCCACAGTTCTTCAGAAACGCTTGGTGTCGCTGTTCAAGATTGCCGCGATCCCAAGACCAGTCGGCGAACTGCAACTTTCCCACTGGGCCGCGGGCTCTCAAATAGTTTGCTCAATTGTGTAGAGGAGCTTTTGCCAGCAGCCTCTTGGCCTCAGTTGGCTCGCTTGGCCGTGGCCATTGGTCCTGGCGGATTTACCGGGACTCGTTTAACCGTCGTGATGGCAAGAACTCTGGCCCAGCAGCTTGGTTGTTCCCTCGATGGGGTAAGCAGTTTTGCTTTGATGGCTCCTCGCTTGGCGGTTGCGTTAAGCCATGAGCAAATGGAGCAGCCATTTTGGATCGTGAAATCCCTGCCGCGGCGAGGAACTGTGGCCGGTCGTTATCAGTTGCAAATGGCTGCAGACGTTGGCGCTGCAAAGGCTGTTGTGGAGTTGGAATCGCCCCATTTGTTAGCAGAGGATTTCAAGGCCTTCCCTGCCCTTGATGCCCAAGATGATGTGGCTAAGGATGTGGAGCATTTGCTTGAACTGTGCGCTGTGGCGCACAGTTTGGGCCAGGAGGTCGCCTGGACTGATGTGCTGCCTGTTTATCCCACATCTCCGGTGGTGGTCTCGTCTTGAGGAGTTGGTGCCGTCCTGGGCCGATTGTTGTTGTAGGCCTCTTGTTCTGGCTGATTGCTGCCGGACCTTTGCGTCCTTATCGGCAAGCGCTGACGAATGGGAAACCTCCTCAGTTGATCTTGGTACTAGGAGGTGATGTTGACCGTGAGCATCTTGGAATCCGATTAGCGAGGGATTTGAATTTGCCTCTGGTGGTTAGCGGTGGTAGCAACCTGGAATATGCCCAGTGGTTGGTTAGTGAGGTGGGGATTCCTCTGAGTCAGGTTCAGCTCGACTACCGCGCTAAGGACACCCTGGGTAACTTCACGTCTCTTGTGGATGAACTGCGGTTAAAGGGCATCCAACATGTCTTATTGGTGACTAGTGAGGATCATTTGCCCCGTTCCATGGCCGTCGGTCATGTTGTGGCTGGTAGCAGAGGGATCCGCCTGACAGGCATTTCTGTCTCTTGCGCTAATCAATGTCGGGAGGAGGGGTTGCGCAAGCGGATCAGCGATTGGTTAAGGGCTTGGGCTTGGGTGGCTACAGGCAGTGATCTTAAGGAGTGGGCGCAGCGGCGCTGGCCAGAGGCACTCAGCGCTGGCGGCGGAGACGCTCTTCTGCCGAACTCAAAAGTCCTTGATCCAGCAGCGCATTGATTCTTTTTTGAAGTTCTGCGCTGGTGGCTTCCAAGTCGTGTTTACGACGGCTGGAAGGTGGGGGGATCGGTTTGCCGATTCGAAGTTGTATTGGTATGAGTCGGGGTAATTGTCCACGTTTACCAAGGGCACGGTGGCTATTGATGATCGCTACTGGAAGTAGGGGCGCATCGCTGCGAGCCGCTAGCAGTGCGGCCCCAGGCATGGGGGCATTGACGCGGCCGTTGGCTTGGCGAGTGCCATCAAGGAAGACCCCTATGGCCCAGCCTTCGTTCAGGCGGGCAGTGGCCATGCGAATGGCTTCCCTGTCACTGGCGCCGCGTTTCACCGGGTAAGCACCACAGGCACGGATGATTGCTCCTAAGAAGGGGATCCGGAACAGTTCTGCTTTGGCCATGAAGGCCACAGGCCGCCCAAGAGCATGGCCAAGGAGGGGCGGGTCAAGGTGAGAGCCGTGGTTGGCGACGACCACAACAGCACCTTGACGCGGAACATTTTCGTTGCCAAAGGTGCATCCCCTAAATAGAACCCGGAAGATGGGAAACACCAGTAGATAGCTCACGAGTCGATAGGTGAGACTTGGCTGCGGTGTCATTAGCACCGGCATGCTTGAGCTCAGGCGGGGTTTGGTTTGGGTCAAAGTTCAATTCCCCAGGTCTGCAGCACAGCTCAGCTGGATGGTCGCAACTCCTGGAAGAGATCGCTTGACCAGACCACTCAGCACATTGCCAGGGCCGATTTCGACCACTGTGTTGACGCCTTGGCTGGCCATGGTATCCATCGTTTCGCGCCAACGGACGCCTGTTGTCATTTGATCTTTTAGCCGTTGCTTAAGCAAGTTGGCATCGCAGGTTGGGATTGGATCGGCATTGCAGAGAACGGGGACACGGGCGTCTTTGAAAGTCACTTGATCCAGTTCAGCTGCAAATTCAGTGGCCGCTGTGGCCATGAAAGGCGAATGGAAGGCTCCCGAGACTGGCAACGGAATCGCTCGCTTGCAGGTCAGCTGGCTGCTGACCTTGCTAACAGCCTCTGGGGTGCCGGATAAAACCACCTGGGCAGCACTGTTGTCATTGGCGATCACGACTCCTTCTGTGTCTGCTACCAGAGCTTTTAGCTGTGTGCGGTCAAAGCCCAAGATGGCTGTCATGGCCCCACCACCGGCTGAGGCCATCAGTTCTGAGCGGCGTCGCAGAAGCAGCAGGGCGGTGTTTACGTCAAAAACCTCAGCCGCATAGAGGGCTACAAGTTCACCCAGGCTGTGCCCTGCGATGAGCGATGCCTCACGACCCTGCCTGCGCAGTTCATCCACCAGTAATGATTCAACGACAAAAAGTGCGGGTTGGGTATTGCGGGTGTCATTAAGGTCGGCCGGGTCATGATTGGTTTGGTCGCTACCACGGCAAATCGCAAGGAGATCACGTCCCAGTAGTCGAGAGGCGAGGGCAAAGCGCTCTTCGGCATCGGGCAGGCTGATGATCGGGTCAGCCATGCCCAGCTTTTGTGAGCCCTGACCAGGGAACACCCAAGCGATCGACATCAGAATGGTCTAGCGATTTAGCGCGAGCCTAGATGGGCCCATGCCAGCGGATTAATGCTGCACCCCAACTGAGACCAGCTCCAAAACCGCTGCTTGCGATCAGTTGACCAGGTTTAATTCTTCCGTCTTGTACGGCTTCATCAAGCATGAGTGGGATGGTTGCTGCCGATGTGTTGCCGTACTCAGCCAGGTTGCTGAGCACCTTGGCCTGCGGAATGGCGAAGCGATTTGCTACTGCATCGAGGATGCGTTGATTGGCTTGATGAAGCAGGAGCCAGTCCAGTGACTCCGGGGCTGTGTTGGTGGCTTTGAGAAGGGTTTGGAGGATGGCAGGTACTTCTCGGACGGCGAATTTGTAGACCTCCTGTCCGTTCATCTGAATTGGCTTAAAACCGCCTTGCTGATGGCTATTACCCGCTACCAGGGATAGATGGTTTTGAACTTGCGGCAGGTTGAGGCAGTCGCCGCGGCTGCCGTCAGATTTCAGCTGAAAGCCCAGCAGCCCGTTCTGAGCAGCACTCGTTGCTTCCAGAGCAACAGCTCCGGCTCCATCGCCAAACAGCACACAACTGCGACGATCGTCCCAGTCGACCCAGCGGCTTAGTTGGTCCGCACCGATCACGAGTGCTCGCCGCATTGCACCAGTGCGAAGGAACTGGGCGGCAGTGATCAGGGCGAATAGAAAACCACTACAAGCGGCTGTGAGATCAAAAGCCACTGCTTGGCGAGCTCCCAAAATGGCTTGCAGTTGCGGGGCTGAACCAAAGAGATCATCAGGGGTTGATGTGGCCAGGATGATCAGATCAACACTTTCGGGTTCCCAGCCAGCCATTGTTAGGGCGTTGGCTGCAGCTTGATGGCTTAGGCCTGTCAGCGTTTCATCCGGTCCGATAACACGTCGGGCACTGATTCCAGTGCGGCTACGGATCCATGCATCGCTGGTGTCAACCCTTTGTCCGAGTTGGTCGTTGCTAATCCGTTGGGATGGTGTGGCACTGCCGCAGCCCACCAGAGCTACTCCACTACCGATTGTGGACGTTTCAGCCAAGGGGCAAGTGGTCCAAGGTGGCGTCAGTCAATCACAGCGTTTCGGCAGAGCGCCTTTAGGCGCTTTCAACAGGTGCCTTTTGCAGTTCGGCTAAATCGTCCATGACACCATGGCTCGCTGCGGAGTGGGCTAGTCGTAGTGCACTGACCACCGATAGCGCCTTGCTGCTGCCATGGCCGATCACACAGATGCCATTCACACCCAGCAATAGTGCCCCACCATGTTCTGCATGGTCGAGGCGTTTCTTAATTCGTTTGAGGTTGCTGCGTAGGAACGCAGAACCCACCTTGCCGCGTCTGCCTCGTGGCAGTTCGGCTCGTAATACATCAAGCAGCACGCTGCCGACAGACTCCAGGAATTTGAGGAGCACATTGCCGGTGAAGCCATCACATACCACCACGTCGAAAGCCCCTGAAAGAACATCACGACCTTCGCAGTTGCCCGCGAATTGAAGCCGATGCTCTTCGCTGAGTAGCTCATGAGTGCGAATGGCTAGATCGTTGCCCTTGCACTCCTCTTCGCCAATATTCAGAAGCCCGATGCGTGGGCGAGCCACCTGGAGAACGTCGCGGGAATAGATATTGCCAAGTAGGGCAAATTGGTGGAGGTAGATGGGCTTGCAATCCATGTTGGCGCCCACATCCAGTACTAGCACTGGTTGTGTTGGATCTTTTGTTGGGAATAGAGCACCGATGGCCGGACGGTCTATCCCTGCTAGACGCCCCAGTCGGAAGATGGCTGAGGCCATCATGGCTCCGGAATTTCCAGCTGAATACATTGCTAGAGCTTCGCCCTTTTTGACCAGGTCCATGGTCAGGTTGATGCTGGCGTCGCGTTTGCGGCGCACCACAGTGGCCTCTTCATCCATGCCCACAGAGGGACCGCTTGCGACAAGCTCCAGATGACCAGCGGCTGTGGCTTGGTTGAAGAGTTCGGTGAGACCCATGGCTTGGACAGCGCCTAACACTTTTTCGGTCTCTCCGACGAACTTGATGCGGAGGGGAAGTCTTTGAATCGCTTTTAGACAGCCATCAAGAATGGGGCCAGGAGCCTCGTCTCCACCCATGCCATCGACGGCAACCCAGAGCCGATCGCTATTTTTGATGTCCTCCGCTTCTGGGTTGTTTTCGCTGCTTTGTAGTCGCCGCAGGGGATCAAAAACGAGTGGCTGAAGCATGCTTCCTGCCATTGATCCAGCATTCGACACCACGGATCCAGCACTGGAAACAACTGTTCCGGCTACGTTTCCAGCGGCGGAAGCTGAGTTTGTGGCACTTCCTACCAGGCTGGTAACGGCAGCATTGCGGCGATACCAGATCACCAGACGCCTAATGGCTCTGGGGCGGGTGGTCTTGCTCCGGGGCCCGGAGGCCGTGGAGGAATCAGAGTCCTTCGGGGGCAAGGGAGTCGATGATGCGCTGGAACAGGTAGCCGGTACCTCGAGCGGTGAGGATCAGCTCGGGATTGGCGGGATCGTCTTCGAGTTTGGAGCGAAGACGTGAAATATGAACATCCACGACTCTGGTGTCTACATGTCGTTCAGGTGTATAACCCCATACCTCCTTGAGGATTTCGCCGCGACTGAAAGGCTCCCCTGAGCGGCTGACCAGTAGCTCAAGCAGGCTGAATTCCATACCGGTAAGGCGAATCCGCTCATCTCCTCGGAAAACCTGTCGCTTGTTGGTGTCGACTCTTAGTTCAGCCACTTGAATCACCCCTGAGTTAGGGATGCCGGCAACGTGCTCTTTCTCGACTCGTCGAAGCACGCAGCGTATGCGCGCTTCAAGTTCCTTAGGGCTGAAGGGTTTGACGACGTAGTCGTCTGCACCCAGCTCAAGCCCCGTGATTCTGTCAGCGACATCTCCAAGGGCCGTGAGCATCACGATCGGCACATCCGATTCTTTGCGAAGCTCTTGACAAACGCCATAGCCATCAAGCTTTGGCATCATCACGTCGAGCACAACAAGATCAGGCTCACAGTTGTGGAAGATATCGAGAGCTTCGTTGCCGTCACATGCCGTGAACACTTGATAGCCGATCATCGAGAGACGGGTTTCGAGGATCCGACGAATGCTGGCCTCATCGTCGACCACGAGGATCGTCTCTTTAGATGGGCTGGTGGCCGTCATTTTTTTCTTTGGCGGCTGCAATCAATGAATCTTAGATAAGAGCTGTTAAGGCGTACCGGCCTTTTGGTTCATTTAAAGCCAACTTTCTTTACCTATCTTAGTAAGTGCGCACTGCTTCCGTCTACGTCTGTCAGAGCTGTGGCGCTAAGACCAGCCAGTTTTTTGGTCGCTGCGCCAGTTGCGGGACTTGGAATTCTTTGGTCGAACAGGTCGCTCATTCAACCGATGGCCGCCGCCGCAGTAACAGTTTTGATCCGGCCGTGGAACCAGTGGCGCGGCGCTCGATGGCGATGGCTTCTCTCGGGGATCAACCCGTTCGCCGTCTTGCCAGTGGCTACGAAGAGTTGGATCGAGTCCTGGGCGGCGGGCTGGTGCCTGGATCAATGGTGTTAGTTGGAGGTGATCCTGGGATTGGCAAGAGCACGTTGCTGTTGCAGAGCGCCACGGCTATGGCACTGCAACACTCTGTGCTTTACGTGAGTGCTGAGGAGTCTGCCCAGCAGGTGAAGTTGCGTTGGCTGCGCCTTGAGGGGGTTACGTCGGACCTGCAGCTTTTGGCGGAAACGGACTTGGAATTGGTGCTTGAGGAATTGGAAGCACTGCGGCCTGCGGTGGCAATTATCGACAGCATTCAGGCTTTGCATGATGGGTCGCTTTCCAGTGCGCCTGGCTCTGTCGCTCAGGTGCGCGAGTGTGCAGCAGCTTTACAGCGTTTGGCTAAGCGTCAGGAAACAGCCTTGGTTTTGGTGGGCCATGTCACCAAGGAGGGGATGCTGGCGGGCCCCAAGGTGCTTGAGCATTTGGTCGATGCAGTACTCACTTTTGAGGGCGATCGATTTGCCAGTCATCGCCTTCTGAGGGCTGTAAAAAATCGCTTTGGAGCCACCCATGAGCTTGGGGTGTTCGAGATGCAGGGGAAGGGCTTAGCTGAAGTCGGGAATCCAAGCGAGCTCTTTCTCAAGGGTGAGTCTGCTTCTGGGGTGGCCACCATCGTGGCCTTTGAAGGCACCCGTTCATTGGTGGTGGATCTGCAGGCTTTGGTGGGTGTAACCAGCTATGCCAGTCCTCGCCGTACCGCTACAGGATTAGGCACCAACCGCTTGCACCAAATTCTGGCCGTATTGGAGAAGCACATGGGCTTGCCATTGTCACGCTATGACTGTTATCTGGCTGTTGCTGGCGGATTAGAAGTCGAAGAGCCTGCTGCTGATTTGGGTGTCGCCGCTGCCGTTGTTTCCAGTTATCGAGATCTCATGCTGCCAAAAGGCACAGTTTTGCTTGGGGAGTTGGGCTTAGGGGGGCAATTGAGGCCAGTGGGGCAGCTTGGGCAGCGTCTTAAGGAAGCAGTTCGCTTAGGTTTTCATCGTGCAGTAGTGCCGCAGGGCAGTGGCCTAGGACCCATCGGCAAGGAGCTGGAGTTGGAACTACTTGAGGCTGCGAGTGTGACTGAGGCTTTGGTCATGGCCCTCGGTGTGAATCCAGCTGATGATGGCTGCTGAAGGATGTTTTCGCTTTAGAAATAGACGTCTATGTTGCTTCGGCCTGTTGTTTTCAGCCAGTTCTCAATATCTAGGTAGCCGCCGGGATAGAGCCTTACCGCTTGGGTCCACACGTCTGCAGCTCTGTCGAACAACCGATCAGCTTCGTCTTGCAGACCAGCTTCTTGCGCTGTGCGGCCGCGTTTTTCGTAAATCAAGCCCATGTTCTTTAGGCAGGAGGGCTGATTTGAGTTTTGGTCAAGGGCCCTCTGATAGGTATCAAGAGCGAGGTCCTCGTCCCCGTTGCTCATATAGATGATCGCCATGTTCTTGAGGGTTTCACTCCGGTCGAAGGGGCTTTCCTCAAGCTTGAGACTCTCTTCATAGTTTTCCAGTGCCTCTGCATAGTCGCCTGCGTTCTGGGCTGATAGGCCATCGCGGTAATACACATAGGCTCTTTTCGCCTTATCGTTGATTGGCATCATCTTCACGATTAGATCGGCCATCACCGTGAAGGTCTTGTCAATGAAGTTGTCTTTGTTTTGGGTGCGTGGCACGGCGTGAATAAAGGAATCACACCATTATCCTCGTCTTATTCTGAAAAGACTGTTTTGAGTCTCTGGTGAGATCTTTGGGCTGCTGTTATGGGATGGGCTATGCGTAACGATTGTCATTAGCGTGCGGGAACATTTCACCGATCTGTGAGCCGCAACGACCGTCCATTGGCTCATCCATCCGTCGCACTCGATATCGAGGGGATGAAATGCGGCGGCTGCGTTCAATCGGTAGAGCGTATTTTGCTTGAGCAGCCCAGTGTTGCTCGTGCCAGTGTCAACTTGGTAGCCCGCACTGCGTGGCTGGATCTCAACGATCCAGGCCAGTCTCTTGAGCCGATCCTTGCTGCTCTGGCAACCCGGGGTTTCTCTGCTCAGCCAAGAAATACGGGCTCATTAGAACAGCTAACGCCTTCAACGCGTGACTCCCTAGGGGCTTGGTGGAGTCAGTGGCGTCAGTTAATGGTGGCCTTGGTGTTGCTGTTGCTGTCTGTTCTTGGCCACCTTGCTGCCGGTGGACATCTTGAGCTGGTGATTGTAGGGGCCTTGCCCTTCCATGCCGGATTGGCCACGGTGGCTTTGTTGGGCCCTGGTCGGCCGATTCTTGTTGGCGGAGCGCGGGCGGCTCTTGCCTTAACCCCCACCATGGACACCTTGGTGGGATTGGGCGTTAGCAGTGCCTATCTGGCGAGCCTGGTTGCTTTGCTTTGGCCTCAGGTGGGTTGGCCTTGCTTCTTCAATGAACCCGTGATGTTGCTCGGCTTTGTTTTGTTGGGAAGGTTCCTTGAGGAGCGTGCTCGTTTCCGCACTGGGCGGGCCCTCCAACAGCTGGCTCAATTGCAGCCAGATACTGCCAGGTTGCTGGCAGGTGATGGGACTATCCGTGAGGTAAGAGTCGGTGCTCTCAGGCCTGGGGAGAGGGTTCAGTTGTTAGCAGGGGATCGCATTCCTGTTGATGGCATGGTGCTGGAGGGACATTCCGCTGTCGACGTGTCATGCATTACTGGTGAGCCATTGCCGTTGGAGGCAGCTCCAGGAATCGAGCTGACTTCAGGCAGCCTCAATCTTGAAGCCACCTTGTTGCTAGAAGTGCGACATGTGGGAGCTGAGACAGCTCTGGCAAGAATCATTAGTTTGGTGGAACAGGCCCAGGCGCGTAAGGCTCCTATTCAAGGCCTGGCTGATCGGGTTGCAGGTCGCTTTTGCTATGGCGTTGTCAGCCTGGCACTGCTGACTTTTCTGTTTTGGTGGCAACTGGGTGCACGTCTTTGGCCAGAGGTGTTGCACGCTTCGGGTCAGGGGTTGGTGCATGGATATGGTCATCATGTCCCGCTTGGAGGCGTCGCTGAAACCTCCTTAGGATTGGCTTTACAGCTTGCCATCGCTGTTCTAGTCGTGGCCTGTCCCTGTGCATTGGGATTGGCAACGCCCACAGTGATCACAGTGGCCTCTGGTCAGGCGGCCCGCCGGGGGTGGTTATTTCGCGGTGGGGATGTGATTGAAATGGCAGCCTCGCTGAGGCAAGTTGTCTTCGACAAAACTGGCACTCTTACCCTTGGCCGCCCTTTGGTGGCAGGGGTTGTTGGCACAAAAAAACCTGATCAATTGTTGCAGCTAGCTGCAAGTCTTGAGCAAAACAGTCGCCATCCCTTGGCCCATGCTGTTTTGCAAGAGGCTCAACGGCATCGGCTTTCGCTTCTGTCCACTTTGGCAACCCGTACCTATCCAGGCTCCGGCCTGGCCGGTGAGCTTGAAGGTGTAGAAGGAACGGTTCGAGTAGGTACACCGGAATGGCTTCAGGCTGAAGGGGTTCATTGGACAGCTGAACTTCAGGCTGATGTTGAGCTGTCGTCTCTTCAGGGGCAATCGGTGGTAGCCGTGGCTCTGGGGGAAGAGCCTTTGGGCCTTGTGGCCATTGATGATCGGCTTCGACCTGATGTGTCTGTTGCTTTGGATCGATTACGAGAGCAGGGGATGACTCTGGCCATGCTTAGTGGTGATAGACGTCAGGCGGTGGAACGCCTGGGGCAGCAGTTGGGTTTTCAACCCCATCAACTGGGCTGGCAGTTGTTGCCTGATCAGAAGCTGGAGCGCTTGCAACGTCTTCGCAAGGCTGGACTGTTGGCAATGGTTGGCGATGGCATTAATGATGCCCCAGCTCTGGCGGCAGCAGATCTTGGTATCGCTGTGGGTACCGGCACGCAGATAGCCCAGGATTCTGCTGATCTGGTGTTGCTTGGGGATCGCCTGGAGGGTTTGCCGGAAGCCCTTTTGTTGGCTCGCCGCACCATGGCAAAAGTGCGTCAAAACCTGACTTGGGCCTTTGGCTACAACCTCATTGCTTTGCCAATTGCTGCAGGATTGTTGTTGCCGGGCTTTGGGTTATTGCTCTCCCCACCCATCGCAGCTCTATTGATGGCCCTTAGTTCAATCACGGTGGTCGTGAACGCTTTGGCACTGCGTACTACATGAGTGGTCGCTTTCTTGTTCTGGAGGGTATTGACGGCTGTGGCAAGACCACTCAGCTTCGTCACCTTGCCAACTGGCTGCCACGCAGCGGTTTGATGCCTGAGGGTGCAAGGTTGCATCTCACCCGTGAGCCCGGTGGTACGGCTTTGGGTATTGCCTTGCGCAAGTTGGTTCTTCACCCGCCTGGGGATGCCTCCCCAGAACCCCTTGCGGAACTGTTGTTGTATGCGGCTGATCGAGCCCAGCACGTGGCTCAGTTGATCCGACCGGCGCTTGAGCAGGGGCACTGGGTTCTCAGTGATCGTTTTAGTGGCTCTACCCTTGCTTATCAGGGTTATGGAAGAGAGTTGGATCTGGATTTGATTCAGCAACTCGAGCAGATCGCCACGGCTGGACTTGTCCCGGACCTAACTTTTTGGTTGGAGTTGCCTGTAGAAGAAAGTCTGCTTCGGCGTGATGCAAGATCTAACGATCGAATCGAAGCGGAAGGAGTTGATTTTTTAACCAGGGTGGCAACTGGATTTGCTGTTTTGGCTAGGGAACGATCTTGGGTGCCGTTGCAGGCGGATCAACAAGTTGAGTCAGTTAGTTCTGCTTTGGAGAGCCAGCTGAAGCACCATTTTGGGCCTTTGCAAGAGAGCATGCGATGAGCCTTGAGATTGAGTCGCGTGGGCTGTTTGAAGATTTGATCGCTCAGCCGTTGGCAGTTGCATTGCTGGAGGCAGCGTTGAGTCAGGGTCGACTGGCTCCCGCATATCTCTTTTCTGGTCCAGATGGAGTGGGTCGCAGTTTGGCGGCATTGCGTTTTCTCGAGGGCCTCATCAGCAGTGGTAAGCCGGCCCTGCGTGAACGCCGTCGTCTAGAGGCGTTCAACCATCCTGATCTGCTTTGGGTCGAACCGACTTATCAGCATCAAGGCCGCTTGGTCCCTAAGTCCCAGGCAGAGGAAGAAGGTGTCAACCGCCGTTCCCCCCCACAGGTGCGCCTCGAACAGATTCGCGGGGTGACAAGATTCCTAGGACGACGACCTGTTGAGGCCCCAAGGGGCATGGTCGTGATTGAAGCTTCAGAGTCTATGCCCGAAGCTGCTGCCAATGCTTTGCTTAAAACGCTGGAAGAACCAGGTCATGGCTTGTTGATTCTGCTTTCGACCGCTTCTGAGCGCTTGCTCAAGACAATTCGCTCTCGATGCCAACAGATTCTTTTTGCTCGTCTTGAAGCAGCTGACATGCAGGCTGCTCTGGCCAGGACGAGCACAGCTGAGATGGGGTCGTCCTTGTTGGCATTGGATCAGCCGGAACTGGTTGCGATGGCCGCTGGTTCTCCTGGGGCGCTGTTGCAGAATTTTGGGCTCTGGCAGGCAGTCCCAGAGGAGTTTTGGCTACGGCTTGAAGAGCGTCCCCAAAAGCCAATGGAAGCCTTAGCTCTGGCGAGGGACCTTACGGAGGCTCTTAATGGGGAGCAGCAGCTTTGGCTGATTGATTGGTGGCAACAACATTTTTGGATCCAACGGCCTGATCCAACACCACTGAAACGTTTGGAAAGGCTGCGTTCACACCTGCTGGGGTTTGTGCAACCCAGGCTGGCCTGGGAAGTGGCTTTGCTGGAATTGATTCCTCGCGCTTAAGCGCTGGCGCGCTCTCCTTGCTTGTTTTGTGCTTCTCTGGCTTCCCTCTCTTGGCGTGCTTGGATTAGGAGGTCTTGGATCCCTTCGAGTTGTCCTCCTGTAGGCAATTCAAGGCAGTAACCAGCACCGTAGACGGTTTTAATGAAGCGGGGTTTGCGCGGATCGGGTTCCAGCTTGGTGCGCAGGTGGCGAACATGTACTCGGATGGTTTCGATGTCATCATCAGGTTCATAGCCCCATACCTCCTTAAGGATTAGAGAAGGTGCCACGGTCTGTCCATGGCGCTGAAGTAGGCAGTGGAGCAGCTCAAATTCCAGGTGCGTGAGCCGTACGGGACGCTCAAACCAAATCACTTCAAATCGCTCAGGCACGAGTGTGAGAGGGCCATAGCTGAGGATCTCGTGATGAGCGTTGGTGCCCACCGGCGCTCGATCGGTGCGACGTAGTAGGGATTTCACCCTCACTTGCAATTCTTCAAGATCAAAAGGCTTTGTTAGGTAATCATCCGCGCCTGAATTGAAGCCGGTGACCTTATCTTTTGTGCCTGCCAAGGCGGTGATCATCAAGATCGGAATCCCCGCGGTGCGCTCGTCTCGACGCAACCTCTGGCAGAGAGTTAGCCCATCTACGTTGGGAAGCATCAAGTCGAGCAAAATCAGGTCTGGGGTGTACTGAAGGGCAAGAGCCTGACCTTTGATGCCGTCTTCAGCGTTCTGTACGTCAAAACCATTGTGCTCTAAATGGCTGCTTACCAGTTCACGCATGTCCTGGTCGTCTTCGATCAGCAGGATGCAAGGCTTCATTTAGATCGGAGTCCAGGAGGAATTTGAAATCATCGGGGTGCTGTGAAGTCAGCGCTTGTCAGATTCTCTCAAGATTTGCTTTGAGGTGCATCATTGGCATCTCTGTGGGGGCATAGAGGCCAATCACTGAAACTCCCATGCAGACTGACCTTTTGACTGGCTGACGAATTCCTTAAAGGTGTCCTCTTTTTAGGAAGTCTTCCGAATCTGTCCACGCACTGTTGTGGATGCCCTCTAACAGTCAATCAAAAACCACAGCCACCGGCTGTGGATCTGAAAACTCCCCGGGCGGGATTCGAACCTGCGACCAATCGATTAACAGTCGACCGCTCTACCGCTGAGCTACCGAGGATTGCAACCCGAAGAACCTACCCTTCATCCCCGCCGACCTGCAAGGGGTTGGAGGTTTTGTCGTAGCAGATGGCCAGATTGCCAGGCTCCTACTCGGCCGTTTTCCATCCTGGCAGCCCCATCAGCATGGTCGAGTTCTTCTAGGCGATGGGTGACCCAAAGGGCGGTCAGGGGTGCGTGGGAGCGATGGCAAAGTTGTTGAACTGTTGCCAAAATCCTTTGTTGGCTTGCTGGGTCTAGTAGTGCTGTTGGTTCATCCAGCAGCAGCAGTGTGGCCTCACTGGCCAGGGCGCCGGCAATTGCTAGGCGTTGTTTTTGGCCTCCGCTAAGGGTGTGAATCGGGCGCGATTCCATGGCGGCCAAACCAACCTGCTCTAGGGAATCGCCAATGCGCTGTTGGCGTTGTTTGATTGGGATGTCGCTAGGTAAATTCAGCAGCAAGTCGCTGCCGCAACTTGGCAACAGCAGTTGATGGTCAGGGTTTTGAAACACCAGAGCAGGTTTGAGCATGCAAGTCACCTGACCATGCTCTGGCTGTAATAAACCGCTGATCAGCTTGGCAAGGGTGCTTTTGCCGCTGCCATTGCTGCCTACGAGCATCCATAGGCCTGGTTCTGGAATTGAAAAACTGCATTGGTCCAAGGCTTTTGTGCCGCAGGGCCAAATGAAGCTCACCTGCTCAAAGCTTAGGAGGGGGGCCATCTCTAAAGATGCTTTGATCAGCGTTCTCGTCCACCATGGCCTCAGGTTTCAAAGGAAAAGCCAGGCCGCTTACTGCCTCCAGTTGCTGCTGTTTTCTCATAGAGCTGAACAGCAACTATTTCACTGACCAAAACAGTGACTTTCTTGTCTTCGACTTTTTCGCAACTGAGCTCGAGAAGGTGAGGCTGACCTCTCTCCAGGCACTTGCGCACTTGCTGGTAAACGGCTTCCGCATCTGTTAATGCTTTTCGCTGCACCGATACCGGCAAGGGGCTCAATTTGAGGGCCAGCTCAATGACGTACACGGACAACGTTGACAGGATTGCATCATTCTTGCGAATCACGCCCCACCATTTGCCATGTAGGCCAAAGTGGATAAGTATTTACACTTAATAATGAGCCGTTCGCTCGAGTGGTCTTCATTCATCCTCTCCATTTGGCCAGTGCCCTCAGCGTCCAGTTTGAGTGATGTGGACAGTCAAGGATCTTTTGCTCGGATGGGTGCTGTGTGTCCCTTTAGGCTTTGATCTTGTCGTGTCGGCATTGTTTGTTTGGGTGCCGATCTGCAGCTCACCGATTTCGTCTCAAAGGAAATCTGCGCCCCTGAGGAGTTAGAGCTCGACAGCTTCTCGCTTGAGTATTGATTTTTGATTGCAGTAATTAGAGCCTGGAAGCCCTTTGTGGGCAAGTATTTTTAAAATTGTCTTCCCCATTATGATCTGCTGGCTGCAGGCAATGCCGTGAGATTTATGGCATCAAGGGCTGGATTTTAATTTTAAATCAATCCCTAGTAAGCAGTGAATTTATTGATTGAAGTCCTTTGCTATGAGTCTTTTGGCGAGGTCAATGGCCTAGGTGGCTGTCATGGGCTTCTTCTCTTGACTATCACATGGCCAATTAAGATTGTATTAATCTTCCCTTAAGACACAGAGCAGTGCCTAATGAGTACTCCCCTTCCGTCGAATTCCCAGGTTCAGCGAGATGCTGGTGATTCTCTTCGCGAGAGCGTGGTTAGACAAAAGCTTGTGCAACGTATTTGCGGCCAGGCTGTTATCTATTTTGGGGCATTTATTGTTGCAGTTTCGCTGTATAAATTTGTCAGCGCTTTCTCGTTAGATGTCTCTCCTTGGCCTGAGCTGCAGCTTGGAGTCGCTGGTCTGTTGTTAGTTTTTTTAGGGAATTTTCTGCGACGCTCAACCTTCTTAAGGTCTTTGCTTTCGGAGTTTAGTCCTTCGGCTAGAGCAAGTCGCTCTCTATTGATGTTGATCCTTGCATTATTTATTATGGGATCTGTAGCTCTATTCAAGCTGTCCGTTCAGGATGTTTTGCGTTACAAACGGCTGCTTGGAGAAGGAGGAATTCTTGAGTACTTGCAGGCTCTAATTCTGTTCACTTCTGCTTGGGTCTCTTGGCTGATTTCTAGGGACTTATGGAGGCGTCTCTTGATGCGCTTGCATGGAGCCATTTATGGGATGATTGCTTTGGGAATGCTTTTTGTTGGCTTAGAGGAGCTTGCTTGGGGTCAGGTTTTGTTCGGCTGGAGAACACCTGATAACATAGCTGCTCTTAATGCTCAAAATCAGACAACAATTCATAACCTCGAGTTTTTTCAAGATTATCTCGATATTAATCTTTTTCTGGTGTCAGTATTGATTCTGGTTTTGGTGTTATGGCGGCCATCTTTTGGATTGTTTAAAGCAAGATCATCTCGAGAGGATGTAATTCCTGCCGGAACATTTTTTCTGCCCAGGTATTTCTGGCCTCTATTCTTTTGTGCTGCGTTTTTGTCTTATTTTGTTGCTACCAGGTCAGCGACAGCTATGGTTCTGAATATTGATCAGGAGTGGGCAGAGTTGATGCTTTATCTCTCCTTCGGCCTAGGGTTGCTGCGAACCTATGTCTTGCTAGCAAATCCGTCAGGGCGCTAAAATGGTTGATAGATATCTGCCGGTATTGAGCAAGTTACCGCCTGAGTCAGTGATGTTATGAGTGAAGGTTGTCTTTTGGTGTTAAGTATAATTTTTTTCGCCTATTATTCCATTGATGACTGGATTTGGGAAAGTCTCTAACCAGACTGTCTCTGCCCTTTTCTCCTGGTCTTTATCCTTCCTTAGGATGGTATTTGGCGGCTCTCTAGTATTCATTTCGGCAGCTGAGGAATGATGCGAATGTCATCTCTTGTCAGTGGGTTGATGTCTTATCGCAGAGACAACTTCCCTTGGGTGGTTCTTGGGATGGCTGGCGGCTTTTGGCTGGTCGGACTGCTGATTCAGTTTTGGCGCCTTGAAAGTCTGACTGCTACTTACGACCAAGCTCTTTTTTTGCAGGAGCTTTGGTCTACTGCTAGGGGTCATTTTTTTGAAAGTAGCCTTTCGTCGGAGTTGTCGGCAGCTGTTGCGAATCAAGATGCTTTGCCAAGCATCGACTATCTCCATCTTGGCCAGCACGCCAATGTGCTGACTGTGTTGGCAGCGCCCTTAGTTGCACTCTTTGGTCGCTGGGCATTGCCGTTGATTCAAGTGGGCCTGTTGGCTCTAGCAGGTTTGGTGTTGTGGCGGATGGCGTCGGCCCGATTGTCGCGACCCTTGGCGATTCGCTTGACCGCGTCCTACTACCTCAGTGGAACCGTGATTGGCCCACTTGTTGAAAACTTTCACGACCTTTGTTGGTTGCCATTACTGGGCTTTTTGGTTGTTGATGGTCTCCTGAAGCAGGGGTGGCGCCAGGTTATGGCTTGCAGTTTCCTGATGCTGTTGGTGCGTGAAGATGCGGGTCTCACCCTGTTTTCACTTGGATTGTGGGCATCGCTTCGTCGACCTGGTGCACGCGCTATCGGCCTCATGGTCATGGCGATGTCGTTGGTTTATGTGGCAGTGATGACTGGCTGGATTCAGCCCCAGTTTGATTCCTCCCTGTCTGATCGCTTCCTGCAGGAAAAGTTTGGGCATCTTTTGCAAGGCCGCACTGGTGGGACCTTCACCGTTCTATGGACGATGGTGACCCATCCGCTTCGTTTGCTGGCGGCCTTGGTGTCTCCCCCTGGAACCACCTTGGCTTTTCTGCTGGCGCCAGCGTTGCCTTTGGCCTTTATCCCCTTTGTTTCGCTGGATGTGGCCCTGATGGTGGCTGTGCCTTTATTCATCGCCTTGGTGTCCCAGGGCATGAGTGCGTTGTCGGTAACGCTCAGGTATGTGCTTGCTTTGGTTCCAGGGTTATTTATGGGCGCAATGCTTTGGTGGCAGGCCCATTCAGGTTTCTGGTCTCATCTTTGGTTCCGGCGTTTCTGGACAGGATGTCTTGCCCTAGGGCTTGTTTTGACTTTGGCAAGCAATCCCCATCGCACGTTCTCCGCTCTGGTACCAGATAGCTTTAGTCCATTGGTTCATGTCTCGCCGGGCGCCATGCTGCAGCGAGCTGCAACGGCCCGTCATGCCGTTGGGCTTGTGCCAGATAACGCCTCGGTCGCTGCTGATACTCCCTTGTTGCCGCTGCTGGCGGAACGGGAAGTTGCCTTGCGCTTCCCGAAACATATCGAGTACTACAACCGTCAGGATCAAATTGAATCGGTTCAATGGGTCTTGGCTTTCCCTGGCTATTACCGTTCGTTGATGCCACTGTTTCGCCAGGAAACGTCTCGTTGGCGATCTATCAATAAGGCCTTGCAGGAACTCATGGAAGAGGGGCGTTACGGGGTGGTGAGCTGCGCGGATGGGTTGGTGGTTTTGCGCAATAGCGTTGATTCCTCTCCTGATGCAAGACGTTGCCTTGATGCATTGCTAGCACTTGAGCCTGGATGAAATAGAAGGTTCAGAACGTGCCTTCTGCTCGATTCCGGTTACTGTTGATTTGCTTTGGCAATAGCGAAGTGACTTTGCCTGACATAGGCATGCGTCGCATGCTTCGTGAATTGTCGTTATCCCCAAAGGAGGAGGTGCTCATGAGTTCCAGTTGTTCGATGCAGGGTCTGCTGATCGCGGAGAACGCCGGCTGATTTTTACACCTGTTCCCTGATCAAATGGTTCCGCGCCAGAGTGGACCCGACGAGAGCCCCCTCCATGCATTCATGGAGGGGGCATCGTTTTGCAGGCTTTTAATCCAGTAAGGCGGTCTTAAGGTTGTTTGATCGATTTGTGCTCGGATCGCTGACAAAGTTCCAAGCCGTTGTCCCAGCTTTCGCACCACCAGCCAGCTTGTTTGGCTTTGCTTAATAGCTTCTGTTGATGTTTTTGGCTGGATCCCCAACCTGGATCTTTTGGGTTGAGAAGCAGTACATCAAAGCTTTCTAGATCTAAAGACTTTCCTTTGCGGCGGGGGAAGTCAATTGCAATGCGTTGGCTGAGATGGGGGGCGAGATAACTGGTAGTGGCAAGGCGGCTACTGCTAGGAATGTTTGCGATGGCTTCATGGGATGGGGTCAATGCATTGAGTCTTTCCAGATAAGGCCCACTAAAAAACCAGGGCTTAGCAAGGGCTACCCAGCAGATGGTGCTCCAGGTCAGTAGCCGCCAAGGAACAGCTTGTTTTGGGCGTACAGCCAGTCCATCGATGGCAGCTACAACAGCTATCACCGCAATTGGCAGGCTGTAGTGATGGATCAGTGTTCGTTGCGGTGACTCTTCCGATAGCAGATTCACCAGAACTAGCGGTAAACCTCCCATCAGAACGGGTAGGGAGTTTCGGCGCCAGAATGGAGCGACGGCAATACTGATTAACAGCAGATAGATCAGTCCGCCGATCCAATCCACATGCTCGATTAGCAACTGAGGCTTTGTGATCAGATTGAAGAGAACCTCATCGAAACTGTCGCCTAGGTAAGAGAAAAGGGCTCCGGCTGCCTTAGGGCCTCCAGTACTTCCTTTCAGCCAGGGGTAAAGCCAGTGATTGAGCATGGCCAACCAGCCCAAGGCCAATCCAATGGCTGCAAAGGCCCAGATCCATCGCTTACGCAAAGCCTGCTCTAACCCCAGGCCTACCACCACAAGCACAAGTCCATCACGGCAGCCAAGCAATAAGAGCAGTAAGCCAAACCAGAGCCAGGCTTTTTTGGCTCGACTGGCCCAGTAACAAGCTGCCAGGGCCGGCATCACCCATACCTCTGGGTGGAAGTCGAACAGATTGGCGTTGAACACCACTGGCTGCAGCCACCAAAGTGTGCAGATCAGCCAGCACAGTTTTGGAGTAAGGCCTGCTTGTCGGCCCACCCACCAAAGGGGTAGTGCTGTCAGGCTTAGTCCAGCCGCCTGGCTGGCGAGTAGCCATTGAACGCTGGCATGGAAGTGATATGGAATGGCTGCCAGATAGAGAGCCCAGGCGCCGTGATCAGCTAGCAGATGCACCCCTTCCATCGATGAATAGGGTGGCAATCCTTGACTGGCCAACCAGATCCACTGGTCGAACAGGCCAAGATCGTAAGCATTGCTCTGCAGCAGAGCATGACGAGTTGCGGCGGCGGCCCAAAGCAGCAGGAAGATTGCCAGGCAGGCGAGGCTCAGGCGGCGGGGTGGGCAGGCCTTGGTGTCCAAGCAGGAATGCTCAAGATGTTGGTGAGCATCTCATAGGCTTTCGCCTCTGCTCAGATAAAGCATGTTGGCGGTGTAGATGAGCTATCGGATGAGTTCTTTGATTGGTACTAGATAGGTTTGATGCGGTATCTGTGGGCAGTAAGTGGAGTTTGGCTGGTTACACAAAAGAACCTGCAGGTTCTTTCTTGCATGTCCTTGAGTGAGAGGTTTAAAGCTTTCTTCCCAGTTAAGGCTCCCTACTAGATGGGTAGCACCTTGTGCAGCCCAGGCTTGCAGCTGTTTCTGATTAATACTTTTGGCACTGGTGAGCCATCCTTGACGCTGTGCAAGGTTCAGCAAACTGGGATCACTGCCAGTCACGCTTACGATCCGAGCCTTGCTTGGTACTTCTTTGCGGATGCTTTGGGCTAATGGCATCCAGATTTCTGTTTGTCGACGCTCGAGAGCCCAATAATCAAAATTGAGTACAGTGAGGCTGATGGCAACAATTAGAGCAAGGTTGATGTTGATCAGCCATTGGTCATGTAGTTTTTTGGATGCAATTAGCTTCGTTAAAGAATGCCAGCCCCTTCCCATTAATGGGCAGAGAAAAATCAATAGGGGCAGTTGGTAGTACTCATGAATGGAGCTTGCTCGTAAGAAAACTGCTGTGCAGGCTCCCATGCTGAGTAGGCCTGCTGCCAGAATTTGACCACCTGCATTTCGGCGGCATTCCCACAGGCCAAAGATCACGATCGGTACACCCAGCACAGCCAGGTTTCGTACGCTGATTCTCAGTAATAGGTTTAGCCAGAGATTGACATCCAGCAGCAGGCTCAGGCTGCTGCGATCAGAGTTGTTGCCCCAGAATCCGAAGCTCAAGTCACTGGTTTGGCCAAGTTGAAAAGCATGGCCATACCAAAGGGCTCCAATCAGTATTGAGCTACCCGCATAGAGCCAAGGACCAGGCGAACGTGCAAGTTTTCCTAAGCCTCGAATTAACGTCGCAAGTGGCAGTGCTGGTCCAAGTGGTTGAGGCTGCATTTGCACGACCAAAAGGGGTATGCCGAGCCAGATCAAGGGCAGCACTTTGATCAAGCAGGCAAGGCAAAATGCCAGCCAGCTGGTGAGCAGAGCCCACCGAGAGCGCCGCTGTTTCCAGACAAGCAGACGCTCGATACTCATTGCTGCTAGTAGCAGTAGCAGCGCTTCTGCCTGCAAAGTGCGGCCGTAATAAACCCCTAGTGGCAGGACAGCGAAGAAGACCCCGCCCCACCAAGCGCTAATCGGATCAAGCAGGCGACGCCCAATGCGGATGATGAGCAAGATGGTTAGTGCGCTACATAAAACCGAAAGGCCTCGTCCCAACCATTCGTGCAGACCCGCAAGCTTGTAAAGCTGGCCAAGTAGATAGGGATATAAAGGAAACTCGCATTCCACATATCCAGGGCTGGCTCCACTCCAATCAATTTGCGGTAACCAGATCGGTGTGCCTTCCAGGGCAAAATGCCTCGCCATGGCTGCTGTATCCGCCTGGCGCCAGCTATGGATGCCGAGGATGGGAGCCTGTAATTGGATAAGGCGCAGGATCACCCCTAAGCCCACGGGAAACCAGATTTGTTGAGCCCAGCGGGCAACAGACTTCGCCATCAGCAATTGTTTTCAATCAAGGGGTATTCCGGATGCAACTGGATCAGGTGACATCGTTCCAGACAACCATCATCAGGATCACTGCTATTTGAGCCCAGAAGGTATTTGCGAGAATGTTTTTGTAGTCGCAGTTAGCTACGTCGACGTTGGCCAGTATCCCTAGACAATGGCTTCTGGTAAGCAAATTCTGCCTGTTTTCTCTCAGTCGCTGGAATGCATAGAAGGATGGCAGCTTGTTCATGCTGTCGATGACGGCTACCAGGCCAACTTTGGTATCGAGCAGTCTTTCTTTCATTGTCTTCGTTAAGTCTTAGTTGCTGAAACGATGCATGCGTTGGATGCGGTGATCTTGCTGGGTCAGCGCCATGATGAATGCTGCGGTGCCATGGTTTGAAATGTCAGCCACTACGGGTTGTTTGAGCTGATAGGGCTTCGTCAGAGCAAGCATTTCCTTGAGCTGTGTAGTGAGGTTGTTGTCGCGTTCGTTGTGGTTTCGCAGAACCGCCTAAAGGCGTTCTGTTTGGTGTTGTCGGCAGAATGCGTTTTAGGCAACGGTTGCCCTAGATCGAGGAACGTTATTGGTTTGGTGGGCCACAAAAAAGCAGGGCCCAGTCTTCCTTGTTTTTCGCAACCTTGCACTGCCGTTCCTGAGCCATGCTGCTGATTCGCTGGGGATTGCGCGTCAAGATCCATTCAGCGTCGGGAACAGCATCTAAGGAGCTGATGCGCTGGCCTGCATACCAGTTGAGGCTGGGCCTTTCATCATTCCCCTCGAGCACCACCTTCGCTCCCTTTGCTTGTGCGGCGAGTTGGGCGACAGGCTCAACGGGCCAATTCTCATTGAGTTCCCAGAGCCAGAGTGAGGAGCCCATTAATAGGTATAGAGCTGCGACGCTTCCAGCCACCATGCTGATTGCGCCCAATTTGCGTTTGGCATGGGTTGGGCGCAGCATCAGCCAGCCGCCGATACTCCAGCCCACCCCAGCAGCGAGTGCAATACCGCTATAGGGATAAAACTTGAGAACTCGCCCTGATGCGCCGATGAGCCCGAATAGAACAAGAGTGGTTCCTAGGGCCAGCCAGAGGAACGGAACATGTTTTAAAACTGCTGCACCAGGAGGATTTGTCACATCCTTCCTGTTAATGAGCCAGGCCAGTGGTGCTCCACAGAGCAGTGCAAATGGCAGCCAAAGGGGGTGGCTATACCAGGGGAGTTGGGTCTTAAGTGGCAGGATTGCAATGGCCAAAATGACCTGCGTGCCCAGTGCCCATTTGCCCCAACGGTTGTGTCGTTGACGCCAGGCCCAGGCCATTGCGAAGGGCCATAGCAATAGCCATGGCCAACCACCCTCCAGCAACTCAATGGCCGGGACTCTCCAGCCGAGGTCACTGCCTTCTCCAGCATCAAACAGGACGCGGCCTGCACCATCGCCTCCCCAGAGCCACAACGCTCCAGTTCCTCGATGTAAGCCATGCCAGAGGTGCCAGGTCAGACCAGGGATCAGCCCTACTGCAAACCAGCCTGTAAGTGGCCATCGCCACCATCGCCTGAATTCGCCACCCCAGAGGATAGGAATCAAGGCTGCTACTGCTGTTGGCAGCAGTAGAGGGGCTTTGAGCAGCAGCATGCCACTGCTGATGAGTCCTGCCCCCAGCGTTCGCCAGCGGTCCATTTGGCTGCGGTCGAGGCTTAAAATGAGTAACCACAACAAGGCCATGGCACTGAGTTGTGGACCATCGAGCATGGCTAGCCGACCATGTCGTACCACTGGCATCAGCGTTAGCAAAATTGCAGCTGTAGCAAGGCAGCTCGTTCGATCATTTGGTCTTAGATGCCATTGCACGAGCCCCCCTAAGGGAACAATCAGCGTCGATAGCAATGCCGGCGTCAGTCTCACCAGAGTGTTTGAGGGGAGCCATGTCAAAGAGGACCCGCCGTTGTTGTTGAGTTGTATTGCTGCAGCAACCAGCCAATGCAAGCCTGGTGGTTTGTTGAGGTAGGGCGATTCCCACAGGGTGGGTAGTAGAGCTTCTGGGCCTTGTTTTTGGCTTAACTCAAAGGCCACTCTGGCAACGATGCCTTCATCAAAATCGCGTAGGGGTAGATCTCCTAGCCCCACCAGTGCAAGCACGCATGCCACAAGCCACAGCAGTAGCAACCCCATAAGAGGTGATCTACGAATTAATGGCCTGTGATCAGCTGATGGCAAAAGCAATGGTTAGAGCTGGTAGGCGAACATGGCATGGGGATAAGTGATGAGCGCTATCGCCCAAATGTTCCTAGTGATTGGTCATTCACATTCTTTTTCTGCTTCAGTTTGGTTCAGTTCGCCAGTGCTGACTTCAGGGGGCAAGTCAGCGCTTGCCAGGACTAGAAGGGATGCTGGCTGGCATGGTTTGACTTGGTGTTTCTGATACCCACCATTGAAACCATTGATACATCTGTCACACCAAGAGGTGTTTAAACAGAGAGTAAGGGCCAACATCGAATCGGCGCATTGCGCCCATCCGTGTGAGGAACCTAATGAAACTCTTCCAGCAATTGCTGGTGGCACCTGCTGCTTTGGGCCTTATGGCACCAATGGCTGCTAATGCCGCAGACCTAGACATCAAAGGTGTGTCCGATTATTCGGCCTCCAGCGAGCAGGTCACCAGCATCTCCCAATTCCAAGATGTTTACCCAACCGATTGGGCTTACCAGGCGCTGAGCAACCTGATTGAGCGCTACGGCTGTGTAGCTGGCTATCCAAGCGGAAGCTACCTCGGCAACAGAGCAATGACCCGCTTTGAAGCGGCTGCTCTATTGAATGCTTGCCTCGATCGCATCACTGAAGTCACCGACGAACTGCGTCGTCTGCTCAACGAATTCGAGCAGGAGCTCGCAATCCTCAAGGGCCGTGTTGATGGGCTAGAAGCCCGCGTTGGTGAACTCGAAGCCACTCAGTTTTCCACCACCACCAAGCTTGTTGGTCAGACATCCTTCGTGATTGGCGCCAACAGCTACGGCGGTGACGCTAGACAAGGCTTCCGAGATGAGGTTTTCACCACATCCGCGTGGGCTGGCTCAAACTACCGCTCTGGAAAGGCCGGCGACGAGCGAGCTGATGAAGCTGCCGCTGCCTCTGGCGCGACCGTCTTCAACTACGACATGCGCCTTGAGCTGAATACCAGCTTCACGGGTAAGGATCTCTTGAAGACTCGTCTGCGCGCGGGCAACTTTGCCGAATCCCCCTTCGGCAGTAATGGCTATGTCGGCCTCTCAGCCATGGAAGTGGCTTTTGGAGAATCTGGTGACGAGAATGAAGTCACCGTTGATCGCCTCTGGTATCAGTTCCCACTCGGCGAAGAGTTCACTGCGACCATTGGTGGCATGGTTCGCCAGGACAACATGCTTGCCGTATGGCCAAGCAACTATCCTGCTGAAACTGTCATCGATTTCTTCACCTACGCGGGTGCACCTGGTGCTTATAACCTCGCCAAAGGTGGTGGAGCCGGTATCTGGTGGGATGACAACGACAGCGGTTGGAGCATTAGCACTAGCTATCTCTCTACAAATGCTGATGATGGCAACCCCAATACTGGTGGAGTTGCTACTGATGGTGCTGGCTCCAATGCAACAGCCCAAATCGCTTACGCCGATGAGCGTTGGGGTGCTGCTGCGGCCTACAACTACGCCTCCACTGATAATGGCGTAGGTTTGTATGCTGGAAATGGCACACCACTTGCTAATGACATTCAAGGCTTTGGAACTACCAACTCCTTTGCTTTAAGCGCTTGGTGGGCTCCAGAAAATACCGGTTGGATGCCAAGCGTCAGTGCTGGTTGGGGTATTAACTCCGTAAGTAGCAACAGCAACTCCGGCAACACACAGGTGCTGGGCGTTGACACTGACGACATCTTAGATAGTGCTACATCTCAATCCTGGTATGTAGCTCTTCAGTGGGAAGATGCATTCATCGAGGGCAATGTCCTAGGTGTTGCAGGAGGTCAACCCACCTTCGTGACCAACCTTAATTGGGACGGGAAATTCGAAGATGCGTATAAGAAAGCATACGGCGAAGATCCAGATGACAATGTTGCTGATGGCAACTATGCATTTGAACTCTGGTACAAGTTCCAGGTTACAGACAACATTTCTGTGACTCCTGCCGTGTTCTATCTCAGCCGTCCTTACGGTGAGCTGACTGATGGCTCACTTACCAAAGGCGGCGAAGACGACACCTTTAGCAACTTTGGTGGTTTAGTTAGAACCACATTTAAGTTCTGATCAATTGGCCCAACAATATGTTGGGCCATTACTACTACCCCTCACAATCTCGATCAATTTCAGCCCTCCGGAAACGGGGGGCTTTTTCATGGCTTGATCCCCATCGCTTTGTTTGGATGGGTCCGTGGCTCTCCCTTCACTATCGTTTATGCCCATTGCTGCGGACATCACGGCCCTGGTTGGCCGAACCCCAATAGTGCGGCTGAATCGCTTGCCACAGTTGAGTGGTTGCCATGCGGAGGTGCTGGCCAAGTTGGAAAGCTTCAACCCCACTGCCTCGGTTAAAGACCGCATCGCGGGGGCCATGATTCAAGCAGCGGAGGAAGCTGGAACCATTGCTCCGGGGCGCACCGTGTTGGTGGAACCCACCAGTGGCAACACTGGGATCGCCTTGGCCATGGTGGCTGCCGCCCGAGGCTATCGCCTCATTCTCACCATGCCGGACACGATGAGTACAGAGCGTCGCGCCATGCTTAGGGCCTATGGCGCTGAACTGCAACTCACCCCAGGCAGCGATGGAATGACTGGTTCCATTGAGTTGGCAAAGGAGTTGGTGGCAACCATCCCTGAGGCTTATCTGCTGCAGCAGTTTGATAATCCTGCGAATCCGCAGGTGCATGAGCGTACAACCGCAGAGGAGATCTGGAATGATTGCGAGGGGCGGTTGGATGGTCTGATCACTGGAGTAGGAACGGGGGGCACACTCACAGGTTGTGCGCGTTTGCTCAAGCAACGCAATCCAAGCCTGCGAGTGTTTGCGGTAGAGCCAGCGTTAAGCCCTGTTTTGGCAGGCGGGAGCCCTGCTCCCCATCGCATTCAGGGGATTGGTGCTGGCTTCATTCCTAGCGTTCTTGATCTCTCTTTGATCGATGAGATCCTGCCGGTCTCTGATGACGACGCGATGGAGATGGGTCGGCGCTTGGCGAGGGAGGAGGGCTTGCTAAGTGGGGTAAGCAGTGGCGCTGCTGTTGCGGCTGCACTGCAAGTGGGTAGTAGGGCTGAGATGGTGGGCAAGCGTCTTGTTGTTGTCTTGGCAAGTTTTGGTGAGCGTTATCTATCAACGCCGATGTTTAGCGCTGCTTCGGCGGTGCCGGCGCAGCGTGATGGATACCTTTGATGTCTTCAAAGCCGCTGGCTGCTATGGCTGCAGATCCTTACCAGGTGTTGGGAGTAACCTCCACCGCTAGCTCGGCTGAGATCAAGGCTGCCTATCGCCAGTTGGTGAAAAGGCATCACCCTGACGCTGGTGGGGATGAGCAGGAGATTCTTGCGCTCAATGCAGCTTGGGAGGTTTTGGGGGATTCAGAGCATCGACGCGCCTATGACCGCATAAGAACGCATGGTGTTTTAGTTGCTGACGAAGCGCATCAGCGTGGCGTTCGCAATGCTCGTGCTAGTGCTGCTGCTCGAGCGACCAAAGGCCAGGCAGCAGCAGCAGATGAGGCTCTTTTGCAGTGGATCAAGCAGGTTTATGTCCCAATTGATCGATTGTTGGGGCAAGTGATCAATCCTTTTCCTGCTCAGTTTCGTTCTCTTTCGGCTGACCCTTACGACGATTCGTTGATGGAGGTCTTTTGCACTTACCTGAAAGACAGTAGCAATCGGATTGAAAAGGTGAATAGCCTTTATCGAGCTTTGCCTATCCCTGCGTCCGCCCAAGGTTTTGGCTTGAGCTTGTATCACTGCCTCTCCCAAGTAGAAGACGCTTTGGCCGAGTTGGAGCGCTACACGATGGGCTATGTCGATAGTTATCTCCACGATGGTCGAGAGATGTTGCGGGAAGCCAAAAAGCGGCGTTTACGCTTAAAGGAGGAACGCCGTCGGCTGGAGATTTCGTGAAAGCTGCCTGGCGCTTTTGGTCGTTTATTGCTCTGATCTGGTTGCTGTCTACGGGCATCGATCGGATCTGGTGGCATCACTACGCCAGCATTCCCTCTTGGGATCAGGCCGATTATCTCAACAGCGCTCTTGATCATGGACGGGCATTAGGCCTGTTACCAGGAGGCCAATGGCAGGGATGGAACGCTTTACTCGACCTTTCTCCCAAAATTCCGCCCTTGGCTTCGCTGGTGAATGGCACTGTGATGGCAGTGGCTGGTGATGCTCCGGAGCAGGCTGCTTGGAGCCTTAGCTTTTGGCATGGGCTGCTCCTTGTTGCTGTTGCGGCATGGGGGTTGCGTTTGCGTGGGCAGGGGATGGCATTGCTTGCCGTTGTCTTTGTTGCCATGGCTCCAGCCTTGTTGGAGTTGCGCGCGGATTATGTGTTGGAGATGCCGCTCACTGCTGCAGTCACCTTGGCGTTATGGCGGCTGGGGTGTTGGTGGGATCCACAGCGAGGTGGACGTTGGGTACAGGCCCTTTTTGCTGCGGCTGCTTGTACGGCGGCACTTTTGGTAAAGCAAAGCGCTTTGTTGGTTTTGCTTCCGGCGCTGTTATGGGCCAGTTGGTGTGCCTTATGTCGTACCAATCGCACCCGATTTCAGCTGCTGGCAGGTGTGGGTGTGTTTTTGTTCGGCGTGGGCCCTTGGTTACGTCACAACTGGATCACAACGCTTGGAGGAACCAATAGGGCCGTGATCGAATCGGCGGCTAGGGAAGGGGACCCTTCTCTATGGACCCTTGAAAACTGGCTTTGGTATCCACGTTTGTTGCCGGCGCAGTTAGGCCCTGTTCTGCTCATCGTTGGCCTCAGTGGTTGTGTGCTCTGGTTGGGTATTCACTGCCGCAGCCTTGGATCTTCAACACAGAGAGCAGTGTCTTCTGATGATCCACTGGCTTGGCGTTGGCTGATCGTGACTCTGCTGGCTGGTTGGTTGTTCACCAGCCTCAGTCCGAATAAGGGTGATCGATATATCACTCCACTGCTCCCACCATTGCTTTTGTTGCTTGCTAGGGGTTGGTGGCAATGGGGGTTGTGGGCGAAGCGTCGCTGGCTGAAGGGCTCCTGGCTGATTTTGCCTACGACCCTCTTGGCGGGGTTGTTGGCCATCCTTCCTTCAGCTTTGTCGGCTCAGATCACTCGTTTGTCAGAGCGCCACAAGGGGCCTGTGGAGGCCATTGTCCGGGCGGCTGGAGGCGCTGATCCCAATGGCTTGCCCACCACAATCATCGTGGTGCCCAGTACTCCGGATCTCAATCAGCACAATGTCAGTTATTTCGGTCGCAGACGGGGTGGACGATTGGTAGGTCGCCAGCTTGGTAGTAGTGCAGGTGATGTGGAGCCGGTGCTGCAGCAGGCTGAGTGGGTTGTGCTTGCAGAGGGAGATCAGGGCTCAGTTCGAGACACTGCGGCACGCCTTGATCAGGCTGTTCGCAGCAGTGGTGTATTTGTTGAGCTGCGCCGTTTTTCACGGCAATCTGGCGGCAGCTATTCCCTTTGGGCACGCAGTTCTGGGGCTCCTAGGGCAGCAAGCTTTGCTGAGCGTTTTCCCTCTCTGGCCCAGGGGTTGGCGAAGGGACCTCAAGGGCTTGAGCCAGTCTTTGCTGCGGTCTCTGTCGAACATATGTTGGATGGCCATTTCAGTTATCGAACTGAAGTGCGAGAAGCCGCAATGCGGCGTTTGCTTGATAATCCTGTTGATACCGATGCCCGCTGGACATTGGCGCTTTTGGCAGTGTTGGCGAATCGCCCTGTTGAGGCAGCGACTCAATTCGCCGTCTTGGAGAAACGACTACCAGAGAGTCCTTGGCCCAGTGTTTATCGCAGTGGGGTGATCCTGGCGGGCTTGAATCCCTGGCAGGCATCAGCTGTGGCTGATAGAGCCCAGCGCAAGCATCCCAATGATCTATTGGCCGGTCTTGGTGATCTCAGTGGGGTTTTGGCAGGAGCTTTGTGGCGTTTGCCTGCGGCCTCAGGCTCGATCCCTAAGGCTGTGGAACAGGTTGAGGAAGCGCTAAAGCCCTCTTCTCATGAGAAGGGTTCCAGCTGATCGATCCTTAGCCACACGTCCGGAACAGGCATGCGCCAGCGCACTTGCCCATAGCCCTCTTTGACGGCCAGCAGTTCACCTGGACCTTCGAAAATGTAGTCGGGGGGAGAAGGATCACTGGCCGCTGCTTCAGTGCTGCTGCTAAAGGCGTGCCTATTGACCCGAACAAGGGCTCCTTTTTTGAGGGCTGCCGTGGCCTTTGCTGGTGCAGATGTTTCGGCCATGACGTGGTTTTCTCTAAGACTCAGGCTAGAACCTCCTCAGGAACACCAACATTCTGATTTGGGTCATTCACTCGCCCTCTATTTTTTGGCCTTCGGAGCTCTGTTGCTTGTAGCCGTGCTTCTCGATGACATGGCGGCTCGCGTGAGGGTTCCGGGGATCCTGATGGTGCTGATTCTTGGTTTGTTGGTTGATAACCATTTGACTGTGGCTTCGGATGCGGCTGATGCGCTCCCTCCCTTGCTTTCCTTGGTCCACGCAGACCAAATCACGCAGGCAGCACTTGTTTTAGTGCTTTTCTTCGGGGGGCTCACGACGAATTGGGCAGAGATGCGCTCTGTGATCCCATCGGCCCTAAGGCTGGCAAGTTTTGGTGCTTTATTCACAGCCCTTCTGATCACCTTGGCGATGCTTGGATTTGGCTTGGCCGAAGGGAGTGCTGGTTGGGTGGTGTTGTTCCCGCAGGCTTTGTTCGTGGGCGCGATGTTGTCCAGTACGGATGCATCTGCGACCTTTGCTCTCTTGCGGCCTCTCGCTGGACGCCTACCTAAGCCTGTTTTGGACCTGATTGAGACGGAGTCGGGCTTCAACGACCCTGTCGCTGTGGTTTTGGCAGGGGTGGCAATGGCTTTGGCAGGCGGGGAGGGTGTTGCTCCGGCTGCTTTGGTGACTGTGGTGTTACGTCAGTTTCTGTTGGGCATCTTGCTTGGCTTTCTCGGGGGGAGTCTCACCACTCAGGTGCTCGGTAGTCGTAGGTCTCTAAATACCAATTCCATGTTGCCAGTTGTGAGTCTTGCTTTGTTGATGGTGCTTGCAGGTGGAACCACCTTGATGGGTGGCAGTGCCTTGTTGGCTGCTTATGTGGCGGGGCTTGTGCTCGGCAATGGTTCAAGCACCGATCAGTTGGTGCTTGCGGAGGCCCATTCCAGTTTTGCAAAAATGGCTGAACTGCTTTTGTTTCTTTGTATGGGGCTGGTGGTTTCCCCTGAGGACGTTGTTCGAGCAGCTGGCGGAGCATTCCTACTGTTTCTCTTAATGCAGGTGGTGCGTTGGTTGATTGTTCACTTTCTGCTCTTACGCAGCTCATTTTCGTTAGGGCAGCGGACGTTTGTGTGCTGGGCTGGCCTGCGTGGTGCGGTGCCTATTGCTTTAGCGATTCAGGTCTGGGCTTCGTCGTCGGTGAGTTGGGGAAAAACCATGCCTCCCCTCGCCCTGGCGGTGGTTTTGTTCGGATTGTTGTTCCAGGGGTTTGCTTTAGTGCCTATTGCAAATCGCCTTGGGCTAGCTAGTCCACTGAAGGCTCCGCTCTCAGCCCCTTAGTCTCGCGGCCAATGCCGTCAGTTCTTTTATGCGCCTTCTACTTGTTGGTTGCACAGGTTTTGTCGGCCGTGAGCTGGTCCCCCAGTTGTTGGCAGCCAAGCATCAGTTGATCTTGGTCAGTCGCAAGGCTGCCTCTGGGTTCGATCAAGAGCGCCAGGCAGGGCAGTTGGAGTGGCTGCAGATCAATCCGGCGGATCCAAACAGTTGGCTTGATGGCCCACTACTGACTGCCTTGGCCCAAGTAGAAGGAGTGGTGAACCTGGCCGGAGAACCTATCGCTGAGCAGCGCTGGACAGCTGCTCATTGTCAGAAGCTGGAGTCGAGTCGTTTGGACACAACCAGGGCATTGGTGAAAGCCATGAGTCAACTCAAGACACCACCAAGAGTGCTCTTGAATGCCTCTGCAGTGGGCTATTACGGCACCAGTCCAGATGGCTACTTCACGGAAAAGAGTCCTTGTGGACAAGATTTCCTCGCTCACCTTTGTGAGCGCTGGGAGGCTGCAGCTGCTGCTAAACCGTCTGCTACCAGATTGGTAGTAGTGCGTATTGGCATCGTTCTAGGGCCCGACGGAGGGGCTCTAGGCAAGATGCTGCCAGTGTTCAGGCTTGGTATTGGTGGTCCGGTGGGCAGTGGCCTTCAGTGGATGAGTTGGATTCATCGCACTGATCTGTGTCAGTTGATTGAAAAGGCTCTTAAGGAACGGGCTTGGTCCGGTGTGGTGAATGGGGTTGCTCCTGAGCCTGTCCCTATGGCTTCGTTCGCGGAGGTTCTCGGCAAGACTCTTGGTCGTCCAAGCCTCTTGCCGGTTCCAGGTCCGCTCCTCAAAATCTTGCTTGGGGATGGCGCTCGTGTCGTCCTTGAGGGTCAACAGGTGGTCTCAGAACGACTTGCAGGGTTGGGTTTCAGGTTTAAGTATCCCGATCTATGCCAGGCCTTATCCGCAGCCACCATGCCCACACCCCATTGATGAGGGCAGCGGTCATTAACAGGCTGATGGCGGGCAAAAATAGGGGCATCCAGAGTTGCTGAAACAGTCCTATTGGTTTCTCCACTCCCTGGCTTGCGGCCAGGATCGCTGTGACAAACCAGAGTGCTCCGGCAATCACTAGGAACACATCGATGATCAGCAGTCGGTCCAACCACTGTTTCCATTGGGGATCGGCAGAAGGAGTTGTCATTGATGTCTTTCAGTGAGCATGTTTGTAATGGCTTGGGCTAATCGTTGCCCGCCACCTGCCACCCCGAGTCTTTGCAAGGCCTGCTTCTGGCATTGTTGTTGCAGGTCAGGGTCCGCTTGGCTGCGTTTCAATAGCTCCAGAGTCAGTTTGGCAGTGTTCTGCAGGTTGAGCGCTTCGCCAGGCTTCCCACCAGCACAAAACACAGTGGGCCCGAGTAGTCGGCGCTGAGCTTCTGCGAATGCGGCGGTGAATTGGGGCCCCATCCCTGGAAGTTGTAGCACTGGCTTAGCGAGTCCTACCGCTTGTTCAGTCGCCGTGCCCGCCATGCTGATCAGGAGGTCGCTGCTCTGAAGGACCGCAATGAAACAGTTGCGTTGCAAGGTGATGTGTCGTTGACCGAGCACAAGCTTGGTGCGTGTTGCGTTGCCAATACCAGGTTGCATTTGCCAGCCTTTTTGAGCGACTAATTGAGCCAGGCTGCTGTCGTCTAGAGCTGGGACCAGTGCAAGATCTAGGCTTATTTCATCGCAGGCTAGTAGTTGTTCTGGAAGATTTTCCACCATCGCCAACAGCAACAGCAGGTTGTGTTCTAGTTCTGGGAGGCGGCTGCCAGGCAGAAGTCCTAGGCGATAACGGCAGCTTGGTAAGGGTGCTTGAGGTGTGAGGACTGGATCCATAAAGGGATTGCCCAGAAAGCTCACTGGGCGTTGAAGTTGAGCCGTGAGGTCTGTTGCGGTGAGCTCGTCGCGGCTGTAAACACCCAAAAACCGCTTACTTTTCAGACAGCTGCCACAAGGCCAAGGCAATCGCAGCCGACCTTCATAGTGACTGGAATAAGCCACTAGGTAGATCGCGACGGGACGGCAGCTAAGCCAAGCTGCCATCACAGGGATCACATCGCCAATCACCACCAGCAGGTCGTAGTGGTCTGCCACCTGCAACAAACGTCCCAGGCGCCTTAGGAGATAGAACACTTGGCCTTGTAGCAGTTCAGTCAGCCTGCCTCGAAGACTGGTGTATCCAAGCCCGCCTGTGCTGAATGCTTTGGCCTGTCCAAGGATTTTGATTCCTGCCTCGGTATAGGCATGACCATGACCGACCAAAGGCAGGGCCTCTAGTTGATGGCCGAGGTTGAGCAGGGTTTTGCCTAGTAGGGCACCGGAAAGGTCTTCCCCGTGTCCATTACTCAACAGCAGCAGCTTCGCCAAATCAGAGCTCCAGCCAAGCCTTTACTTTCTTCAAAGCATGCCAATTTGGTCTGCGAAGTAACCCATCGGCGATTGAGTCCTTGAGGTCTTTTGCAAACTCCGGTGCAACAGCAAGAATTTTTTGCACCATGTCGATTTGATCTCTTACACCCTTGGAGTTGGTTTCCAGCAGGGCCAGGCTGAGGTTGATACGAGCTTGGGGATCCTGGGCGTTGAGCTTTACCGCAGTGCGCGCGCTGCGCAGGGCCTCATCGGGTTGAGCATTTAGAAGCTGTAGCCAGGCTAGGCATGTCCAGCCAGCCGCTTGATTGGGCGTCGTTGCTGTGATGGTTTTGAAGTCTTCGATCAGCTCACTGGCTTCAGCTCCGGACTGATACCGGGCCATGGCTGTTTCGAAGAGGTTCTCGTTGGTGGACGCCATCTGATGCAGCAGAACTGCTTAGGTCTCTTCAGATTCCCACGGAGCGGTGGCCATTGACTTCAGACAGCGAATGAGCTGCCGCAACCGCAGGTTTGGCTGGCGTTGGGATTGGTGAAATTGAAGCCGCCGCCAATCATTTCAGTGCTGAAATCCAATTGCATCCCATAGATGTACAGCAGGCTCTTGGGATCACAGATCACACGGAAACTTGCGCCATCGGTTGCGGTGTACTCATAGACCTCATCACCCTCTTGGATATCGGCTGAGGGGACAAAATCCATGGTGTAGCTCATGCCGCTGCAGCCGCCCGAGCGCACGCCTACTCGCAGTACCTGATCATTCCCCTTCTCAAGGCAGAGCCTGGCCAACTGCTGCATAGCTGTGTTGGTGATTTGGATGCCTTTGCCGTCAGTCGCTGTGTGGTGGGTTGCAGGATGAGTGGTGCTGGTCATTCAGTGCTGGCACAGACCTCAATTCATTTTATGGAGGGATGTCTCTCGTTGCACTATCCAATGCAGTCAACCTATCCGCCATATTTATAGAGTCGGAAGGATTTTTGTAGGAAGCGCGTGCGGGTCGCCATTGTGGGCGCTGGGCTTGCCGGATTGGCTGCAGCGGTTGATCTCGTTGATGCCGGTCATACCGTGGATCTCTACGAAGCTCGGCCGTTCATTGGTGGCAAGGTTGGTAGTTGGGAAGATCCAGATGGCAACCATGTCGAAATGGGGTTGCATGTTTTCTTTTTCAATTACGCCAATCTTTTTGCGCTGATGCGCAAGGTGGGTGCCATTGACAATCTGCTGCCAAAGGACCACACCCATTTGTTCGTCAATCGTGGTGGTGATCTTCGATCTCTTGATTTTCGTTTTGCGCTAGGGGCTCCTTTTAACGGTCTCAAGGCATTTTTTACCACTCCTCAGCTGAACTGGATCGATAAATTGCGCAATGCCCTTGCTCTGGGAACGAGTCCCATTGTTAGGGGCCTGGTGGATTACGAGGGGGCCATGAGCACAATCCGTGCTCTCGATGCAGTGAGTTTTCAACAGTGGTTTCTCAGTCATGGCGGCAGCCTGCAGAGCATTCAGCGCATGTGGAACCCGGTTGCCTATGCCCTTGGCTTTATTGACTGTGAGGCGATCTCTGCCCGTTGCATGCTCACCATTTTCATGATGTTTGCAGCTCGTACGGAAGCATCCAAGCTGAATTTGCTTAAAGGCTCCCCTCATCGTTGGCTTACCGCGCCGATTCTTGATTACATCCAGGCAAGGGGTGGTCGTCTTCATCTCCGCCATCGTGTTCGTGAGGTGCACTTTCGCGATGACGACGTTCCCGTGGTTACCGGGCTCAGCCTTGGCACACCAGAAGGGGATGTCATGGTTGAAGCTGATTGCTATTTGGCCGCTTGCGATGTGCCAGGCATTCAGCGCTTGCTTCCTGAAGCATGGCGTAAGTTCCCCCAATTTGATGACATCTACAAGCTCCAAGCCGTGCCAGTCGCCACCGTGCAGCTGCGTTACGACGGCTGGGTGACTGAGTTGGGTAATGACCCCATACACGAGGCTGCACGCAGGGATCTTCGGAGTCCTGTTGGCTTGGATAATCTTTTGTATACAGCTGATGCAGATTTCAGCTGCTTTGCGGATCTGGCTTTGGCGAGTCCTGAGGACTATCGCCGGGAGGGTCTGGGCTCTTTACTCCAATGTGTACTCACTCCTGGTGACCCCTGGATTTCTAAATCCGTAGAGACGATCGTTTCGCACACCGATGCTCAAGTGCGTGAATTGTTCCCTTCGTCTCTTTCTCTCAAGCTGGTGTGGAGCAACGTCGTCAAACTTGCTCAGTCTCTTTATCGAGAAGCCCCAGGGATGGAGCCTTATAGACCAGATCAGTGCACGCCTGTCAGTAATTTCTTTTTGGCGGGGAGTTATACCCGCCAGGATTACATCGACTCAATGGAGGGTGCCACGATGAGTGGCCATTTGGCTGCGGCGGCGATCCTTCATCAACCAGCGATGTTGGCCACCAATGAGGCGGTGGCTTAACGATGGGACGCTGGCTTGAACATACAGTTTCTAGCGATATCAATGCTCCCGTTGAGCAGGTATGGGCTGTATGGATGGATCTCGAGGCCATGCCTCGCTGGATGAACTGGATTGAATCTGTCAAGACTCTTGATGATCCGAGTCTCACTGATTGGACCTTGGCTGCTCAGGGCTTTCGTTTCCATTGGCAGGCAAGGATCAGCAAGCAGGTTGAAGGCCAGCAGTTGCAATGGGAATCCATAGGAGGGCTACCTACGAAAGGTGCTGTGCGTTTCTATCCGGAGAGCGAGAACCGTACAGCTGTGAAATTGAGCGTTACTTACGAGTTACCGAGGCCCTTGGCACCCTTGATGGAACCGAGCATCCTGGGAGGGATTGTTACTCGTGAGCTCCAGGCCAATCTTGACAGATTTAGGGATCTTGTGGAAAGCGGTTACTGCGTTTCTTCCTGAGTGCTCGAGGACAGCCGCCTGGCGGCTGATGAGTGGATTGATCCTGCTCACGGTTGCGCTAACGGGATGCAGTACCGATCGCTCCACTACCGAGAAGTTGGCTACAACACCGCGATCGGCTACGGATAGTTCTGAGCAGCTTTTGATGCCGATTGATCTTTCTGATCGGCTCACGCCACTGCCTTCGGCCATAGAGGTTCAGGATCGAGTGGTTGCAGGTCGAAGGGATCCTTTTCAACCGCTTGTTGGCTCAACGACTTCAAATGGCTTCATCCTGAAAGGTGTCCTGGTTGTTGGCGGGCAGCAGCGGGCATTGGTTCAAACATCAGATGGATCAGGAGCATTGTGCGTGGGGCCTGGAGGTCGTTGCCCCGGTCAGGTTGAGGCGGACCAGCTGTTACCGCCAAGCTGGTCGCTGCTATCGATCGACGTTCAGCGCGGGTGCATCACCTTGAGCCAGGGGGGCAAGTCTCAGCCTCCGACCTGCATGCTTTAACACAAGCACTGATAAGCCCCTCAAGGTTGTGGGGATCGGCTTCTTGATCGACCCTTCCAAAATGCTGCTCACAGCTGAGGCTTGTCTGGGGGCCGATGGAGATGACTTTGACTGTTTCAAGTTGCTGTAGCCAGTCGCTGCCAAAACGATGGCTGAGCAAACTTGCTGTGTGTGCAGCGGTCTTGCCGCTGCTGAAAGCAATTGCATCCACATTGCTGTTTGCGAGGGCTGTGGCCGTGTCATCCGGGATTGCTTCTGGGCAACGGGATTCATAAGCTGCCACTTCAATCACGTGTGCTCCGCTTTCCCGGAAGGCTTCTCCCAGAATGGTGCGGCCACCGCTCTGCACTCTTGGCAGCAGCATTTTCAGTCCAAAGCCTGACACTGGGAAATGATTGATCAGGCTGTCAGCCACAAAGTTGGGTGGAACAAAATCAACAGCAGCTCCTAGGTGTTCAAGATATTGGGCTGTTTTGCGGCCTACTGCTGCAAGTTTTAGTCCCTTGGGACGATTGGCAAGAGATTGGCCGATCCGCTGCAGCCGTTCTTCAACGGCCCGTACTCCATTGGCACTGGAGAACACCAACCAGTGGAATGTCTTGATGTCGGCTAAGGCATCATCGAGGGGTTGCCAATCGTCGGGTGGGCCAATTACAAGAGCGGGCAGATCCAGAACGTTTGATCCAAGGGCATGAAGCTGACTCCGAGCCTCACTCTGTTGCTCCTGGGCACGGGTCATGATGATTGTGCGGCCATGAAGGGGAGCTATGGGTTTGCTGCTCATTTCTCTTCCTCATTCAGTTTCACAATGCCTGCTACCTGATGGCGCAGCCCTTCGCTTTCCTTGCTTCGTCCTTGACGGTGCAGCAGCGTAATCGCCTTGTTAAAGCTGTTGCGGGCACCATTGATGTCCCCAGCGACGAGCATCGCGACCGCATGATTTTGGTGGGTCTCAGCATGTTCAGGATTAAGTTGCTTCGCTTGTTCGTAGGCGTATAAGGCTTCTACAAGATTGCCTTGGCGACGCTGCATTAATCCGAGGTTGTACCACGCCAGAGCGACTTCCGGGGCTTGTTGGGTAGCGGTGGTGGTGAGTGCGATGGCTTCATCCAGTTGCTCTTGTTGCATGAGCAGGGCTGCCAGGTTGAGGCGAGCTCCCAGGCTCACTCTGATGTCCATGGGTAGAGCCACGGCTTCGCGGTAGGCGGTGACGGCTCCTTGGGGATCGTCTTGGGCAAGGGCAATGCCTAGGTGCAGAAGAAGTTCGTAGCGTTCGATCGGATTGGCATTCGTGTTTTCGTTCTGCTTTAGGCCTTGCCGCAAGAGTTGGATGCCGCGCTCTTTTTGCCCTTCGTCCACCTCGAGAGCGCCGAGCTTTGCACAGGTATATGGATCGCCTGGATGCTCAGCCAGCCAGGCCTCCATTGCTGTCCTCAACCGTTGGGATTTGTTGCTGCTTTGGAGTAGATCTGGCCGGTAGCCTTCGTGGAACAAAGTCGGCTCAAGGTAATCGACGATGCGCCAATGGGGTTCTTCGCTGAGCAGATCCCTCACGCTGTCGTCAATCATGGAGTGGTATGGGCGGCTCCAGTGGATTCGCGGGTGTCGGCGGAACAGACGGCTGACGTTGGAATAAGGGGACATCGTTGCTCCCTGCTCAAAGCGCAGCAGGTTTATAACCAGAACATCTGGCTGAGCCATCAAGTTTTGTAGGCCTGAGATGGCCTCAGCGCGTAGTTGTTCATCGGCATCAAGAACAAGGACCCAATCCCCCGTGATCAGGTTCAGGGCGGCATTACGGGCTGGGGCAAAGTCCCCTGGCCACGGCAGGTGCTCTATTCGTGCACCGGCGGCTTCAGCTATGGCCACTGTTGCATCCGTGGACCCCGTGTCGACTAGCACGATTTCGTCTACGAACCCTTTCACGGACGCCAGGCAGGCTCCCAGGCGACTCTCTTCGTTGCGTACGACCATCGAGAGGCTGAGCATTGGAGCTGGTTCGTAGGTTGGCTCGAGGATATAGACGTCAGTCAGTGAAGTCTTGGAACAGCGGCGTTTGGGCACTTGATTGCACCTGCGCTGGTTGTAGCAGGCAGGTAAGAACCTGGCGCTGCGCTTCAGGCATCTGACCAGGGCTGTAAGCCGCGGGGATGCCGATATTTAACACTTCAATCAGCTCATCCCAGATGTAAGGACTGCCGTAGACAACTAGGCCTGCGAGGCGTTTTTGCTGTTGGAGTTGCTTGACGGTTGCCACCCATGGCTCGTGGCGATCCTGGTCGCCACGGAAGGGGTTCCCGCGTAAGAAAAGTTGCAGCATTACTGGGCCGATGCCCAATCGTTCTAGAGCTAAAGGCTGATCTCGGTCGTCTTGCCAGGGAGAGATCCCTAGGGGGTGATAGAGCAAACTTTGAAACCCAGCTTCAGAGGGCAGTACGAGTGCTGGGGCCGTGGCTGTGAGTACCGAGCAGGGCAAGACTCCATCCACCCGCAGGAGATTGATGCCTGACTCAGTTGGGGTGACCGGTCCTGGATGGTGGATTTTTAGCGATGCAGTCACCAGTTCTCTGGCGAGAGCACGGTCTTCATCTCGTTCCAGGGGTTTGTCAATGCTTGTGCTGTCTTTGAGGGCCAGCTTTGCAGTGGAGGTACCAACTTTTTGTAAGGCTTCTCTCCGGCGCTCTTGGGAGGCGTGCAAACGTTGCATTGGAATTTGGCCCGACTGGAGGGCCTCGCATAGGGCCTCGATAGCGTCATCTGCGTTCTCGGGCATTAAAATCAGATCAGCTCCGGCGGCAAAGGCCATCACGGCGGCTTCGCCAGCGTTATAGGACTGAGTGATTGCTCGCATGACCAGGGCATCGGTCACGACCAAGCCCTCGAACTTGAGTTGGCGGCGTAAAATGTCTTGGAGAACAGCTGGGGACAGGGTCGCCGGAGAGGAGGCGTCGAGGTTTCGCATCAATAGATGGGCCGTCATGATGCTGTCGATGCCGGCTTTCATGACGGCCTGGAAAGGCACGAGTTCAAGCTCCATAAGCTGGCGGAGGTTGTCATCCAGTACAGGCAACTGCAGATGGGAATCCATTCCCGTATTGCCATGACCTGGGAAGTGTTTGGCGCATCCCAGCACACCTTCTGCTGCAAGGCCTTGTTGGAAAGCACAGGCCAAAGAAGAGACGGTGGCAGTGTCTTCTCCCCATGCCCGCACATTGATGACAGGGTTGGCTGGGTTGTTGTTGACATCGCAGACGGGTGCTAACACCCAGTTGAGTCCGCAGCGTCGAGCTTGGTGTCCTGTGCAGCGGCCGTAGCGCTCGGCCAGATTGGCAGCACGACGTTGGTCTTCTTGATAGAGCCGTCCAAGGGCCATGGGCGGTACGAGCCAAGTACCGCCTTCAAAGCGTTGACCGACACCCTCTTCCACATCGGCACATAACAGGAGGGGTGCTTTCGCCCATTGTCTAAGTTTCTTGCAGCGATGCCTTATTTCGTTGCTTGTGCCGCCCAGCAAAATCACACCGCCCACACCTTCAGCGAGCAGACGTTTGAGCTCAGCGTTGCTTAGTTCCCATTTTGGATAACGGCGTTGATCATCGCTGGCATGACCACTTGCTCGCACCACCAGCAACTCAGCGACTTGACGTCGAAGGGGGCTCTGGATCGGCGGGCTCACGTTTTGTTGACAGTTGTTGTCTCGTAAGTCGTTGGTTGATCACTCTCTGATTGCACTTCTCCAAGGGTTTCTCGCTGTTGTTCCAATTGCTCAAGAAGGTTCAATACCGAAGTTCCCTTCTCGATTCCGCGATCCAAATGAAAGTGCACTTCAGGTGCACGTCGCATCTGCAATCTGCGGCCAAGCTCGCCTCTGAGGAAACCACTGGCGGCTTCTAGACCCTCTAGCACTTCAGAGCGTTGGATCTCTTCGCCGTAAATGCTCACAAAAATCTTGCAGTGCTGTAGATCGCCGGAGACTTCCACATTCGTAATACTCACCATGCCCTGATGCACCCGTTCGTCGCGGATGCCATGGATGAGTAATTCGCTTGTTTCTCGGCGGATTAGGGCAGCGACCCGCTCCACTCGTCGCCCAGGTGCCATATCTATGTCAGTGATGTTGGATACACCATGGCATGCATGATTAAGACAATGCTGATCAATCCACTTATTAGGGCTCCAATGATGGCTATTGCTGTCACGGGATTACTGCGTCGCTTGGCGAGTGGCTCGATGTAGTTGTTGAGCAAACCAAGACAGAAGGCGATGAGGTATCGCGGATAGCGTGACAAGTTGAGAAATAACTCTCTCATCTTCAGTTATTGCAGAGGGTTTTTGGGAAAGGGGTTAGCCCAAAGTGAGGATGAAGCTACTTCTGAAGTCACAGATCAGCTGAGAGCGAAGCTTGCCTGTATCGTGCATCCTCAGTGTGACCAGTTATACGACGTTAGTTTAGTGAGGCAGAAGTCACTGCGGCAGTTCCTTTGAGAGACCGCAGAGCAGCGCCTTAGGGCTTGCTGTTGCCTCTATTGCTTAGAGCGGTGAGCGGGGGGCTCAGATCTCAGCCCAGTTCGTGCGGCCATTCTGGTGATAGTCGTAGCCAGTGTTGCTCCAGAAAAGGCAATTGGTGAAGCCTTTAAAGCGGAAGAAATCTGGAACACTTCTCTTCGGCGCGCAGTAAACTTCTGTTGATTTATTGCTCAGCATCCACCATTTGCGGTTGCTAAATTGAATTATTTGCCTAGAAGAAACTGTATGATTGGTGTCTTAAAATACAGCCATTTTGCTATCTTTTAAAGTCAATTGTATTGACTTGGCTTGATTGAATCTGTATACAACACCTCTTTTCATTTTTTACTCTCAGCCGAAAGTGAAATGCGATTATTGCCCTCTTTGCCTTAGCGGGCTTTTGACGCTGTTAGCTACTCTGCCGTTCTTTTGGCAGAGCAAACGATGATGGAACTGCATCAATTCCGCCATTCCGCCTTCTGTCTCAAGGTGCGGATGGTCTTGCAGGCCAAGGGTTTGACTTACCAGGTGGTGGAAGTTACCCCCGGGTTAGGACAGCTCAACGTGTTTCGCTTGTCAGGTCAGCGTCAGGTCCCGGTACTTGTCGATGGCGATGTTGTTTTGGCAGATTCCAGCACTATTGCTCGACATCTAGAGGCTAAGCAGCCGGAACCACCCCTCATTCCGGTTGATCCACAGCAGGCCGCGCAGGTGTACTTGATTGAAGATTGGGCTGATACGACATTGGCGCGGGCAGGCCGGTCAGCTTTGTTGCAGGCTGCTGCCTTGGATTCTGAGTTGCGTTTAGCTCTTCTTCCAGAAGATTTGCCAACTCCCTTGCGTCAGGTCATGGGAGATCTCCCTGGGGGGTTGTTGAACGGTGCCTCTGAGATCATTGGCAAGGCAGAGAGGGTTGAGTTATTAACGAGCCTCGAACAATTGGCTGATTTGATGCAGAAAAGGTCCTGGCTAGTAGGAGATGCGATGAGCTTGGCTGATTTAGCTGTAGCCGCTCAGATTTCTTTAATGCGTTTCCCAGCCTCGGCTGGGGCAGCACTTGCCGGTAAAGGTGTGTTCGGCCTGAGTGATCACCCGCGGCTGCAGCCCTTATTCCACTGGAGGGATCAGCTTGAGTTGTCATTGCTTGAGAAGGATGACTCAGCCCGATGAGCCTTGCTTGAACATCGATCCAGAAATGGCTGTCTAATGTCTGATCCCTTGATTCGTGATTCTGATCACTACGTCGTTTTGGAGCCTGGCCAGTCTGAGCGGCTTCTGAGCGCTGCTGACACACTTGTTTGGTTGCAGACTTGGCTCCAGAGTTTGGATGTCTTGCCAGAGGATTTGCAGAGTCAGAACTCACTCGTTGCAGCGGCCCAGCGGTTGCTTGATACTGCTTGTGAGCTGGAGGTGGGTCAAGGTCTCTGCCTGCAGTGGTTTGCGGTACGCCTGGAACCTCCTGGATCTGTTCAAGGTTGAGTTCATTTGGATAGGTTTAGTGTGCTTTGACAAGATGTTGCTGAACTCCGATGCAATCGTGCAGGCATTACGTATCGAGAAGACAAACTCAAGCCAAGCTCTCTTTAACATCATTAGCCTTGAAAGCATCACTTATAATTGTTCTATTTCGCGATTTTTTTAAGGAGCACTACGATGTTAATCTAGAGTTGAATGCATATTAGCCAATTGATCATTTCTCGATCTGCTGACTGAAGGAAGTATTCTGTAAATGAAAATCTGTCTCGAGAGGATATAGAATGGCTGGAGACTATGTTGAGTCATGCGAGATAGATCCATCACATCAATTGCAAGTCTGCAATGGCATTGTCCTAAAATATTTTTGTGTCACTAATGAAGAGCAGAAGTTATATGGCTATGGAGTATTCCAAACAAATTTGCTGCTTGCCACATAGTTCCAAGTAAATGCAAAGATGATGCCAAGCAGTTGTGCGATCAGCTCGTTGGAAGAGATGTGCTCGTAATAAGCAGATGCCAATCCAATATTGGCCAAGAATGGTAAAGAGGAAACAAGTAAAAACTTTGTAAGGCCCTTTATTAATTTTAAACCATTAAGACGTGCAAACCTAAAAGTCAAAATATTGTTGATTAAGTAGTTGGATGTTGCTGCTAATATGACAGCAATAGGCAGAGAGGACTGAAAGGAATAGCTAAGTGTATTGGTAAGAATGAAAACACTAAATAGCTGTACAAAAACACCACTTAGGCCAACGAGTGCAAAGCTTATTGCTCGACGAGGAATAAGCTTTAAGCTGATTGAATGTAGAAATGATAATAAGAAATCCCATGCGACTGCGATATCCAGTTTAGAGCTACCATGAAGCCTTTTCTCGAAGATCAGGGGTACCTCGCCAACTAATAAGGCTCCATTGCTTTTGGCTAGTAATTCATATAAGAACTTAAAGCCATTGACATCAACAGAGCGAATGATTGGCATGGCCTGCTTCAAGTCGACTGCAAAAAATCCACTCATGTAATCAGTTAGATAGCGATATCTTTTTGAGAGACTTTTTTTGGCAAGAAAGTTTGCAAAAGTAGAAGCGCTTTCGCGATCATTGGTGAGACCATTGATTACAGATCCTTGAAGAAATCTGCTGCCAACAACAAGGTCTAAGTCTTTATCTCTTAGATGACTTATTGCTTGTTTGATGACTGACGTAGGATGTTGACCATCGCAATCCATGACAAGAGCATATTCATGGCAAGCATTTAAGAGCCCTTCTTTGATAGCGCTGGAAAGGCCACTTCTGCCTACTCGCCTAACTAATCGGATAAATGAATATTGACGAGCCAATGCCAATACCACCTCAGAGGTTCCATCTGGCGAATCATCGTCTACAACGATAATCTCTAACTTGCATTGCAAGGATAGATTAATGATTGATTCGATGATGGTGCAAATATTATCCCTTTCATTGAAAGCAGGTAGTATTATTGATAGGCTGGCAGTCTCTGCCATCTCAAAGCATTGGTTCATCACTTTCTATTTTAACATCCTTAGATGCTCTGCAAGGCAAGCCCCTGTAGAGCATAGATCAATATTTTCTTTAGTGCTTGTCTGTTGTTGGACCCGTGTTATCCTTGATAGTTTATTTTGGCAAATGGGATTGTCTGGTTGATGGATAATGTTTGAATTTGCCTCGGCCAGGATAAATTCTATTGCTTAATTATTTTATAGTTGCTTGCGAAACCAGTCGATCGTTCTTGTTAGTCCATCTTCAAGTTGAATCAATGGTTCCCAGTCCAGTTCTTTTTTTGCTAAGTCGATTATTGGCTGGCGTTGCATTGGATCGTCTTGAGGCAAGGGCTTTGAGATTAAAGGCAGATTGGGTTGGATGCTATTGCGAACTAACTCTGCTAGTTGGCGAATCGTGAATTCACTGGGGTTGCCGATGTTAATGGGTCCAGTTGTATCACTGTTCATGAGGCGCAACATGCCTTCAATGAGATCATCCACATAACAGAATGAACGTGTTTGTAGGCCATCTCCGTACAGGGTTAGTGGTTCACCACGTAGTGCCTGCATGATGAAGTTGCTCACCACCCTGCCGTCATCGGGCAACATTCGGGGGCCATAAGTATTGAAGATGCGCATCACTCTGATCTCCGTGGCATGGATGCGCTGGTAGTCGAAGCAGAGTGTTTCTGCGATTCGCTTTCCCTCGTCGTAACAGCTGCGAATCCCGATTGTGTTAACGCAGCCGCGATAACTTTCTGGCTGGGGATTAATTTCTGGATCGCCGTAAACTTCGCTGGTGCTGGCGAGTAGTAGGCGTGCGCCTACTCTGCGTGCGAGGCCAAGCATGTTGTAGGTACCAAGAAAACTGGTTTTGGCTGTTTTAATCGGATTAAACTGATAGTGAACCGGTGATGCAGGGCATGCCAGATGCCAGATCCGATCAACTTCGAGCTTGATTGGTTCGGTGACATCATGTCTGATTAATTCGAAGCGTGGATGCTCGATCCATTGCGCAAGATTGACTTTGCGCCCAGTGAAATAGTTGTCGAGGCAAATCACTTCCTCATCCGCCTGCATGAGCCTGTCGACTAAATGCGAACCAAGAAAACCAGCGCCTCCGGTAACAAGATTGCGAGTCGGTTGCAAGGCGTCAGTGTTAGATATTTAGATCTGAGTCTAGGCGGAGATGTCTGCTCACTTGATATCAATAACAAAGCTCCGCACCTGTAGAGATGCGGAGCAGAAACGGGGCTTGCTAGAGCTATTGATTCACTTGCAGATCAATTCAGCAACGCTTTTGACTTCGCTACCACATTCTCTACGGTGAAGCCAAATTTCTCCATGCATGTGCCACCTGGTGCAGAAGCGCCAAAGCTGTTCATGGTCACACTGTCGCCATCAAGGCCGATGTACTTGTACCAGCCAAATGATTCGGCGGCTTCCACCACGATGCGCTTGCGTACAGCGTTTGGCAGCACCTCTTGTTTGTATGCGCTGCTCTGCTCTTCGAAAAGTTCTACGCAAGGCATCGAGACCACGCGAATCTTGTGGCCTTCAGCACTGAGTTGCTTGGCGGCTTGCACGCAAAGGTCAAGCTCTGTGCCTGTACCGATCAGGATCAGATCAGCTGTGCCTTCGCAATCTTCCAGCACGTAGCCGCCGAGAGCGACATTTTCGATGGATGAATTGGCTTGGTTGGCCATGCCCTGACGGCTCAGGCAAAGAGAGCTGGGGCGTTTGCGATTCTGGATGGCTACTTTGTACGCTCCGCTGGTCTCATTACCATCTCCGGGACGGAACACCAGCATGTTTGGCATGGCGCGCAGGGAGGGAATGGTTTCGACCGGTTGGTGGGTAGGCCCATCTTCACCGACGCCGATTGAGTCATGGGTGAGTACGTAGATCACGCCAAGCTCACTTAAGGCTGAAAGGCGCATTGATCCGCGCATGTAGTCAGCAAAAACCAGGAAGGTTCCGCCGTAGGGGATTAGGCCACTGTTGTGGTAAGCGATGCCATTGAGGATGGCGGCCATGGCGTGCTCGCGCACACCGAAATGTAGATAACGCTTTTCGGGTGTTTCCGGTTGGAAGGAGCCGGTTTCACCTTTGATATCGGTGTAATTGGAGTGAGTGAGGTCGGCAGAGCCGCCGATGAGTTCCGGTAGGTTTGGGCCGAGAGCGCCCAGGCAGATCTGGGAGTGCTTACGCGTTGCGAGGCCGCTGTCTGCAGGGGTATAGGTCGGTAGATCTTTTTCCCACCCCTTGGGAAGCTCACCGCGCAACATCCGCTCGAATTCAGCTGCTTCATTTGGGTATTGACTTCTGTAGTTGGCGAGTGCTTGATTCCACTCAGATTCAAGGCGAGCGCCTTGATCGATGGCCTTGCGGTATTGGTCGTAGGCCTCTTGGGGAATTTCAAAAGGGCCATAGTTCCATCCCAGTTGTTGGCGAGTGAGAGTGGCTTCTTCTTCGCCAAGGGGGGCCCCGTGCACGCCGGCAGTATCGCTTTTGTTAGGGGAGCCGTAACCAATGGTGGTGGTCACCTTGATAATCGAAGGCTTATCGGTCACGGCCTTGGCGGCAGCGATCGCCTTGGCGATGGCATTCACGTCGGTGTCGCCATTGGCGACATGTTGTACATGCCAGCCATAGGCCTCGTAGCGCTTGAGCACGTCTTCGGTGAAGGAAACGTCTGTGCGGCCGTCGATCGTGATGTGGTTGTCGTCGTAGAGGGCGATCAGTTTTCCTAGCTTGAGGTGGCCGGCAAGGGAGCAGGCCTCCGAGGCAATACCTTCTTGGTTGCAGCCATCGCCCATCACCACGTAGGTGTAGTGATCAACGATCTTTGCTTCGGGTTTATTGAATTTGGCCGCAAGGTGAGCTTCAGCGATCGCAAGGCCAACGGCATTAGAGATCCCAGCACCAAGGGGGCCTGCGGTGACTTCGACTCCAGGGGTTTCAAATGTTTCGGGATGTCCAGGAGTGCGGGAGCCCCATTGGCGGAACTGCTTGATGTCCTCGATGCTTACCGAGTCATACCCGGTGAGATGCAACAGCGCGTAAACCAACATGCAGCCGTGACCTGCTGAGAGGACAAAGCGGTCGCGGTTGAACCACTGAGGATTCTTGGGGTTGTGATGCAGAAATTGGTCCCAGAGGGTGTAGCCCATGGGGGCACAGCCCATGGGAAGACCAGGGTGGCCGCTGTTGGCCTTGTTGACCGCATCGACGGCCAGCATGCGAATGCTGTTGATGCAGAGCGTGTCTAGGGAAGCAGTCGCAGCGACCATGGTGTTGAGATGGGATAGCAGGGAGTCTGAAGGATGGAGGCGGTAGAGCCGCTTAGGGCATTTGGCGGAAGGCGAGGCAGACGTTGTGGCCGCCGAAGCCGAAGGAATTGGAGAGCACCACGCTTAATCTGTGTTCTCTGGCCATGTTGGGGACATAGTCGAGATCACACTGTGGATCTGGGTTGAGGTAATTAATTGTGGGAGGCACCATGTCGTGCTGAAGGGCAAGCACGCACGCCACAGCTTCAATGCCGCCCGATCCACCAAGAAGGTGACCCGTCATGGATTTTGTGGAGCTCACAGGAATCTGAGAAGCCCTTTCGCCGAGAGCATTTTTGATGGCTGCTGTTTCGTTGCTGTCATTGGCAGGAGTACTGGTGCCATGGGCATTGATGTAATCCACGCTGGTGGGCTCCAGCTTTCCGTCTTTTAGGGCCAGGCGGATTGCTTCTGCACCACCAACGCCGCCAGGGGTTGGGGCAGTGATGTGGTGGGCATCGCAGGTCATGCCATAGCCCACAATCTCAGCATGGATCGTGGCATCGCGATTTTTGGCGTGCTCAAGGGTTTCAAGGACCAGGACGCCAGAGCCTTCACCGATGACGAATCCATCTCGTTCTGCATCGAACGGACGGCTAGCCGTGGTGGGGTCGTCATTGCGGAAGGAGAGGGCCTTGGCACTGGCGAAGCCAGCCACACCTAGTGGTGTGATGCTTGCTTCTGCACCACCACACACCATGACATCCGCTTTGCCGAGTTGCAGCAGCCGGAAGGCATCGCCGATGGCATTGGATCCAGCTGCACAGGCTGTGGCCACTGCTGAGCTGGGTCCTTTGGCCCCCAACGCAATGGCGGCAAGCCCAGTAGCCATGTTGGGGATCATCATCGGCACTGTGAATGGGCTGACCCGACCGGGACCTTTCTCATTCAAAACGTGGGCTTGGGTCTCCATGGTGAGCAGACCACCGACACCTGAACCAATAATCACCCCGATGCGGGAGGAATTTTCCTCTTCGATGCTTAGCCCGGCATCAGCAACTGCCTGCTTGGCTGCTACAACACCGAATTTGCTGAATCGATCCCATCTTTTTGATTCCTTCGCTTCGAGGAAACCGGTTGGGTCAAAGTCTTTGACCTCTGCGGCAAAGCGACATGCATGGGCTGACGCGTCAAACAGGCTTATGGCGCCTACGCCATTGTTGGCTGTCTTCAACCCTTCTAAATAGTCCGCGACCGTGTTGCCAATCGGTGTGACCGCTCCGAGACCGGTGATCACAACCCGATGGAGATCCTCCATCATGCCGATCCTCAGGCTTGCTTGTCTTCGATGTACTTGACGGCATCACCGACGGTCGTGATGCCCTCAGCCGCCTCGTCTGGGATCTCGATATCAAAGGCCTCTTCGAGGGCCATCACGAGTTCCACGGTGTCGAGGGAGTCGGCACCAAGGTCGTTCTGAAAACTCGATTCTGGCTTCACTTCGCCGGCCTCAACACTCAGTTGCTCCGTAACGATTGAACGGACTTTCTCAAGGATCGCTTCCTGGGACATAGCCGTGAAGACGGGACGATGCATCCTACGAGCTGGCGGTAGTGGGGTTAACAACGGTGACGGCAACACGTCGAACTTGTCTCACTAGGAGTCTTGCCAGTTACCGTTACTTCAAGCCTTTTGTTCCGGACCAGGCTCATGTCTCACGCTGTCAAGATTTACGACACATGCATTGGTTGCACTCAATGCGTTCGTGCATGCCCTCTCGATGTTCTCGAGATGGTTCCCTGGGATGGCCATAAATCCGGCCAGATAGCTGCATCTCCTCGCACTGAAGATTGTGTGGGATGCAAGCGATGCGAAACCGCTTGCCCCACTCATTTCCTCAGCATTCGGGTTTATTTAGGCGATGAGACCACGCGCAGTATGGGCCTGGCTTACTGATTTGAGTTCAACGTCTCAGTTTCAGTTGTCCCTGTTTTGCGCATCTACCCCATAAGCTCAGCCCGGCAGGTGCCGGGCTTTTTTTATGTGCGGAATCGTTGCGGTTATTGGCTCTCGTGAGGCGGCCCCGTTGCTGTTAGAAGGGCTTAGGCAGCTCGAATACCGCGGTTACGACTCTGCTGGTCTTGCCACTGTTGAACTGTTAGCTGAGGATGGTTCCAGTCGGCTCACTTGTCAGCGGGCTCAAGGAAAGCTGGTAAACCTCACAGCATGTGTGGAAGAGAAGGGTGCGCCAGGGCATTGCGGTATCGGCCACACCCGTTGGGCCACCCATGGCAAACCTGAAGAGCGCAATGCTCATCCCCATAGGGATGGCTCTGGTCTTGTGGCGGTAGTGCAGAACGGCATTATCGAGAATCACCGTTCTCTCCGCGAGGCACTTGAGGCTGAAGGGGTGAGGTTTGTTTCAGAGACAGATACGGAAGTCATTCCTCATCTCATCTCGCTTGAACTTCGTGCTCTGCAGGTTCAGGACCGTGTCGTGAATGGAAGGATGTTGTTAGAAGCTGTGCAACGGGTGTTGCCCCAGTTGAAGGGTGCCTATGCCCTGGCAGTGGTTTGGGCGGAAGTACCAGGTGCTCTTGTCGTTGCACGCAAGCAGGCGCCGCTGTTGATTGGTCTTGGCGAAGGTGAATTCCTCTGCGCAAGTGATACGCCAGCTTTGGCAGGCTTCACGCGCACGATTCTTCCTATGGAGGATGGTGAGGTGGCCTTGCTCACGCCTTTGGGGATTGAGCTTTACAACGCACAAGGTGAACGGCAGCAGCGAAGCCCTTCACTGCTCAGTGGCGGTGATCAAGTGGCCGATAAACGTCACTTCCGTCATTTCATGCTCAAGGAAATCCACGAGCAGCCTGAGACTGCGGAGCTGTGGGTAGCACGTCATTTGCCTCCAGATCTCTCGTCTGATGAGCCTGTGGCTTTGCCCTTGGATCATTCCTTTTATGCCGATCTAGAGCGAATTCAGATTTTGGCCTGTGGCACGAGTCGTCATGCGGCACTTGTAGGGGCCTATTTGTTGGAGCAGTTCGCGGGGATTCCCACTTCTGTCTTTTATGCAAGTGAGTTTCGCTATGCACCGCCTCCACTAGCACCCCACACACTCACGATTGGTGTGACTCAGTCTGGGGAGACCGCAGATACTCTCGCGGCATTGACGATGGATGCTCAACGTAGGCAGGCTCATGGGGAGCCTGCATTTGCCCCTCGCCAGTTAGGGGTCACGAATCGGCCAGAAAGCTCCCTGACTCGTCAGGTTCCATACATTCTCGACATCGGCGCAGGGATTGAAGTGGGGGTGGCAGCTACAAAGACCTTCTTGGGGCAGTTGTTGGCTTTCTATGGGCTTGCACTGGCATTTGCTGCTCGTCGTCGTCAGCGCTCATTGAGTGAGATTGCCAGCCTCAAAGACGAACTAAGGGCTTTACCGGATCAGCTGCGCTCGCTGGTAGAGCTCCATGATCAACGCTGCGAAGTTTTAGCTAACCGCTTCGCTGATACTCAGGATGTGATCTTTTTGGGTCGTGGCATCAACTATCCCATTGCCCTTGAGGGAGCTCTCAAGCTTAAGGAGATCAGCTATATCCATGCAGAGGGCTACCCAGCTGGGGAAATGAAGCATGGACCGATTGCTTTGCTCGATGCGCGTGTGCCGGTGGTCTCGATTGCGATGCCTGGAGTGGTTTTTGAGAAGGTGCTCAGCAATGCCCAGGAGGCGAAAGCGCGTGATGCAAAGCTGATCGGTGTGGCGCCGGAGTGTCCGGATACGGCCTTGTTTGATGCTTTGCTTCCTGTCCCTGAGGTGAGCGAGTGGATCAGCCCCTTGCTCACGCTTGTTCCGATACAGCTACTGAGCTATCACATTGCAGCTCATAGGGGTCTTGATGTGGATCAGCCACGCAATCTCGCCAAAAGTGTGACGGTGGAATAGCTCAAGCTCAATTGACGATCACGCTTTCACTACGTCCGTAGCGGTCCTCAAAGCGCACGATGTCATCTTCACAGAGGTATGGGCCACTTTGTACCTCAATCAATTCCATAGGCATTCGTCCTGGATTGGTGAGTCTGTGTTTGCAGCCCAAAGGGATGTAGGTGCTCTGGTTTTCTCCTACCAATTGCTTGTCTCCGTCCTTTTCGACTAAGGCGGTTCCCTTGACCACGATCCAGTGCTCAGCACGGTGATGGTGCATTTGTAGTGAGAGGCTTGCACCAGGTTTTAACTCGATATGTTTGACCTGCCAGCGACTGTCTTTCACCACAGAGGTGTAATGCCCCCAGGGTCGATAGATCTTGCGGTGAGCTTTGCCTTCCGGGCTTCCATCCGCCTCCAATTGCTTCACAATCGTTTTTACGTCCTGGGCTTGATTACGGTTGGCAATCAGTACTGCGTCGTCCGTTTCAACCACAACAAGGTCTTCTACTCCTAGGCCTACCACCAGGCGATGTTCGCTACGTAGGTAACAATTTCGACTGCTTTCAGCGATGACATGACCTCGTAGAACGTTGCCGTTCAGATCTCGATCAGTGGTGTTCCATAGGGCACTCCAGCTGCCCACGTCACTCCAGCCAGCATCGAGAGGCAGCACCGTGCCCAGCTCAGTTTTTTCCATGACGGCGACATCGATAGCAACGTTTGGACATTTGGCGAAGGCTTCACGTTCCAGCCGCAAGAAGTCGAGGTCTGGCACTTCCTGCTCCAGGGCAGCACGGCAACAGCTCACCACCTCGGGAGATAGTCGCTCCAGCTCGCTCAGGATGGCGCTCGCTTTGAACATAAACATGCCACTGTTCCAGGTGAAGCATCCATTTGCGAGGAACTGCTCTGCGGCGATGCGATCAGGTTTTTCCACAAACCTGGCAATGGGTACGGCTTTGGGTTCACCGTTGCCGAATGATTCTGCTGCTTCGATATATCCGTAACCTGTTTCAGGGGCGGTGGGCACGATGCCGAAGGTCACAAGTCGCCCGGCTTCTGCGGGGATGCGCCCGGCTTCGATGATATGACGGAACTGGGTTGCATTGCGTATGACATGGTCTGCAGCCAGAACTAGCAGGATCGGATCTTCGCCTCGTTCTGTGGCTTGCAGTGCCGCCACTGTTACTGCTGGAGCGGTATTGCGACCCATGGGCTCGAGCAGGATTGCATTGGGCTCCACATCGATTTGGCGCATCTGCTCGGCCACGATGAAGCGATGCTCTTCGTTGCAGATCAGCAGTGGCGCACTAAGCCCCTCGATGCCTTTCAGTCTTTGTTGTGTTTGCTGAAGCAGCGTTTCTTCACTGGAGCCGCTTAGAGCCCAGTACTGCTTGGGGTAGCTCGCGCGCGACAGCGGCCAAAGGCGGGTACCTGTTCCCCCACAGAGGATTACTGGAATCAGGGGGGGGGTCGCCACGGTTTGCTACTTCAGTGTTCCCAGAATCGCTTAGATATCTTGCTTCTGTCGATTGCTTAGAGCTCTAGCAGTCCAGGAGGTGGGGTGAGTCGGAGCCAGCCTTGATTGAGTTGCACTTCTGGAACGATGGCTTCTACGAATGGAACCAGAACCCGCCTTCCTGTCAGTAATTCGATCTCGAGGAGGTCGTTCCCGGCGGTGGTGAGGTCGATGACATGACCGATTGCAGGGCCTTCGGCTTGCAAACGGGCTTCGAGGCCGACTAAATCAAGCAGGTGAAACTCGCCTTCGGCCAGGCTAGGACGATCACTTGAAGGCACCAGTAGTTTTTGGCCTACAAGCGCTTCGGCCGCATTGCGATTGTTCACCCCAGCAAATTTCACGACATAGAGCGACCTGCCAGGTAGTTGACGTCCAGTCAGCAATTCAATAGGTCGTGGCTCACCGTTGCGTTCTTTGAGCCAGCGTTGACCAGGAAGAGTGAAGCGTTCAGGGAAGTCACTGCTGGGGTTGATGCGTAGTTCACCTTGCATTCCTTGGGCGGCCACCACTTTTCCCACGGTGAGCCAGTCTTCGTCGCCGTTCATGGGCGGAGAAAGCATGTCTGCTGATAATGGCGCTAAGACTGCCAAAAGTTGATCTCATGGCCTCTGTAGAAGCACTGATCTTGCCTGGTTCCAATGTGGTTGTGAATGAGATTCGCTCGATCTACAACGGCTATAGCGGATGTGTGCAACGTATCAGTGGAGATCGAGCTGCGGTCTTGTTTGAGGGGGGGAACTGGGACAAGTTGGTCACGATCCCTCTGAAACATCTTTTGCTGGCTTGAGGTTTTTGGCAGTCCCTTCACTGCTGCCACTGATTTTCTCTAGTCAGCAAGGAGATTGATCTCCATCTTTCAGGAGCATGGCTTTCTGTTCAGTTCGGCTTGAGTTGTCGTTGGCTGATTGGGTGAGTGCCTGTAGTGAGCGGCGAGCTGCCTCTTGCTCGGCATTGCGGCGGGAGCCTCCCCAACCCTCTCCAATTGGCCGATCATCGAGATGAACTTGGCAAACATAACGTTGAGGATCTCCATGTTGCTTGCTGCGTTCTGCACATTCGTAGCGGGGTAGCCCGAGCCCCCTTGCCTGGCTCCATTCCTGCAGCGCGGATTTGCTGTTCAGTCGATGAGGATCGGTTAGCACCGCACTGCTTGCCTCTTGCCAGTGAGGTGTGAGCCAGCGGTGGATTGGCTCAAGGCTTTGCCAGCACTCATAGAGCGCTCCAATCAACGCTTCGGTTGCTTCAGCCTGCAGGGTGGGTTTAGCAGAGGCATCCCCTGCAGCCATGGGTCCGATGATGAGTACTGATTCGATGCCGATACGTTGACCGACTTCGGCTAGCCAGCGATCACTCACAAGGTGAGCTCTTAATGCCGAGCGCTCGCCTACATTCATGCGCGGGAAGTGGCGATCGATATATTCCGAGGCGGCTAGCCGCAGAACTGCGTCGCCAAGGAATTCCAGGCGCTCGTGGTTGATGATTTCTTGAGCTGAGGTGTGCGTCAGTGCTTCATCGATAACGGCTAGACCTCTCGGTTCAGTTCCAGGGCAGCTTTTTGATCGTGCAGGATCCACCAGCGCGAGTTTCTGCAGCAGGTTTTGTAGTTGCTGGACCCGTTCGTTAGAGAGGTTTTTTGGGGTTGTTCGGGATGTTTTCGTCTTCGATCGATGAGTCATCACGCTAAGGATGGATTGTCTGGTCTTCTCTGCAGATTGATCAACAGCGTTAGGGAAGAGGGTGAAAGCAGTTCGTAAGCCGGGTTCTGTTCACTGCTCAAGAGCAGTGGGTGCTCATCTATCTAGGACCGCCGTTACCGACGGCCTCAAGCGGCGCATTTATGTGGAACGTGGCAGATGGCCAGCCATCGCCCCTTGGCCTTGCTCCCAACCGGGGTTTACCGAGCCAGCACCTCTCGATGCTGCTGGTGCGCTCTTACCGCACCTTTGCACCCTTGCCTGTGCCCGGAGTAGAACCCCATGAGGCCATCGGCGGTGTTTTTCTGTGGCACTCTCCTCACGGTCACCCGCACTGGGCATTACCCAGCAAGTCTGGCCATCGGGGAGCCCGGACTTTCCTCAACCAAGCTCGTCTTGCCAAGGGCAATGACAACTTGATCGCGAACACCTCACCTGCTTTCAGCTTCCATCATGCATTGAGGGCATAATTCCCTGTGATGGGGCTGTAGCTCAGCCGGATAGAGCGACGGTTTCCTAAACCGTAGGTCGTGGGTTCGAGTCCCGCCAGCCCCGTTTTTTGCCAACTGTTCGCGGTAGCCGGTACTACATCTGGTGGGCTAGGCAAATGCCACGCTCTCGCTAGTGTTGATTCGGTGGATCAGGCGTCATGACCCAGCTTCACGATCTGCGGCTACGGCTACTTGTGCAGCAGGAAAGCGAGAGCATTGCAAATTCACAGCCCATGGACCTGGACCTCTCTGTGGTTCAGGCACGCTGCCTCTGTTGGTTGGCTTTATTGGCTGAGGCTCATGAAGATCAGGCCAGTGATGCTGAACGTCGAGGTGATACAGAGCAGGCGATGGGTTGGTTTGCTGATTCGATGCGACTGCGCGACGTGATCCAGGTGGTGTCCACCATTGAGATTCCCTTGCCGGCTCCAGGCGATACAGATTCGGGGCAGGGCAGTTTTTCAAGCGAGCCTCCTCTTGCGGCTTAGTAGATGGCATGATGGGATCTGAGCTAGACGGAGTGCGGTGCCTGAAGAGCCCTGTCAATGCCCGGACTGTCAAAGGTTTTACCGGGAGCATGATCGGCTGATTCGTGAGTGCCCTACCTTGCGTCATCAGCAGGAGCTCAATTGGGCTGCTTTGCAGTCTTTTCGAACACTTTCTGGTCGTGTTCTTGAAGATCTGCAGAAGCAATATGGCTCCCAAGCCAATGAGGCTGCTAATACTCACGCCACTCCTGTTAGTGGGGGAGAAGAGCCAGCTGATGCAATCCAGCAATCGATCGCTGATTTGGAGAACATCAATGCGCACCTGTTTTCCATCGAAGCCCTGATGGAACGCATCTTTGATGTGAAGGTGCCAGAAGCTGTTGAGCAGAAATTCCGAGAACTTGCAGGTGAACTAGCTCCAGATCCTCTCAATGCAGATCGGCTTCGCCTCAACCGTCTTCTGCATCAGACCCCTGATTTGCCTGATCGCAATTAGCTTTCCTAATCCATCGTTTATTGATTCTTCAGGGCACATCGCAGGTAATTTCTACAGGGAAGGGCTCAGCTTTCCAGATTGTCTGACAGTAGTCTTGGATTGAGCGGTCTGAGGAGAAGAAGCCAGTCCTTGCCGTGTTTAACAGTGACATCCGGTTCCATTGTTTCCGGTTGGTCCAGGCTTGGTTGACCTCGTCCTGGGCGCGCAGATAATCGGCGAAATCCGCTAATACGAAGAATGGATCGAAGCCAGTTAGGTTGTCGAGCAGGGGGCGGAACAGTTCTCCATCGCCGTTGCTGAAATGGCCAAGGCCGATCAGCCTTAAGGCTTCCGCTAGCTCGGGCAAGGTTTCAACAATTTGCCTGGGTCGATAGCCCTTGGTTTGGAGTTCCATGATTTCCGTCTCGGTTTTGCCAAACAGGAAGAAGTTCTCAGGGCCGACTCGCTCACGGATTTCAACGTTGGCACCATCAAGGGTGCCGATGGTGAGAGCTCCGTTCATCGCGAACTTCATGTTGCCGGTGCCTGAAGCTTCCTTGCCTGCGGTTGAGACCTGTTCGGAGAGGTCTGAGGCGGGATAAATCTGCTCAGCGAGTTTTACGTTGTAGTCAGGTAGGAAAACGACCCGAAGGCGGCCCTCCATATCGGGATCAGCGTTGATTGTTTCGGCAATGCCATTGATGAAGCGGATGATCAGTTTGGCCATGTAGTAGCCAGGTGCTGCCTTGCCTCCAAAGATCACGGTGCGCGGAGCCATTCCATTGGCCTGGCCGTTCTTGATGCGCAGGTAGTGGGTGATCACCTGCAGGGCATTGAGGTGTTGGCGTTTGTATTCATGGATTCGTTTGACCTGCACATCGAAGAGGCTCGAAGGATCCACCAGAACACCGGTTTGTCGATGGATGTAACCGGCAAGTTTGCGCTTCACCGAAAGTTTGGTTGCTCCCCATTGCTCTAGGAAGGCGGTGTCATGTTGCCGCTCCTCCAGCTTGGTGAGTAATTCCATGTTGGTGATCCATTCAGGACCAACGTGTTCATCGAGTAGTCGTGAGAGGGCTGGGTTGGCAAGGGCTACCCAGCGCCGTGGCGTGACGCCATTCGTGATATTGGTGAATTTCTCCGGCCAGATCTCAGCGAATTCCGGCATCAGCTGTCGCTTCAAAAGATCAGAGTGCAACGCCGCAACACCGTTCACATGATGGGCTGCAATGGTGGCCAAGTTCGCCATGCGCACGGCCTTGCCACCATCCTCATCGATGATCGACAATTTTCTCTGGATCGCATCATTGCCTGGGTAACGCAGGCGTACCTGTTGTAGGAAGCGGCGGTTGATCTCATAGATCAGCTCAAGGTGGCGGGGCAGCAGGCTGGCAAAGCGAGTGAGATCCCACTTCTCTAGGGCTTCTGGCAACAACGTGTGGTTGGTGTATGCGACTGAGCGGGTCGTGATGTCCCAGGCGGTGTCCCAATCCAGATAGTGCTCATCAATGAGCAGTCGCATCAGCTCTGCTACCGCAATCGCCGGGTGGGTGTCGTTGAGCTGAACGGTCCAGTGATTAGGGAACTCTTCAATGGGAATGCCTCGGTTTCCAAGACTGCGCAGCATGTCTTGGAGTGAGCAGCTCACAAAGAAGTGTTGCTGCTTGAGGCGCAGGCGGCGTCCTTCATCGGTGCCGTCATTGGGATAGAGCACCTTGGAAAGGGTTTCTGAACCAACCTTTTCTTCCACAGCGCCGTAGTAGTCACCGATGTTGAAGGCGTAGAAATCAAAGCTTTCAGTCGCGTCTGCTCGCCAGAGGCGTAGGCGGTTACAGGTGTTGACCCGATAGCCAAGGACCGGCACATCGTGGGGAATTCCGATGGCATGCTCGGAGGGGATCCAGCGTGAGCGGTAGTTGCCCTTGCCGTCGGTGTAGCTCTCGGTGCGACCACCAAAGCCTACGAAGCAGGCCTCCTCGGGTTGGGGGAGTTCCCATGGCCAACCACCCTTGAGCCATTTGTCTGTGACCTCTACCTGCCAGCCATCTCGGATCAACTGGTTGAAGATGCCGAATTCGTAGCGGATTCCATAGCCGATAGCTGGCACCTGCAGGCTGGCCAGTGATTCCATGTAGCAGGCGGCAAGACGGCCTAGACCTCCATTGCCGAGACCGGGCTCTTCCTCGACCTCAAGGATCTGATCGAGTGATTCGATCCGGAAGCGGCGTAAAGCTTGCTCTGCGATTTCTTTCGAGATGCCAAGGTTGAGCAGGTTGCTGTTCAGCTGCGGACCGATGAGGAATTCAGCAGATAGATAGGCCACCGTCTTGTGGGGTCTGGCTCGGATTGCCTCAAGACTTGCCAGGTAGCGAGTCATCAGCCGATCCCGCACGGCATAACTCAGGGCCATGTAGAGGTCATGGTTACTTGCTGTGGGAGCAAGTTTTCCGAGGGTAAAGAACAGATGTTCTGTCATGCCGTCGAATACAGCATCGGCATCCAGCCCGGCTCGTTCAGGGTCGGCGAAGCACCCCGGAGTGGGCAGGCGTAGATCTAGGGGGTGGGAGCTGCTCATGACGGCGGAGAGAAAATAATGTTGGAGGGCTGGAGGCTCTCCTTGTAAGGGGTATTAAGGGAACGAGTAATCAGGCGTAGCAGGAGTCAGTGGCCAATCGGCAGCTCAAAAGGTGTCAAGGTGATTGATTTGTTCATCCTCGTCACGTGTGTTGAGGATGCTCATCCTCTTGAGGCGAAGGGTTTAGGCCATCGAACCCAGCTGGGGAATCTCTGGAAGTTAGCTGCGATGTGCGGCTTGTTTGCCCTAGCAACCGCACATCAACACCTGCAGGTTCTCCTCACGCTTCGTTTTGAGCCCACCAAAGCAGGATTTGCCTTTCCTTTAATCTCGCTCACAAAGACTGAAATCCGGCTCCATGGTTTTGCATTCAGTGTTGTCCGTGCTGAGCAGCCACGACGTGGAGGTGGCTGAAACTTTGATCGGTGTGCTGAATTTCCTGCTGATTTTTGTTGCAGCACGCACTCTGGCTGAGCTTTTGGTGCGTTTGCATCTACCTACGATCGTCGGCGAACTGCTGGCAGGGGTTCTGATCGGGGCCTCAGGTTTGCATCTATTGGTGCCGCCGAGTACTCATTCTCATTTGAATGAGGGTTTGGTCAGCCTGATCAGCGCTTTGGCCTCGATTCCTCCTGAGGCAGTACCAGACCTCTATTACGAAACCTTCCCCTCTCTGCAAGCGGTTGCCACGCTCGGCTTGTATGCCCTGCTTTTCCTCACCGGGTTGGAAAGTGAGTTGGAAGAGTTGGTCGCTGTAGGAGTCCAGGCCTTCACAGTGGCCATGGCTGGCGTGGTGCTGCCTTTTGCCTTAGGCACCTTTGGTTTGATGGCTCTCTTCCAGGTGGAATTGATCCCGGCGATTTTTGCTGGTGCTTCGATGACTGCTACCAGCATCGGCATCACTGCCAGTGTGTTTGGCGAACTCGGTTATCTCAAAACGCGAGAGGGCCAGATCGTGATTGGTGCGGCTGTGCTTGATGACATCCTTGGCATTGTGATCCTGGCTGTTGTTGTGGCCTTGGCCACAGGAGGCAACCTCGAGATTGCCCCGATTGTGAAACTTGTCGTAGCAGCGACAGTGTTTGTGGTCTTAGCAATCGTGCTTAGCCGTACTGCGGCTCCAGCCTTTGATTGGGTGATCGACCGACTTAAAGCGCCTGGAGCGGTTGTTGTGGCCTCGTTTGTGATTCTTGTGCTGTGTTGCTTTATCGCTACGGCGATTGGTTTGGAAGCCGCTTTGGGGGCCTTTGCCGCTGGATTGATCCTCAGCAGCTCGAAGAACAATCACGCGATTCAGCAGTCGGTTTTGCCGATCGTGACCCTCTTCGCCACGATTTTCTTTGTTTTGGTTGGCGCTGGCATGGATCTTTCAGTGATCAATCCTCTGGATCCTGCGAGCCGCTCTGCACTCGTTGTGGCTGGATTCCTGGTTGTTGTAGCGATTGTGGGCAAGATTGCTGCTGGTTGGGCTTTCTGGATTGACAAACCCACCAATCGTTTGGTTGTTGGTCTTGGAATGATGCCTCGCGGTGAAGTTGGTTTGATTTTTCTTGGGCTGGGTACAAGCGCCGGACTGCTTTCTCCTTCTTTAGAAGCTGCCGTTCTATTGATGGTGATTAGCACCACCTTCCTTGCACCGTTGCTTTTGCGTTTGGTGCTTAAAGACAAAACGCCTGGAGGCGGCAACTCCATCCCTGATGACGTTGCTGCCAATCCTGTTGGCCTGGTTTAGTGCAGCTTTTTTGATTGCATAGCCCTGATAAGTAAAAGAATTGCCTACCATCAACTTTCGCCACCGTCGCCGTTGTGACGTCAGCTCCATCTGCCGTTCTTAATGCTTCCTGGAGCCATCTGGGGCACGATGTTCATTGCTTACAACGCATCCCAGATCAGGATGTTGAGCATGGGGGACGCCAACGGCCGGCATTGTTGTTGGTGCATGGCTTCGGGGCTTCTACCGATCACTGGCGCCACAACATTCCAAAGCTTTCTCTCACCCATGAGGTGCATGCCATAGACCTGCTTGGCTTTGGTCGTAGTGCCAAACCTGGTGGGCTCGATTATGGCGGGGACCTTTGGAAAGACCAGTTGGTTGCATATGTCAATGAGCGGATTGGAAGGCCCACTGTGATTGTTGGCAATTCGCTGGGAGGTTATGCAGCCTTGGCTGCAGCTGCTGCTCTTGAATCGCAATCGGCCGGAGTGGTTTTACTGAATGCTGCTGGTTATTTCAGCGATGAGAAGTTTTCTCCAAAACCAAAAGACATGAGTTCGAGGCTTCGCCAGATGATTGGGCAAGGTCTTTCAAGGGATCTTGTGGTGAAGTGGTTGATATATCCCTTGATCCAGAGAATGATCTTTGAGAATCTGCGCAGGCCTGGTGTCATTCGCAGGACTCTCCAGCAGGTTTATATAGACCCTGCCAATGTTGATGATGATCTAATTGAGTCGATTCGTAGGCCTTCTCTCGATCCAGGCGCATTCCAAGTGTTTCGCAATGTTTTTCAGGCACGTGGGCTTAGGGGTAAGGCTATTGATGAATTGTTCAATGACTTGCAAGCTCCTCTTTTATTGCTCTGGGGTGATGGTGATCCTTGGTTGAGGAATGCAAAAGCCAAGCAAGATAAGTTTCGCACATATGCCAGAGAAGCTTCTTTGGAAGTGAAAGAGGTGCTTTTAAATGCTGGACATTGCCCTCATGATGAGGTGCCTGACTTGGTGAATTCTGAATTACTGGAGTGGCTAAATGGTTTGAGTATTGCTTAAATTAGGAATGATTGACGGCGATAGTTCTCCTCTTCTACGCAAGCAGAGTCCCTATCCTCATTGGCAGTATCTGCACCCAGAAAGTGGTGATCGTTTGCGGATTGTGCCTGAGCGAGGTGGTTTAGTCACTGATTGGTGTTGTAACGGCCATGAGCTGCTCTATTTGGATCAGGAGCGTTTTGCAGATCCAGAGAAAAGTATTCGCGGAGGCATTCCAGTGTTGTTTCCCATCTGCGGAAACCTGCCAGGTGATTTATTACCCTTGCCAAGTGGTGAGTTCATTCTTAAACAGCATGGTTTTGCTAGGGATCAGCCTTGGGAATTACAGTTATTAGAAGATCACAGTGGCGTGAAGCTTAGCTTTGTTGATAGTGAAGAGACGCGTGCTGCTTATCCATTTTCTTTTTTGCTTGAGATGGTGGTGCGCCCTATTCGCAATGCTTTAGAGATCGACGTAAATGTACATAACCGTAGTCAAAGTGCGATGCCCTTCAGTTTTGGTTTACACCCTTATTTCAAGGTGACTGATTTGAACAAGGTTCGCCTCGAAGGCTTGCCAAATTCATGTCTCAATCATTTGCAGATGGCAGAAGCTGAAACCGCCATCCAATTGGCAGCTTTAACTGAGGGGGTGGACTTCTTGACTCGCCCTGCGGGGCCAGTCACCCTTGTGGATGAAGCCTCTGGGAGATCTCTGCAGCTTCAGCATGAGAATCCCATGGATCTCACTGTTGTGTGGACTGATCCGCCGCGGCAGATGTTATGCCTTGAACCTTGGACTGGTCCGCGGGAGGCATTGATTAGTGGTGATCGCAAGTTGGAGATCGAAGCTGGTGGCCAGCAGAGGCTGAGATGCTCCTTTTCAATAAATCTTGAGAAAACTGTTCGTGCGGCTAGTTGTTAACAACATCTTTGGATTAGAAGGTGGCAACGACTCCGAGGGGCTCCAGCCTTCATGTGTTCTAAATCGTCGAGGACGGCTGGAACACCTTGTGTAAAGCTTCCTGGAGTTTTTAATTTCCAAATCCTGGAGGGGTTGATCAGGCAGTGGAACGCCGCCGACTTGATCAGCGACGACTCGGCTGGAAAACGGAACACCACTGCTCAAGATTGCTGATCTTGCTGCTAATAAAAAAATACCCCGTGCGAGACGGGGCATGAATGTTTTAAGGATCACATAATTTATCTGCCAGTAATTACTTCTCTAAGAGCTTCATCCCTATAAAGATTAGCCGTGGTTCCTTGCGATACTTTATTATTTCGATAGAAGGAGAAAACCTTGTTGTTGTTACCATCGATTGCAATTCCAACAATATCACTTGGCGAATAGCCTGGTGGTAATTTGTATTCGTATGGCTTCCTAAACTTGTCTAGATCGTTAGTCGTTCCAGACGAAACCATGCCATTCTTGTAAAAGGCATATACGTGGTTATCGTCATCATCGAGTGCCATTGCTACAATATCCTTAGGCGAATAACCTTTGGGCAATGAATATTTATATGGAGCGCGATGCTTGCTAAGATCATTTGTGCTTCCAGAAGTAACGATTCCATTGTCGAACCAGGCGTAACTGCTATTGATGTCACCATCAATTGCCATGCCTACAATATTGGAGCTGGAGTAGCCATTCCTAATGGAGTACTTGTATGGAGAACGATAGTTATGAATACGCGTGCTTGAACCTGCAGTAACAGTTCCATCTTTATACCATGCAAAGAAATGATTGTTGTCTCCATCAATCCCAATCCCTACGACATCCTTTGAGTTATATTTATCATTTCCAAAACCATTGTAGTTATTGGGACTACCTTTCAGGATGCATGCCTCAATTTGTGCAGGAACAGTATTTGGATGCAGTGGGTGATGAATATCTTTAATATGTTTAAATCCACTATAGTGCATTAGCGCATGGGCAATTTTGCTAGCAACTCTCTTGGTTGTATTAGTATCAACAAAGCTATGATCGAATTTAATGTAACCTCCTTTTTTGCCTAGCCATTTGGTGGCTGCCTTCATAACGGGTTTGCCTTCAGAATTCTTGTCAAAAACATTTCCCATTCCAACGTAGAAAATCGCAATAGGGAGCTCGAACCGCTTTGATAAAAAGCTTACGATTTTAGCTGGTCCATGTCTTTTATGCTCAATAAGATAAGCTTTATCCATGCATTGAATAAGGCTTTGCTTTTGTAACTTAACGTGCAGTCTCAAATGCACATGGGCTGCTGTAATCTTATCCTCAAGCCCAAAGCCGCAGTTGTGGACGCACCAGCCCAACCCCATTGCGTCTGCGAATGCTGGAGCCGTAGACAACCCCAAAATTGTGCCAGCAACTCCGATGGTAAAAGCGCTCTTTGTAAGACTGCTTTGATAGAAAGCTGAACTGAGAGACTGAAGCTTAGTTTTGCAGGAAGTCATTCTTTATAGTTTTTAATTGATAAAAGTCTTTTCCTCCATGGAAACAATATCGGTTGAAACTTTGAAGGGTATATGTTCTGCCTTACATATTGCTGTGATCTTGCTCACATTAATTCTAAAAGTAAGCTGAAATTTTTGTAGTTGTTATGTTTTCGTCGCACACCTTCTATGTTTTGATTTAGGATTGGTATGGAATGAAATTAAGCCAGATTTAGTTGAGGGTCCGTGAAATCAAGCAATAGCATCTATTCCAAGCAAACTTTTCAGTTGCGAATCTCAAGAGGCTATTGTATGGCCACCATTTACTCTTTGGCAATGACAAAAGATCTAGATTAAGGATATTATTCCACCTCCTTATGACTGCCTTGAATTCAGAAAGCCAATGCTCCGGAATTCAGCTCATATGACTATTCTGATATCAAGATCATCGCTTTCTTTTTTTCTCATGAGCCTTGGTAGTTTGCTCATGACAAGTCTGCAAAATTCTTCGCCTATTGCCACTTGGATCTGCATGAAGTGAATGATTAAGTGCTGCATTTATTAGATGCAATTATTGCATCTAATAATCATCCTCGGCTTTCGCACCTTAGTATAATTGCCTTTCGTTATTTGTTATCCAGCAACTCCTGGCAATCGGCCTCTCGCTAGCTGTTGCTTTGGATCGAATTGTTGCTTCACAGCTTCAATCAGTGGCCTTGATGGTGCATCCAGCCAAGCAGGCAGGTGATCGCCAGCTTGGCTGGGTTGCTGCAGGAGCGTGAGCTGGCCGCCGAGGCGAGCAATCTCGAGGCGCAGCGCTTTGAGATCCTCGCTTTGGCTGATCCCTTTGGCGTTGTCTGCTGATATTTGCCAGCCGTCGCCGATGCCAGCGCCAGCGGCAAGCTGCCAATGCCAGCCGTTGAGAGCTTGCAGTTCTTTGCTGGCGATCAGCCGGTGAATGTTGCTTGGTTGCAGCGCTACCCGTACCAGCCAATGGTTGCTATCGAAGGATCCTTCAGATGGGTGTGGCTCTTGATGGGGGCCGAGCCAGTCGAGCTGTTTTGTGCCCAGTTGATGTTGATTGGCGAGGGCTTTGAGATGGCCTATTTGGTCGTTGACGGCTTGATCGCTCACGCTGGCCACACCGATGTTGAGATGCCAGTTTGCTAAATCTGTTTTGATCCAATCGCAGTATTCCGGGGTGAAGCTGGTGCGCAATAGTGCAGCTCGCCATGCTTCCAGCGCTTCCAGAGAACCATCAAGGCGAAGGCCGATGTGTGCTGGGCGGATTGGTTGGCAGCGCAGAGTGAGTTCCGTGATCAGAGCCAAGCTGCCCCAACTGCCGCACAGCAGGCGCATGAGGTCATAGCCAGCCACGTTTTTGACTACCCGGCCTCCAGCATGCGCAGCAATGCCATCGCTACGCAGGAGTCCGATTCCGATCAGTTGGTCGCGGATACCAAGATGCCGCTGTCGCAAACCGCCGGCGAGGCCACGAGCCACCAACCCGCCCACACTGCCAGCACTGTTGGGATCTGTGTTGGCTTGGCTTCCCCTGGGCCAGTTGACGGCTAGCCATTGATGGTGTTCTTTCAAAACCATTTGTAGCTCTGCCAGCGGCAGGCCTGCTTCAACAGTGATCGTGAGGTCGTCGACAGCGTGATCAAGGATGCGCTTGAGACCACTCACACTGATTGGTTGTGAAGGTATCTCCACAGGCGGCCCCCATTGCAGACGGCTGCCAAGACCACAGGGCAGCCAGGGGGTTGCCGCTGCATGCAGCTCTGCAACAAGAGCGGCCAGCTCCTTTGCCGTAGCAGGTGCTGGCACGTTGGCGGTATCGGCGAAGAACGTTTTCACGTCACGATGGTGCCATGAAGATTGTGGTGCTTGATGACGACCCCACCGGCTCCCAGACTGTGCATGGCTGTCTGCTGCTGCTGCGCTGGGATGTTGATGTGTTGCGGGATGGGTTGCGCCACCCTTCGCCACTCTTGTTTGTGCTGGCCAACACACGTGCGTTAGCCCCTGATCAGGCGGCATCCCGCAATCGTGAGATTTGTTCTGCTTTGCGGCAAGCATTCGCGGCGGAAGGGATGTCAGCAGCGGAAGTTGTTGTGGTCAGTCGCGGTGACTCCACGCTGCGCGGTCATGGCGTTTTGGAGCCTGAGGTGATCGCTGAGGAGCTCGGCCCCTTCGATGCGACGCTGCATGTTCCTGCCTTCCTCGAAGGAGGGCGCACCACGGTGAATGGCGTGCATTTGCTTGATGGCAAGCCGGTGCATTTCAGTGCTTTTGCCAAAGATCGCTTGTTTGGTTACAGCACCAGTGATCTCCCTGCTTGGCTAGAGGAGAAAAGTGGTGGGCAGATCCGAGCGCAAACTGTTCAGCGCCTCTGCCTTGCGCAGTTGGATGCGGCTGTTGAAAATCAAGATGCTGCGAAGCCATTGAAAACAGGCCGCACAGAGTTGCGTCGTTGGTTGGCTCGGCTTCATCACAATCAGTCTGTGGTGGTGGATGCGGAGCGTTCTGAGCAATTGCTGGCCTTAGCAGAAGCGGTAAGGCAGTTGGTTGGTCATAAGCGTTTTCTGTTTCGCTCTGCAGCAAGTTTGCTCAATGCTTTGGCAGATCTTGTACCTCAACCTCTTGCTGCTGATGGTTTGGCTGGCATGCGACGTAGCGATCACTCAGGTCAACGATGGCCTGGGTTGGTGATGGTTGGTTCCCACGTTCCTCTGGCTGATGCTCAGTTGGAATGTTTACTCGAGGCGCCAGAGTGCATGGGGGTGGAATTGCCAGTTCCCCGCTTGGCGCAGATCTTGCAGAGGGGCTTTTCTGATGGGCGCTTGGCTGATTTGGAGCAGCATTGCTTCAATCAGCTTGGTGAGGTGCTTGCCATCGGTCGTACACCGGTGTTGTTCACGAGTCGTGGTGAATTGGATTGCTCAACATCAGCTGCAAGGCTGAGCTTTGGCGTTGCTTTGGCTCAATTGATGGCTCGTCTGGCGGCTGCTCTTGCGCCGAGGTTGGGCTATTTGATCAGTAAGGGTGGAATTACAACCCATACTCTGTTGGCAGAAGGGCTGGGCTTGGAGATGGTGCAGCTGGAGGGGCAAATCTTGCCAGGCTTGTCGTTGGTGCGGCCTTTAGCTGGAGATGGCTTGGTTGATCTGCCGATCCTGACCTTCCCCGGAAATCTTGGTGATTCTCAAACCCTTTTGGATGCCTGGCGATTGATGGAGGCCGGCAGCACAGGCCAGTAGTTCCATTGGATGGGCGACTGCCACATCACCATCCAGATGGCGGCGGAGTTGCAAGGTGCAGCCAATGTTGGCGCTGGCAATCAGCTCAGCTCCAGTGTTGCTGAGGTCAGCAACCTTGATTCTCCCCAGCTCGGCAGCTTCTTGAGGGTTGACCAAGTTATAAATTCCGGCGCTTCCACAGCAAACTCCGGCTTCTGTGGCTTCGCTCAAAACTAGATGTGGAATGGCCTTCAATAGTTTTCTTGGTTGGGCTTGGATTCCTTGGCCATGAATCATGTGGCAGGCATCGTGGTATGCAACTTTCAGAGGAGTTTGGGGGCTTGCAGGCTGTCCATTGTGATGGGTAAGAGGCTGAAGGCTTTGCTGAAAGTTGCTGGCGAGGCCGTGTTCCGCAAGGAATTCATGCACATCGAAGACGGGAATGTTGAACCCTTTTTTCTCATTGAGGAGTTCGCCGTAGGCCTTCATGGTGTGGCCACAGCCCGAGGCGGCCACCAGCACAGCCTCTAAGGGCTCGGCTCCAGCAGGTCGCCCTGGGCCGACAACATTGGCAAAGCTTTTGACAAGCTTCTCGGCTAGCTCTCGGGTTTGGTTGAGTTGCCCCTGGTGGTGGGAGACGGCGCCGCAGCAGCCTTGATCTTTTGGCACAACGACTTCAAAGCCATTGGCTTGCAGCACGGCAATAGTGGCTTGGTTCACGTTGGGATCGAAGCAACGTTGCACACAGCCAAGAACAAGCCCCACTCTGCTGCGGCGTTGACCTGTTGCGGGGTGGAGAACCTGCAGATCATCCTGAAAATTTTCTGCTGCAAGAGTAGGCAACAAGGCCTCCATCGCTTCCAGTTGGGGCCCAAGAATTTTGTTGATGCCTAGGCGGCGGCTGAGCGCTTGTATTGGTGTCCCCGCGTAGGCACGCAAAGGTTGCAGAAGGGCGCGCAGTCGGCCGGGATAGGGGAGCAACTTCAGTAGAACTTGACGAAAGTGGTTCTGGCAGGGGCTGCGAAGTTCTGCTTGGTTCAGTAAAGGGCGCGTCGCCTCGATGAGCTGGTCGTAGCGAACTCCTGAGGGGCAGGCACTCACACAGGCAAAGCAACCTAGGCAGGAGTCGAAGTGGCTAGCGACGGTGGCATCAAGCTCCAGCTCACCGTTGTCGATAGCCTTGAGGGTGTGGATTCGCCCTCGCGGTGAATCCATTTCAGTGCCTAACACTCGGTAACTTGCGCAGGTTGGCAGGCAGAAACCGCAGTGCACGCAGGGGTCGGTGGCGTCTGCTGGGAGGCTGCTCAGGGCCTTGTCAGTTTGGTTTGGCGTGACGTCAACAGAAGTCATGCTTTGAGTCTGGCGACTTCCATGCCGCTCTGTCGCATGCTGGCAGGATGTGCCATCACTATTGGCGATCGTTCTCAATACCGTTGGCTGTTGCCTGAAGATTTGCTTTTCGGTACCAGCATTTCGTTGTTAGCTTTGAATGAAAAAATGAGCGAAAAATAGCACCTAATTTGCTGGCATTGATCTTTCATTAATTATAGCCAGGCAACTCGATTTCGCGTTTAAAATGAATCTCATGCTTGCGGCTTGCTCGCTATTGAGAACATCTCGATCATGTCGTTGCTCACGGCAGAATTGTTTCTTTGCTTTCGGTATTTTGGGGTTACTGGGAAGATTGAATGCCTCAAAGATTTGATTCGCTTCGGCCTGAATATTTTCATGGCGACATGTTTGATTGACAGCGGGCTTGCCGTTTAATGTATGCATCTCTTGGTTGCGTCTTGCGATGCCTTCGATTTTTGAGCTGTTGAGAAATGCATCAAGGCTTCATCGCTGAGACTTTGCCTATTGACGAGAACTATTGAGAAATTGCGAGATGCCATGGATTGCAGGGGAAGCAGAAGTTGAAATAGGATTTCCAAATACTTGGCTAGAAGTACTTTAAGGTTTTCCTGGGCATGATATGAGTATGGTAGTCAATTTCCTTCACCTTTTCAGATAGCTAAAGGCAGGCCAGCTTTCGCTGCGTGAGCATTGATAGGTAGAAAAATTTTTACACTAAGGTGTTAAATATATTGGCTTTGTGTGGCCTAGCTTTCTTCTATTTCTTTGTCTTTCCCTAATGGCGTAATGATGTTTTTTGATTGCATGTGCTAGGAAGGTAATTCCTATTGCAGTCGATCTAGTCTTGCGTTTGCCGATAAAAATGAACCTTTCACTATGGCTAATAATCATTGATTACAGCTGGAAATTTTTAGGGCGTTAGCCTTAGAAGTGGCTGATGACGGCCTCAGAGAAGCCACTGCAGCTCACAGGGTCTACGGGTGGGTCCATGAGGCGAGCCAGGTCATAGGTGACCTGTTGATTGGCAATCGCAGCACTGAGCCCTTTTGTGATCAAGTCTGCGGCTTCTTGCCAGCCCAGAAACTCCAGCATCATCACGCCGCTGAGGATCACCGATCCAGGGTTGATGCGATCAAGGCCGGCATGCTTGGGTGCTGTTCCGTGGGTCGCCTCGAAGATGGCAGCGTTCTCGCCGATGTTGGCTCCCGGGGCCATGCCTAATCCGCCCACCATCGCCGCGGCTGCGTCGGAGATGTAGTCGCCATTGAGGTTGAGTGTTGCCAGGATTGAGTATTCCTGCGGCCGTGTTTGGATCTGTTGGAAGATGCTGTCGGCGATGCGGTCATCGACAAGCACCATCGCTTTCCATTGGCCGTTGCCATGACTGGTGCCGATGGCATCCAGCACGCCGTGCACTTCGGCATCGATGCTGGCCTTTCTCTCAGGCGTGAGGCTGTCGTAGCCAGGCTCGATCATGCGGGCATTGGCTTGGATGCTTAGTTGTGGATCGTTTTCAAGATTGCCGAGAATCCAGCTCTCCCTTTCGGTGATGCACACGTCGCGGAACTCACTTGTGGCGAGTTCATAGCCCCAGTCACGGAAGGCTCCTTCAGTGAACTTCATGATGTTGCCTTTGTGCACCAAGGTGACGTGGCGCTTGTCGCCCTTTAGCCGAAGAGCATGTTGAATCGCTTTGCGGATATGACGCTGGCTGCCGTGCTTGCTTACCGGCTTGATGCCGATGCCTGAGCCTTCAGGAATCTGGCGTTTGCCGAGCTTGCCGTTGGCGGGAATGACGACAGTGTTGAGATGTTCGCGCAATGTCTTGCCGACTGGATCATCGGCTTCCCATTCCACCCCCATGTAGATATCTTCCGTGTTTTCTCGGTAGACGATGACATCAAGATCCTGAGGCCGTTTGTGGGGACTGGGTGTGCCCTTGTAGTAGCGACATGGGCGGACGCAGGAATACAAATCGAAGATTTGACGTAGGGCCACATTGAGGGAACGGATGCCCCCACCAATTGGAGTCGTGAGGGGACCTTTGATGGCGACCCCATAGGTTCGGATCGCTTCAAGGGTGTCCTCTGGTAGGTACTGGTAGGTGCCGTAGAGATCGCAGGCCTCGTCGCCTGCATAGACCTTGAACCATTCGATACGACGCACGCCTTGATAGGCCTTTGTTACAGCTGCATCCAGCACTCGTTGGGTCGCCGGCCAGATGTCCACACCTGTGCCATCACCGCGGATGAAGGGAATGATTGGCTCGTTGGGTATGACTGGCTGACCGTTCACGAAGCGGATGGCCGTGCCCTGGCTTGGTGGGGAGAGTTTCTCGAACTGAGCCATGGGAAACGTTCGCGACGGTGACGCGTGCTCAGGCGAGCCTATGTCTTGGTGGTGGCCCTGACGACCAGACTTAAGCGACTTAGCTTGAGCTTGCCAAATTCTTCTCGAATTCAGTAGTGCTGTTCTACGTCCATAGTGAGTGATGGAGAGATCATCAATTTCAGAGCGTTTGCCTGGTCAGATCTGGGTAGTAGCTGCCTGTTTCAATGAAGAGGCTGTGATCTGCCACTTCATCGAACGAGTGCTTGCCTTGCCGGAAGTCAGTCATCTGTTGCTGGTGGATGATGGCTCACGTGACGCCACGGTGGCTCAGATCCGCTCATGGCAGCAGCGATTTGTTGGCTCTAAGGCTTCTACTCCAGTCACTTTGTTGGAGCTCACAAGGAACTTTGGTAAAGAATCGGCAATGCTGGCCGGCTTGGATTATGCCCAGGACCACTGCGATGCTGTGGTGCTGATTGATTCAGATCTTCAGCATCCGCCAGAGTTGATTACGCAGATGGCTCAGGCTTGGCGTGGTGGTGCTGAGGTTGTTACTGCAGTCCGTGACGATCGTGATCAGGAATCAAGGTTGAAAGTAACAACTTCCTCCTGGTTCTACAGCGTTTTCAACCGGGTAGTGGATTCCATTCAACTGATTGATGGGGCAGGAGATTTTCGTTTACTCAGTGCACCGGTTGTGCAAGCCCTAACTCAAATGCGTGAATTCAGTCGTTTCTCCAAAGGTTTACTTCCTTGGACCGGATATCGCAGTGTCGAGCTTAGTTACAGCAGGGTGAAACGAATGGGAGGTCGTAGCTCCTGGAGCCCCCTGAAGCTATGGAGCTATGCCCTTGATGGCATCTTTTCCTTCTCAGTGATTCCTCTAAAGATTTGGAGTTTTTTGGGCCTTGTAGTTTCCTTAATTAGTTTGCTTTACGCCGCAGTGATCGTTTTGATCACGATTTTTAATGGAGTTGACCTTCCTGGCTATGCCTCACTGATTGTGGCGGTTCTGTTTTTGGGGGGTATTCAATTGATTGGTATCGGTGTACTTGGCGAGTACATCGGTCGGATCTATGTGGATACTAAAGCCAGGCCACACTATTTCATTAGGGCCATTCATGGTTCACTTTGAGTGGAGGCACTGGCTTGTATTTTTTTGACTGCTTGCCACTCCAGTTGACGCCATGTGGAGGAGAAAAATGTACGAGATAAAGGGAAATCTGTTAGGCCCTTATGAATCTCTTCTGGCTTTAGCGGTGCAGCTGGATGCGATAGCAGCAAAGGTTGTGTTTGCGGTGGTGAGAATGAAACAGATGTGAGTTCTTCCCAAGCAGCTTTGAGCGGAGCATCCACCATTCGCCCTGTGAAAAGCACGCCGGCAAATCGGGCGTTGGTCGCGACTAACGCTTTGCGCAGTCGTGGTAAAGCCATGCGAGTGAGGTTCTGCAGCACAAGCCACTTCAACCAGCCACCATTCGTTAGAGCTGTTAGCCAGTAGCGTGATGACAGCCCAATAGGCAAGGGCTCAGCAGTGGTGCGTAACCAGCTGATTCCTTGCTCAGGGGCTAGTTCGAGGATCACATCGAGCACGATTGGCACCAGATGCACATGTTGATGGCCATCAATGGCGATGATGGTGAGTCCAGTGAGTTCTCGAAATCGCTGGATTTGAGAATTCAGTTCACAGCGAAGTTGCCTCTCAAGTCTTCGTCGTTTTGGCGCATTTTTAGGTAGGCATGATGCCAGCATTAACGTCCCAAAAGAGCATTTGAGCCGCCCTGCATCATCAATGAGTTCAGACACTTGTTGAGGGGGCGCTACTGCTCGACCTTCGCTTAGGCAGAGGTGCAAGCAAAGTTGAAGGCTGGGGTAGCTTCTACTTTGTTCAATAGCGGACTCAACGGCATTGCCGTTTACCAGCAGGCTGGCGCTGTCCAACTGCCTGGCCGCAGCAAGAGCAAGGATGGCGGTGTTGGTCGCGTTGGTGAGACCTAGGTCATCGGCATGCAGTTGAGGCTTCGTCTTGTTAGATCGTTGCTGCCGGCGCACGCTGAATCGGGCTGCCCTTGACCAGATCAGAGCATTGAGCAATGTCGGTGTAAAAACCAGCATCACTGTGGTGATCGGTAGTGAAGCCCAAGGGCTGAGCGCCAATGGCAATAGTGCGCTCACGCTGACATTGACACTGAACTGCAGAAGCAACCAGCGACGTGCGAAGCGCTGTCCAGTTGTTTCTGAACGGAAGGTGTATAGGGCATGGCCTAGATAGCTGACCAATGAGGCGGCTAAGAAGCCACTGAGGTTGCTCAGCCAGAACGGTATGAGCTTTGCCATGAGCACCAGCACCGTTGCGTGTATGGCTGCAGCTGCTAGTCCGACTAGTCCATAACGCCCTACCCGTTCAGCCAATGGCTGCAAATTCATGGCAGCACAGTCTCAAGGATTGCATTCATCGCCTTGAGATGATCGAGTAGCAATAGACATGACATGGCAAAGCGATTCCTCATCAGGGACAACATCAAAGTGCCGCAACCGTAATGGCATGGCACTGATTGATCCTGCAAGATTGGTACGCTTCAGGAGACTGGATGCAGTCGCTACAAGATGCATCACTTGGAGTTTGCTCAGGGCCAGATTGAATCGTCATGCCTTGAGTCTGTATATGCCAGCTACTCAATCCATCTTCACTTGCTGAAGGCATGATCCACAGATTTGCAGTTGGTTTGAGGGTGAGACCCTTGATCTTGCGCTACTAATACAGCCGTGGAGCTTGTGGCTTTAGTGCCGCCTTCTTGATGCAAATCAGTTCAGCGGGGAGGGTGTTCTCTTAACTCTCTGCAATCGATGATTTCATGACGCACCAGCTATTTTTAATGCCCTTTCACCTGTAAAAGGTTTGTGTTCCAAATGGTGGTAGTCCTGGCGAGCGCACTGAGAGAAGGCATTAAGGCAGCCCATACGATGGCCGAGAACACTGGTTTCGTGAGCTCTTTGCTCAAAGGCGTGGTTGATCTCTCCAGTTATTGCAACTTGGTGTCTGCAATTGGGAAGGTCCTGTTTGTGGATTGTTCACGTGCCGCCAAGGAGGTGGCAGCACCGAGGATGTGGTGGTCTGAGGGGATTGCAATCGTCAGATTTGATCAAACTGCGGCATAGTTCTGCATCGGTTAGTCCCCTCGCCCCTGTGCGTCGCGTCTTTTTTCTGGTTCCGGGGACTATTGATCGCTATCGCTGCGGTGGTCTTTCAGTGGCGCTTCATACCGCAAGGTTGGTGAACAGGCTTCTACCTACTGATTTGGTCACCTATCGGACCCGTCAGGACGATTATCTGTTTTTGGATGATCTTTTGCAGCAAGAACCAGCTCCAGGAGAAACGCTTTGGGTGGTGAGCTGGGGGTTTGAAGTGCCGAAGTTATTACGGCGTCTAAGGGGGCGGCATGTGATTTATCACGCCCATAGCAGCGGCTATGGATTTGATCTTCCATCAGGGGTTCCTGTCTTCGCGGTGAGCAGGAATACCCTTGGCTACTGGGCTGACCGGGCACCTCGCAATCCTCTTTTTTTGGTGCCTAATGCCTTAGAACCCCATTGGTTGGAGAGAGGTGCTCGGCTTGGAGTAGCTGTGGCTGAAGCTGGAGATCGCTCCATCGATGTCTTGGTGCAGGAGCGAAAGAGTAGCCGTTATGTGTTGGGGCAATTGGTTCCTGCCTTGAGAAAGCTAGGGCTGAAGGTTGTGGTTCAGAGTGGCTGGGTGGAGGACCTGGTCGCTCTGTTCAACGCTTCCAAGGTTTATATCTACGATTCGGCTGAGTATTGGCGGAGTAATGGCCTGAGTGAGGGCTTTGGCTTGCCCCCTCTAGAGGCGATGGCTTGCGGCTGCGTTGTGTTCAGCAGTTTCAATCATGCGCTCGCCGATACCCTTGAGCCGAGTGTGGTTGGCCATCAGATTGGTTGCGGCAGTCTCGCCTGGGATGTGCGACGGATTTGCGAATCTGTGCGAGAGCCGTCGGCTTGGCGTCCAACGCAGGAGCGGCTCAATCAGCTGTTAAGTGAACATACGGAAACGGCTTTGATGTCGCGTTGGAGATCGGCGCTGGCTGCTATTGAGACCATGCCGTCAGATGAAGTGCCCCTCAGGAGGTCTCCAACCTTTCTGTTGCGATTCAATCGAAAGGTTGGCCGAATATTGAGGTTTTTGAGACGGCTGATCTCTCGCTGCTAATTGTGGCTTGTGTCTTTCTGATGAGCTGCTGCATCGACTAGGGGGCTTGGGGAGGGTCAATCGGTTACCTGGCTGGCCGACCTGTTGCTGATTGTGGAGGTTGGCAACCGGTAACTTGCGCTTTAAGGATGCTTGCGTTTCGTCTGCCTCCGAGAAGAATTGTGCGGCGTGTCCATGCTCTTGCAAAGCCAGACCTGGAAGGAACTAAGAGAGCTACTCCGTCAACTTCCCTCTAAGCGCATCAACCTTCTGATTCTTGTTTTGCTGGCCTCCTTTTTTCAGGGCTTGCTTGACATGCTGCTGGTTGGTCTGCTGGCCAGGTTGGTAGGGGTGATGTCGGGAGCGACGTTGCATGATCGCATTCCGGGTATCCGTTTTTTTGGCGGTGGCATTCTTGATCAAACCGGATGGTTGTTAGGGCTATTAATTGCCTCTTTTTGGTTCACCTCGGCGATCCGATTTGGTGTCTCTTTGATGCAGAGTTTGCTCAGTGCGGAGATTTGGACAGATTTAGTTAATAAGGTCTATGCCAACTTGATGCTGCAGCGTTATGAGTTCTTTACTCACAATCGAACTGCTCATCTTTCGGAGAGATTTAATAGAATACTTAACCGTGTTTCGACGACAGTTGTTACACCTCTGATTACAATTGTTGGTAACACGCTTTCAGTTTTAGTGCTACTTGTTGGAGTGGTATTTGTACTTGGCTGGGATGCCCTGTTGATTTTCGTTTTGATGTTGGCTGCCTATGTCATTGCTTCAGTAATCATTACCCCATACTTGCGTTTGTCAACGAAGCAGAAGTTGCGTTACTCGCGGCGGATCAATTTATATTTGATGGAGTCTCTGAGGTCAATGAGAGATGTGCAAATTTATTCTGCTGATGAATTCTTTGTTCGAAGATTCTCTCGAGATGGAGTTGTCGCGAAGCGTTATGACCGTCTGTCCAAGCTTTTGCCTGATGTGCCACGGTTCATCATTGAGCCTGCAGGTATCACCATCCTGTTTTTGGTTGGTCTGGCTCCGGCATTGCTGGCTGGTGATACAGAGAAAATTCGTGAAGCTGTGCCGATTTTGGCAGCAGTCCTGGTCACGTTGTTGCGCATCTCGTCTCCCCTGCAATCGATGTTTCGTAGCATTAACAAGCTCAGAGGCGGCCTGCCTGAAATTAAGGATGCTTTGCAGTTGTTGAGCATGACCCCTGATCGACTTGTGTTGTCGTCCCCCGGGGTGCCCACTCCCGAGGGAGTCATGCCACGCAGATTTATTGAACTGGAGGGCGTGGGTTTTACTTATGGCGGTACTGAGAAAGAGGTGCTTCGAGATGTCAATCTGACGATTCCCGTAGGTTCAAGGATTGCTTTGGTTGGCCGAACAGGCAGCGGTAAGAGCACATTGGCTCATCTCTTGCTGGGGTTATTTCTTCCCACGCGAGGTGAACTCTCGCTAGACGGTGTTCCGCTCAATGAAGAGGAGGTGCCAGCATGGCAGGCCAATTGCGCACTTGTCCCCCAGGATATTCGCCTTCTTGATGCAAGTATTCGGGAAAATATTGCCTTCGGTCAAGATCTTGAATCCATCAATGATGATGATGTTTGGGTCGCTTTGGAGGCTGCTCAGTTTGATAACTATGTGAGTCAGATGCCTTATGGATTATTTACCATGGTTGGTGAGAATGGTGTGAAACTTTCTGGCGGTCAGCGGCAAAGACTTTCTCTGGCTCGAGCTTTCTTCCGCAAGGCAAAAGTACTTGTGTTGGATGAGGCGACAAGTGCCCTCGATAACAAAACTGAGCATGATGTAATGCAGGCTCTTGATATTGTTGGACGCCGCTGTACCACAATTGTGATTGCGCATCGCTTGTCGACGGTCAAGAAGTGTGATCAAATTTATGAAATGGCAAACGGCAAAATTATTGCCAATGGCACGTTTGAAGAACTGCAGAGAGAGTCGGCCAGTTTCCGAGAAATGGCGTTAATCGAAGTTGAATAGTTCTCATGGCCGATTTTATTGTTCTTTCCACCGCAGACTGGGATCATCCACTGTGGACCAATAAGCAGCATACGGCTCTTGCGCTGGCTGAGGCTGGCCACCGTGTGTTGTATGTGGAATCGCTTGGGATTCGTGCACCTCGGGTTGGAATTGCGGACCGAGCCCGAATCATTCGGCGTCTTCGCCGAATGATTCGGTTGCCCTATAGGCGTCACAAAAACCTCTGGGTCTGGTCGCCCCCAGTCATCCCTGGTGGGCATTCAGGTTTGAAATTGGCTTTGAATCGTTTTCTGCTGCGAATTGGATTGTTTGTGGCGACTCGATCGTTGAAATTCCGATTCCAGATTTTATGGACTTATAACCCCCTCACAACTCTCTATCTCGATCTCAGCCGTTTTGCAGCTTCTGTTTACCACTGTGTCGATCGCATTCAGGAGCAGCCAGGTATGCCTTCTCAGCTGATCGAAGTCAATGAGCGGCAGTTGTCGCGTCAGGTTGATGTGCTGTTCACCACCTCGCCTGAATTGCAGGCCACTCATCTTCGCTGGAATCAAGCTGCTCGAATGTTTGGCAATGTGGCCGATTATCGTCATTTCAATCATGCGCTTCAGCCTTTAACTTGCCCACAATCTTTAAGATCAAGTCCTCGTCCTCGACTCGTATTTATGGGGGCGATTGATGCCTACAAGTTAGATCTCAGGCTCTTGAATTATCTGATCAGTCGTAATCCTGGCTGGGATTTTGTGCTGATTGGTCCGGTTGGCGAATGTGATCCGTCTACGGATGTGGCTGCTCTGGAGAGTTGCCCAAATGTTCAGTTGGTTGGTCCACAGCCCTATGAAGCATTACCAGCCTGGTTAGCCCACGTGGATGTGGCCCTTCTGCCTTTGCAGCTCAACGGCTACACCCGCAACATGTTCCCGATGAAATTCTTCGAGTATTTGTCTGCAGGGTTACCTGTGGTGGCCACAGCGATTCCCGCTTTGATTGCTCATGCCGACGTGGCTTGCCTTTGCGAGCCTCAGGTCGAGATCTTTGAACAGGCGATTCGAGCAGTCTTGGCTGGTCAAGGGCCCAATCTGGATCAACGCCTTGCCAGAGCACGGACTCAGACATATCAAACTCGAACGGAGGCGATGCTCGAGATCCTTCAACAGCAAGGGCTGCTCGCGCGCTTTGGGTCGCACTCGCGAGTCCAGGTGACCGGTGCATGAGCAGCAGCGAGGTGTCGATGCGGCGCGTGGTGCTCTACATCGATAGTTTCAAACTCGGTGGTGCTGAGCGCATCACCCTTACTTGGTCGTCATGGTTGCGGGATGCGGGTTGGTCGCCAGTTCTGCTGACGAGAAAACCACTTAATTGGGATTTCTATCCCTTGCCTGATGGTGTTGAACGTTTGGTGGAAACCTCCGACAGCAGGTGGGTTCGATGGCTTGGTGTTGTCGGATTCCCTGTGCGGGTTTGGCGCTTGCGACGCTGGCTCAAGCGTGAGCAGATCAGTCTGGCCATTGGCGTCACCTCGATCCCTGCTGTCAAATTGCTTTTGGCTTCTCGGGGGCTGGGGATCCCCACGGTGGTGTCGGAGAGAAATTTCCCGCCATTGAAACGGATTGGTTTGGTCTGGCGCCTGTTACGTCGATGGGTATATCCCTGGGCTGCACTGCACCTGGTGCAGACACAGGTCGTGGCCGATTGGCAAGCAGCTCATCTCGGTGTGCGTGATCAGTTGTTGTTGCCAAATCCGGTGCAGTGGCCCCTCGATGTGTTTGATCCGCAGCTGGATCCTTGCAGTTGGCTTGCAGATGCTGGTGTGAGCGGTGACGCTCCTGTGCTTCTTGGTGTTGGAACGAAGGCCCATCAAAAGGGTTTCGATCGCCTGATCGATTGGTTTTTGGCGCTTGCCGACCGTCATCAGGATTTGCAGCTCGTGCTCGTTGGTTTGGATCAGCGGCCCTACCGAGGCCGGGACCAACAAATCGAGCTCTTGGCGCGGGTGCACGATCGCCCTGACTTGGTGGATCGGATTCATTTGCCTGGTCGAGTCGGCAACATGGCGGATTGGTATGACAGAGCGACTCTGTTTGTGTTGGCCTCTCGTTATGAGGGGTTTCCGAATGTGTTGCTGGAGGCCATGGCAGCAGGCTGTTGCTGTGTTGCAGCGGATTGTCCCCAGGGGCCTTCGGAATTGATCACGTCTGACCATGACGGGATCTTGATACCGGCAGAGAGGCCTGATGCTTTCTGGGTTGATCAACTTGACGCCATGCTGATTGACTCTGATCTGCGCCAACGCTTGGGGCGGGAAGCTCAGGCCGTGCGTCAGCGCTTCGCATCGGAATTGCTTCGGAAGCGATGCCTCGAACGCTTGGAGCAACTCCTCCCTTCCGAGTGACGACGTCATGACTGATTCTCGCCAGCGCTTATTGGTGTTTGCGCCAACCCGCCGGGTTGCCTCGGAAACGTTTGTTCGTGCGAATCTGGCCGGCTTGCCGTTTGAGGTCAGCGCTTACTTCGGCGATGAATTCCCCTTGGATCAGCCAGGCAGGTTTGCTTATGGCTTGGGAGTGCTGCTCAGCAAAATCTTCACTCGCTTGGGTTGGCTTCGTTTGGCCGAGCTTCCTGCAGCGTTCGTAGCGTGGATCTTGATCCGCAGGCATCGACCCGATGTGGTGTTGGCCGAGTTTGGCTTCCATGCGGTGCGGGTGATGCAGGCGGCTGCCCGTGTCGATGTGCCTTTTGTGGTTCATTTCCGGGGCTCGGATCTTTCTGCAAATCGGCGCCTTGGTGTTTTGCGTTCTCGCTATCGGCGGCTCGTTAGCATTGCCTCTGGTGTGGTGTGCAAATCGAGGCCGATGGCCACCACGTTGGAGCAGCTGGGAGCGTCACCGTCGACGATTTTGATCAGCCCCTCGGGCGCCAATCCAGCCTTGTTCTCAGTTGGTGATCCGGCCCTCGCAGCGCCGGTGTTCCTTGCTGTGGGGCGATTTGTTGCCAAGAAAGGCCCTCTCCAAACAATTCGTGCTTTTGCGGGCCAACCCCAAGGTGAGTTGTGGATGGTGGGTGAGGGACCGTTGCTTGCGGAAGCTCGTCGTTTGGTGCAGGCGTTGCAGGTGCAGGATCGGGTTCGCTTCCTGGGCGTTAAAACACAATCGGAGGTGGCTGCATTGATGCGTCAGGCGAGGGTGTTTGTGCAGCACTCCCAGATTGCTCCCGATGGCGATAGTGAAGGCAATCCTGTTTCGGTGATGGAGGCTCAGCTCTGTGGTCTACCGGTGGTGGCGACACTCCATGCGGGGATTCCTGATGTGGTGCTGGATGGCAGCACTGGGCTGCTGGTGGAGGAAAACGATGTGGACGGGATGGCTGAAGCGATGACAAGGCTGATGGCCGATCCCAATCTCGCCGCTCAGTTCGGGCTGGCTGGCCGGGAGCGGGTGTTGGCTGCATTCACGCTCGAGCATCATTTGCAGGATCTGACACGATTTCTGCAGCAGCAGATTCGTTCCACTACCCACTTTTGATCTGTGTGGATACCCCGAAACGCAAGTTGTTGTTGATTCGCTCAGAGATGGACCGGCATCATCACCCTGGTCTTGGCACCTGGGGTGGCTGCCTTGAATGCTCAATGGGTGACTTCCAGTCAGCAGTAGGCAGCAATCAACTTAGAGTTGATCTTCAGTTTGTTTAACTAGCTCACCGAGAGAGTTGGGAGTGCTTTCACAACCTCATCGATCGCTTTGACCTGCTGGAGAAAAGGTTCAAGCAGCGCCAGTGGCAACGCACTTGGACCATCGCAGCGCGCCTTGTCGGGGTCTGGGTGAGATTCTAGGAAAAGTCCTGCCAGGCCTACTGCCATGCCAGAACGTGCTAGATCGACCACCTGGCTGCGGCGGCCACCGGAGGCAGCTCCACTTGGGTCGCGACACTGGAGCGCGTGGGTCACATCAAAAATCAGGGGTAGGTCATTGCAGCAGTGCTTCATTACTCCGAAGGCGAGCATGTCAACCACAAGATTGTCATAGCCGAAGTTGCTTCCCCGCTCGCAGATAAGCAAATTCTCGTTGCCGCATTCGCGGAACTTTTCCACCACGTTTGACATTTGCGATGGGCTGAGAAACTGCGGCTTTTTGATGTTGATGACTGCGCCAGTTTTGGCCATTGCTTCAATGAGATCGGTTTGTCTCGCGAGGAAGGCGGGCAACTGGATGATGTCGCAGACTTCTGCCGCTGGGGTTGCTTCTTCCGGGCTGTGCACATCGGTAATCACGGGGATCCCGTGGGTGTCTTTCACCACTTGAAGAATCTCGAGCCCTTCCCTGAGGCCAGGCCCTCGGTAGGAGTGAATGGAGGAGCGGTTGGCCTTGTCGAAGGAAGCCTTAAACACCAGGGGAATTCCGAGCTTGGTGCAAACCGTTTTGTAATGGCCAGCAACCTCAAGTGCAAATTCCCGCGACTCGAGCACATTGATGCCTCCAATCAGCACGAACGGTGCATCGTTGGCAAAACGAATGGTGCCGAGGGCGATGCTGCGGGCAGCCATGGCTTAAAGCTTTGATGTTTAGGAGCCTAGGGCTCTTGCAGTAGCAGCCTTAATCTCAATCCATCACGTGATGAAGGCGGATGTTGACGGCTCCAATCCCGATTTTCATCGGCTATGACTCGAGGGAGAGGGCTGCAACAAATGTGCTGATTGACAGCCTCTATCAGCACAGTTCGGTTCCCCTCGCGATCACGCCGCTGGAGACGCCTCAACTGGAAGCTCAAGGGCCTCTACCGACGCGAGCGCGACCCGAAGCAGAGCACAGCCTTCTCCTTCACACGGTTTCTCGTTCCCCGCTTTATGGGCTATCACGGCTGGGCGCTTTTTATGGATTGCGGCATGTTGTGCCGCGCCGATATCAAGGCACTTTGGGATCAGCGGGATGACCGCTATGGCGCAATGCGTGTGCAGCATGAACATTTCGGGGGAGACCGTGAAGTTCCTCGGGGAGGTGCAGAGCGCTTATCTGAAGAAGAACTGGAGTTCGTTGATGCTGCTGAACTGTGGTCGTTGCAACAAACTCACTGTGGATTACGTGAATACGTCCACAGGCTTAGAGCCGCATCGCTTTCATTGGCTGGAGGGCGACCATAAGATCGGAGTCATCGAGGGCGGTTGGAATCACCTTGTGGATGTGCAGGTTCCGCTGGCTCCCATGCTGCTGTTGTTCTGGTCCCTTGCTGGCCTGGGCCAGCAGTGCAAAATGGGACCCTTGCCGAGATCTGTTCGACAAGCGTCTTAGCCAGTGTGCCGATGCCTGCGAATGACATCACGACCTGGAGGGAACAGTGGCTTATGCCACTGAAGCGACTCAATCGATTCAGACTTTGGCTTTGGGAAACACCACCCGTCTATGAAATTCGCGGACGTTGCTTTCAGATCAAAGAGCGTCTTTGTGGCTACCCAGAGTTACACCGAGCGTTTCGAGAACGAACTGGGTATGAGCTAAGTCTGCATCATCCATGCACCTTTCACCACAAGATCACGGTTCTCAAAATTAGGCGATCTCCAAGGATTTTTGTTCGGGCTGTTGATAAGATTTTTGCCAAAGAATTGGCGCTGGAGTGGGCTCATCAGCATGGGTTCCGTCTCTATGTTGCGCGCACTTTGGCTGTGACGAAAGATGTTTCAGAGATCCGTTGGCATGAACTTCCTCAACGCTTTCTGATTAAGGCCACCCATCGATCGGGCGCGAATCTCTTTGTCGATCAGAGTCAAGCCTTTGATCTTGACGCGTTGCGCGTGCAATCAAGGGCATGGCTTCAATACCCCTATGGTGTCTACAAGCATGAATGGGCGTACTGGCCAGTTCCGCGGCGTCTTCTGATTGAGGAACTGATTGAACCTGTGGATGGAGAGGAGCTGGTTGATTATAAGTTTCACATGAGTCGTGGGCGCTGTTTGATGATTCAGGTCAATCAGGGATTGCGCTCTGGTAAACGAACGATCGCAATACTTCATCCTTCATGGCAGCTTCAGCCTGTGAAATGGGTTTATCCTCAGCCTGAGGTCATACCTCAGCGACCTGACACTTTTTATGAGATGCTGGAGATGGCTTCCGCTTTCTCTCGCGAATTTCCTTATTTGCGTGTGGATCTTTATAGTGTCAAGCAGGTGATGTCTGGAGTGATGGTGTCTCGTGTGATGTTTGGAGAATTCACCTTTTTCCCTGGAAGTGGAAGTGAGTCTGTTGATCCCTTTGCTTTCGATCTCGCCATCGGCAAGGAGATAAAGCTGTAATCATTCATGGCCTCAAAAGGCGTACTCAGCGCTTGAGATATGAAGCACGCTTTTGGGTCTGTCGCCTGAGCTCAGGCTGGTTGTGTCCTCGATCTGGTTTTTATCGACTGTTTGAAGCCAGTCTCAAGTTGCATTTTTATCGGCGAGCAGCAGTCGTGGCCCATCTAGCGGCCTGTCGTCGCCCTGGGGATGCTGATGTGCAATCCATGCAGTGCACGCTGGCCTTTCGAGCGGGACAACTCGATCAGGCATTTTCTTTGTTGGTTCCTCGCTTGCAAGATGGCGATTATCGCGCCGTTGAGCGTCTGCTCTTTCGAACGGGATCGCGTCCGCAAGATGCACAGGATCGGCTTTTGGCTTTGGAGGGTTTGTCCACACTGCACGACTTGTTGCCGAGCCATCGTTGCTACTCGCTGATTGCTCAGAGCTATTTGGTGATCAAGCTGAGTGATACAGCGAAAGCATCATCATTACTTCTGTCTATTCATCCTCTTGTCAACCAGCTCGCTGCTGATGACGCTGTGTATGGATGCACAGCATCGAATCGGCGCAATCAGGCCAAACTTTTAATTTCCCTGTGTACCTGCTTTTATCATCTTGCTGTGTTAGTGGGGAATGATCAGGCTCTCGCCTGGGTCTGGTCTGAGGTGATGGAGGTGGCTTCGAAGTTGCGTTATCCGCAGCTCAATGCCGATGCTTGTCTGCGCATGTCAAGCAATCTGTCGCGTTGTTTGGCAATTGGCGCCTTAATCCCTGCTTCCAATGTTCCTGATGCCATGGAACGGACGCAAACGGAGCTCCGTGTCGTTGAGGAGGCTGTTCGTCGTGATTGTCTCAGTCAGTCCGGGGATAGCTTCTCTAAAACTCAGGAAAATCACCTCGGTTTAATGGTGAACTTGCAAGAGTCTTTGCAGCAACTACGTAGTACGGATGTTGTCACGCGTGACATGGGCATTCGGCGCACATCCCAGTTGCTGAATCATTCTTCTTTCAAGGAATTGAATGCACTCTTGGCAAAGCGTCTTCAGCAGTGCCACGCATCAATGAACTGATGACGGCGGCCTTGCCTGCTGGTAGCGATCTTGTGATCGTCTTGCCCCATCTGGGGCCAGGTGGAGCCCAGAAAGTGGCGTTGATGGCAGCGGAGCATTTTCTGGTGCAAGGACGCCAGGTGACGCTTGTCACTCTGTTGCCTGATAAACCCTTGTCGCATGCTGTTCCGGAGGGCTTGCGTTGGGTCGATCTTGGGCCTGCAGTTGCAGAAACCACGAGCAATCGCGCTCCCATAGCGCGCATCTGGCGGTTCTCATGCACCTGGGGTCGACGATCTCTGGCTTGGATCAGCCTCGTGATCGGATGGAAAGTCCTGAAGAGGTTGGTTCCAGGCCAGGCGCCTTTGTTTGTGCAGTGGTTGGTGTCCAGCGCTTCGGGCGTTCAGGCGACATTGTTGAGAGATCTCCTGTACGCGGGAAAGCCTGCCCGCGTGCTGTCTTTGCTCACTCGCACTAACTTGCTCTGCTGCCAGGCTATGTGGGCATTGCCCGGTCATCTTGTGGTATCGGAACGCAATGATCCGCGTCTCCAGAAGCAGTCGTTCCCATGGCTAAGGCTTCGGTCTTGGTTGTGGCAGAGAGCGGATGTCATTACAGCCAATACGATTGGGGTGCTTGAGGGGCTCCAGCACTGCCATCCAGCGATGGCTGATGACATGCGCTTGTTGCCGAATCCTTTGGTTGTGGATTCTCATCCGGGCAATCATTCGGATGAGCCAGCGTCGGGCACTTGTTTTTTGGCAGTTTGCCGCCTGGTGCCTCAGAAAGGCATTGATCTTTTGATTCAGGCCTATGCCCAACTGCCAGAACCACTTCGAGAGATGTGGCCATTGCTGATTGCTGGAGATGGTCCAGAGCGAGCCTCGCTTGAGACACTGGCTTCTTCGCTACTGCCAAGAGGTCAAGTGCGATTCATGGGGTTTCAGCGAAATCCTCAAGTTCTGTATCACAGAGATGCAGTCTTCGTGCTCTCTTCTCGTTTTGAGGGTATGCCCAACTCACTGCTTGAAGCGATGGGAAGTGGTCTTGCGGTGATCGTCAGCGATGCATCACCTGGTCCTTTGGAGGTGGTGGTACATGGCAAAAGCGGTTGGGTTGTTCCTACCGAGAAAGTCACTTTATTGGCAGAGGCCATGCAAGCCATGGCGGAGAATCCAGCTTTGCGCTGTCGGTTAGGTGACGCGGCTGCTGAGTTTATGGACGCCTATTCATGGGATACTCTCGATCCTATCTGGAGTGACATACTGTGTTTGGAAAAGCCAGGTTAGTAACGTTGCTGAATGCTTCGAATCTGCTCTTTAGCTGCTTTAGTTTTTTGCATTGAGTCAATTAAGAAAAGCCCCGAAGTTTTCCTATTTTGCTTTTGTTTGAAGTGATATGGCATTGCCATTTTTGGATTTGAAGTTGTTTTGATTGCCCCCTGGTGCAATAAAGTTTGCGAATGGGTTTTAATGCACCAAGTTTTTTCAAGTATTGAAGGCAATTAAAACTCCTTCGTTTCATTGTGAAATTGTCATGCAAGGCTTTGCTGGCTAGTATTTTTTGGTCTAGTTAGAAATGCTTTCTTTTCTAGTTTAAGCATATGAGGATGTAGCGTACTGTCAATTATCAAATCATTATTTTTGCTTTTTAGGAGACAAGTAATGGTTGTTGACGTCTTTCGAGTCGAATTGCTCAGTTACGTTGGCTTTGGCTTTTTGGCTATGTCTGGATCGTTGCATGCTGGGATATAAGTGGGGAAATAATAACGAAGAAAGCCTGTCGATTCTATTTGCTGTAGGGATTGCATGAAAAAATACAAAAGATCAAGGTGCAAGTAAATTGTTTATGAATAAGTTGTTGATGCTAAGTGCACTTTTTAAAGCCAATCTATGATTGAACATGAAGCAAGTGATTTAAATCAACCTTTTAGCGCTTTATATAAATTCTGCCGTTCTTGAGATTTTCTGCGTATTCGTAAATGGGCACAAATCCGTCAATATTGATGCCAAATTCTTTTATCCGGTGGCGACCAGTATCAAGGTCTAAGAAAAAATCACCTATTTGTGGTTGATGGAAGCCACCCTTGCCAACTCCGTCAACGATTAAATATTCTTTTGTATCTTCGTTGAGGTAAATAAGTCGATCATATTTCAATTGTTTTAAGTGACTGAATCGCCGGAACCATGATTTGGAGAAAATAACGTTCACTGGTTGGCCTGTTTCGCGTGCGGCGCGCAAGATTTCATCAGATTTTTTGTATGTTGCTGCCCATGAGCGCTGTGTCATGGTCATATCTTTGATGCGGTGATAAAAAGTGTTTGGAAACATATGCTCACCGTAAATAATTGCAACACTTAAAAATGTTCCTGCAAAACTTGTTTTGTTAGGACCAATTCTTTTCTCTAACCATGGCTTGATGCAGGATTGCCATGCAATGAGGATGTCGATGACAGCAACAAAATGCATTGGCAGTGCCATATAGTTGCTGGAGCGGTATCCAACAAAGTAATAAAGAGCGAATACATATGCAAGTGCTCCGAAATTTGCGCCGTCGACTGGATTTGGAGTCTCCTTTTTCTTGAGAATTTGAAAAGACCTAATCGCTGTATAGATGGAAAGAATGAAGAGGCGTAAATCTGGCACAAAACGTACAAATTTTAGTTCAGCGTCGTAGCGATCTCCGCCTACATATAAGCTAGGCAGGTAGCTTAAGTATGCAAAGCATATTATAAAGAATAGAGCCAGGCTCATAATTGCTAGTTCTGCTTTGTACGCTGAAATCCAACCTTTAAATGAAGTTTCGCTGGGCTTAGGCATGTTTGTTACTAGGCCTATATTGCCCAGCGCAAGCGTTACTGCTGCAGGTGAAAGAAATAAAAGTATTGCGGTGTCTTTGAAGAAAATTCCAATTAAGGCGCAGGCGATCGCGGCATTTCGTGATAGAATTTGCTTTTTAAGTTTATAATTTATGTAGGCATATAGGTGGCCAGCAAATAAAAGAGTCACAATACGCTCGCTGTAAATAAATTGAAAATAACTGTAGGCACTTGGGGCTATGAATATAAATAAAATTGCAAACATCGCGATTGCTTCGCGCCCTTGTTTATGCTTCACGGTGAGATCAGCAATTTTGGCACCAAGTATTACTGTGGCGATCATTTGTGCTACATTGAAAATCATCCAGATCTTTGGATATGGTGTTAACCAACTGAGAATTTGTAGGTCCTGGAAGGCCAAGGGGTAAAAGCGAAAATCGTTTCGAGACATAGTTTCTCGAAATAGATTCATTCGTAACGAGAAATTATCAAGCAGGTAGCCTGCCTGGATATCGTCAAACCAGCCGATGATTTCTTTATAAAACCAGCTGGCTTCGCTCACCATGAAAATGGCGCAAGCGGTGAAAATCACCGTGGCAAATGGGTGCTGAGATACTGCTTTCCATGCTCTTTGCCTCTTGAGTGGTTTGCCTCGCGACGAATGCGGATCTCTGGATGCTTTCTGACGTGTTTGATTCAGCAGCCAGGCCAGTATTGCTGCCAGAGCCAATAAGAAAAGAGCATGACTGACTATGTTGTAATTCAAGGTTATGGCTAGCCCTTCCTCTGATCGTGGATTGGGCCAGAGGTCGCGATTTGCTTCGACCCATTGGTGAGCGACAAATGCAAGGGTCAGCAGGGCAGCAAAAAAGCTTGCCATCCAGACAATTAATGGATGTTTTGACTTTGACATTTCTATTTAACAGTTGTTTCGGAATCGGTTCGGACCAGGCTCATTGAAAGTGCAAGGCCGGTCAGTGCGGCTCCTACAAAGCTTCCTAGATAAGCGGGCGTTGTCAAATTGCAGAGTAAGACTGTCAACAGGCTTCCCATCCCTGCCTCGGACCAGGAGCAGTGCAGTCGGCATGGGTGTGTGATCGACTTCCTGTCCTCCGTGCGTTGACTCAAAAGACTGCGGATTAAAAGAGTTAGTAATAGTCCTATGGCAAGTAGACCCAATAGACCATGCTGTCCGATTAATTGGATTAGGCCGCTGTCTGCAGATTGATTGTTGCAGGCATTAACCATGTTTTCCAGGTTGTATCCAATGCCATGGACGATCTTTCCATTCCCTGCAAAAATAGAATTTTGAAGCCAGCATTGCCAGAAGCTCAGTCTGAGTTTTTCGCTGGCCATTCCTACTCCTATATCAGGCTGAATTGCAGTGGCCCAAATAGCGGCGGCGATCAACCCAGCCGTGGCTGAAGTAATCCATGTTTGTATGCGTCGAGCTGAGCGATTTGGAATGTAATCCTTGATGCAAATGGCGAATGCTGCCATGGCTGCGATTAGGGGCACTCCAGCTGCCATGCGTGAGCCTGTCTGTAGGCAAAGTCCATAACCGCTGATGCACCCCAGGGTATGAATTACCTTTGCGATTGGCTGACGATCTCTCCTTAAACCGTAAAAACAGAGAATTGTGGTGAGTGCAATAACGGATGCCAATGCATTTACTCTTCCAAATCCTAGTTCGAAAATTTGATTATTGACTGCGGTAAGCCAATTGTCGCTACTTCCAGCTGGGTATCCCGAAGAAGCAATCCAGATCAATTTTGTATTGATAAATAAGGCCGAGCAGCTGATCCAGCGCAGAAGGCGTGTCCAGTCGTCAATGAGATAAGTAGCTCCGACGCTAAGAGCGGCGACGATCAAGATGTAAAAGGAAGCACCTGGATGGTCGTCAAGCCGGATGATTGTTCTTGCCTGAAAAAAAACAAGGCTCGAGATCACAATCTGAAAGAGGTTCTGTTGTCGCCAATTCCTTTGATTCCGATCATGAAATATTTGTATGCAGCATCGAAGGCCGATCCAGGCGGTCAGCAGGCCCAGCGTCCATGCGTGGTGACTTCGTTCAAGTCCGAGAAAAAGACTGGCGGCGAAAAGAGCATCAACCGGCCTTGTTTCATGTGCGAACCGGATCAGGCGGTTGCGGTGCATTCCTTCCCTGTTTTGGTAATACCGAATTTAAGGTGAGCCCAAATCGGATGTTTGATGAGTTTCCTGGCTGGCCTCAATGACGCTCAGCGAAGGGCGGTGGATCATCACGAGGGCCCGTTGTTGTTGGTGGCCGGTGCGGGCAGCGGCAAAACGCGAGCTCTGACCCATCGCATCGCCCATCTCATCGGCGAACACGGAGCCGATCCGTCTCAGATCCTTGCGGTGACTTTCACCAACAAGGCGGCCCGGGAGATGAAGGAGCGTCTTGAGCTGTTGCTGGCTCAGCGTCTTGCGCAGAGTCAGTTTGGGCAGCCCTGGAGCACCCTGCCACCTGTGGAGCAGCGTCAGCTGCGCACCCGCATCTACCGCGAGGTGACCAAGGAGCTGTGGATCGGCACCTTCCATGCCCTGTTCGCGCGAATGTTGCGTTACGACATAGACAAGTTCAAAGACAAGGAGGGACTCACCTGGACGAAGCAGTTCTCGATTTACGACGAGGCCGATGCCCAGAGTTTGGTTAAGGAGATTGTGACTCAGGAGCTACAGCTCGATCCCAAGCGCTTTGAGCCTAAGAAGGTGCGCTGGGCGATTAGTAACGCCAAAAATCAAGGCTGGTTTCCTGATCAATTGGCAGCACAGGTCGATGGTCAGCGAGGCAAGCTCACGGTTGAGACGTATCGGCGTTATCGCAAGGCATTAGCGGCGAACAACGCTCTTGATTTTGACGACCTGCTGTTGTTGCCCGTCCAGTTACTTCAGCAGAACGAGCAGATACGACGTTATTGGCACAATCGTTTTCGACATGTGTTGGTTGATGAATACCAAGACACCAATCGCACTCAGTACGAGTTGATCAAGTTGTTGGTTACCGATGGTCGTGAACCTGAAACCTTTGAGGATTGGCAGGGCCGTTCAGTTTTTGTGGTCGGCGATGCAGATCAAAGCATCTACAGCTTCCGTGCGGCTGACTTCACGATCTTAATGGGCTTTCAGGACGACTTTGGCGACAAAGCATCAGACGATTCCACTCGCACCATGGTGAAGTTGGAGGAGAATTATCGCTCTACCTCAACAATTCTGGAGGCAGCTAATGCCTTGATCGCTAACAATACAGAGCGGATTGACAAGGTATTGCGAGCTACCCGTGGCGAGGGGGAGTTGATCACCCTTACTCGCTGTGACGATGAGATCGCAGAAGCTGAAGCTGTAGTGCATCGAATGCGCATGCTGGAAGCTGCTCATCCAGAATTTCGCTGGGGAGATGTGGCAGTGTTGTACCGCACCAATGCCCAGTCAAGGGCGATTGAGGAGTCGTTGGTGCGTTGGCGTATTCCTTACATTGTCGTGGGCGGATTACGTTTTTATGACAGGCGTGAAATCAAGGATGTTTTGGCCTATTTACGCTTATTGGTCAACCCCGCCGATACGGTGAGCCTGCTCAGAGTCATCAATGTGCCCAAGCGAGGCATTGGCAAGACCACCTTGCAGAGACTTGCTGATGCTGCCAATCAACTTGGGATTCCTTTGTGGGATGTGGTGAGTGATGCCGAAGCAGTGCGCTCACTAGGAGGCAGATCGGCGAAGGGGTTGTTGCAGTTCTGTGAATTGATCAATGACTTGCAATGCTCGAGTCAAGATCAGATTCCTTCGGAGATGATTCAGCAGGTGATGGAGAAGAGTGGCTATATCAGTGAGCTGATAACTGAAGCTACCGATGAGGCAGAGGAGAGGCGACGCAATTTGCAAGAACTTGTGAATGCTGCTTTGCAATACCAGGAAGAAAATGAAGAGAGCAATCTTGAGGGCTTTTTAGCCTCCGCTGCGTTGGCCAGCGATGCTGATAGCAAGGATACGGCTGCTGATCGGGTGACGTTAATGACCTTGCATAGCAGTAAGGGACTGGAGTTTCCCTTGGTCTTTCTGGTTGGTATGGAGCAGGGGCTTTTCCCTAGCTATCGCTCCCTTGATGATCAATCCTCTTTGGAGGAAGAACGACGCCTTTGCTATGTGGGGATGACACGTGCCAAAGAACGTTTGTTTTTGTCTCATGCCAGTGAGCGAAGACTTTGGGGTGGCATGCGACAGCCTGCTGTTCCCTCACTATTTCTTGCTGAGTTGCCCGAGGGTTTGGTGCAGGGTGATCTCCCTCAAATTGGTGGTGTGGCATTACGGCGTGAGCGACGGCTTGACCGTTTGACGCGGGTTGATCGCGCTGACAATCAAAGGATCAAAGTCGGTGGTGTGAGCGGAGCCCCTAGCAATGCAGTGCGGCGGCGGCAGGCTGGGCCTGCTCCAGGCAAGGCATGGGTCGTGGGCGACCGGGTCGTTCATTCCAGCTTTGGCGAAGGGGAGATTACCCATACCTTCGGCAGTGGCGAAAAAGTGTCGATTGCTGTCAAGTTTGCTGGTATGGGGCCAAAGATTCTTGATCCACGTTTGGCCCCGATTGAGCCTTTGGATTAGGCCATGAGGACATGGCATATAAAAACTGCTCTTGATCCGAGGCCTGGGCCATAGCTGCACCACCATTCTCGATTTGGCATTGGGGAGCCACCCACGCATGATCGGACTAGGAGAGGCTCTATGCATTTTGCGGACTCCTTCACCAGGTGAAGAGCAACGTGGTCCTGCTCGTCTTAGGGCTGAATTCCGTCATCAGCGTTTGTGTACTTGTGGCAGAACCGCGTGGAGCTGTCCGGTTTGGGGGCCTTTCTCGAATGGTTACCTGCACACGACCATTTCCCCCTTGTTGAAAAGTTGCAGCAGCTGCTTGCTGAAGTTGACCATCATGTCAAGCAGCAGGGGGATGCAATTGAGTGGATGGTGAAGTCCTATCAGGACGAAATGGTGTTGCCGTTTGTTGATGATCCGGCCCTTGAAATTCGTATTCTTTATCTCACCCGAGATGTACGTAGCTGGGCCCATTCCCGCTCCAGGGATGGTCGTCTCAAGAAGCATTGGCTACCTGGCCTGAAGCCGCTGCTGCGCTGGTGTCGGGTGAATGCTCGTCAGGACCGATTGCTGCAGGCCAGCGGTCGCCCGGTGTTTCGGCTCGGTTACGAGCAGTTGGCGCTTGACCCTGAGAGGAGTGTGCGGCGGCTCTGTGCCTGGCTGGAAATCCCTTTCGATGAGCAAAGGCTCCAGCCAACGCAACATTCCACGAGTCACATCCTTGCGGGCAACCAGATGAGTTTTGATGCCAACCGTGGGGCATCGATCCGTTGCAAGGGTGCTTGGATGGGGCACTCGTCGAGTTTGGTTTAGCTGGCCTTGCTGTTGCCATGGGTGAGGCAATTAAATCAGAGACTTGTGTATTCAAAAGATCATTAGTTGAATAACTAGAGTGGATCGATATGAAGATTCGAGCAAAATGAGCTGTTGGTTTTGTATTAATGATGTCGATAAATACTTCTGTTCTTGAGTTCAGGTTTAAATTGGTAGATTTGTCTGTATGGGCCCAAGTCGACATTGTACTTCTCGATTTTTTACTTGTGTCGATATCGAGGAAAAATCCCCTGACCTTGGAGAGTAGTGTTGGCCTTGGTTGATGCCTGAAATGATCGTATGAGTGCGATTGTCGACGTCGAACAGGACAATGCGATCATGATGTATTTGTGTCAGGTAGTGAGAGTGTTTAAATCAGGACTTTGAGAAAATGATATTAACCGGCTTCCCTTTTTTTCTAGTTTTTAGAGCGATGTGTTTCATTGCATCGTACGTGCCATACAAGAAGCGTTGCCATTCTCGAATGGAAGAAATGACTTTTAGATGCGCTTCCTTCTGCTCGCTGGTTGGGCTTCATTGTTTTTGTCACCATGCTCAAGTCATAGCCCTACGACGTTGAATTTTGTTGCGCCTGATTCGGCTTGGGTTTCTGCACCATTGAGTTGGTAAGATGAGAAAGGTCTACGCTCATTTTCATGAGCGAAACATTTGAGTCATGACCAAGCCGATACCGATTTATATCGGTTACGACCCGCGTGAAAGAGCTGCGACCAATGTTTTGATCGACAGCCTTTACCAGCACAGCTCGATGCCGCTGGCAATAACCCCTTTGGTCACTCCTCAGCTGGAAGGCCAGGGCTTGTTTCGGCGGGAGCGCGATCCGAAGCAAAGCACGGCATTTTCCTTCACGAGGTTTCTTGTGCCGAAGCTCATGGGTTATCAAGACTGGGCGATTTTTATGGACTGCGACATGCTCTGCCGTGGTGATATCGCGGAGCTATGGGCCCAGCGCGATGAACAGATGGCCGTGATGTGCGTTAAGCATGAGCATGAGCCAGGAGAAACGAAGAAATTCTTGGGTGAGGTTCAGAGCCCCTACCCGAAAAAGAACTGGAGCTCGCTAATGATGCTGAATTGCAGTCGTTGCACCGCTCTAACCGTCGATTATGTGAGTACGGCCACGGGGCTTGATTTGCATCGTTTCCACTGGCTTGCTGGTGATCATGAGATTGGAGCCATTGAGGGTGGGCTTTGGAACCACTTGGTTGGTGTTCAGGAGGATCCTGAGCTTTCAGTTGGGCAGTCACGACCCCAGTTACTGCATTGGACTTTGGGTGGACCATGGTTCCGCGAACAGCGCACGATGGGTGGTGCCTTGGCGGCTGAATGGTTTAGTGCTCGTGATGATGCGATGAAGCTATGGGATTAATGCCGATGGGAGTTCAACGCAGTGTCGTGGCCGTGCCTGCAAGGCTTGAATCATCGCGATTGCCCAATAAGGTTCTGGCAGATATCGGCGGGATGCCAATGCTGCAGCGTGTTCTTGAGCGCTGCAGTCAGGCTCATGGGCCAAATGCAGTTGTCCTTTGCACGGATAGTGATCGATTGAAAGAGATGGCGGAAGACTGGGGTTTCTCGGTGTTGATGACTTCGGCTTCATGCAATTCAGGTAGCGAAAGGATTGCTTCGGTTGCCGATCATTTGGTTGCCATGGCCTGGGATGAGCAAGCTGATGGTTGGGATCAGCAGCAGCAGCAACAGCGGTTGGCTATGACTGCAGTGATCAATGTGCAAGGAGATCAGCCGTTCTTGGACCCTGCGGTGGTGACGACAATGGCGATGGAGTTCGAGCAGAGAGAGATTGTTCCAGCTGTGATAACTCCGGTTTACCGACTCAAGCCCGAGACCATTCATAACCCCAATGTGGTTAAGACCTTATTGGCTATTGACGGCCGAGCACTTTATTTTTCTCGCTCGGCGATTCCGCATGTGCGCGATGTGGACCCTTTGGATTGGCATCGCCATGCCACCTACTGGGGGCATGTGGGGATGTATGGCTTTCGAGGAGATGTGTTGGCCTGCTGGTCAGGTATGCCGCCTTCGCCTTTGGAAGCTCTTGAACGTCTAGAGCAATTGCGATTGATTGAAGCTGGTCATACGATTTCTACCTTTGCAGTTGAGGGGACATCCCTTTCAGTGGATACGGTTGAGCAGTTGGAAGAAGCAAGGGAATGTGCCTTGAAATCTTGACATTGAAGTCAGGGTGAATGGCATTTATTGCTCTCTGCTCCAAGTTGCAGATGTTGACCATATTGATTCAATATTGACATTCGGCAATTGATTTTTGACTGCGTAGCAGATAGGCTATTGCCACAGCCCTAGCTGCTCTATAATATCTTCTGGTATGAGAGTATTTGTAGCACTTACATTGATCTTTTGTCCCAAGCGTGGCTCTTTGTAGTTAATGTCTAGGAATTTGCATAGGTTCGCGTAAGTTTTCTGTGTGAACAATGTTTCGTAGAAGCTGATGAAGCAGTTTTCGTGACCAAAGGCTTCGTCTAGGGCGCCCAAAGTCTGTGCGTAATTACTGCGAATCGAGACTCGTTTTGGCAGTTTGTTAACAAGAGACCGAAGGGCTTCTATCTCTTGCGATGGGTCTTTTTGTCCGCGTTTACGCAGTTTCATGCGTTGGCTGGAAATCACTTGTTCAATGGGGTCACGCATCAGAAAAACCGGTCGAACAGGAATCCCACGTTGCGTAAATTCACGTTTGATTGTCATCAGGGTATTGGCGCTTAGGCATGAATAGGAGGGGGTAATGTCTCCGGTTAGGTTGATATGAGGTTGTCTGAGCAGATTGTAAAAGTAGTCGTAATAGCGCCCAGTATCCTTAAAGAAGCGTTTGCGACGCCAAGTGCGTGGCTTGAGCCATGAACCTTGTTGTTGTCTGTAGCGGACTAGCTTTTGCACAGTGAATGCATCGTGGATGTGATCTTCCTTGCAGAAGCCAAAATTTGCATCGGCTCTGTTATGTAGCTGTAGATGGAGTCACGACGTGCCGGCTTTTTGCGCGCCAACCCCGAGAAGGAAGACCCCTTGTTGTGTCGTCGAGTTTGTTTTAGTCATTGCGCTCCTTCCAGCCTTTCTTGCGCAGTTGATGCCATTGACCACGGGCTTTTAGTAGGCGTTCTGCGAGTTCTCGCACGGCACCATGCCCCCCACGGCGCTGGAGTACGGCATCGGCTTGAGATCGGAGGGGACGACAGGCATCCGCAGGGGCTAGCAAAAGCTTGACCAGAGGGCGCACGATGAGGTCATTGAGGTCATCGCCGACAAATGCGGTGTTTAATTGCGACAGGTTGAGCTGTTGCTGCAGTTCTGCGAGTGCGGCGGTTTTGTCTTTGATGCCAACGAAACAGTGCTGAATGCCGAGCTGCTTGGCGCGCGCCTCGGTCGCTCCTCCTTTGCCACCACTCAGCAAGGCTAGTGTCAGGCCTTCTTGTTGGAGCAGTCGTAGTCCCAGTCCATCGCGCACATCAAATCGCTTTTGCAGTTCGCCGTGAGCATCAAGCCATAGCCCACCATCGGTAAGGACTCCATCAACATCCATCACCAGTAGATCGATGGAAGCTAATGCCTTCCACTGCAGTCGCCATTGCAGCTCTCGGTTCCAGTAACGGGGGTGGGTTCGAGAGATCAGGGTAGTGCCGCTCATGTCAGCCCTGCTTGAATCAGATCATGAAGCCGTAGTAGTCCGAGCAACAGATTGCCTGAGCTGTCAGGGCCTACGACGGGCAGTACTGAGATGGGTTTGCGACGGTTGCATTCCATTTGTTTGATCGCTTCGACTGCGAGCAGATCAGCGTCCACGGTGATTGGATCGGCTGTCATCAGTTCTGCAGCACTGAGGCTGGCCCAATTCTCGGCACTGTGATCACGCAGGGCGCGGCGTAGATCACCATCGGTAATGAGGCCCAGCAGCAGTCCGGCGGTGGAGGGGTCTTCCACCCAGCCACTACCAATACCATCTTGGGTCAGCTTGCAGATCACTTCTTGCAGACTGGTGTTGGGTTGTAGTGGCTGGACCTTTTCAACTGGCACCATTAGGTCCGAAGCGGTGAGGGTGAGCTGTTTGCCGAGCGAACCGGCTGGGTGGTTGAACGCGAAGTCTGCAGGTGAGATGTTGCGACGTTCCATCCATATCGCAGCAAGGGCATCACCGATCGCCATGGCCACCGCTGTGCTGGCGGTGGGGGCAAGATTCAACGGACACACTTCTCGATCAACACTTGCTTCAAGCACCACGTCACTACCGCGTGCAAGCGATGAGTCGGGCTTCCCAACCAGAGCGATGCGAGCGGTGCCACGTCGTTTGAGGTGGGGAAGCACTTCTAACAGTTCAGCAGTCTCACCGCTGTTGGAGAGCAGTAGGCAGACGTCCTCTTGGGCGACCACTCCCAGATCGCCATGCATTGCATCGAGGGGGTTTAGGTAAAGGGCCATTAGGCCGATAGAGGAAAAGGTGGCAGCGATTTTGCGTGCAACAATGCCGCTTTTGCCTACGCCGGTGATCACCAATTTGGCGCGTTGATCACTACAGCGTTCAAGCAAGACCAATGCCTTTTCTACTTGGCTGCTGCTCAGTCGTTCGGCAGCGACGGCGATGGCGGCAGCCTCTTCCTGCAGGCAGCGGGTGAGGGCAGACAAACTGTAAGTTCGTGATGATGCGGTAATTCTCCTGCATACCACCGCCATGGAGAGTCTGGTGAAGCCAGAGCCTGGATTCGATGGACCAGGTTTGCCAATGGGTTTGTTGGCGGTACTGCAGCAAGTTGCGTCAGAGGTTGGGATTAAACGACTTGCCTTGGTGGGTGGTGCGGTTCGAGATGGCCTGTTGCATCGGGTTCATTTTGATCCCTGGCGAGGTTTGCCTGATCTTGATCTGGTGGTGGAGGGTTCAGCGGTGGTTTTAGCTAAGGCGCTTCGCCGTCATTTAGGGCCAGAGCAGTTGCCGCAGCTGCGTGTGCATGGGGCTTACGGAACGGTGGAACTTGTGGTTGATGGGGTCTTGCTTGATTTAGCCACTGCTCGGCAAGAAACCTATGCATCTCCTGGACAAAACCCGCAGGTCACGGAGGGTCATCTCGAAGAAGACTTAGCCCGAAGGGACTTCACGGTGAATGCCATGGCTTTGGAGTTGCCAGGGATGACCTTGTTGGATCCCCATGATGGCTGGGCGGCTTTAGCCATGCGACAGCTGGTTTTTTTACATTCAAACAGTGTCGCGGATGATCCGACGCGAGTCGTGCGAGGGGCCCGTTATGCGGCCCGGCTTGGTTTTGTTTTGGCGCCTGAGGCTCTTGCTCAGGTGCGCTCCACTCTTCAATCCTGGCCTTGGGCGTGGCATCCTGGCGAAGCGCCGAAGCTGGCACCGCCAGCTCTTTCCACGCGCTTGCGGATGGAGCTGGAGTTGTTATTGGAAAGGGAGCCTTGGCAGAAGGCAGTGGCTCATTTGCAGGACTGGGGAGCTCTGGTGTTACTTGATGAGGGCCTTCAGGCTGATCAAAACTGGCATCGTCGAATGCGCTGGGCCTGGCGTTTGGAGCTGCCGTTGCTGACAGCATTGGTGGCCGGAGCTGCGGATCCTCTGGCTATGGCAGAACGCTTGCAGTTGCCACAATTGCAGCAAAGGTTGTTGGCTGAAGCGGCCGAATTGCAGATTTTGTTGGCTTCGCTAGAGGTCGCTGAGAGTTTGTCGACGTGGTCACCCGCTCGCTGGTGCGAAACCCTGGAGGGCAATGGTTGGCAGCCAGAGGCGGTTGCTCTTTGCGTTTGCTTGGGTGTACCGATGTGGCGACCCTTGCTGCGTTGGTGGGGGCGTTGGCGGCAGGTGAAGTCTCCTGTATCGGCACAGGCTTTGATTGATCAGGGCTGGCGACCAGGTCCGGCTTTGGGGGCCGAATTACAGCGGCTCAGGCTGGAGCTGATCGATCAGCAGGTGGCGTTGAGGTGATGTTGTTCTGGTGGCGCTTTGGGCTGGGAGTAGTGGTCCTGACCAATCAATGCGTTGTCGGCTTAAGCCCCCCTGTTCAAGAGAGCTGAACAAGGTGGGTATACATGTCGGGAGGATGGCCCACAGATTGATTACAAGCGTGTGTTGCGTTGCACGTTGAGGACTTTCACTGTCGGTGACTCTCATTATCCAACTTCACTTGAATGAGCAGCAACCACTACATCGGCTGAACCTGACCGATGCGTTGCCAAGGCCCATCCCTTAGAAGTTCTGAGGCGATCTTGGTTGAACAGGCCAGGAGTAATGGGCCACAGGTTTGTGGATCCACCATGAGTTCGAGCAGTGCCTGGTGGTGTTCACTGCCTGGTGTTACATCGTTCAGTGCGATTTCGATCGGCGCGGCTTCGCCATTGATGCTTGGATTGAGCAAGTGCCAGTTGCGGCGATTGGCTGGGGCCAGGGTGCTCGAATAGCCAGCTTTGAGTAGCAGTAGAGCACCCTGCAGGGAGGGAATGGCGGCGGCTTCGAGGATGAGACGTAGAGGTTGTAGCCCTGCTCTATGGCGTTGGTGATTGCTTGCACTAAGCATTTCTCCGAGATGGCCCAGTAGTCCGAAGCCGGTGATGTCGGTACATGCATGAATGGTTTGCATTCCTTTATGCCTTTCTTCAAGGCTGCGCAGCGCTGCCAGGAGGTTGTGCTGGCTGATTGTCATCTGCGCAAGTGCAGCGTCGAGATCCTCTGGGTGAGCTTTTCCTGCCATGGCTGCAGCAAAGATCACTCCGCTGCCTATGGGGCGGCTGAGCAGGAGGACATCTCCCGATTGCAGCTTACCTTTGCTCCAAGGCACACGTCCAGAAGCCACCTTGCCGTTAACGCTAAGGGTGAGCTGGATCCCAAGATTGATTGGTTTGGGCGGAATGCTGCGGGCTTCGAGGGTATGCCCTCCAATTAATTTGGCGCCTTGCGGTTCGAGGGTTGATTGGATTCCTTTGAGCGTTTGGACCAACAACTCTTGTTGAAGTTCAGAGGACACCTTGGGCAGAGTGATGACAGCCTGTGCAGAGATCACATGCGCACCACTGGCCCAAAGATCTGAGCAGGCATGCAGTGTGGTTAAGCGACCATTAAGCCAGGGGTCGCTGATCAGTGCAGGGAAACCATCGACACTTTGCAGCAAGCTGTCGCCTGATGATGTGCTGGCAATCAAGGCAGCGTCCTCAGGTTGTTGCCCAAGAGCTCCTAGGCCTGCCTGCTTTAGGGCATCGTTTAACGGCTTCTCAGCCAATTTGGCTGCGCAACCTCGGCAAGCCATGCTCTCCTGTCGCTTGAGAACTCCGCTCATGCTTGGGAGTTCGTTAAAGCTGCCCATGAAGCGCCGATCGATAGCTTCTTTCCAGTACCAAAGCCAGGGATGGGGCCCGATGATCAGGTCGCCCCAAAAAGCCCAGGCGGTGAACCTCCCTGAGGTCAGCTGACTTCCCAGTATTTGCAAGGCAAGCTGTTGTGGCTGCCATGGACGGGTGGGTTGTCTACGGCTGAGTCGCTCTAGGTTTTGGGCAAGGGGCTTTGCGGCTTGCACGGCCCATACCCCTGCGGCTGGCCGCTGGGCCTTATCAATCACCGCACAGTCGCCGACGGCGAAGCAGTGGGGATGGTTGATGACTTGAAGTGTCTTAGTGGTGCGAACACGTCCAAAGGGATCCACGGGAAAGCCACTGGTAGCAAGCCAAGCGGGGGCTTGGCTGCCAGTGCAGAGCAGGGCGGGGCCACTCAAAGGGGTTCCGCTTGGTACTACTACGATTGCGGCCCTGGAGAGGGCTTGTTTTAGAGCTGGTCTGGGTTGCCCATGATGCGCCTGCAGATTTAAAGGGCGCTTGGGCCAGCGTTGACGAAGGGCGAGCGCCACTTCTACTCCCGCCAGGCCAGCCCCGATCACCGTCAGGGGCGTGGAATCATTGAGCAACCTCTGACTGTCTTGCTGTTCAAGCCATGCCAGGGCAGGCTCCAAAGGCTTGATTGGCATTGCCAGTGCCGCCTGGCTTCGTTCAAGGTAAGGGTCCTTGTTGAAGGTTTCGGCGCCCACATCGAAACTAATTCGTTGGAAATGTATGGGGGGACGCTTGGCGAGGAGCAGGCGATTGTGGTGGGTTTCCACTGCTGTGATTTCGGCAATGATGAGTGCTACGCCAGCTCGGTCGGTGAGGCGACGGAGGTCGATTGCGATTTCACTGTGTCTGTAATGACCGGCTATGAGACCAGGCACCATGCCGGAGTAGAGGGTGGTGCTGTGGCGGTTGATCAGGGTGATCAGTCCTGCAGGTCGGAGTTGGGGACGCATGGCCCAGCGACGCAGTATCAGGGCATGGCTATGTCCCCCCCCGGCCAGAACGAGGTGATCAGCCGTCATGGTTTATCAGCGCAGCATGGAGTTGAGGCTTGGCATTGCGTTGGCAGTTGACCGTATTGCCTGTGGCGAGATGTTCAACGACCACCCACCTTGAGCACCGTTTTAATTGTGCGTAGCAGGATCATGAGATCTAGCCAGCTACTGAAGTATTTGAGGTAATAGAGGTCGTAAGAGAGTTTGAGCTCTGAATCCTCCACACTTGCTGCATAGGGTGCGCATACCTGGGCCCAGCCGCTTAATCCCGGGCGCATCCAGTGGCGCTTGCGGTAGTGGGGAATGCTTTCTTCCAGTTCATGCTCTATTTCAGGACGTTCAGGTCGCGGTCCAATCAGGCTCATGTCACCACGCAGCACGTTGATGAGCTGAGGGAGTTCATCGAGGCGCGAGCGCCGCAGCCAGTTGCCTATTCGGGTGATGCGTGGGTCGCCCGGAATTGTCCAGCTGATGGGTGCATCAGGTGGTACCACTTTCATCGTGCGGAGCTTCAGAACCATGAATGGCTTGCCTAACCAGCCGCTGCGTTCCTGGATGTAAAAGATCGGACCGCGATCTTCTAACCAGATCAGTAGGGCCGCTGGCAGCAGCAATAGCGGTGTTGTCACCGCCAATAGCAGCATTGCCAATACCACATCTGCTACTCGCTTGAGTTGGCGTTGAGGGCTGAACAACATGCTCCAGGGAATTTCGGCATAGCTCAGCCAGGCTTCGGGCAGCAGCTTTGGAGGCAGTCGTTCGAGTTGTCGCTCTGCAAGGGCAAGAGGTGTTGTCAGGTTGCATTCGCGGGGGTCGCGTTGCTCCAATCTTTCCAGTAATTTTTTGTAATCAGCGTGCTGCCTCAGGTTGGGTGATACAGCTATTACTAATGGCCCTTGTTGTTTTGCTACCTCTGCAGCAGGTAGCCATTTCGGCATGAGTCGTGTGGGTGTTTTTCGCCAGGCTTGAAGGGTTTGATCTGCTTCCGTTTTGGAGGATAGAAGGATCAGCTTGGGCTCTTCAGCCTGAAGTCTCCCCTTGCGCAGACTGACTCGCACCAGGAGTGACCACAGTGTTGTTGGTAGCAGCCATGACATCTGGGTGCTGCGGTGCACCAGCCAGATGTCTAGTGGTGGATTGATCACCCAGCGCAGGATCGCCACCAGCATCAATGTGGTCAGTAGGCAAAGCCCAAGGCGTTGGATCAGTGTCCAGCGGGGCAGACGGTGCCAGTTCAGCAGGGTGTATGTGCCCAATAGCCAGCCCAGTAGTAAATAGGCCGTGATTGTTGTCACCATCCAGCCAAGCTGTCCCGTTAGCGGTTGTGACCAGATGCTTGATAATCCAGCCAGGATTCCCACTAGGCCAATCAGATCTAGGCCTACACAAGTCAGTAAGTTGCGGCGAGGATTGCGCCAGGACAAGGGCATCACAGCGACTTGGTGACCCTAGGTCTGGCCTGGCTATGTGTTGGTCTTGGTGAATAACAATGGTTTCATTGTTGTTTCTGGCTGTAGCCCTGTGGATTGGCCTTCTGCCAATTCCAACTGTCGCGGCACATGTCTGACAGGCTGCGCTGCGTGTACCATCCCAACCGCTCGGCGGCCAGTCTTGGATCTGCGACGCTACATGCGGCATCTCCAGCGCGGCGCTGGTTAATGCTGTATGGAACGGGTTGGCCGCTTGCCTTTTCAAAGGCCTGCACGACTTCCAACACCGAGTGGCCTTTGCCACTGCCGAGATTAAGAGTGAGGAGTTGCGGTTCCTCTCGTTGCAGGACCTCCAGTGCAGCTCGGTGTCCCTCAGCTAAGTCCATCACATGGATGTAGTCGCGCACACCACTCCCATCGGGTGTAGGCCAATCGGCTCCAAATACTTGGAGTTCTGCTCGCCGGCCTACTGCTACTTGGCTCACAAAAGGGAAAAGGTTGTTGGGTATTCCCTTGGGATCTTCGCCGATGCAGCCGCTGGAGTGGGCTCCAACTGGATTGAAATAGCGCAATCGGGCAATGCGCCAACCAGGTTCGCTGCAGGCCAGGTCATCTAGTAACTGCTCCACCGCTGCCTTGCTTTGACCATATGGATTGATCGGTTGCACCCTAGTCGTTTCAGGGATTGGGATTTGCTCGGGATAGCCATAGAGCGTTGCACTACTGCTGAAAACAATCGTGCGGCAGTTATGTCGTTGCATGGCTTCCAGTAGGCAGCGGCTGCCAGCCACATTCACATCCCAGTATTTCAGTGGCAACTGAACTGATTCATGAACTGCCTTGAGCCCCGCGAAGTGCACCACAGCTGCAATGCCGTTTTCCATTGAGTTGAAAGCGCGATCTAGATCGTTGCTATTGCGGATATCGCCCTCCAATACGAGCATTCGCTCTTGAGCGGCCACTCCAGCAAGTTCGGCTACCCTTTTTGAGGCAATAGCTGAGCTATTGGAAAAGTTGTCGAGTATCACCAGCCTGTGGCCGGCTTCCAAAAGCACCAGGCAGGTGTGACTGCCAATGAACCCGGCACCACCCGTGATCAACAACTCGGCCATCGCAAATTAAATGACTTAGGCAGTCAGGCTAGGAGCTGTAACTGTTCCATTTCATAAGACTCTTGAAATGATCAGTTGATCAGATGAGCCATTGCAGAGTCTGCAGGGCATCGTCGACCCCCTTTCGTTGTGACAGTGAGCTGTCCATCAATGTTCAGAACCTTAGTCGTCAAGGCAGCAGCTCAACCCTGAACTCCATCCAAGACTTCGAAGGCTTCGGGACCTCGCTGAAGTCATGACCTGAAACTTGGCTGAGCTGGTGTGCGAGCGAATCAATCCTTCTCTATCGATGAATGAACAAACTCTTGCCTAGCGATGCTCAATTGCAGCGCCGGTCAGATATTGATTTGGTATTTCCACATTTCGTTGGCAGCATCAAATAAACCAGATTGATGGCTTCGAGCCACCATCGCCTACTTCCGAGAGCTTTTCTACTCGTGATCAGCTATTTGCGCATCAATCGTTTGCCTCTGGGATTGAGCCTCATTCAATTGCTTGTTGGCGTGGTAATTCTCTGGTGCTTTTTTAGGCCCACATTGGTACCGCAATGGCCAGGACTCCGCCAGTGATGAATACAGCAGCAGAGGCCACCACCATCAGTCAGTTGTTGAGATCAGTTAACGCATCATTGTCTATCAGGATTCTTCTTGTGAGCGGTACTTTCCATAGGAGTCCTGCTCAGGGCTTTTTGGGCGTAAGGGGCTCAAGGTGGTGCCATTCCCTGTTGATTTCAAGGCTTGCTGGGCTTGGGCAGATCGCTTGTGGCTTGATCCGTTGTGGTGGTTGCCAGCGACCGGCATCCTCGCCAATAGGTCAGGGGCATTGCGCAACTTGTTTGGTTGCCTCGTTTATTGAGCTTGGTGATCACTGGCCCGGCAGACTGCCTACTGGTTGTTGGTGAAGAGTGACTCAGCTGCAGAGCCTGCGAGGAATGGTGGATCTATTACCGGAACAGACGAGGTGCTGGCAGGCGGTAGAAAGCGTTGCGCGAGATCACTTCCGCAGAGCAGGATTGCAGGAAATTCGTACGCCTCTTTTGGAAGTGACTGAACTCTTCGCACGTGGCATTGGTGAAGCTACGGATGTTGTTGGAAAGGAGATGTATACCTTTGTTGATCGGGGTGATCGATCCTGCACCCTTCGGCCGGAGGGAACCGCTTCTGTTGTGCGTGCTGCTCTACAGCACGGCTTGTTGAGTCAGGGGCCACAGCGTTTTTGGTATGGCGGTCCAATGTTTCGCTATGAGCGACCTCAGGCTGGTCGGCAACGACAGTTTTACCAGATTGGTGTGGAGTATCTCGGGGTTGGCAGTCCTCGTAGTGATGCTGAGGTCATTGCATTGGCCTGGGCACTTCTGGTCGACTTGGGCGTGCAAGGTCTTGTTCTGGAGATCAATAGCCTCGGCACCCTTCAGGATCGACAGAAGTATCGAGAGGAGCTTGTGGCGTGGCTAGAAGCCCGCAGTGAAGAGCTTGATGACGATTCACGCAAGCGTTTGTATACCAACCCACTGCGTATCCTTGATAGTAAACACCCTGCAATAAAGGAATTGTTGCAGGATGCTCCCACGCTTTTTGAGGCGCTCAGCGTGGAGAGTAAGGCCCGCTTTGAGGAGGTTCAGGTCGACTTGGAGGCTCTCCAGATCCCTTTCCAACTCAATCCTCGTCTTGTGCGCGGCCTTGACTACTACGGCCATACCGCTTTTGAGATCACTAGCGATCAGCTTGGGGCCCAGGCCACAGTCTGTGGAGGAGGACGATATGACGGGTTGGTTGAGCAGTTAGGGGGGGCGCCCACTCCCGCTTTTGGTTGGGCTTTTGGTATGGAGCGGTTGATGCTTTTGCTGGAGGCTGCGGCGAGTATTAATCCAAGTGGATCAGCTGCTCGCTTAAGGGCTTCCACGAGGCCGGATCTTTATGTGGTGAATCGGGGAGAGCAGGCGGAACGAGTCGCCCTGGTCATTGCCCATCAGCTACGGGCTGCGGGGCTCGTGGTGGAGCTGGATAGTTCTGGAGCTGCCTTTAATAAGCAGTTCAAGCGTGCCGGTCGCAGTAGGGCTACCTGGGCCTTGGTGATTGGTGATGATGAGGCCGAGCGGGGCGAGGGACGCCTTAAGTATTTGCAGGAGGCAAAAACTCAAGCCAATCCGACTCCTATCGATAAACTCCATCGACTCGACGATGTCACTGGTCTTGTTTGTTTGGTTCGAGAATGACTTCGTATAACTTTCTTCCCAGGCGGAGGTTCCACTTAATTTTTTGCCATGACTGAGCAGGTCTCTCCCCTCATCTTTTGTTGAACTCGCTGTTTACAACGCTATGGCTGCCTTTCCGATCCGCAACATCTGTTGCATTGGTGCGGGTTATGTAGGCGGTCCGACTATGGCGGTGATTGCCGATCGCTGTCCACAGATACAGGTGACCGTGGTGGACCTCAATGAGGCCCGCATTGAAGCTTGGAATGACCTTGATCTCAGCAAACTGCCTGTGTATGAGCCTGGGTTGGATGCGGTGGTCGAGCGGGCTCGCGGGCGCAATCTCACTTTCTCTACGCATGTGGACGCTGCGATTGCTGCTGCTGACATGGTGTTCATTTCGGTGAATACACCAACCAAAACAAAAGGGCTGGGGGCGGGTCAGGCCAGTGATCTGCGTTGGGTGGAAGCTTGCGCTCGTCAGGTTGCTCAATCTGCGCAGGGTCACACGATTGTGGTTGAGAAGAGCACGCTGCCAGTGCGAACCGCTGAAGTTGTGCGTTCGATTCTTGAGGCAGCTCAGCGGCAGGCGGTTGATGGAGAGCTACCGATCAGTTTTTCTGTGTTGTCCAACCCGGAGTTCCTTGCCGAGGGCACGGCGATTCGTGATTTGGAGTCGCCGGACCGTGTGTTGATCGGTGGTGAAAACCCCGTTGCCATTCAGTCTTTGGCAGAGATTTATGGCCATTGGGTGCCAGTTGAGAAAATTCTGCTTACAAATCTTTGGAGCAGTGAGCTCTCCAAGCTCACCGCCAATGCGTTTCTTGCTCAGCGCATCAGTTCCATTAACTCAGTGGCGGCTCTTTGCGAACGCACTGGTGCGGATGTGCGTGAGGTGGCGCGCGCTATTGGAAGCGATACTCGCATTGGCTCCAAGTTCCTTCAAGCTGGGCCTGGGTTTGGTGGGAGTTGTTTTCAGAAAGACATCCTCAATCTGGTTTATCTTTGTCGTCATTTTGGTTTGCCGGATGTGGCGGACTATTGGGAAAATGTGGTAGCTCTCAATACTTGGCAGCAGCACCGCATTTCTCGTTTGGTGGTTCAAAAGCTTTTTGGAACGGTTACAGGTAAGCGGCTGGCACTGCTCGGCTTTGCTTTTAAGGCAGACACCAACGACACTCGAGAAGCGCCGGCGATTCGTATTGCACATGATCTGCTGGAGGAGGGTGCTCAGCTGGCTATTTATGATCCGAAGGTGGATCCGCAACAGATTGCGTTTGATTTGCAGCTGTCGGCTAGTTCCCCGCCAGATGTCCAGGCAGGCCCTACCCGTGCCGCCCTTAGCGGTGAAGGAACCTGGTGGTCCGGCACTAGCGTTGCCGATACAGTCGCTGGTGCTGATGCTGCGCTGATCCTGACTGAGTGGCATGAGTTTAGACAGCTTGATTGGGTCACCTTGGCCCCTTTGATGCGTCAACCTGCCTGGGTGTTTGATGCTCGCGCTGTTGTCGATCCAGAAGTTGTGAAATCGTCAGGTTTGATGCTTTGGCGAGTTGGAGATGGTGCTGTATGAGTCGATGCGTTGTTGTTACCGGTGCTGCAGGATTCATTGGTGCTGCCCTCGTTCAGAGGCTGTTAGCCCAGGGTGACCGTGTCATTGGCATTGACAACCTGAATGACTACTACGATCCGTCTTTGAAGCGGGCACGACTTGCTCAGGTTGAAGCGGCTTCCCTTAAAGCGTCTTGGACTTTTTATCCAATAGCCTTGGAAGATGGTGCAGCTATAGAGGAACTGTTTAAGGCTGAGAAGCCTGAGGTGGTCGTTAATTTGGCGGCTCAGGCAGGGGTTCGCTACTCATTGGAGAATCCGGCGGCCTACATTCAGGCCAATTTGGTGGGCTTCGGTCATATCCTTGAGGGATGTCGGCATCATGGAGTGCAGCACTTGGTGTATGCCTCCAGTAGCTCGGTATATGGTGGCAATCGCAACTTGCCTTTTCACGAGCAACAGCCTGTGAATCACCCGGTGAGTCTCTATGCAGCCACCAAGAAGGCCAACGAATTGATGGCTCACACCTATAGCCATTTGTATGGCTTGCCTGCTACAGGATTGCGCTTTTTTACTGTGTACGGACCTTGGGGCCGCCCGGACATGGCTCCGATGCTCTTCGCCAAGGCGATTCTTGCCGGCGAGCCCATCAAGGTGTTCAATTACGGCAAGATGCAGCGTGATTTCACTTATATCGACGATATCGTTGAAGGGCTACTTCGGTGTTGCGACAAGCCTGCTACCGCAAATTTAGGCTTCGATCCGCGGAACCCTGATCCAGCCACCGCTGCTGTGCCCCACCGTCTTTTCAATATTGGTAATAGCCAGCCCATTGAGTTGATGCATTTTATTGAGTTCTTGGAGAACTCTCTCGGGAGGGAAGCGGTGAAGGACTTCCAGCCGATGCAACCTGGTGATGTGATGGCCACCGCTGCTGATACATCTGCTCTTGAGGCCTGGGTGGATTTTCGGCCGTCGACCCCAATCGCAGAGGGGGTGGAGTGCTTTTCTCAGTGGTATCGAAGCTTTTATGAGGTTTGATCGATAGCTTGATATGCATGTGCATGTAGGCGTCAACGCACCATCGCCGCAACATTTCCGCCGTCTACTGTCAGTAATGCACCAGTGGTTCGCGGCATTAAGGCTAATGCTACGAAAGCATTTGCCACATCACTTGCTCGGACTTCTGCACCGAGCAAGTTCCCACCCATGTAGTTGGCTTCGCTGATGCCGCGCGCTTCCGCTCGTTCTCGAATCATTGCTTGATCGAGCAGGCCGGACCGAATCCGATCTGCATTGATGGCGTTACAGCGAATGCTTGAGGGCCCTTCTTCCAGGGCGTATTGCTTCATAAGTGCCAGCAATGCAGCTTTTGCAATTCCGTAAGCTCCAAAACCAGGGCCTGGGTTTAGCGCTTGCTTGCTGACATTGAAGAGCAGCTGTCCGCCTAAAGATTTGCTGGTTTCTGTCGTTCTATTGCCCTGGGCTCGAAACAGGCGAACTGCAGCTTGTGCAACGTGCTGGTGAGCAAATAGGTTGAGCTCGAAGCTTGCTCGCAACTTGGATTCTGGAAGAGTGGCAATGTCTCCGCTCCAAGCCGCCCCAGCATTGGATACCACGATGTCTAAACCCCCGAAGCAAGCTGCAATTGTCGTGAATGCATCATGGACCTCAGACGCATTGGTGAGGTCGCACTTCAGTCCGAGAGCGCTTGAGCCACATTCTTTGGCAGTCGTTGTTGCGGCTTCACCATTCTTGTCAAGTACGACAACTTGTGCACCTTGCTTGGCGAAGGCAAGGGCGATCGCTGCACCAATTCCACCACCACCACCAGTGACCAAGACAACATGGCGTGCCAGTGGTGCTTCTTTGCCCTTGCCGAGCTTTGCTTGTTCGAGACTCCAGTACTCCATCTCGAAGGTATCTGCCTCGTTGACTGGTTGAAAACGTCCCACTGATTCAGCTGCCATCAGTGTGGCGGCCCAGGCTTCACCAATATCTGCGGTGACATTGGCTTCGGCGGTTGAACGTCCTAGGCCAACGAGGCCAAGTTCAGGGATTGCGATCAGCCTTGGTAGTGGATCGAGGTGTTGTTTATGGCTTCCAACGCGAGCATTCTGACGCTCGAAGTAATCCTGATATGAGTTGATGTATTTCTCTAATGCCAGTTTTGCTGAGTGGAGCCATTCCTCCAGCACGTGGCAGGATTCAATCGCTTCATCTCCTTGGAGTTGTGGAGGCTTTTTGAGAATGAGAGGCCAGGGTTTGGTTCGGATCACGTGGTCGGGGGTCGCGACTCCACGGCGAGACCAGTCTTGGAGGTGAATGTCATTTACTAGTTGGAGTGCCAGTGGGGTTGAGCGCAACTCCATAAGCCAACGTTGGGGGGCGTTATGCACAGCTGCGGATTGAGCCAGGGCACCACGTAAAAGTGGGAGCAGAATCGCAGCGATGTTTTTTTTAGGAGCTGGATTGGTTGGTGGTGGTAGGCAAAGCGTTGGGGTTTCCCCAAGACGCTCTTCCGCCTTACGCACCAAGTTGATCATTCGCTCGTAGCTTTGTTGTGCTGTGGGTCCAAACGAAAATAAGCCGTGCTTGAGAAGCACCATCCCTTCAAGTTCAACTCCCGCTTGAGCTGCTTCTACTTCTGCTTGCTCGTAGGCTTTGATGGCGGCTAAGGCTAGTTGAAAGCCAGGCATGACATAGGGAACAATCGCGACACGTCGACCGTAGAGTTCACGGCAGATCTGTTGGGCATCTGGTTGATCTGCTAGGGCTAAAACAGCTACTGCGTGGGTGTGATCGACGAATTTGCTTGGTAAGAACGCGTGTAGGAGTGCTTCAACCGAAGGGTTGGGTGACGATGGATCGATCAGGTTGCTGCGTTGAGCTGCAACCATGTCTTCGTCGCTAAGTGCAGATAGATCTCTTAAGGCCTGCAGGTTCTCCAATCGCACAGCAGGATGGCCGGCCGGCTCGATGGTTGATAGGTCCCAGCCCGAGCCCTTCACGCACAACACTGGTATGTGATCGCCAAACAATCCTATGCAGCTGGTTTTAACCGAGGTGTTGCCTCCTCCATGCAGCACCAGCTGGGGATCTGAGCCGAGCAGACGGGCTGTGTAAGTGCGGAGAGCCAGGTCTTCAGAGACGTCCTGCGCGGCGTAAGACTTGATGGCAGCTTGTGCCTCGGCATCCGACCAGCGGTTTTGGCACGTCATTGATTGGTGCGTATCGACGGGAACGTTACTTCAGTCGCGCTGAAGTTCCTCTGCTTTCTCCTTTGCTGATGTTTAAGGCTCAAAGCTTTATTAGGCAGTTCGTTGAGATGTTGTCATGCCAAGAATTATAATTCCCTGGCATGAAGTGTTGACTGAAGAGATTCTCAGCCAGCTGGCTGAATTTTTACTGATTGGTTATTGTGCACATGCTGTTTCGTCTGGGCTTTGTAGATGAAAAAGATGTTGATATAAAAGTTCTGAAGCCTAGGATGCTTAGTCTTTTAAATGATTGTGGAGCCATATATAGCAGAGTATAATGTTGGCTATTCCTGTCTAGTCGAGCAGCCTTCTGTTGATTGTTTTCGAGCTCTAGATCTAATGAACTATTTTAGATCTGGTGTTGGAAAGATGTAAAGCTGAGGAATGAAAGTTTGCTATGTGCATTACCATGTCTTTTGCAGAGCATTTAATCTCGATGAAGATGTGCTTCTTTTGCATAGATTCCAGTCAATCCTTAGGGAGTGGCAATGTAAGGATTTTCCTTGTGTTTGAGTGTGTAAGTTGAGTCGAGCTTAGTGATTTCAATTCATCTCATGTTTAGCATCTATGGATAGTGAGGATTGAGTGCTGCTGTGAAGATTTTTCTATGATTAAAGACTACCTTGAGTTTGACTAACTATTTATCAATCTTTCCGTAGTGATATTTTTGCATTCATTGGCTTTGATTTTTAATCATCGCAGTAAAGCTCCATGAGGCCCGTCTCGCTTGCTGCCGCGACTCCGCGTTCGGTGATTAGGGCCGTTACGAGGCGCGCAGGGGTTACATCAAAAGCAGGGTTGAATCCTTCGCTTTGATTGGGAGTGAGTTGCACGGTGGTGAGTTGGTTGTTGCTAGAAGCGTTGTTGTTTCGTCCTTGGATGTGGGTCACTTCCATCGCCGAGCGGGTTTCGATAGGGATTTCTGCGACCCCATCCGAGATTGACCAGTCGATTGTTGAGGCGGGTAGGGCCACATAAAAGGGCACGCCGTTGTCTAGAGCCGCTAAGGCCTTGAGATAGGTGCCGATTTTGTTGCACACGTCACCGCTACGTGTGGTTCGGTCGCTACCTACGACGACTGCGTCAACATATCCTTGCTGCATAAGGTGCCCACCCGCGTTATCCACGATCACGGTATGGGGTACGCCTTCACGACCTAGTTCGTAGGCAGTGAGGCTTGCGCCCTGGTTGCGGGGGCGTGTCTCGTCAACCCATACATGAATGTTTAGGCCAGCCCGGTGGGCCTTGTAAATCGGTGCCAGCGCGGTCCCCCAATCAACGGTGGCTAGCCAGCCAGCATTACAGTGGGTGAGCACTTGTATGGGCTCTTTTTGCCGCACGCTTGGTCTGCCTGCAGCTAGCTTTTGGATGATTGCTAAGCCATGGTTGCCGATGGCCTCACACATGGCCACGTCCTCCTCGGCAATGAGGGCAGACTCGGCTCTGGCGGCCTCTGCCCGCTTAGCTGGTTGAAGCGGTTTTACTTTGTCTCGGATTCGTTTGAGGGCCCAGCGCAGATTGACTGCTGTTGGCCGGGTGGCATTGAGTTGCTTAAAGGCCGCTTCTAGGGCGTTATCGCTGGGGTCTTCTTGTAGGGCCAGCATTAATCCATAGGCTCCGGTAACTCCGATCAATGGAGCCCCACGCACTATCATGGTGCTAATTGCGGTTGCGGCCTCTTGGCAGTTGCTGAGCTTGAGGGTGCTGAACTTGTGGGGCAGTTGGGTTTGATCGATCACGCCGACTGAATGCCCATCTTTTTCAAGCCAGATGGTGCGCCAGGCTGTGCCATCAATGTTCATGACATTTCACCATTTAGATGATCCTGGGCAGTGTTGATCGAGTCGATGTTATGCCTAGGCAGATCCTGATTTCTAAAGCGGTCAGGTTGCATGGCTAATTCATCCTGGTGCAATTGCCCATTGTGATATTTGGCTACTAATACATTGAGCCTTGCTGCGAGCAAGGCTTCTGCATTGAAGTCATGGTTGAAGATTAGGTCAAGTATGGCTTATTGAGTATTGCTAGGACCAGTAACCTTTTGGGCTGAATGAAAGCATTAGGCCTGGTCTAACCTTTGCCTGGGTTAGTGCCTCTTGTATTTATAAGTGAACTCTTTTTTAATTAGCCTTACAAGATAAACCTCGCCTTCAGGTTCTAAAATGCTTTTTAAGCCAGTTAAGATTTGCTCTTGTTCAACCCAATGCAGTGGATCAAGGTGGCTCTTTAGATGATTGCCCGCTTGAACCATTTAATTGTTATTTCACGTGTTGTGCATGCATCTTGATCGTAAACACTTTGTAAGTCATCTCAGGGATTGATGGATTCTTTCTGCTGGAGGCCTTGGCTAGTTAATTTTTTGAAGGTTGAATAAATATTTGCTAATTAAACTCATGACTTGATGTGATACTTCGGCTATCAGTTATATATATGAAGCCCTTGAATGCTATAAGTATTGATCGAGTTATTGACGGGCTATGCTATTTAAAGCTGAAAGACGTTAATTGAATCGCCTCACAACTTCTCCTCTCGAAGGCGCTCGTTTAGGAGTTTTGGGAGGCAGTGGTCTCTATGCCATCGAAGGCCTTGAGAACATTCAAGAATTGGAGATTGATACTCCCTTTGGAAAGCCTTCGGACTCTTTTCGACTCGGCACCCTTGACGGTATGGAGGTGGTGTTTCTTGCTCGCCATGGGCGTAATCACACTTTTTTGCCTACGGAAGTTCCCTATCGAGCGAATATTTGGGCGATGCGTTCGCTTGGTGTGCGTTGGATCCTTTCGCCTTCAGCAGTTGGTTCATTGCAGGAACAGGTGCGCCCCTTAGACATGGTGGTACCTGATCAATTCATTGATCGGACTCATCAGCGACCACTGACTTTTTTTGGAGATGGGGCGGTGGCTCATGTGGCAATGGCTGATCCTTTTTGCCTCACGCTTTCTCGCTTATTAGCTGATGTTGGCGAAAGCCTGATGCCGGATGGACGCCAATTGCATCGTAGTGGTACCTATCTGGCGATGGAAGGTCCGGCCTTTTCCACTCGAGCTGAATCGAAGTTGTATAGGAGTTGGGGCTGCATGGTGATCGGAATGACCAATCACACTGAGGCTCGCCTGGCTCGGGAAGCAGAGATTGCCTATGCTTCTTTATCAATGGTGACTGATTACGATTGTTGGCATGGTCACCATGACAGCGTGACTGTAGAGATGGTGCTTGCAAATCTGAGGGCCAATGCACAATTGGCCACAAAGATCGTTCGGGAAACAGCCAAAATGGTTGCAGATATTCGTCCCGTCAGCACAGCTCACAATGCTTTGGAAGATGCTTTGCTAACCGCCAAAAAACATGTAACTGACAAAACCCGCCGCAAACTTGACCTCTTTACAAGGCCTTATTGGGGCGAGTTTGGCGGTAGTTGATGGTCAGTTTTTGTTTTTTAGAAGATCTAACTCTGCATGTAAGTCCCCACCCTGCTAGGTAGGGTTTACATACAGAATCTTGAATCTAAATTAAGCGGAACCGACTCCAGTGAAGGAGCCGAAGAAGAAGAGACCTAGGACTGAGAGGACAGCCATGCCACCAACTGTGGCCACTAACCATAGGGGTAGGGACCCTTCTGTCCACCGGCGTTCCCATGAAACGGCTGGACTGCCGTCAGGAAGACGGTCAGGTATGCGTCCGTCAGGGCCTTTAAGTTTCGTACTCATGCTTCAGATCCCTTAGTTGAAGAAGTAGCTGGTAAATAGCACGGCGGTTACAAAAACCAGCAAAAGCCCTAGGTAAAGGCTAGTGCGGTTCAGTTCTGCCGGCAGGTTGTTCGGGTTTGGGTTTTGCTCCATGGTTTGGGAGTGGGATCAGCGACGGATGAGCTGCATGGCGGTTATGGCGCCAAGAAAAAACACTGTGGGTACACCCAAGACGTGTACAGCGAGCCAACGCACCGTGAAAATCGGATAGACACGGACGTTAAGCGCTTGAAGAGGTGCAGAAGAAGATTGAGCCATGGCTTATTGCAGGCGCAGGTCGAGTTGGGATTTGGCTTCGTAGCGTTGGCTAACGACAGGAGCCTTGCTTTCGCTTGCCTGGAAATAGGCATCAGGGCGAGGTGTGCCGAATGTGTCATAGGCAAGGCCCGTGGACACAAACAGGTAGCCGGCGAGGAAGATCGACGGCAGGGTAACAGCGTGGATCACCCAGTAGCGGATGCTAGTGACGATCTCGAAAAAAGGGCGTTCCCCGGTGGAGCCAGCAGCCATGGCCTCAGGCGTATCAGCTTTTAGATCCTATAAGGCTGAGCCTCAACACTGCGTCTGGTGAACGGCATGGTTACAGAGCGTTGCTCATTTGGCTGTAGGTCAAGCCTTAGCCCACCCAGCGCAGAAGGTGGCCTCGTTCCCCAAGAACAAACCCTTTGGCTTGGCTTTCAGAGCTGGTGTCGAACAGGATCCTGATCAAGTTCGAGGGCTGTGTGTCGCCCATGGGATCGATCTGCCAGCTTTTTCCGTCATCCAGAGTCTTAATAAGAGTTCCGTTGCCGCCCGCTGCCCAGATGCCTCCGTTGGGATCCCAGGACAGATCTAGGTAGTTGTAGCCATTGGTGATTGGAATCATCGCTTTTCCCCAGCTGTCGACGTTTCCGGGTTGATCGTTCAAGCGGATCTCGGCCCCCCTGGCCACCATCCATAGTTCACCGTTGGGTTGATAACCCAGGCTCTGCACCCGCTTGCTGCTGACCCTCTCATGGTTTTGCCAAACATCCTGGCCTAGATCCAAGGTGGAGAAGAAATTGCCCAGACTGCTCACGCTCACGTAATTGCCAGCTGCACTGCGCCTGAGGTCGCGCACTGCACCGGCCGCTTCACTCACAGTTGCTTTCCAGGTGGTGCCACCATCGCTTGTGCGATAGATGGCACCTGCGTTGGTGGCAAGCTCAGCATTATTGGGACCTAGGTTGGTAATCAAATATGGATCCCCTGGGAGTTTGTTTTCAAGCTTCAGGCGTGACCAGTTCTTGCCTGCGTCAGTGCTGTGCATCACCAGCCCTGGCTGCCCAGCGATCCAACCCTCATTGCCGTTGAAATCGATACTGATGAGCCGGAAGTTTTCATCTTCTTCAAGATCCAAGCTGCGCTTCTTCCAGCTGACACCCCCATCATTTGATTCCATGATTAAGCGGTTGGTACCAACAACGAAGCCGTGGTTGGCGTCAGAGAAACTTATGTCCAGTGGATTTGACTCAGTGTTCAACTCCAAGGGTTGCCATGGGCTGGTGCTGGCGACCGGAAGCCGGCTGGTGACGCACCCACTGAGGCCGAACCCGATGGCCGCAATCAGTAGAAGGTTGAAAAGGTTTGAGAACAGGCGGCTCATGGCAGGGATGCGTTAACGCAGTGAGTAGAGGGAGAGGAAGAAGGCGAAGGCCAGTGCCAGGCCTCCAAAGATCAGGACATTCTTTTGCCCGGGTGTTAAGCGGTTGACGCCGATGCCGTAGTTGAGGTTTTGGTCAAAGCCGCTAGGTGCACTGCGAGGACCGATGTTTTTGAAGGCGTCGATGCGGGCACGGCATACGGGGCAACGAAAGTTGGTTGGATCGAGATCCTTGAAAGCTGTTCCGGAAGTGATGCCAAGCTTCTTGACTCCTTCTTCTGGGTCATAGACGTAACCGCAACTGCGGCACTCAAAGCGATGGGTGAGCTGATCGGTGTCGGACTCTGCTGAGGCGATGGTGTCTATGGCCATACAATCAACGTCAGTTTGAGCAACTGATTCGGCTTCTGTCGAGTCTTCGGCAGGTGTGGTTTTGTCGCTCACAGCTGCACTGTCAGATGGGATAACTCTATCGGCGTTAGCCCATGGCAGTGAATGCCAGACTGAGAAGCAAGTCGTACTTGTCCATGTTTGCGCTGCCGGGTTATGACGCTTTTCTCGGCTTTCTGCTGATCTCAGCAGCAGTACCGATCTTGGCGCTTGTCACCAACAAGCTTTTGGCGCCTCGCAGTCGCACCGGCGAGCGGGAGCTGACCTATGAATCAGGGATGGAGCCCATTGGTGGTGCCTGGATTCAGTTCAACATTCGCTACTACATGTTCGCTTTAGTTTTCGTCATCTTTGATGTGGAAACCGTTTTCCTTTATCCCTGGGCTGTGGCATTTCATCGCTTAGGTCTATTGGCTTTCATCGAAGCCCTTATTTTTATTGCCATCCTTCTTGTTGCACTGGCTTATGCCTGGCGCAAGGGTGCCCTCGAGTGGAGTTGATTTCATGTCAGTGACCCCCTCCATCGATGCCGTACGTGACTTGCGTGCAGCGAGTTGTGGCCCCGTAGGCGCTCCCAGTGTGACCAGTGACTTGAGTGAGAACATCATTCTCACAAGCCTGGACGATCTTCACAATTGGGCTCGGCTTAGCAGTCTCTGGCCGTTGCTGTATGGCACCGCGTGTTGCTTTATCGAGTTCGCGGCTCTGATTGGATCAAGGTTTGATTTTGACCGTTTTGGCTTGGTGCCCCGAAGCTCTCCGCGGCAGGCTGATCTCCTGATCGTTGCGGGCACGGTGACCATGAAGATGGCTCCAGCCCTGGTAAGGCTTTATGAGCAGATGCCTGAGCCTAAATACGTGATTGCTATGGGTGCATGCACGATCACTGGTGGCATGTTCAGTGCTGACTCCACTACCGCTGTGCGTGGAGTAGACAAGCTCATCCCCGTAGATCTCTATCTCCCAGGGTGCCCACCTCGCCCTGAAGCAATTTTTGATGCGGTGATCAAGTTACGCAAAAAAGTGGGTGATGAATCGGTTGCTGAGCGGATCAAGATTGCCCAGACCCACCGCTACTTCACAGTGCCCCATCATATGAAGCGAGTTGAGCCAATTGTCACCGGGGCCTACTTGAGTGCTGATACCCAGAAAGCTGCCTTGAAGCCTGGTGCTGGGCTACCAATGGCTGCGGAGTTGAACACCCCTGAAATTGATGTCAGCCCAGCTTCTCAGTCTTCATCAACCTACGAGTCATGAGCGAGACCCCTTCCACGCCCCCGGTGCCGGCGGGTCCGGAACCGGGACCTGTAAGCCGCTGGCTCAACCAGCAGGGTTTTGAGCATCAGTTGCTTGATCCTGATCATCTTGGTGTGGAGGTGATTGGTGTGGAGTCGATGTTCCTGCAGGTGATCGTTGCAGCTCTCAAGGCTGATGGTTTTGATTATCTTCAATGCCAGGGTGGCTATGACGAAGGCCCTGGCCAGCAGCTGGTCTGCTTCTACCATCTCGTTGCCATGGCTGAAATGGTTGCAAAGATGGGGGTGGGAGATTCGTCGTCGGAAGCGGCCAAGGTACGTGAGGTACGCCTCAAGGTGTTTTTATCCCGTGAAGACATACCTTCGCTCCCATCGATCTACGGCTTGTTTCGCGGAGCTGACTGGCAGGAGCGGGAAACCTTTGACATGTTCGGCATCAACTTTGAGGGACATCCCCATCCGAAAAGATTGCTAATGCCTGAAGACTGGAAGGGCTGGCCACTGCGGAAAGATTATGTGCAGCCAGACTTTTATGAGATGCAGGATGCTTATTGAGCACTCTTTTTATACTTTCGATAGAAGCGCATCACCGCTAGGGCAAGGCTGCGTGGGTCATGGCGCAGTGTTGCGCGAGGCCTTTTCCCTTGCAATGGAGCTTGCATCAACTCATAGCCCTTGGCGATGAGTGCTTGAGCATCACAGTTGACCGGTTCAGCGCCTCGTGCTTGATAGTGCTTCACCAATTGGGATTCTCCTAGGTCATCCTGGGCCAAAACGGCATTGAATAGTTTCTGGCTGATGCCCAGGCTGGCGAGTTGGGCTTCGATTGCTCTTAGGTGACCAACAACATCCAGGCCATCTGTTTCGCCGGGTTGAGTCATTAAGTTGCAGATGTAAAGCTTCGGTGCTCGGCTCTGCTGGATGGTTCGAACTAAGGCCGGTACAAGCAAATTGGGTAATAGGGATGTGTAGAGGCTGCCAGGTCCTAGAAGAATCAGGTCTGCATTAGAGATTGCCTCTAGCGCGCGGGGCAGGGCTGGTGGTTGTGCGGGCAAGCAGCCAAGCCTCACGATTGGACTTGGGGCCTTGCCGATCGCTGATTCCCCTTCAATGCGCTGGCCGTTTTCCAGTTCCGCCCAGAGCTGTACATCTGCATTGGTCGCGGGAACGACCTGACCCTGAACTGCGAGGACTCGACTAGACGCTGTGATGGCTGTCTCTAGATTGCCCGTGATGGCTGATAGTGCAGAGAGAAAGAGATTGCCGAAGCTGTGGCCCTCTAGGCCACTACCTGCTGAGAAACGATATTGAAACAGTCGTGTGAGCAGGGGTTCTTCTGTTGAGAGTGCAGCCAGGCAGTTGCGAATGTCGCCTGGGGGCTGAACACCAAGTTCGCGACGCAGGACTCCGCTACTGCCGCCATCGTCAGCCACTGTGACGATCGCTGTGATGTTGCTGCTGTAGCGCTTCAGGCCACTGAGCAGAGTGGAGAGGCCTGTTCCACCTCCGATGGCGACGATGTTAGGGCCGCGGTTGAGTTTGCTTTTGGCACGAAGGGCGTCGACGAGCACGGTGTCCTTGTCGGGCGCTAGTGCTTGTTGGATCGAACCAAAGCTGCGGCTTTGTCCCCATAGCACTAGGGCGGCTCCGATTAAGACCACTAAAGGACCTGTAATGCTGCGTGGCAGCACAGTTGTGATTGTTCCCAGTAGCCAGACGAGGGTCTCGATGATCCAGTAGATGGGCTTGAGGTCCGCCCAGATGGCTGCTCCTAGAAGTGCCATAAGAAGGCCCAGGCCCGAAGTGAGCAGCCAGCGCTTGACGACCAGTCCAGGTAGGAGCCAACTCACTGCTCTGCGAGAACGGATCATTAGACCCCTTTCGCTAGCAGCCTTTATCCCTTTGATACTGGCGCGGCGCTGATGAGAGCGGCGCTGAGTAAAGCGGTGTTTGGGCGAGGTCACATGCGCGGGGACAAACCGGCCATAGGTCTTTAACGCAACTGTACGAAAGCTTTCCTTCTTCGACATCCCGGGCACAATGACTCGGTCCCCAGCACAGGGTATTTGTGTCAAACGCCACCCCCGTGGTCGAGATGTGTGATCTCACCATGCAGTGGGGAAAATGGCCAGTGCTTGATCAGGTCAACTTGGTCATGCAGCCTGGGGAACGCTTGGCGGTCGTGGGGCCCTCTGGTGCTGGTAAGTCCACGGTGTTGCGGTTGCTGGCAGGTTTGGAGTTGCCTACCAGCGGAGAGCTTCGTCTCTTTGGTGAGCAGCAGGCTTATTTGCGTCTTGATCAGGAGCAACCCCCTGATGTGCGCCTTGTTTTTCAAAACCCAGCGTTGCTTGCCTCCCTCACGGTTGAGGAGAACGTGGGGTTTTTGTTGATGCGGGGAGGGCGCATTAAGCAGAAGGAGATTCGTGAGCGAGCCATGGCTTGTCTAGAAGCTGTAGGGCTTTACGATGTGGCTGATCTACTTCCAGGCCAGCTCAGTGGTGGCATGCAGAAACGAGTAAGTTTTGCTAGGGCCCTGATCGATGATCCTGATCGGGAGAGCGCAGCGATGCCGCTATTGCTTTATGACGAGCCAACTGCTGGCCTTGATCCTGTGGCGTGCACACGAATTGAAGATTTAATTGTTAAGACCACCACAGTGGCCAAAGGTTGTTCGGTAGTGGTGAGCCATGTACGCAGCACGATTGAACGTTCTGCAGAAAGGGTGGTGATGCTTTATGGAGGCAAGTTTCACTGGGCTGGCTCTATAGAAGACTTCGGTAAGACGGATAATCCTTATGTTGACCAGTTCCGTACCGGTAGTCTTCGCGGGCCAATGCAACCTGAAGAGCATTGATGTCTATGCGACGTAGCGTTCGTGATGCGATTGTCGGATTCTCCATCGTTGGAGCCGTGGTTGCCTTTGCAGGAACTTTGCTCTGGTTAAGGGGTGTGCGTCTTGGCGCCAAGGTTTGGAGCATCAAGGTGAACTTCCCCGATGCAACCGGTCTTGCTGAACGTTCCCCCGTGACTTATCGCGGCATCTTGGTGGGCACTGTCGTCAAAATCGATGTGACTTCCCAATCTGTGCGGGCCACCCTCGAAATCAATAAGGGTGATCTGCGCCTTTCCAAGCCGGTTGTCGCCAAGGTGGCCTCTAGTTCATTGCTTGGGGGTGATTCTCAGGTGGCGTTGGTGAGTCTTGGCCAGCCGTTGTCTGCTAATGCTCCCCTGCCTGGATCAATGGATTGTTCTGGCAGCAAGGTGTTGTGTAACGGGGCAACGATTGTGGGTGAGCCTCCGGTGAGTATCTCTTCAGTGACAGAGACACTTGAGCGCATTCTGCAAGAGGTAGAGAAGCAGAAGTTGGTCACGTATTTGGTTGATTCCACCAAGCAGATTGAGAGCACCGCCGAAGATGTCTCCAAATTAATGAGTCAGCTCAAGGATGAGGTGGCTCGAGCTGAACCGATGATTACCAATCTCAATCTGGCAACCGGCCATATCAACAATGTGGTTGAAGCATTCGATAACCCGAAAACAGTTAATGATCTCAAGCAGACTGTGAGTTACGCTCGCTCGCTTACTAAAAAGTTTGATGCAGTGGGTGGAGATGTGGAAAAGCTTACGAATGATCCGCAATTCATGAATTCTTTGCGTAGCGTTACGATTGGCCTTGGTGAGTTTTTTAATGAGCTTTACCCGGCCCAAACTAGTGGTAATAGACCTTGAAGTATTAAGCTCTTTAGAGCCTATATGCGTGATCAATTAATAGGCCTAAGTATTATTTAACCTGGTCTATTGCTTCCATTGCGATGGCGGCAATCGCTTGATCAGTTGCCTTTGGCAGTTGGACGTATTTGCCGGCGGCAGCTTCTGCTAGGTCCTTGCCCATACCACTGCCGATGAACTTACGCTCGGTATCGATGACTAGCAATTTGATCCCCAGACTGCGGTAGCGGCTCGCGACATCAAGTAATTCCTGCTTTAGATCCGGTGGATCTTCTCCTTCAAGTTGTGGCTGACCTAGTGAGGTCCCTAAAGGCACATTGCCGCGTCCATCCGTGATGGCAACAACGACAACTTGGGCGAGATCTCCTTTAGACAATGCGTTAGCACCCACACGAGCAGCCTGGGTAAGACCATGGGCGAGAGGAGAGCCGCCGCCGCAGGGCATCACTTCTAGCCTTCTTTTTGCTGCAGTAATCGATTTGGTTGGAGGCAGTAAAACCTCCGCTTGTTCTCCTCGGAATGGGATGAGTGAAACCTCATCTCGGTTCTCATAGGCCTCGGTGAGTAAGCGAATGACTGCTCCCTTGGCGCCCTGCATGCGATTTAGAGCCATCGAACCGCTTGCATCAACAAGGAAAATGACGAGTGAACCAGCCTTGCGTTGCAGCAACTTGGCTCTCAGATCTCCTTCTTCGACAATCACTGTGCGATCCGGCTGTCTGGATCGCCGAGCTTTTTGATATGGGGCCGCAGCTCTTAATGTCGCGTCGACGGCGATACGTCGAACAGGGCCACGAGGGATGATGGGCCTGACGTAGCGGCCACGGCTGTCACTGAGGACTGCCGAACGGTTCCCACTGTTTCCACTTTTTGACTTGGCTGCAGAAAACAGCAAAAGGTCTGGATCGATTGCAATTGCTTCTGGATCAAGCATGAATTCTTCTGGAACCGGTGGTGATGTCTGCTCTTCAGGGGTGTCTTCGTCATCCTCTTCATCCTCATCTTCTTCAGAAGTGTCTTCTTGCGATTGATCTGGTGGTGGCGGTGCTTGCTGTTGCTCTGGCGGGGGGGGCTCCATTTGCTCTTCTTGAGGCGGCAATTGCAATGCACGCGGTGCAATCACCAGCCGCACGGCGACTTGGAGGTCGTCTGCTTCAACCTGGTCTCGGCCGCTGAGAGCCGCGTGGGCCCGTGCCACGCGTACTGCATAAAGCTCAGAGCGATGCCCTTCCACGCCTCCACGAATGGCTTCATTGACCAGATATTCGATCTGTGCGTGGCTGATTTGTACATCGGGCAGCCATTGACGAGCCAGTAGCAGCTGAGTTGCTAGTGCTTCGGTCTCCTGGGCCCACTTTGCAGCGAAGCTGACACTGCATTGGCCATGGGCCAGTACTGCCTCGGTGATCTCAACACGTTGCTCGTTGCTGATCAGCTGGTCGGCGGAGAGAGCGATGGCGAAACGGTCCAATAGGTGGTCGCGCATTGCCCCTTCTTCAGGGTTGTAAGTAGCAATCAGTAGTGGACGGCAGGGATGGCTGAGGCTGAGGCCTTCTCGCTCTACTCGGTTTTCGCCGGCTCCCACTGCCGCCAGCATGAGGTTGACGATACCGTCATCCAACAGATTGAGCTCATCGAGATAGAGCACTCCCCGATGGGCTTCTGCTAGTAGTCCAGGTTGGAAGACAGGGGTTCCACTGGTTAGGGAGGCCGTGACGTCTACAGCGCCAACAAGTCTGTCTTCAGTAATGCCAATTGGAACTTGCACAAAGGGTGCTGGGATCACACGGCTCGGCAGTGGCTCCTTTGAGTTCTCCTCATCGGTGGCGCCCTGTTTCGTGATCAGGCGTTGGCTGGCTTCGTCCCATTCCTCAGGGAGCTTTGGATCCAGATTGAGACCAATGGGGCGATGAATTTGTGAAGTCTGCTGATCTTTGCTAAGGGCTTCCAGATCGAGCACATCGATTGGCGGTAGCAGTGCATGCAGTCCCCGTGCCAAGACCGATTTGCCAGTGCCGCGGCCGCCGGCGATCACCACCCCACCCAGTTCTGGATCAACCGCTGCTAGGAGCAGTGAAAGCTTGAGCGTTCCATGGCCTGTAATTGCGGCAAGAGGAAAAGCACGAGTGGCCATGTCCTGGCCTGCTCGATCTCTGGACCTTGTGTTGGCAGTTGCGGCCGATCCGCTTGCAACCATGGAGTCCCCCCGGCTCGATGACGTGTGCGCCAGTCTCGCTGATCAACTCGGAGTTTCTACTGCTTATTCTGCTCCAAGCACGTTAGCTGTGGCACTAGGAGCCAATTTGGCTAGTGCTTTTGGACCTCCGCGTGCCACCTTGAGGGCAGTGCGCCCTGAGTTAGAGCAGACCATCCATGAGTGGCTCTCAACATCGCTTGGAGAGGCATCGGGCGAAAGGGTGAATCCTGCAGGTTTGCGTTGCCGTTGGTCGCCATTATTTGAGACCGACCCCGTTGGCGGTCCACCCGAGCAGCCTGTCTACATCAATGCGGTAGTTGTGGTGGATGGGCCGCGGCTTGCTTTGTTGCAGCCTTGTGAAGCGGCTGCGCTGTCCTTGTTAGCCAGACTGCTGGCCCTGGAGAAGCGCTTCGGACGAGATCGCCAGGCAGAGTTGATGCGCTGGGAATCGCGCTCACTGGATCTTGATTTGCTTGCCTGGGGCGCACTACAGGTTCAGCACGAGGCCCTAATCCTTCCTCACCCCCGTCTGATTGAACGAAGTTTTGTCGTGGTGCCACTTGCAGCGGCCCTAACGGGAGTGGCTCAGGTGCCGCGCCGTATTCCCCCTGATTTGGGCTGGCTTGAATAGGGGTGGCGCAATTCAAGTCCTTGTCTGGTCATCAGCCACCATGCTGGGAGTTCTTTGTTTGTGGTCAACATGGTGCCTCTTCCGCCCCCTGAGCCATCTTTGCTGTTGGAAACCACAGCAGCGTTAGAGGCAAGAAAGATTCGTTTTGAGATCAACCGTTTTGAGCTGCCGATTGGGGTACAGGGTCTCTTTGGTCTGATTCGCCATCCTGGTGCTTCCTTAGCGGTGCCAATCACTGCCGATGGCAGGGTTGTGGTGCTTCGTCAGTACCGCTTTGCGGTAGCCCGCCGCATCCTGGAATTTCCTGCTGGCACGCTTGAGGATGGGGAAGATCCCCAGGCTTCGATGGAGCGGGAACTGGCAGAGGAGGCTGGCTACAGCGCAGCTCGCTGGGATTCTTTGGGGCAGATGCTGCCTTGTCCTGGCTACTCCGATGAAGTCATACACCTTTTTCTGGCCCGAGACCTTAAAGCCCTGAGCGAATCTCCTGCTGGTGATGAAGACGAGGATCTTGAGGTGCTGCATATGACCCCAGCTGAATTCGATGCTTGCTTAGCTAGTGGTGATGAAGCTCTGGATGGCAAGAGCATTACCGCTTGGTATCGGGCGCGTCAGTTGTTGGGTCTCTAAAGATCACTATCCCGCTGGTTGTTCTGGTATTACTGCGAAGCAGTATTTATCTATGGAGGTTGTGCCTAATAACAAGCAATAGCAGGTATTAAATAAGGCTTTTTAAGCAACCTTGCTCATGTGAGTTGTGGTTGCTGGACTCAGCAGCTTCTGCAACATAGAGACAACCTGTTGCTGCTGCTCTTCGCGCAATTCTGGGAAGATCGGCAAGCTCAGCACTTGACTGCAAAGCTGTTCAGTGACCGGCAGGCTGCCTGGGCCTTGGCTTAGGCCTTCATAGGCCGGTTGGAGATGGATCGGGATTGGGTAGTAAATGATGGTGTTAATGCCATGTTCTAAAAGACTTTGTTTGAGCCAATCACGGCAACTGCTATCCGGCAGGGTATTGCTGCCATTGTTTTTTGACGGTTTGCCAAGGCTCTCAGAGTTGCTTTGGTTCATTGGGCAGCTCGTTACCCGCACCACGAATTGGTTCCATGCATGTTGCAGATGGCTTGCTTTTGTTTGATCTGGAAGCTCGAGGCAAGGAAGGTTTGTGAGCAACGTTTGATAACGGGTCGCGATGGCTTGTCGCTTTTCAACCCAGCAAGAAAGCCTTGGTAGTTTCACGTTTAAAACGGCGGCTTGCAGGGCATCCAGTCGGCTGTTGTAGCCAAGTTCTGTATGCAAATATCGACGCGGCATTCCGTGAACAGCGAGTTCTCGCATTCGCTGAGCAAGCTTTGCGTCATGTGTGCTGACGGCTCCACCATCGCCAGCGCCGCCAAGGTTTTTGGTGGGAAAGAAGCTGAAGCAGCCCACATCGCCCCAACTGCCTACGGACCGTCCGTTCCACGCTGCACCACTGGCTTGGGCACAATCTTCGATCACTTTCAGCCCATGTTTGTTGGCGATGGCCATCAGCTGCTCCATGTTGACGGGGCGGCCGAAAAGGTGAACTGGTAAAAGAGCACGGGTGTCTGGGGTTATTGCTGCTTCGATTTGTTCCAGGTTGATGAGATAAGTGTCCGCTTCGACGTCCACGAAGACAGGTGTGGCGCCTACCGAACTGATTGCCTCGGCAGTGGCAAAAAAGCTGAAAGAACAGCTGATCACCTCATCTCCTGCTCCGATATCCAGTGCCCTCAGGGCCAGGACCAAAGCATCGGTGCCGCTGTTGCAACCAACGACAAAAGGCACGCCAAGGGAGTTAGCAAAGGCTTGTTCAAAAGATTCAATTTCGGTGCCGCCGATGTATTGGCCACTGCGCAGCACGCGCAAGACCGCCTCATCAAGGTCAGGCCCCAGTTCGGCTAGCTGTTGAGTAAGGCTAAAAGGGGGCACCTGCATGAGAAGCACCTTAAGCCGAGCCGAAGACGGTTTAGCAGCTTTTGAAGTGGCAGATCAGCCGAACCAGGGGGGCTCTTGTCCTGGGTGCCACTTGATGTTGCAGCCGATTGAGGCCTGCTGGTGGGGAGAGACATCCTGCCCGTTCAAAACGGCATCTAAGGCAGCACGTAGGTCCGATCCAGTCACAGGTGCATCGTTCCCAGGGCGGCTGTTATCCAGTTGGCCGCGGTAGCAGAGTCGCTGCAGTCCTTGTGGAGAGGGGGTAAATAGGAAGAAGTCTGGGGTGCAGGCGGCTTGTAGGGCCTTGGCGAGGCTTTGGTCAGTATCCAGTAGATAAGGGAACCGCCAGCCTTGTTGCTTTGCCTGAGCCGCGAGCTGCTCAGGACCGTCTTGGGGATGAGTGATCAGACTGTTGCTGGCGATAGCCAGAAGCTGCACGGAATCTCCGTAGTCCTGATCAAGATGGGTCAGTTCTTTTTCAATGTGTTTCACGAAAGGGCAGTGGGCGCAGAGCGTCATCAGCAGGAGGGGCTTGGTTGGCAGGTTGCTTGTTTTGATTGTGTTCAGGGCGCCAAGCCCGCCATCGATCTCAAGATTGGTGCCGGGTACCACCTTCAATTCAAACGCCGGTAAGGGGGTCCCGAGAGGCAGCATCGTGGAGGGAGTGAGGGCCATGTTGGGAAAGCAGCCCTTCAATGCTGGTTCAGGATGACTTTGCATGGCTGCATCAATGCCGTGAAGCAAGTCAATGCAAAAGGTAAGACCTTCCTGTTAGTGGCTTTGGCCGTAGTGCTTAACGGCTGTATGACGTCGTCTTCCAAGCCCAGCTGGGCTATTTATCCCTTGCAGCGGCATCAAGCTCATGACGGCCTGGCGGTGGTGAGTGAGCCTGATGGCTATGGCGTGCATCTCTTTCTCGAAACGGACACCAGTGATCCAGGGATCTGTACGCCCCGTTGGTTGCCAGACCCTGCAAGGCTTTTCAATGGCAATGGCAATGCCCCATTCAGCTCAGGGCTTGCGTCTCGTAAGGAATTTTTCGTGGTAGTGGCCCGCGGGGATGTCCGCCGTGCCTTGAAGCGTGAGCTGAAGGCTCTTTGTGTTGATCGGGCACCTAGGGCGAGATGGCGTTGGCAGGAGCCGCCCCGCGCTGCTGATCAGGTGAAGCCTTTGAGATTGCCTGCGTTGGAGGAAGAAGACCTGCTCAGGGATCCAGAAGAAGAGAGGAAGCTTCAGGAGGAGTTGTTAAACGGCAACTGGTCTGGAAGCTGATCGAATAGAACTCTTGGCGACCTTATTCGGGGCATCCAGTGAAACTCGGCGTGGCATGGGAGAGAATCGCTGCCAATGTTCCCTAGTGCGTTCGCTCTGATGCTTCTCGATCTAAGCGGTAAGAAGATCCTCGTCACAGGTATCGCCAACAACCGTTCCATTGCCTGGGGCATCGCTCAACAGTTGAAAGCCGCCGGCGCTGAGCTGGGAATCACCTATTTGGCGGATGAAAGGGGCCGTTCGGAAGGCAAGGTGCGCGATCTCACTGCTCCTCTAGAACCCAGTTTGTTTTTGCCTTTGAATGTGCAGGACAGCAATCAGATCGAGGAGGTGTTTGCTGTGATTGCCCAGCAGTGGGGCCAGTTGGATGGTTTGGTCCATTGTCTTGCCTTTGCAGGCAAGGAGGAATTGGTGGGTGATTACAGCGCCACCTCGGCCGAGGGATTCGCACGCGCCTTGGAGATCAGTGCCTACTCGCTGGCCCCGCTTTGTCATCACGCCAAGCCTTTGTTTAGTGATGGTGCAGGGGTTGTGACGTTGACCTATCTCGGTGCAGATCGTGCCATTCCGAATTACAACGTGATGGGTGTTGCAAAGGCTGCTCTGGAGGCTTCAGTGCGTTATCTCTCTGCAGAACTTGGCCCTGATAAGCAGGTGCGTGTGAACGCGATCAGTGCTGGCCCAATTCGCACCTTGGCTAGTTCTGCGATCGGCGGCATCCTCGAGATGATTCATAACGTTGAAGAAAAGGCTCCCTTGCGTCGCACTGTGACCCAGATCGAAGTGGGCAATACAGCCGCGTTCTTGCTGAGCGATCTTTCCAGTGGTATCTCCGGTCAGACGCTTTATGTGGATGCTGGTTACTGCATTAACGGAATGTGATTTGACTGGCAGCATGACTTCATTTGGATGGGCATCATGACGTCGCTAAGACAGGGGGATGTTCATCGCGTCACCGCTGAAACCGACGTGCTTGTTCGTGTTGGGCTTGATGGCTGTGGTCAGTGCAACGTTTCTACGGGGGTCGCCTTCCTCGATCACATGCTTCACCAGCTTTCCAGCCATGGCCTGCTGGATTTAGAGATCACCGCGACTGGTGACACCCACATCGATGACCATCACACCAATGAGGATGTGGGTATTGCTGTTGGTCAGGCCCTATCTCAGGCACTTGGAGATCGACGTGGCATCCACCGCTTCGGTCATTTTGTGGCACCACTTGATGAGGCGTTGGTTCAGGTCGTTCTGGATTGCTCCGGTAGGCCTCATCTCAGTTATGGCCTGCAAATTCCCGCTGAGCGCATTGGTAGCTACGACAGCGAGTTGGTGAAGGAGTTCTTCGTGGCAGTTGTGAACAACAGCGGCCTGACCCTGCATATTCGCCAGTTGGCAGGCACCAATTCCCACCACATCGTTGAAGCCTGTTTCAAGGCCTTTGCCAGAGCTTTGCGCATGGCAATTGAAATCGACCCGCGAAGGGCCGGTGCAGTACCTAGCAGCAAGGGTGTGCTGGAGCAGGCTGGCGGGCAGAAGAGCTGAATGCTTGGGGAGTGGGGATTTCCTCGCTCGCGGCTGTAAGCCCTTTTGCGTAAGGATTAGTCAATCTTGATCAGCCTTGCAGTGAGCACAGTGAGCGATAGCCCTTCAACAGTGTCCGCGACCTCAATAGATGTACCCGGCGGGTTTGATCGGGATGACTGGGCAAGTGGTTATTGCAATGTTGAGCAAGAGCTCAATGCTGTGTCTTTACGTCCCCTGAGGGGACAGATTCCAGCTGAACTGCAAGGCAGCCACTATCGCAATGGTCCAGGCAGGTTTGAACGCGATGGGCAATGGGTGCATCACCCCTTTGATGGTGACGGCATGATCACTGCTGTGCGATTCAGCGATAGCAAGGCCACGCTGAGTAATCGCTTTGTGCGAACGAAATATTGGCAGGAAGAGGAAAAGGCCGGTCGCTTCCTCTATCGGGGGGTGTTTGGCACGCAGAAGCGTGGTGGGGTGAAGGCGAATGCTTTTGACGTGCGTTTCAAGAACATTGCCAATACCCAAGTGGTTCAACTTGGCGATCAGTTACTGGCTCTTTGGGAGGCGGCTGGCCCGCACGCGCTTGACCCTGTCAGCCTGGAAACTCATGGGCTTTCGAGTCTCAATGGGGTGCTGAAGCCTGGAGAGGCTTTTAGCGCTCATCCCCGCTTCGATCCTGGCCACCATGGCGATCCTCGTATGGTCACCTTTGGTGTGAACACAGGGCCGACTAGCAAGATCCGGCTGATGGAGTTTGCCACTCAGGGCCCAGATGCGGGACGCCTCATCAGTGATCGCACAGACAGTTTTAAGGGTTTTGCTTTTCTGCATGACTTCGCGATTACTCCCAACTGGACGCTTTTTTTGCAGAATGCGATCAACTTCAATCCGTTGCCGTTTGTGCTGGGTCAGAAGGGTGCGGCGCAATGTTTAACGTCTAAGCCTGGAGGCCAGGCAAAGTTTTGGTTGATTCCTCGTGATTGCGGCACTTTTGCTGGGCAGCCGCCGCGCATCTTTGATGCTCCCGATGGTTTTGTTTTTCACCATCTCAATGCTTGGGAGGAGGGGGATGAGTTGGTGTTGGAGAGCATTTACTACAGCGATTACCCCTCGATTGATCCCGGCGAGGACTTCCTCTCGATGGACTTTGACTTTTTTCCTGAGGGTCGATTAGAGCAGTGCCGCATCAATCTTTTGGGGAAAGGAATTGAAACCAAGCGCTTTAGTGAGCGTTGTTGTGAATTTGCGATGGTCAATCCACGCCGAGAAGGGTTGTCGGCTCGTTATGCATGGATGGCTGTGGCAGAGCGTGAAACCGGCTATGCCCCCCTACAGGCGATCAAAAAACTGGATTTGAGCAATGGTGATCAATGCTTATGGAGTGCAGCGCCGCGTGGATTTGTCAGTGAGCCATTGATGGTGCCACGCCCTGGCAGTGAAGCTGAGGATGATGGTTGGCTGTTGGTTTTTGTATGGAATGGAGAGCGTCGTGCCAGTCAGTTGTTGATTTTGAATGCAAACGATTTAAGCGAGCAGGCAGTGCTTGAGATGCCTATAACCATTCCATACGGATTACATGGCAGTTGGGTTGCTGCTGATTGATTGATTGAGTTTAGGGTGTTGATTGGCGAACAAATTCCAAGCTTATTTGGAATTTGTTCGCTCTGAGCTTCAGGATTTGGTTGGTTGACTAGATAAAGTCAATCACATCAGCGGCGAGAAACTCACCCTTATCAACATCCTTCAAGGTGGTGTGAATGCCATCTGCTGTGATCAATAGATCATCACCAACTTGCTTAAAGGAAAGGTCCACTCCATCTGCTACAGAGATGCGATCGTTTTCAGCGAGTGAAAAGGCGATGATCACATCATTACCACGACTCAGCCTGTAGGTATCAGCGCCTCGATCACCTTTGAGAATGTCATCACCGAAACCACCATATAGCCGATCATCGCCATTTCCTCCAGTAACTTGATTATCTCCACCGCCTCCTAGCAAAACATCATCACCACTACCACCAAAGATCACTTCATCTGCAGAGGTTCCAGTTAAGGAATCATCAGCAGCAGAACCAATGATTCTTGGCTCACGCAAGCTCTCAGGAAGAACACCAGAGACTGATTCCGTATACAGCTCAATATCATTGCCATCACCACCTTTGTAGGTAATGAAGAGCTCAAGGATGCCACTGTTATCACTTTCAAAACTCCCGACTGAATCTCCCTCATTGAGACCATCATATTGACCATCGAGATCTCCATCAACTCTAGTAATTACAAATGAATCACCAGCAGAAAGCTGGAAATAATTGATCGCTAAGACACGTAAATCCCCGGCAAGTTCTAGATCGCCAGTAATCTCAATCCGATCGAATTCTGCAAATTTCCACCATCCACCGGCTGTACCTCCTAGTTCTATTTCTGTAGAGCCACCTTTCTTGTAATAGTTGCCATCAACCAACATTCTAGCTGCGGCTTAGGAATTTCCAGGTTTGAGAGTTCCATAGTCTTGCCAACTGCCTAGAATTTTGTCGGAGCCTTGATTTGTTCCATTATTACTAAAGCCTCTTTCGCCTAAATCATTGTTGGCATTATTGATAATCCCGTCGTTGTTGATCGTGCTGAAAGTGTTGTTGACGACCGCGGAATTAGTGTTGATGTTCAGCGTGCCGATGTTGTTCAGCGTGCTGCTGTCGTAGTTATCAAGACTGCTGTTGTTGATATTTAACTTGCCTGCGTTATTCAGCGTGCTGCTGTCATAGTTGCATAACTTGCCATCATCGTAGACGTTCAACTCACCACTCTTATTATTCAGAACCGGTCTTTATCGTACTGCTGCCGTAGCTGTACAACTTGCCACCGTTATTTATATTCAGCTTGCCGGCATACACTTTGAGACCCCCAAAATCATCATCTTCGCCTGGCGGCGTGTCACCACACTTGTTGTTTACCGTACCGCCATTGTTGTCTAGCGTGCCTCCCCCTTCGTCACCGATGATCTGCAGGAAACTGAGGTTATTCAACGTACTGCTCGCGTCGATATCGAGCCTGGAGCGAGCCTTTATGCACAGCCAGGCGTTGTTGTTCAGCGTACCGCTGTCATAGAGATATATCTTGCCACCATCAACTGAACCCGATGCTTCTGGGAAGTGAGGTGCATAAGTGCAAAAGAGGACGCCTTGGTTGTTTATTGTTCCGCCCTTGTTTTCCAGCGTGCCCAAGTTATAAAAAGCAAAAGTTTGGGTGTTTTACAACACGTTATTGTTTATCAGCATTCCGAAGTTCATCAAAGAACTCATGTTATGCACTATGCCGTCGTTATAAATCGTGCCCGAATTTTTCATTTCGCCGCCACTCTCCCCTACGCGAACATTAAGTAGTGCCATGATATTTATTGCGCCGCTGTTGTACAGGGCGCTGCTTTTGTCGTTATTCAGCAAGCCGTTGTAGCCGATTGTCAGCGTGCCGCTGTTCTTTATCGTGCCACCGTCGATATTGTTCAGCTCACTCTTTTGTCCTTTCTCGGGCGATTGCACCGTCAGCAGACCGTTACTCACCAGCGTGCCAAGATTTTGATAGATTTCCTCGTTATAATCGCCATCTCCTACAGTATATATAGAGCCTTCTGGATTTGGATTTGGAAAGATCTGATTAGCCAGTAATGTGAAGTTTGGATTGATTGATGATAGGGCAATATTCTATAGGCACCGCAAAGCATTGCGGCTTTGTGTTGACTTGTGACCATTGCTATTCAATTGATCAATTTTGTTGGAGAAAGTAAAAGGGAATCCATTGCTCTCCAGTCATGTTTGGTTGTGAATTGGCGCCTTTGCTATGTAATTCATTCACACTTTGATGGCTCAAGGGCGCTAGATCTAAATTAGAGATCTGAATCTCAAATGTTTTCAGCTTCGATGCGGTTGTTGTGCTCTCCTTTGATGTTTGGCTTGCTTGTTGGCTCTAGTGGATTGATGGGCTTAGCAAGCTCGCCTGCTCATGCTGGTGAGCTTCGATGTGATGGCACTTTGCTGCAGCTCAGTGTTCGTGAAAGTGGAGTGCTGCGTTCAGATCGCTTTCGTTTTTCCTTGCAAGTTGAAGCCGAGGGGAAAACTTCATCGGCAGCCATGGATCAGCTCAATCAGCGCTTAGCCACAGTTCGCAGTCGCGTGCGGCCACTCAGCCTGGGCGATCTAAAGATTCCTGCTCCACGCAGTTATGCCATGGATGGCAATAGCGGCAAACCACTCTTGCAGCGTGCTTTTACCAGCGTCAGTGGTGAGGTGGGCCGATCCAATTACGACGCGTTGATTCAGATCGCAGGCAGGTTGCCTGGCGTTGATTTGCAAGGCATGTCTTCACGTGCTGATCTTGCTAGCGAACAGCAATTGAAGAATCAGTTGTTGCGTAGGGCTCTAAAGCAGGGCAAGCATCAGGCTGAAACCACCTCTGATGCACTTGGCCTCAAGCAGGTGAGATTGCTACGCATTGATCAGCGTGCTGGGAGGGCGATACGCCCGCTCAGTTTTTCAAAAGCAGCAAGCTCAAGCTTCAATCCCGACGAAGCACCGCAGCCGCGCCAGTCGCTCACGCTGAATCTCGATTACTGCTTGTCTTGAAGACAAACAGATTCGCAGCCAATACATTTTCCTGGATGTCTTCAATGACTTGATGCGCGATCGCTTGCTTTGGATCCTCAGCCTGCTCTTCGTGGCCTGGATGGTTTGGTCTGAAACGAGCTTTCAATATTTCGATCAATCGCTCGCTGATGAGCTTGCTCTCTCCTCTGCTGATGTTGCCGTTGTGGGGGGAGCCTTCCTGCTGCCCTATGGCCTCGTTCAGATTCCTGTCGGTTGGGTGTTGGATCGTGGCCGTGCCGAACGTTGGCTGTTACTCGGCGCCATCACGGCTACTGCACTGACTTTGGCCTTCGCTCGAGCTGAAACCCTTGATGGCTTGATCATCAGCCGCGCTGGCATGGGTCTTGCTTGTGCTGTTGCCTTCCCGGCCTCAGGGCTGCTTGCGAGGCGAACCCTGCCGCCGCAGCGTTTTGCCTTGGCGATGGGTGCTACCGACAGCCTGCTTGGTTTTGGCGCCGCCTTGGCTGCCTTGATGCCTGTCTTGATCCATTTGGGCTCCTGGCGGCAGCAGGTGACGTTGCAGATCATGGTGCTGGCTTTGCTGGTGGCAACACCGTTAGTTGTCGTGGTTGTTGCCAGCTCGCAGCAGAGTCGTGCAAAGCCAAGCCAATCGATCCGCGAACGCCAAGTTGCTGATCATTCAGGGCGCTGGAGTGCCGATGCCATCAAGAAGGTTGTTCATGCGGCCTTGATTTATGCCTGGGGTGCTGGAACTCTTTTTGGCTTTTGTCAATATGGCTTGCTGTCCGAGGTTGAGGGGTGGAGCGGTTCCCTCAAGGTGGGCGTGGGCATGGTTCTTTCCCTCTTTACATCCGTAGGAATGCTTGGGGCAGGTTGGCTTGGCAGTCATCAGTCCAGGCGTGCTCCCATCTTGTTGGCGGGCAGCTGCAGCGCCGCCGCCGCTCTGCTGGTCTTGGTGGCGACCAACCCTCAATCCGTCATCGTTTTGATTTTGGCTGGAGCCATTCTTGGTCTGGGCCTTGGTACGAGTGTTTTGGCTTTTCCTCTTGCAGAAGCTGAAGCTCCTCCAGCTCAAACGGCTCTTGTTGTCGCTTTTGTGAATACAGCAGGCACGTTGATGGGAGCGTTGATGATCATGCTCTCTGGGGTATTGCTGCAGGTATCGACCCCTGGCAATACAACTCTGGTGGTGTTGACCTACGGCAGCCTTGCTTTGTTGGGGATCATTTTGGCTGCCTTGCTTCAGATCAACACCATCAAGCGATCTGCTCAATTCCTTAGTTGAGAGTGGATTGATTGTTTAGCGATTCGGTGGTCTCGCGTTTAGGGCTTGTTTTGTTTGTGGAGCAGTTCTTGCAGGGCTGGATCTAACAGGGCAAAGGCGCAACCTCTGTGGCTCCATTGGCGTTTTTGCTCAATAGTCATCTCTGCAAAGGTTGTGCCGGTTGCGTCGACTTCGAAGATCGGGTCATAGCCGAAGCCCTTTTCTCCTCGAGCTGCGTGGGTGATTAAACCTTCGCAGCGGCCTTCGACCTCCAGTAAAACTTCATTCGTCTCAGATGCGATGCAAAGAGCAGCGCTGAAGTGAGCGCGGCGATCATCGATCCCTTTGAGTTCTTGTAGTAGGCGCTCAATCCTTAGGGCATCACTCGCGGCATAGCGGGCTGAATACACCCCAGGGGCGCCTGCCAGTGCCTCTACGCTGAGTCCGGAGTCGTCTGCGAGGGCCCATTGCCCCGTGGCTTGAGCAACTGTCAAGGCCTTGATGCGTGCATTTTCTGCAAAGGTCTGGCCTGTTTCTTCCACGGCAAGATCTTTGGGTTGGGCTTGCACGCTGAGCGGCAGGTGAGCCAGCAACTGACGGAACTCGCGAATTTTGCCAGCATTGCCGCTAGCGATCACCAGCACCCGCTCTGTCAATTCATTGCTGCTCATGTTCGTTCTGCGAGCTGCTTTGCCCAGTTCAGAGCTGCTTTGACGTCTGTCTCGCTGGGAGCTTCGCAGTAGATCCTGAGCAGGGGTTCGGTGCCGGAGAAACGCAGCATCAACCAGTGGCTAGGTCCAAGTCGAAATTTCACGCCATCTGTACGGATCACGGTCTGAACGGGTTGATCAGCAACTGTGGCTGGAGGGGTTTGCTCAAGCAGAGTTTCTAGTCGTTGTCGCGAGTCCATGTCAGCAAGGCGTAGATCGAAGCGTTCGTAAAAACTGCTCCCCCTACAACGCTCTTGCAGGGCTTTCATGCGTGCGCCGAGGGGCTGCCCTCCCTCCACAAGTGCTTCCAGTACAAGCAGGGCTGCAAAGAGGGCATCCCTTTCAGGTAGGTGCATTCCGAAGCCCACCCCTCCTGATTCCTCACCTCCCACCAGCACATCGCCGCTGAGCATTTCAGCGGCGATGTATTTGAAACCAACCGGTAGTTCCAGCACCTCCCGGCCTAGATCCTCAGCAACTAGACGCATCAGGTCAGAGCCACTCACGGTTTTTACAACCTTGCCTGGCAGTTGTTTGGCTCGGGCGAGGTGGTCAATCAGGAGGGGCATCAGCAGCTGGGTGCTGCAGAAGTTGCCAGCTTCATCTATGGCTGCAATGCGGTCGCCATCGCCATCGAACACAAGACCCACGGCGGGTTGTCCGGTAGCGCTGGAGGCCTGCACAGCTGCGATCAGCTGGCTCAGATATGGGGCGAGGGGTTCGGGCGGGTTGCCGCCGAACAACGGGTCGCGCTGGGCGCGAATTTCTTGAACCAAGCCCTGGTTGTGCGGGTCCAGTAGCTCGGCAATGCAACCCGCTGCTGAACCGTGCATCGGATCGATGATGACCTTGAGCCCCATCTTCTGCAGGCCCTTGATCAGAGACGTTAAATCGAGCTTCTCTCGCAATCCTTTGAGATGCTGTCCACGCCCATCAAATCGCTTGGTAATCCCATTGATGGGTACTGAGATCCCTCCGGCAGCAAGTCGCTGTTCCACCGCTGCGGTGAAAGTGTCTTCCACTGAGCCGCCAAAGGCCCCCTTGATTTTTAGCCCTAACCATTCCGGCGGATTGTGACTGGCTGTCACCACTAAGGCGCCAATGGCCTGATGTTGAACGACTGCCCAGCTGCAGGCAGGTGTCGGCACAGGCGTTTCGGTGAGTAAGGGCTCCAGCTCACAGCCGCGCACGGCGGCAGCAATGGCCTCTGCCATTTCCGGAGCTAGAAAGCGGCGGTCGTAGCCGATGATCACTGAGCGGCTTTTGAGTTCTGTGGGTGCGCGATAGGCCAGCTCCTGTGCAGCAGCAGCAGCAACGGTTAACAACCTTTCGACTGTGATATCTACGCCGATGACCCCGCGCCAACCGTCGGTACCGAAGTGGATGGGGGCCGCGGCCAGCGGCAGGGGGGCCGATGCCATAAATGATCAACTAATGGACTGGATCTAGCAGGCAGCCACCGTAACGTCGGCTGATGGGTGCCACCCCTCTCGCTGCCAACGTTCTGACTGATCGCTTGCTGCGTAGTTGGCTGCGCTGTCGTCGTAGGGCTTGGTTAGACCTTTATGGCGATGGAGAGCAACGGCTCTGGACTGCTCACCGCACTCTGCAACTTGATGATCAGCAGCGCAACTTTGTTGCTTTGTTGCCGCGCAAACCATGCAGGGGTCTAGACGGTTGCAGTCAAGGCTGCCCAGGGGTTGTGGGGCTGAGGCTTAAGGGGGTTGGTCCTGCGGGGCAGTTATTGGAGGCCCATCCGCCATTGCTGCAGAGGGTCGAGGGGCAAAGTCGTTGGGGGGCATTTGCTTACCGACCGGTGCTTGCACGTCAGGGTCGACGCTTGACCAGAGAGCATCGCTTGGCTTTGGCCCTTGCTGGTCGTTTATTGGCACCGCTGCAGTCGGCTCCCGTGCCTGAAGGCTTGGCTTTGGCCGGAGCTGGTCGCAGTCTTCACATGGAACGAGTTTCATTGCTGGGCGGGCTGCAGCGGCAGCTTGATGATGTCCTGGTCAAGTTGGCCGCAGACCTCGAGCTGAGTGAGCCTCCGCCTTTGGTTGCTGATCGGCGTAAGTGCAAGTTGTGTTCCTGGCGAGGTGTTTGCAATGCCGTGGCTTCTGTAGAGGGACATCTCAGTGAGGTGAGCGGTATCGGGACTCGTCGACGGCAGATGCTTCAGGAACTGGGGATCCTTGGTTTGCAGGATTTAGCGGCAGCCGATCCGAATGAGCTCGGAAGTCGTTTGCAACATTTCGGTGAGCAGCACGGGGAAGTGGCTTGTGAGCTTGTCGCTCAGGCCCGGGCTCAGCGGGATGGTCGTTATGAGCGCTTGGACTCCGCATCAGCTTTACCGGAACTGGCCACTGCCCCTGGCGTGTTGTTGTACGACATCGAATCTGATCCAGATGCTCGCGATGATTTTCTGCATGGTTTTGTCCGGCTGGGCCGCAGGCCAGATGGCAGTTGGGATTTAGAGGGCGCGCAGTATCACCCCTTTTTGGTGCTTTATGAGCACGGCGAGGCACGTTGCTGGCAGCGGTTGCAACGCATGCTGAAGAGTTATCCCGACTGGCCAGTGATGCATTACGGCGAAACGGAGTCTCTAGCTCTTCGCCGTATGGCTAAGCGGCAGGGAGTTGACGCGGCTGAGTTGAGTGCACTGAGCAAGCGCATGATTGATGTGCACGATCGGGTGCGGCGTTCTTGGCGATTGCCTTTAAACAGCTATGGGTTGAAGTGCGTGGCGAGTTGGCTGGGATTTTGTTGGCGTCAGGTGGGTGTCGATGGGGCTCGAGCTCTGCTTTGGTGGCGCCAGTGGCGTGGTTCAGGTCTTCAAGATCGCGGCAGTTCCTATTCCCTGCGTTGGATCTTTGATTACAACCACGATGATTGTCTCGCCACTTGGGCCGTGGCGGCATGGCTGTTAAAGCAAGACGAGCTGTTAAAGCAAGACGAGTAGCTGGGCATCGTCAAGCCATGTTCAGTCATTCATGGGTGGAGTCACAAATCCCGTAGGAATGGAGAGGCGCACTCTTGTTGAGTCTTCCGCCAGGCATAGTTCAGCCTCTGTTAGCGACTTGCGGCGCACCAAGGCCAAGCCATGGCTGCCTGTTGAGGCTTGGTCTTGCATCACTGAAGTAATGACCCCTGCTCGATTGTTGACACCTGCCTCTGGCTCAAGATTGATTAGTTTTTGGCCTACGGCAATCGGGCGGTTGGCTTGCCAGTAGCGCAGTTGTTGTTTGATACCACCGCTGTTGGCCAGCTTGGCCAAGGTTTCCTGCCCCAAGTAACAACCCTTACTGAGACTCACCCATGCGGTTAGTCCCAGTTCAAACGGGTTTGTATCGCCATTGATTTCACCAGGTTCAAGGGGCAGGCCTTGCTTGAGTCGCCAGCTTTCAATTTGATCTGCACTGGCCTGCTGCATAGCAGCCCATTGCTTTGGCAGTGGTTCGTCTGGCAGCAGCCAGGTCACCTCAGGAGTTTGCTCCTGTTTGAGTTGGGCCAGTATCTGCAGGCGTCGAATTGGCTTGCTCGGCTTCAGTCGAACCTGGTCTGCAGGGAAGATCACCTGTTCAAATCCCGTCGCGACGGCGTTGTGATCGCCGGCGAGAACAAGCACATCTGCACCTCTTTCATCCAGACGAATCTCCAACAGCGCCCGCACCCTTCCTGTGGCGGTGAGCCAGCAGCAGCGCAGCAGGGAGCCTGTTTCGGCAGCCAGCAGATCGGCACTGGTCTGGCCGTGAAGAAAGTCTCGACTACCAGAACCCTCCAGCCTCAATAGGGGTTTAAGGGCGTCCCATCGTTGCTTGCTCGAGCTGCTCATGTCTCTGTCTCCAGCTGTCTGGCCCGCTCAGCGACCTGATTGAGCTGGTACAAACTGACAAGCTCTAACTCAGCAGCATTCAAGGCTTCTTCACCACCTTCTTGTCGATCGACGATCGTGACGACGCGTGTCACCAGATAGCCCGTCTCACGCAGCTGTTGCACGGCTTTGAGTGACGATCCGCCTGTGGTGACAACGTCTTCCAAAACGGTGATGCGTGCACCGCTGGGAGGTAGTGGACCTTCAAGCCAAGCAGCGGTGCCATGGCCTTTGGCTTGCTTTCTCACGATTAGCGCATTGAGAGTGCGTTCCGCTTGTGCTGCTGCCATCGCTACTGCACTCACCAAGGGATCGGCGCCGAGGGTGAGGCCAGCGACACAAACAGCATCGGGCTCTACATATTTGAGTAAGGCCAGGCCGAGCAACGCCAGGCCAGATCCACTGAGGCTGACTGGCTTGCAGTTCACGTAGTGGTTGCTTTGGCGACCAGAGGCCAGGGTGAAGTCTCCATGGCGGTAGGCCTCTCGCGCTAGCCGGTTGAGCAGCTCATTGCGGCAGGCCTCCGCCGATGGGGGAAGAGGGCTCATTGGGCTGGTGCGTTAAGGATTCATTGCCTAGTTTGCGCGTAGCCGTGTTTTTTGCAGTTATGGCTTGGGTGTCCTTCCATAAGCTAAGGATGCTTGGTTTGGCCCTGGTGACACCATTGGCAGTCACTGGATGGGGTGGCGGTTTGGCCTGGGCGAGGCCTGTGGTTTGCACCACGACTCTTGAAGCACCGGATGCCAACCAGTCGTCGAAGGGCCCTGTGGAGGTGAGCCAATGTGGACCGCTGGAATCCACTGGTGCCTTAATCGAACGTCGTTTTTACAGTTGGACAGCTCCCTATGTCCGGGGTGTGGATGTGCTTCATCAGCTCACGGATATGCTCGGCATCGCTGTGGCCGGTCAAGAGGGCAATCGCTTGATGGGATTTGGTTTCCCTGATCAGACGATCATCTGGGATGGTTCTGCTGTGCAGAACACCTATCAGGTGCTTCTAGAAGAGCAGAGTCCTTCCCTACCTTGGCGAACTGTTGATATCTCCAGCGGTTTTGACAACAGCCTTGCGGGGGATGTTCCTTCAGAAATTGTCATGGTGGAGGATGGTCCTGAGATGAATGTGGCGCCTGAGCCCTTCACTCCTATCCGTGGCATGTGGTAGATCCGTGATTGAGGGGGTCTAGCAATCTGGTGAATGCAGCGAACTCATAATTCGCCTAAGGCGAGTTCGATCCTCGCGACCCCCATATTTTCTTCATTCAATGAGGTTGTTTTTCCTGGCTTTATTGCTGGTTCTACCGGCTTTTTTCGCGGCTGGAGAGGTTGCCTTGTTGCGGCTGCGGCCTAGTCGAGTACAGGTTTTAGTGGAAGAGCAGCAGCCCGGAGCTTCCGCCGTTCATCGTCTTCAGCGCCGTTTGAGGAGGGCGTTGATGGTGTCTCAACTGGGTGGAATGCTGGCGTTGGTAGCCCTGGGCTGGGTTGGCCGTGGTGTTGGACATCGCTGGTGGCCTCTAGCTGATCCTGCTAGTCGCTGGTTGGACGGGGGGCTTTTTCTGCTGCTTGTGGTGTTGGCCACCTTGTTGGCTGGTTTTCTTCCTAAGGCCTGGGTGCTGAACCGTCCAGAGGCTGCAGCTCTAAACCTCGCTCCATTGTTGGAGATGGTGATGCGTGTGCTTGCTCCCCTTTTGGCTCTTCTGGAAGCTGTCGCTTCGATGATGTTGCGGCTGGTTGGTTTGAATGCACATTGGGATTCTCTTGTTCCTGCTCTCTCTGCTGGTGAGCTGGAGTCTCTGATCGAAATTGGTGGTGTAACAGGCCTTCGTCCTGATGAGCGCAACATCCTTGAAGGTGTTTTCGCCTTGCGCGACACTCAAGTTAGAGAGGTGATGGTGCCACGTTCTGGCATGGTCACCTTGCCTGTTGGGGTCTGCTTCGCTGAACTGATGAGAGTGGTGCATAGCACCCGCCATGCGCGCTTTCCAGTGATCGGTCAGTCCCTAGATGATGTCAGGGGTGTGCTTGATTTACGTCGGTTGGCGGAACCCATCTCCCGGGGTGCTTTGCAGGCAGAATCTCCGCTTGAACCTTTTTTAGAACCAGCTGTAAGGGTTCTTGAGACCAGCACTTTGGCTGAATTGTTGCCGATGATCCGAAGTGGACAGCCTCTACTGCTTGTCGTTGATGAGCATGGCGGTACCGAAGGATTGGTTACAGCTGCCGATCTCACTGGTGAGATCGTGGGCGATGAGCCCCATGCAGACGACGATGAGCCTGATCTTGAGCTGATTGAGGGTCAGTCAGACACATGGATGGTTGCAGGAGATCTTGAGATCATTGAGCTCAATCGACAGCTCAATCTGGACTTGCCTGAAGCTGATGGACATCACACCTTGGCTGGCTTTCTGCTTGAAAAGTTGCAACACATCCCTTCTGCTGGAGAGGCCTTGCGCTGCGATGGTTTGCAATTCGAGATCGTCACGATGAAGGGTCCTCGTATCGAGCGTGTGCGACTGATTCTTCCCAGTCACGATCACACTGAGGAATGATCGTTGATAATTTCCCCGATGCGCCATGGCCTGCCGATGACCGATCCCATGGTTCCGGTGAAGGTCGGTGTGATCGGGATTGGCAATATGGGTTGGCATCATGCCCGTGTGCTCAGTCTGCTTAAGGATGCGCAGTTGGTGGCAGTCGCTGATCCCGATCCTGAGCGTGGTCAGCTGGCAACTGAACAGTTTGGATGCGATTGGTTCCCTGACTACCACAGCTTGCTAGGCGAGGTCGAAGCCGTCTGCATTGCTGTGCCGACATTGCTTCATCACAAGGTCGGGCAGGCCTGCTTGGAGGCAGGCCTGCATGTGTTAATCGAAAAACCGATTGCGGCCAGTCAGGAGGAGGCATCCGCATTGATTGTGGCGGCGAATAAGGCTGGACGGCTCTTGCAGGTTGGCCATATTGAACGCTTTAACCCTGCCTTTCGAGAGTTGATCAAGGTGGTGGAAAATGAGGAGGTTGTGGTTCTTGAGGCTCGTCGCCATAGCCCCCATGGTGACCGAGCGAATGATGTGTCGGTGGTGCTTGATCTGATGATTCATGACCTCGACTTGGTTCTTGAGCTGGCGGGTGCTCCGGTGGTAGGTCTGGCTGCTGCAGGGGGCCGCACTGCCGAGGGCCCGATCGATTACGTCAATGCCACGCTTGGCTTCAGCAATGGTGTGGTGGCTAGCCTCACTGCTAGCAAGATGAGCCACCGCAAAATTCGCAGTCTCAGTGCCCATTGTCGGGGCAGTCTTGTTGAGACTGATTTCCTGAATCACACCCTGCATATACATCGTCGTGCTCATGAGTGGTATTCAGCCGATCACGGTGAGTTGTTGTATCGCAATGACGGTTTTATCGAAGAGGTCAGCACGACTTCTATTGAGCCTCTCTATGCCGAGTTGGAGCATTTTCTTCAGTGTTTGCGAGGTCGTGAGACACCAGCCGTTGATGGGGAGCAGGCTTCGCGCGCGCTTCGTTTGGCTGACCTGATTGAACATGCCGTCGAACACCCCGGCATGGGGCTTTCCTTGGAGGAGCCCATCTGAGTCGTTAGCAACACATCCGTCCAACAACCCTCTCGGCTCGCACAGCGCTACTTTCTCAGGGGCTTCTTTGCAAATCGGCTGTTGCTCCATTCGCTTGCTTGTGGCGATTGGGCTTTGGACTCCATCGATTGCGTTCAAGGTTTAGAGCACTAAATTTTCAACCTCAGTTGTCTCGCTGATGGAATCAACAAGCACCGCACCGAGCGATCAATACCGTCGAAGAGTTCTAGGTGTGCCAGTGGATGCATGCCGCGATGTTCAGGCTGCGGCGATTGGTTTGCATGCTCGTGGTGGTGGCCAGATCGTCACGCTTAATGCGGAGATGACAATGGCGGCTAGAGAGAATCCAAGGCTAGGTGATGCTATTGCCGCGGCAGATCTAGTCATCCCAGATGGGATTGGCGTGGTTTGGGCGCTGAGGCGTCAGGGAGTTGTGGTGCCGCGTAGTCCTGGCATTGAACTGGCACGTTCGTTACTTGCCTATGCAGAGGCTCATGATTGGAAGGTGGCCCTAGTGGGAGCAACCCCGCAGGTCATGGATCGTTTGAGGCAACTCCTGAAGCAAGACCTGCCTGCTCTGCGACTTGTGATGTCTTCGCATGGTTATCAACCCCAAGATGCTTGGCCTGGCCTGGAAGCCAAGTTGAGAGTTTTGCATCCTGATCTTGTGCTTGTGGCTCTAGGAGTTCCCCGTCAAGAAACGTGGATAGCGCGCGTAAGGCGGGCATGTCCAGGCCTCTGGATGGGTGTTGGGGGAAGTTTCGATGTATGGGCTGGGATGAAAAAGCGAGCCCCCGAATGGATGTGTCAGTTAGGGCTCGAATGGCTCTATCGGTTGGGCCAAGAGCCCAGCCGATGGAATCGCATTCTTTGTCTGCCTACCTTCGTCTGGGAGGTATGGCGTCGAGGAAAAAAGCGTTGATTGAAATGAATGCTTCAGCGGAAGCCCACAGATGCTTGCCAAACAAAGACAAGCAGGAAGAAGAAAATGGGGATGAGTGGAAGAACATCCACTGCTGGAGCGTAGGCCTGATAGGCCTCTGGCAGTTGGGCCATCAGATCGAGAGTGAAGGCTGCCATCCCTAGTTGCTCAGCTGCGTTTCATGGACGTTACCACGTGTGATGTGCTGCTGAGTCCGGTTGCCAAGGAGCGAAATCCTCTGAAAAACAGTCATCTTGAATTGCCTGGCTAATAGCTGAGGTGAATCTGATCAGCTGGGTGAGGTTGTGCAGGCTTAGAAGCGTGAGCCCTAGGAGCTCCTCGTTGCGAATCAAGTGATGCAGATAAGCCCGGCTGTGATGGCGGCAGGCTGTACAGGTACAGCTTTGATCTAGGGGTGTGTGATCTTCACGAAAGCGGGCATTGCGTAAATTCCAGCGCTCGCCAGCGACAAGTGCTGTGCCATGTCTTCCCAGGCGGGTAGGCAGCACACAGTCGAATAGATCGATACCGCTGGCAACTGCAATCGCTATTTCTCGCAGGGTGCCAATCCCCATCAGATAGCGGGGGCGATCCTGGGGAAGCAGAGGAGAAACCTGGCGTACGATGCGATGAATGTCTTCAACCGGTTCACCCACGCTGACGCCACCGATGGCGATGCCAGGCAAACCAAAGCTGGCCACGATTTGAGCACTTTGCTCTCTGAGGTGGGGAAAACACCCTCCCTGAACAATGCCGAATAGGGCTTGATTTGCGTGTTGATGGGTGTTCGAGCAGCGTTCCAGCCATGCATGGGTGCGCTTACAGGCAGTCTCTACATCGCTTTCGCTGGCTGGGTATGGGGGGCATTGGTCGAAGGCCATAGCGACATCAGCACCAAGGGCCATTTGAATTTCGATGGCTCGTTCTGGCGTGAGTTCAATCTGGCTGCCATTACGAGGGTTGCGAAAAACGACCCCGTGATCATCAATACGATTCAGGTCTGCCAGGCTGAAAATCTGAAAGCCACCTGAGTCGGTAAGCAGTGGGCGGTCCCAGCCCATGAAGCGATGCAGGCCACCGGCATCGGCCACGATCCCCTCGCCTGGCTGAAGATGGAGGTGATAGGTGTTGGCTAACACCATCTGAGCTCCGGTGTCGGCCAGTTGAGTGGCTGTGATGCCTTTCACCGTTGCCAACGTGCCCACAGGCATGAAACGAGGTGTGTTGACAGAACCATGAGGAGTGCGGAAGCAGCCAACGCGAGCACGTGTGTGTGAACAGTGGGCGTTGATCTGAAAATCAAACACGGCTAGTGCTACGGCGATACTTCAGCGCCACAGGGCACCAGGCCGATCATGACCCTACGTTGGGCTTTGCCTTTGGCTGGAGGTTGGAGATCTTGCGCGCTCCCCTTTGGCTCCGGGATTTGGCTGGGGCATGGATCTTCTACTCCGTATTGCCTGCTTGGCCAGGGCTGAAGCCACGTTTTGAACGGATTGCTCGCTTTGCTCCTTGGATCGGATTGGTGCTGGGAGGACTGCAGTCTTTCCTTTGGCTTGTCTTGATCCGTGCCGATTGGCCGACCTCGGCAGTGACACTTTTGGTCATCGGGCTGGGTGCCTGGCTGTCGGGTGGTCTTCACCTTGATGGGTTGATGGACACGGCCGATGGTCTGGCGGCTGGTCGTGAGCGCTGTCTGCAGGCTATGGACGACAGTTGTGTTGGAGCTAGTGGAGTCCAGGCTCTGCTTGTGGTGGTGTTACTTCAGATTGCATCCCTACTTCGGCTTGGTTCTCTAGCCCCTTTGGCTTTGCTGATTGCTGCCTTTTGGGGGCGTTGTGCGCCGCTTTGGGCCATGGCGCGCTTCTTTTACTTGCGTGAGGGGCAGGCTGGCACCGCATCCTTTCATCGTCGTTATCGCAAGGGATGGCAGGAAGCATTACCAGCATGCTTAGTGCTGCTTTTGGCATTAACGGTTGTCCCTTCACTCATGATCGTGGGGTGGCCCAGTCAGATGGTTTTGATGGCAGGAATTGGTGTGGGTGTCTTGCCGGCGTTTTTAGTGCCTGAACTGCTTGGACGTCGTCTTGGTGGGCATAGCGGGGATTCTTATGGCGCTTCAGTCGTGCTGGTGGAAACAATCACGCTTCTGTTGCTGGCGGTCTTACTGCCGGCAGGCTGAGCAGAAAGGCATTCCCTTCGCTGGGAAGGGCTGGATCAAGGTTCGCTGGAGAGGTGATCAGTTGCAGCGAACCTCCCAAATCTTCAGCCAGTTGGCGTCCCAGGGCGAGGCCAAGGCCGCTGCCGGGGCGATCGCCACTGCTCTGGCCTCGAATGCCTCTGCTGAAGATGCGCTCACGCTCTTGCTTGTTGATGGGTTCACCTCCATCCCAGACGCATACTCCGTTTTGTTGCAGGCAAAGGCCGATAGGGCGGCCTGCAGGGCTATAGCGGAAAGCATTCTCCAGCAGGTTGGCCACGATTTCAGCGACCACTCCATCTCCTGAAGGACGTAGCTCTTCAGTCCAGGCAGGCCATTGGCTGGGTCCATGCCAAGGGCGTTTTTGCAAGGCTGATGTGGCTATGGCGCGTTCGATCAGTGGTGTTAGTAAGGATTTGATAGTGAGATCAGTGGCTTGAGGCAGTAATGGAGGCAGCAGCAATGGGGCCTTGATGCTTGGTTGGATGGGCAGATTGTCCTGGCCGATCTGGTCGAGGCTGGAGATATAGCGATCTAGTTGTGCTTGCTCGCTCAGCAGACCCTTGATCAAGGTGCGGTGACGACTATCGGGCTCTAGGCGCTTCATCAAGAGTTGGGCATAGGTTCGAAGCGCGGCTAGCGGATTGCGCAGTTGATGCACCATCAGGCTGATTTGTTCCCGTTGCTCGGCCAGCTCATCAAGCAGCCTGGCGCGCTCAAGCTCAAGACTGAGGCAATCGGTGATGGCACTCGCAGTAGCAAGCAGCCGTCGGTCTAGGCGGGTGGGCCAGGATGGCGAAGAGAGGGGTTTTTCGGCTCTGAGTACTCCAAGCAAGATCGTTCCTTCTTGAAGCGGGTACCAGCGTCGATCAGGTGAGGGTGCACGAAGCTCAGGGTCTGCCTCTACAGGTGGCAGGGATTTGTTCCCATTGGCGGGCCACTGACTTACGGCTTCCAGGCTGGGGGCGCGCCCGTCTCTTGCTTGAGCGATATAGACCACAAGCTTCTCTAGTGGAGCCTCCGCTTCGAAGCTGCTGAGTTGTTGCTTCACCAGATTGAGGAAGCGGTTTGACAGCTTCATGGCGAGCGATGTGCCTCTGGACACCGACACCAAGAGGCTGATACGAATGACACCTTGTAAATTCTGAAAAAAGTATTAAAATTTGAGCGCCGATTGGCTTGAAAGCCTCGCCCAGAGGCTGTAGCTCAAAGTCGGACAAGGCAGAGGTTGCACAAATTGTGTCACCAAAGCCACAGCAGAGGTTGCACAAATCGTGTCGCCAAAGCTACAGCAGAGGTAGATGCGTCCTCTGTTGGATCCTCGGCCTCGGCCGATCATGTTGAAAGTGATCCCTCAGGGTGTTGTAGCTCTGCTGCGATTCCCTGAGTAAGGCTTGCTGACATTTGGGCATCTTCATGCTCTTGCATCGTGCTTGAGCGCTATTTGCAGGACGGTCCTAAGCCGCCCCGTTCCTCTCTCCATCGCACTCCTATAAAGGAGTTTCCCGTTTATGTCTAAGAAGCGCAAGCGGATCAGCCGCAGACGATTGGCTGGTCAACGGGTGTTGGCTCATGTGCCTACTTTCCATCTCGAAACCGGTGAATACAAGCCTGTGACGGCAGCTCGTCGTTACATCGCCGAATCTGGTTTGGTCTCACCAGCGATCCTTAATGTTCGTCGTAACGAACACACCACTGATCGCTTTTTCTGGGGCGAGAAAGGATTGTTTAGTGCTCAGTACGCTGAAGAGAACCATTTTCTCTTCCCCTCTTTGCGCTTGATCGTTGACTCCGTTGGGGAAGAGGTCATGTTTGAAGGCCTTGAACTGACTTCCGACGACTGGGAGGAGATCGAGGAGTATGAGTACGCCTTCGTTTGACTATAAAGCGATTCCTTAGTTGAACCAAGAGTGCAAGGCCTGTTGCATCCGGGGGATTAGTTCTCCCGGAATGCAGTGGCCCCCTTCGAAGCTCACTAATGCCGTCTCCAATCCGCTTGTTTTTAGGCTTTTGAGGAGTTGTTCAGAGGCGGCGTAGGGAACTACATCGTCTTGGCGCCCATGTAGGAGAAGCACAGCGGGGCGAATGCTTGGCGCTACCCAATTTGGATGTGGGTATGCACTGCAGCCGATTAGGCCTGCTAGAGGTAGATCACAACCACTCGCCAGGGCCATTGCTCCCCCTTGAGAGAAACCCAGTAAAGCCGTTCTTTGTAGAGGAATTTCTGGGGTTTCCAGGGCTTTCAAGCGAGCCTGAAGTTGAGAGATCGCATCAGGAACGGCTGCCCAGTCGCTTGGAAAGAGTCCATACCATTGCCGGCCCAGACCTTGAGGATGACGTTGTTGTGCCCGTAGAGCCACTAGTTCTACGGGAGGCTCGATGACTTGGCAGAGCTCTCGGCCAAGGGGCATCAGATCGTCTGCATCTGCACCCCAGCCATGCAGCAGCACAAGCCTGTAGTAAGCACCTTTGGGAATGTCGCGGAGAAGGTTGTCGCTCACGGCAGGTGTTGTATCGCTGCTGCGTAGGTTGGCCCACGGAATGCTTTCGTCTCTGCTGCCATGGCTCCCATCGCCTTGTTGAGCGTTTCAAACAAACATGGGATTGTGCCTCTAGCGGAATCCTTGCATCGCATGCATGGGTTTCAGCTGCTTTCCAGCGGTGGCACAGCCAAAGTGCTGGAGGATGCCGGTCTGCCCGTGACGCGGGTTGCTGAGCACACAGGTGCAGCGGAAATTCTTGGAGGAAGGGTGAAGACTCTGCATCCTCGTGTCCATGGAGGCATCTTGGCGATGCGGGGCGACCCTGATCATGAGGTCGATCTGGAGCAGCATCAGATCCCTCCCATTGATGTGGTGGTGGTGAATCTTTACCCGTTTCGGGAAACAGTGGCCAATCCGCAGGTGAGTTGGGAAACTGCAATTGAGAATATTGATATCGGTGGCCCCGCCATGGTGCGAGCGGCGGCAAAGAACCATGCGCATGTGGCTGTGCTCACGAGGCCGGATCAGTACGACAGATTCCTAGTGGCTTTAAGTGATGGTGTGGATGACCAGCTCCGTCGTGAGCTTGCCCTTGAAGCCTTTGAGCACACCGCTGCCTATGACGTGGCCATCAGCCATTGGATGGGCGAGCGGCTGACTGAGCAAGCTTCCCAATGGCTTGAGGCTATTCCCCTTAGGCAGAGGCTGCGCTATGGCGAGAATCCCCATCAGCATGCGGCTTGGTACAGCGCTCCGCAGCAGGGTTGGGGAGGTGCCATTCAGTTGCAGGGCAAGGAGCTCAGTACCAACAATTTGCTTGATTTGGAAGCTGCCCTGGCCACTGTTCGGGAGTTTGGATATGGCACGGAAGGCGCTCAACAAGCTGTTCAAGATGCTGCCGTGGTGGTTAAGCACACCAACCCTTGTGGCGTCGCGATTGGCACTGGCGTGGCGTCGGCCTTAAGCCGTGCCTTGGATGCGGATCGGGTGAGTGCATTTGGAGGGATCGTGGCTCTGAATGGATTGGTGGATGCCACGACTGCTCGGGAGCTCACCAGTTTGTTCTTGGAGTGTGTTGTGGCACCAGGCTTTGAACCAGAAGCTCGGGAAATCCTTGCCACCAAGGCCAACTTACGTTTGTTGGAACTGGCACCAGGTGCCATTGATGCGGCTGGTCGTGATCACATTCGCACCATCCTCGGCGGGGTGTTGGTGCAGGACCAAGACGATCAATCGATTGATCCCACCAGTTGGACTGTGGCCAGCAAACGCTCGCCTAATGCTGAAGAAAACGCGGATCTCACCTTTGCATGGCGCCTGGTGAGACATGTGCGCTCTAACGCCATCGTGGTGGCTCGTGCTGGCCAGAGTCTCGGAGTTGGAGCGGGCCAGATGAACCGAGTCGGCTCGGCGCGACTAGCCCTTGAGGCAGCTGGCGATCAAGCCAGGGGAGCTGTTTTGGCTAGTGATGGCTTCTTCCCCTTTGATGACACGGTGCGTTTGGCGGCTAACCATGGCATCTGTGCCGTAATCCAGCCTGGTGGGAGCAAGCGTGATGCAGATTCAATCGCTGTTTGCGATGATTTTGGTCTGGCAATGGTGTTGACGGGAAAGCGCCACTTCTTGCATTAAGTTAGTAATAATCAAAGTTAATATCGAGCCAATTTGTTTGCCTATATTTTGACTTTGTTGATTTCCTTGATGAGTTTCATTCTGACTGAATTTGCTTTGGCTTTGTTCCTTGCTGCCAGTGAAATGCGCCCTGGCCCTGCACAAAGCAAGTAAAAGAAAGTAGTTGCATAAACACCAGACAATTCAAAGGCATAGCTATGGTTTTCGACCACGGCGAAGGGGAAGCCTTGCAGGCCAGTATCAAATAAGTGGTATGTAATGGCAAAAGCCATTGTCGATAGAAGGCCAAGCGCACAGAGCCTAGTAGCAAGTCCGAAAGCGATTCCAATTGGACAAATGATTTCTGTTAAAGCTGCTGCATACGTCCACAGCATAGGGTCGCCTGGTAGGAAGTTAAGGTGTTGGCTGATGACAAATTCCGAGAAGCCTTCTGGATTTTGGAGCTTCTCTAATCCGTTGTGGACCATCAAAATGCTGACCCCGAGCCGGAGTATGAGAATTCCAAATTCGGAGAAGTAGTTAATCGATTCTGACGATGAACTGGCTTGAGGTCCTAGGTCAGAGTCAGATCCCTTTGCTTTAGGGGTTTCGGAGCCGGCCATCATCACCATGGATTGCAGGTGAGCACTTTAGAGAATCGGTTTGCAGATCAAGGCGATAACAGGGTTGACTCGCTCAGAAAGCTGCATGGCGACGTGGTGGGCAGGTCAGTCCATGGGTGGCATGGAAGTCTTCTTGAACCTTCCATGTAAGTCGGCGCGAGATTTGTCGCACGACTTGCCTCAGCAGCTGGTCACCACTTGTCTGTACAAGACCATCTGGTAGCAGGGTGATCACTTTCGGTAGTTGGATCCACACCGAAAGATCCAAATCCCAGTTCACGATGGTGGTTTGTTGGACAGTATTGCTGGCTTCTGTTTCTGATGGCTCCAGTTTCAGCCCAGCCTTGAAGTCCACATCGTAGTGATCACAAAGGGGCAGATCTTGATGCGTTAGGTCCACATTGATGATTTGGTAGAGCCCTTGCTGCTGAGGAAGCAGCTTTAGGCCGATGCAAGGCTCCACTTCAAAGCCAAAATTTCCGAATCGACCAAGCGTGAGGAGATAGGACTGATCATCGAGGGCCTTGACCTCCATGGGTGCAGCACAGCGTTGAAACCAGCCTTGATGGTGGTCAAGATATGCCGCCACGTTTTTTGGCGGCGCAAGCATCTCCATGCGATCGGAAAAATGACTTCGATAGCAGCGGACTTGGGATTTGTCGCTGAGGCGCAGATATTGGTCGGCAGGTATCGACAAGGGCGGCACGGATGGTCATCCCTGGCTGGGTTGGCCTGGGATATTAACAAATGTAAAGCCAGGGTGTTGTTCAGCCGGAGGTTAGGTCGATCAGCTTCTGAATCACATGTTCAACTACTCGATCGGGTGTTGAGGCTCCGGAGGTGATGCCGACGCTCACGCTTCCAGCAGGTAGAAAATTACTTTCGATGAACAGATCTTCTCCCAGTGGCTTGTGTTGGATGCTGTTGTTATCACCAATACGTTCTGGGGTATCGATGTGGAAGGATCGGATTCCTCGGCTGATGGCGATTTCCTGTAGGTGAGTGGTGTTGGATGAGTTGAAACCACCAATCACCACCAGTAGATCTAGAGGCTCATCAACTAGCGAGAACATTGCTTGTTGCCGTTCCTCTGTGGCGTCACAGATGGTGTTGAAGGAAAGGAAATGTTTGTTGAGCTCTATTGGGCCATATTTTCTGAGCATGGTGCGCTCGAATAAACGACCGATTTCCTCGGTTTCACTTTTCAGCATGGTGGTCTGATTGGCTACCCCAAGGCGTTGGAGATCTTGATCTGGGTCAAAGTTTGCAGAGCATGCCTTAGCAAAGCGTTTCATGAACGCTGCACGATCTCCTTGGCCCAGGATGTAATCGGCGACTAGTTGGGCTTCATCAAGGTCTAAAACAACTAGATAGGTCCCTGCAAAGGAGCTGGTGGCCAAGGTTTCTTCATGCTTCACCTTGCCATGAATAATTGAGGTGAATTCTTGCTTCTTATGTTTCTCCACGGTGTGCCACACCTTGGAAACCCATGGACAAGTGGTGTCGATGATGTGACAGCCACGCTCATGAAGCAGCTCCATCTCCTGAACAGTGGCACCGAAGGCGGGCAGGATCACTACATCGCCATCATTGACGCAGGAAAAATCTTTGACACCTCCTTCAGCGTGGATGAACAGCACGTCCATTTCGCGTAAGTGTTCATTCACTGAAGGGTTGTGAATAATTTCGTTAGTAATCCAAATGCGCTCGCTTGGGTAGTGCCTACGGGTTTCATAGGCCATCGCAACTGCTCTCTCTACTCCCCAGCAGAAACCAAAGGCCTCAGCCAATTTCACCTGAAGCCGGCCATGTTGAAGCACATACCCATTGTCTCGAATCGAGCCAATTAGGCTGCTTTGGTAGGCCTTCTCAAGGTTGCTGGCGACTTCGTTGGCTCGCCCGAAGCCCCTACGGTTGTAACGCTCAGAGTGATGGAGTGAGCGTTTGAAAGCTTGTGTATCCATCGTGGCAGCAGCAATCTCCTGACTCTATGGGCAGCTCAACACTTTTGAAGCACAAAAAAGCCCGGCACAGGGTCGGGCTTAATGGGATTCAGGTTGTTGATCAGGGTTTAGTTGCCGGCTGAGGCGAAGTCGGGATAAGCCTCCATACCGTGCTCACCGATATCAAGACCTTCGATTTCCTCAGCCTCTGTTACGCGGATACCGCCAAACAGTGCTCCGATGACAGACCAGGCAATCCAACAGGTCACCACGGTCCAGATGGCGTAGGCAGCGCAGCCTACAAATTGAGCCCAAAGCTGACTTGCGCCACCCCCAACGAATAGCCCAAGGGCGGAACCATCACCTTGGATGTCAAAGCCCCATAGGCCGATCACGAGGGTTCCCCAGATGCCACAGATGCCGTGGACAGAGAAAGCTCCAACTGGATCGTCGATGCCTAAAGAGTCAAGGGCTGAGACCGAGAACACCACAATGAAACCACCGATTAGGCCTGCAACCCAGGCCCCTACCAGCGTGAGATTGCCACAACCAGCTGTAATGCTCACTAGGCCGGCAAGGATGCCGTTGATGATCATCGTTAGATCAGGCTTGCCGGAGCAGAGGGTGGAAATGATCGTTGCGCCGATGGCGCCACCTGCAGCTGCGAGTGTGGTTGTTACAGCCACGTAGGGGACCCATTGATCCATGGCGAGCTGGGAACCGGGATTAAAGCCATACCAGCCGATCCAGAGGATTAGAGCGCCAAGGGTGGCGATGGACATGTTGTGTCCTGGAATCGCTTGGGCCTTGCCACCGACAAATTTGCCGATGCGCGGACCGAGCAGCATTGCTCCCACCAGACCTGCCCAGGCACCGACAGAGTGAACGATCGAGGAGCCTGCGAAATCAATGAATTCAACGCCTTCGCCAAAGGCAGTGTTGAGCCAGCCCCCGTTCCATTCCCAGCTGCCAGCGATTGGGTAAATGAAACCAGTTAGCACTAGGGAGAACACCACGAACTCGCCGAACTTGACGCGCTCTGCCACGAGTCCTGAGACGATAGTTGCAGCTGTGCCTGCAAAGGCTGCTTGGAAGAGGAAGTCGACGCTTGGGACAAGACCTGCTTCGCTGATCAGTTCAGGGGTTACAGCAGGATCAAAGAACAGGCCGTTGAAATAGAGCCATCCTGCCGAAACAGGATCGCCGTACATCAGCGAATAGCCGATGAACCAGTACGACGATACCGCTAGGGCAAAGACAAATAGGTTTTTGGCGAGAATGTTGACCGCGTTTTTTTGACGACACATTCCTGCTTCGACCATCGCGAAGCCGGCATTCATGAAGATCACCAGAATCGTTGCAACCAGAAGCCAGAGATTGTTGGCTAGGAAGGCAGCATTCAGTTCTGGCATCTCGGCGGCATGGGCCGAGAGGTTGAAGAGTCCTAGGCCGAAGAGAGCCAAGGGCACGCAAGCCAGCCACGTCAGTGAGCGATTGGAGCTGAAGCCACGGATGCTGCGCAGGAGGAGCATTGGCCCCTCCAGGAGGCTGGCCTCCTGGAGGCGTACCGTGCGCCGCCTGGAGCGCGGAAGCGGAGCAGTTGTCATTGGAAGAAGCAGATCTGCAAAACGAGCTGGAAACCTTTGTGATAGCTCAAAGGAGAAACTTGCTCAACTTGGGATTTTTTTATGTTCATGTTGATACGAAATATGGGATTGGTGGACGCTTTTAGGTCTATTTGCGGGGGTGAAAGTTCATTTTGTTACATCTGGAGCTCTTTTTGCTGTGTCAACTCTGTGTCGTCTTGGTAGGCCTAAGGCCTTCCCAGGTGATCTTGTCGAGGTGAAATCCGAAGCAACAGGGAATGACTTCCACGCCAGCTGTAAGAGCCAGACGAAAGAGTTCGCCATAGCGAGGGTCTGCGCTATCCCCTGGGGCGAACGCTTGGACATCGTGGCGGCTGAGGCAGGGCACCAAGACTGCTCTGGACTCTGGCAGCACACCGATTAGCTCTTTGAGATGTTTTTGCCCTCGTTCTGTCACCGTGTCGGGAAAGAGGGCTAAGGAGTCTTCGATCCAGGTGGTGTTCTTGACCTCTAAGTAAATGGGTCTGGTGTCGGAGCAATTGGCATCAGGGGTTAAAAACAGGTCAATGCGGCTGCGTCGGTTGCTTCCATAAGTCACTTCCGCACGGATTGCTGCGATCGGACCGAGGACTTGCTTGAGGTGTCCGGCTTCAATCGCTGCTCTGATCAGGCTATTGGCCAAGGCTGTGTTGATACCCACCCAGCAGAGGCCGCCCTGGGCGCTGGGTGCCTCCGCTTGCTCCCATGTCCAGGCCAACTTGCGCTTGGGAGAAGGCGCATGGCGGATTCTCACTCTGCCTCCAGGATGAAGAACACCAGTCATGGGGCCTGTGTTGGCGCAGTGGGCTGTCACGATTTCGCCGCTGACTAGCTCCACATCGGCAAGGAAGCGCTTGTAGCGCTTCACCAATATTCCTTCATCGAGTGGTGGGAATGTGAGCAGTGGACTCCCTAACAATCCTTCCGGGATGGCCTTGGTCATGGGGATGCTTGCAGGGCTTGAGAATGCTGCTAAATGATCAGATGGTCTGAGGCCCAAGGATGGGGAGATCCTTAAAGCGTATTGCTCTGGTTGTCACAGTCGGCACCTTGCTAAGCAAGGTGGGAGGGCTGGTTCGTCAGCTTGTAATTGCGGCTGCCTTCGGGGTGGGAGCGGCTTATGACGCTTACAACTACGCCTACGTCTTGCCGGGGTTTCTGTTGATTCTCCTGGGTGGGATCAACGGTCCTTTCCACAGCGCCATGGTCAGTGTCCTCAGCAGACGGCCGCGGCAGGAAAGCGCTCATGTGTTGGCGGCGCTCAACACCATGGTTAGTGCTGCTTTGTTGTTGTTGACGGCTCTATTAGTGCTGGCAGCCAATCCGTTGATCACTTTGGTGGGCCCAGGTCTGAGTCCTGAGCTGCATCGGATTGCTGTGGTTCAGCTTCAGGTGATGGCACCAATGGCTTTGTTGGCAGGTTTGATCGGCCTGGGCTTCGGCTCCCTTAATGCTGCTGATGAGTTCTGGATTCCGGCGGTTTCGCCAATCATGTCCAGTCTTGCTTTGGTGGTCGGTGTCGGAGTTTTGTGGTGGCAGGTCGGCACGAACATCGGCTCCATGCAGTTCGCCCTTAGGGGTGGCATTGTTTTGGCACTAGCCACCTTGGTGGGAGCCCTGTTGCAGTGGCTGATTCAACTGCCGGCGTTGATCAGGCAAGGCTTGACCAAGATGAAGTTGGTTTGGGATTGGCATCATCCAGGTGTGCGGGAGGTATGGCAGGTCATGGGCCCGGCCACCCTTTCTTCAGGCATGTTGCAGATCAATGTCTTTACAGATCTGTTTTTTGCTTCCGGCATTTTGGGTGCGGCAGCTGGTCTGGGCTACGCCAATCTTTTGGTACAGACGCCTTTGGGGCTGATCTCCAATGCATTGCTGGTGCCACTACTGCCAACATTTGCCAGGCTCACTGCCCAGGAAGATCGGCCTGCACTAGTCACTCGCATCCGTCAGGGGTTGATGTTGTCTACGGCCAGCATGGTTCCTCTGGGGGCCATGTTCGTGGCTCTTGGAACCCCAATCGTTGCTTTGGTGTACGAGCGAGGGGCCTTTGATGCCCAGGCGGCCAGCTTGGTGAGTGGATTGCTGATGGCCTATGGCGTGGGCATGCCTGCCTATCTAGCTCGTGATCTGCTGGTGCGTGTGTTTTATGCCCTAGGTGATGGCACTACCCCCTTCCGACTTTCTACGGCAGGGATTGGCTTGAATGTGGTGTTTGATTGGTTGTTGGTTGGTGGCCCAACCCCTTGGGGCCCTCAGTTGCCATTCAATTTCGGGGCTACCGGTTTGGTGCTGGCGACGGTTGCAATCAATCTGCTGACCTGCGCAGCTCTCTTGGTGGGCTTGCATTCGCGACTAGGGGGCTTGCCTTTGCAACGGTGGGCTTTTGATGGCGTCAAGGTGCTTTGGGCTGGCCTGGCGGCAGGGTTTGCGGCTTGGGCTCTGGCGACCTTGATGCAATGGCCTCAGGACCTGCTGGGACTTTTGATTGAGGTGTGTCTGTCAGTGATCACCGGCCTTGCTGTATTCGCTCTCATCAGCATCTCTCTTGGTGTCGCTGAGGTGCGTGAGCTAGCGCGGGAGCTGCGTTACAGAGTTATTCCTCGCTGAGGCGAACTTCGCGATCCTCACGGACTTGAATTGGTAGCTCCAGATGGTCTCGGCCCACCAGCTGGGGTCCCTGTACCGAAACGATGCGTGCTTCGATCCCGAATTCCTGGAAGGCGTTTTCGAGCTCTTGAATCAGAGCTTTCTCCACCTGGTCCTCAGCATCGACAACTTTGCCGATGAGTCGCTCCCCTAGTGGTCCGATGCGTTGACGCATCACTTCACGGGCGTTGGTGACCTCGATGATCAGCACTGGCCCTCCATGGATGGCAGCAACCTTATCGGCAGTAGGGCTCCAGGATCTCCTCAAGGTCACGAAGTTGAGAGGCTGGGATTAGGCGCGCCAGTGGTAGGCGGGTGCTCCCTCCACCTAGGGGCACTTGCACTGATTCCAGGGCTTGGCGGGCTGCCACATTGGCGCCTTCATTGAGCCTGACGCTGCATTCGATGGCAAGGTTTTCTGCAAGCCCTGCATCGCCCAGATAAAGGTGCCAGCTGGCGATCTGAAGGTAGATGCGATCGGCAAGGGATAGTTGTAGCTCTTTTAAATCTGCTGGATCGATTGTCATAAGTGATGGTCTTGCTAGGTGGATGCTGGCTTGATGTTGGGATCAGGCTTGCTCTTCGGTGGTCTTGGCCTTGGGTCTTTTGACGACTACAAATGCAAGGTGGATGAAGAGTCCAGCAAGCCAGATTTCGCTGAACCAATCCAAGTGTGGCCATGGGTGGCGCATTTGTTGAATGAACCAAAGGCCACTGTTGAAAGCTGCAAAGGCCATGGCATGCAGGGTGAAGTTGACGATTCGAGCGAAATGTTGATAGGTCGGGTCGGTTGTGTCGGCGTTGCCGTACCAGCGAATTGGCATGAGCAGTGTCCTTGTAGATCTCTCGATTGTGGCGCTTGGATGAGACTCGGTTGACGAAGGCCCCCATGATGAAGTCTGATGTTTCCTTCTAAGCGCCTGTAGCTCAGCGGATTAGAGCATCTGACTACGGATCAGAGGGTCGGGAGTTCGAATCTCTCCAGGCGCGCTGATTAACTGCCCTTCGGGCAGTTTTTTTTTGCACTTGGGTCCGGCGGCAGTCTTAGGGCTAAGGGCTTTGCTTAAGACGTGAAGAACCATTGCCTACGATCCGAAAACTGTTGGGTTCTGTAAATGACGGATCGCTTCTTGGCTTCTATTAATGCTGCCCTGACGGATTCCGACCCGGCGATTGCAGGCTTGATCGATCAGGAAAGGCAACGTCAGGAGACCCATCTAGAGCTGATAGCCAGTGAGAACTTCACTTCTCAAGCTGTGATGCAGGCTCAGGGTTCTGTTCTCACCAACAAGTACGCCGAAGGTCTTCCCCATAAGCGCTATTACGGCGGTTGTGAGCATGTCGATGCGATTGAGGAGTTGGCGATCGAGCGTGCTCAGCGGCTCTTTGGTGCGGCTTGGGCCAACGTGCAACCTCATAGTGGCGCGCAGGCCAACTTCGCCGTCTTCCTGGCGCTGTTGCAGCCCGGTGACACCATCATGGGGATGGATCTATCCCATGGGGGGCATCTCACTCATGGTTCTCCTGTCAATGTCAGCGGCAAGTGGTTCAAGGTCGTTCATTACGGCGTGGAGCGTGATAGTCAGCAGCTCGACATGGAGGCTGTTCGTCAGCTGGCCCTGAAAGAGCGTCCTCAACTGATCATCTGCGGCTACTCGGCCTATCCCCGCACGATCGATTTTGCTGCTTTTCGCAGCATCGCTGATGAGGTGGGCGCTTACTTGTTGGCGGACATGGCACACATTGCCGGCCTTGTTGCGGCTGGGGTCCATCCGAGTCCTATCGCCCACTGTGATGTGGTGACGACGACCACCCACAAGACATTGCGTGGCCCCAGAGGCGGCTTAATCCTTTGTCGTGATGCGGACTTTGGCCGTAAGTTTGACAAGGCAGTGTTTCCTGGCAGTCAGGGCGGCCCTTTGGAACATGTGATTGCAGCCAAGGCTGTGGCCTTAGGAGAAGCTCTTCAGCCAGAGTTCCAGGTTTATAGCTGTCAGGTGGTGGCGAATGCCCAGGTTCTTGCTGGTCGCATTCAGGAGCGCGGGATTGCGGTGGTGAGTGGAGGAACAGATAATCACCTTGTCTTGCTGGATTTGCGCAGCATTGGGATGACCGGGAAGGTTGCTGATTTGCTTGTCAGTGAAGTGAACATCACCGCCAATAAGAACACAGTGCCCTTTGATCCTGAGTCGCCTTTTGTGACCAGTGGTCTGCGCTTGGGCACGGCGGCCCTCACAACTCGTGGCTTTGATGATGAGGCATTCCGTGAGGTTGCTGATGTGATTGCAGATCGTTTGCTTAAACCGCAAGATGAATCGATCAAGGCGCAGTGCTTGGAACGGGTGAGACAACTTTGTGGCCGTTTCCCTCTCTACAGGGATGTCCTCCAGCCAGCGCTTGCTTGACTGGCCCTTCGCTCTGGAATCACAGGTTTGCTCTGCCTAGGATTCATTCCATCGGCCCTTCTTAAGGTCGCTTGCTACAGGAGCAAACTTGACTCTCGCGAGCAGCCCCTTTGCGTTTGCTACGGCGAGCTTTGTGATAGCTGCTGTGCTTACCACTTTGGTTGTCCCACTCGTGCGGGCGCTAGGCCTTCACCTCGGTCTCACTGATCAGCCTGATTCCCGCAAGCAGCACAGCACTCCGATGGTGCGTCTTGGTGGCATCGCCATGGTGCTGGGATTTGGTTTGGCTCTGGCAGTGACATGGGGGCTGGGGGGGTTTGGTTTACTTGCGCCTGCGAAGGATCAGCTGATCTGGTCCACGCTGGCGGGGGCTCTTTGCTTTTTTGTGATTGGCCTAGCAGATGATTTGTTCGTTTTGTCTCCTTGGCCTCGTTTGGCAGGACAGGTGGCCGTTGCGTTTGCGATGTGGACTCAGGGGGTACGCATTGGAACGATTGAGTTGCCTTGGTTGGGGGAAGGCTCTTCTTTAATTGCCTTGCCGGATTTGCTTAGCCTTGCTGCCACGCTGGTGTGGCTTGTGGGTATTACCAATGCCATCAATTGGCTAGATGGTCTTGATGGTCTTGCGGCAGGAGTGGCTGGTATTGCCGCTGTTGGTCTTGTGTCGGTCAGTTTTTCACTTCATCAAGTGGCTGCAGGTTTTCTGGCAGCTGCTTTGGCGGGCTGTTGTCTTGGTTTTCTGCGCCATAACTTCAATCCAGCCCGCATTTTTATGGGTGATGGCGGCTCCTATTTCCTTGGTTTTACCTTGGCAGCAATCAGCATCGTGGGACCAGCCAAGGGACTCACCACCGTCAGTTTGTTGCTGCCACTGTTGATTTTGTCTCTACCTTTGGCTGATATGTCGGCGGTGATTATGGGGCGTTTGCGGGAAGGCCGTTCTCCCTTTTACCCTGATCGTCGCCATCTTCATCACCGTCTGCTGCGCGCCGGCTTCAGTCATCGCCGAACGGTGTTGTTGATCTACGTGTTTACACAATGGCTAGCAGCATTGGCCCTCGTGGTGGCCAATGCTGAAATGCGTTTTTTGTGGCTGGCTTTAGCGACAGCCATTCTCGTGGCGACAGTCGTGATCAGCCGTCGTCAACGTAGTGCTGAAGGTGTTTTCGTAGACCCTTCTAGCCCCCTTGCAGCTCCTAGTGATCCACGTGCCTATCGCGATGGTCATGGCTGAAGCTTCGGCTAGGCATGGTGTTGAGATCCTTTGCATTGGCACGGAGCTGTTGCTTGGCAACATCCTTAACAGCAATGCACGTTGGTTAGCTGAGGAGCTGGCTGCTCTGGGGCTCCCTCATTACCGCCAAACTGTTGTAGGAGACAACGTTGAACGTCTCAAAGAATCAGTTTTGGAGGCTGTTGATCGCAGTCGGATTCTGATCACCACTGGTGGCCTCGGACCAACGCCTGATGATCTGACTACTGAAACTTTGGCGGCTGCTTTTGATACGCCGCTTGAGGAACGTCCAGAACTTTGGTTCGAGATTCAGGCCAAGCTCACTGCTGGCGGCAGCATTTCTGCAATCAGCAATCGCAAACAGGCGTTGTTCCCTCGTGGAGCTGAAATCCTTCCAAATCCTTCCGGTACTGCGCCGGGGATGATCTGGTGTCCTCGGCCGGGGTTCACTGTGCTCACCTTTCCGGGTGTGCCTTCTGAAATGAAGCAGATGTGGTCCCAGACAGCCGTGCCATGGCTGCGTCAGCACGGAGGACTTGCTGACATCTTTGTGAGTCGGCTGTTGCGGTTTACAGGAATTGCTGAATCCACGCTTGCTGAAGAGGTGGCTGATTTGCTTGAGCAGGGCAATCCAACAGTGGCCCCGTATGCCGGCCTGGGAGAGGTGAAACTACGGATCACGGCCCGAGGGGCAACGGTGGAGCAAGCCAGGCAGCTATTGGATCCAGTGGATGCAGCGCTCCGTCATCGCACCGGCTTGTTCTGTTACGGCTCGGATGATGAGAGTTTGGCATCGGTTGTGCTGGATTTGTTGCGTCAACGAGGTGAGACCGTTGTAGTGGCAGAGTCTTGTACAGGTGGCGGCGTTGGTGCAGCTTTGGCTGCTGTTCCGAGAGCTTCTGAGGTTTTTCTTGGCGGGGTCATTGCTTACAGCAATGCCATTAAGCAAGCCCTATTGGGTATATCCACAGACCTTTTGCATCAGCACGGTGCAGTTTCGGATCCTGTGGTGCGGGCTATGGCTGAAGGGGCGCGTCAACGGCTGGGGGCAGATTGGTCCATTGCGGTGAGCGGTGTGGCAGGCCCTGGCGGTGGTACGCACGCCAAGCCTGTGGGGTTAGTGCATATCGCAGTAGCGGGACCGCATGGCTGTGATGCAAGCCCTGTGCAGTTCGGTGTTCGTCGTGGAAGGTTGGCAATTCAGGAGCTGAGTGTGGTTCGCAGTCTCGATCAGCTGCGCAGGCTCCTGCTGGATGGGAGCTAAGGTTTTCGGCTACTGCCTCTGAACCTTGAGCTCCGGCACCCTCTACGACAAGGTGTGGGATCTCCATCGGGTGGCTGACCTGCCTGGTGGATCCACTCAGTTATTTGTGGGTTTGCATTTGATCCATGAGGTCACCAGCCCGCAGGCTTTCGCTGCTTTGCAGGACAAGGGTTTGCCGGTGCGGTGCCCTGAGCGCACCGTGGCGACTGTTGATCACATCGTGCCGACGATTAGTCAGAAGCGTCCGTTTGCTGACCCTTTGGCTGAGGAGATGCTCAGCACCTTGGAACGAAACTGTGCCAACTACGGGATTGTTCTTTGCGGCCTTGGCAGTGGCCGCCAGGGCATCGTGCATGTGATAGCTCCTGAGTTGGGGCTGACCCAGCCGGGCATGACTGTGGCTTGTGGTGACTCACACACGTCCACTCATGGGGCGTTTGGCGCCATTGCGTTCGGCATCGGCACCAGCCAGGTGCGGGATGTGCTTGCTAGTCAGAGTCTTGCCATGAACAAGCTCAAGGTGCGCCGGATCTGGGTCGACGGTCAGCTTGGTTCCGGTGTTTATGCCAAGGATTTGATCCTTCATGTGATCCGAAGCCTTGGGGTCAAAGCTGGCGTGGGCTATGCCTATGAGTTCGCCGGACCAGCCATTGATGTGCTCTCTATGGAAGAACGCATGACCCTCTGCAATATGGCGATTGAGGGAGGCGCCCGCTGCGGATATGTCAATCCTGATGGGGTCACTTTTGACTATTTGCAAGGACGGTTTTATGCGCCTACTGGGGAGGCTTTGCATCGGGCAGTGGCCTGGTGGAGGAGCTTGGCCAGTGATCCAAATGCTGTTTTTGATGATGAGGTGACCTTTGATGCGGCCAGTATTGCGCCCATGGTGACCTGGGGCATCACTCCCGGTCAGGGCATTGCTGTAGACGAATCGGTACCGACTGCTGATTCGCTTGAGCCAAGTGAACGTCCAATCTCCGAGGAAGCTTGTCGCTATATGGATTTGGAGCCGGGAATGGCGATTGAAGGGGTTCCAGTTGATGTTTGTTTTATTGGCAGTTGCACCAATGGTCGTCTTAGTGATTTAAAGGCTGCTGCCGCTATCGCCAAGGGCCGCCATGTAGCACAAGGGATCAAGGCCTTTGTGGTGCCAGGATCGGAACAAGTCGCCAGGGCTGCGGAAGCAGAGGGGCTTGATGGTGTTTTTCGGAAGGCTGGATTTGAATGGCGTGAACCAGGCTGTTCCATGTGTCTGGCAATGAATCCTGATCGTCTTGAGGGGCGTCAGATCAGTGCAAGTTCCAGTAACAGGAATTTCAAGGGGCGTCAGGGTTCGTCCCGAGGCCGCACCTTGTTGATGAGCCCCGCAATGGTGGCTGCTGCTGCCATTACCGGTCAGGTCACTGATGTGCGCAAGCTAATCAGCAACACTGTTCCTTCTAAAAGCTTCCACCAATGACGATTGAGGCTATACCTTTCCCCCATGGCTCTATAGACCAGGTTCGGGGCCGTGCCGTGATGTTGCGTGGTGACGACATTGACACGGATCGGATCATCCCAGCCAGGTTTCTTAAATGTGTGAGTTTCGAGGCGCTGGGAGATCAGGTTTTTGAGGATGATCGCTTGGAACTGGGTGGTTCACATCCCTTCGACCTGAAGGTTCATCAGGGTGCTTCGATCTTGGTTGTTAATGATAATTTTGGCTGTGGTTCTAGTCGTGAACATGCACCGCAAGCTTTGATGCGCTGGGGTGTCCGTGCGCTGATTGGACAGAGCTTTGCAGAAATCTTCTATGGCAACTGTCTAGCGCTGGGAATTCCATGTGCAACTGCCGCCTTTGCTCAGATTGATGCCTTGCAGCAGGCGGTAGCAGCGGATCCGTCGCAGTGCTGGGGCTTCAATCTTCAGGCTCAGAAGTTGACGAGTGCTGCGGGTTCATGGGATTTACAGATTGAGTCTGGCCCTCGCGAGATGCTGCTTAGCGGACGTTGGGATGCCACATCGCAGTTAGTGGCTCAGGACGCAGCCCTAAAGCGCACGATGGCAGACCTCCCATACCTCAATGATTTTGTGGCGTCTCTGCATTGAATGTTGTTTGTTGAGGAAGCGGAAGATTGAATTTTTAGTGATTTGCTGCGGCAGATTATTTGCAGCGTGTCTATGAAAAGAGAAAGCGAGCTGGTCATGGTTTCTCTCCGTTATATCTGGACTGTGGTGCTCGTTCTGTTAGCTCCTCCAGCATTTGCGGCGCCAGTTGTGTCGCTCAATGTTGAGCCTTTTACAACACAGATGGAGCAGTTGTACCAATTCGGAGCGTGTAGGAGTTGTGATTTGCGCGGTGCAGACCTCCGTGATGCTCATTTGATTGGTGTAGACCTTCGCGATGCTGATCTGCGGGGTGCTCGTCTTGAGGGAGCGAATCTTGAGGGTGCTGATCTAAGTGGTGCTCGCTTGGATGATGCTCAGCTCAATGGGGCGGTGCTTACGAATACTGAGTTGAGTGGGACAGACTTGCGGCGTGCAGATTTACGTGAGGCTGTGGTGATCAATGCTTACTCACCAGACGTGCTTACAGAAGGAATGCAGTTTGCCGGGGCTGATTTAACTGGTAGTCATTTGATTTATGGGGGTGCTCCTTGATCAAGTGGATTAGAAAAGTTGATCTTCAAATTGATCGAATTGATTAATGGGTGTATATGGAACAAAAGGTACGCCGGTGCCTGTGAAGTTGAAATCATTAAGACGGAAACGAAAGCCACCGATGCCTTGGTAGGGGTTGAAGTAAAAACCGAAGTCATAGGAACGACGTTGCCAGCGCAGTTCGATGTTTGAGTTAATGATGTCGCCGTAGTAAATGGAGTCGGGGTCTACATTCATTCCTATGCCTGCACTAAGTACTAAAGGGCCTGCAATTTGCTGGTTGATGCCTATCCCAAATGTCCCTAAGTCAACGGCTTGGTCAAATTCAAATGGGCTTTCGCCTTCTTTTAGAGTTATTCCGCCGCTGAGCGAAAGTTGTGTGTAGTCAAGGAAAGGTTTGCTGAATGTTCCTAGAGTCAGGGTTGGTCCAGCACTAAAAGTAATGGTGTTTTGAGTAGCAGTATTAATTTCACTACTGTAAGCGCTTAATGTGGCTCTTAGATTAGTTCTAAAGTCCAGACCAGGTACGATAGCTACAGGAGAATACCGGTAGGCTGCTTCTGGCGTGAGGGCAGCAGGCTTGCCACGCCAGACTGGGTACCTACTATTTAGAGATCCATAGAAGTTGATACGCCATAGATCTGAAAGATTTTCATTGGTAAATGATTCCGCTTGATAGTTGCCTACACCAGTCCTGATGAGAAAGTTGTTTCTTAATTTCCCCCATGACCAATCACCTTCCTTTTGGAGGAAGGCACCATAGGCTGAATAAATATCAGTTTCTCCTAAGGATCCATTCCAGGCTTCGTAGCGATAAGCCGCAAAAAGGTTGGCCTGTAAAGAGCCAATCCAGGGGATATCAAAGTTCCTTTTGAGATCACCCCAGTAACGGCTTCCATTAGCAATGTTTTGGGGGTTAAAGGTGCTTATATCAGCATTAATATCAACATCCCACCCCAAAGTGCTCCCAGTTAGTTCTGCTTCTAGGCCGAATAAATCAGCGGCCGTAATTGGCTGGGTTATTTTTTGGCTGTCAATCGAGCTGTCAGGAGCGACGTAGCTTTTTGTCTCTCCGTCGATGGCTCGCTCTAGAAGGAATTGAGGCTGTAGGGAGAGGGTGTAGTTCTTTGTTAGCTCAATAGGTTTTAGATCACGGCCAACAAAGAAACCATCTCGATCATTATTGTCTATGCCAAATACCCAACGGTTCTCAACTTCTTCCTGCTTTTTGATGGTTTGTGTTCTGGAGACTGGGATGGGAAAACGATCTTCTATAATTAGTCGATTGCGGCGGCTTTGGATTACAATATCTCCACTAGGTTCTTCAGTGGCAATTACATCTTCGGCATCAATACGCGTTTGAGAAGGTGTGTAGGGATCATTGGAGAAGCCCATGCGATCTGCTTTCCATCCCTCTGGGTTGATCGTGACATTGGCGGCTTGAATCCTCCAGCGGCTGATCGATCCTGTGATTAGCTTAGTGTGCGCTACTTGCTTTAATTGAGAAACTTTAACTCCGCCATATGCATTTGTTTCTCTTGCCTCCCTTGCTGAGGCCAGATTTCCTCTTTGCAATCCAATGGTGAGAGCTTGTTGGAACTGGATGCTGCTAATACGTTGATCGATCTTGGCAATTGCCTTGGCGCGCAAAGCTTCTTGCTCTGCTGGAGAGAGCGTCGATGAATTCGTCTGGGCGAGTCTTTGTCGCGTGGCAACAGCTTGGGGAGGTCTGGTGCCAAGAGGGAGAGCTTCTGCTTGGGCTTTAGGGTCACCCTCTCCAAGGGTGATCGACTCAAGGGTCTCGTGGAGCCCTTGGCGAGTTATTCGATTAGCACGATCGGGGTCAGGACAACCCAGTGGTGGCGGAACGTCAACTTGCTGCGGTGCAGTTTTGTCTTGGCCCCAGCGGTATCTCAAGCCAACAAGGTAAGCATTACTTCCTTCCTTGACACCGCTATAGGTGCCGAAGGCTCCTGAGCGATGGTGAATGCGTCCCACAAGAGAGAGTTCTTGTGAGACTGCGGCTTCAAGCTCAAAGCTCAGATAGTTGAGCAATTTTGCATAGTTCTCGCGGTAGGTCTTCTCATAGTTGCTATAGGCCGTATTGAAGCTAATTCCCTCGATCACGCCAAAACTCAACCACGGTTGCACCCATAGCCGTGCTCCTATACCCAGCACACCTTCACCAAAGCTCTGCGCAGGTGTGTCTGCAAATGGTACTGATTGATTGAATGCTCCTCCAGCTTGTTGGTTGGCATGGTGAGCAAAGAGGTCTGTTTCTAGTTCAAGAGCGAAGGGGCCTGCACGAGCGATTCTTTTCTGCAGACCCAGGCCCAGGAGATATTCCTCCCTCATTCGGCCATTGAAGAGAAAGGTGTCTCCAAAATTTGAATCAATCATCTGGCCACCCCAAGCCGTTACGGCCCAGGGATGGGGATGCCAATCTGGTATCGGTGGCAGCACAGGTGGACAGGCCATGCCTGGTTGGTTGTTTGCGTCTTGTCGAGATTTCTCGGACGATTGTGGTGGCTGATCTAGCTGGACCCATTGATTGTTTTGGGCAAGACTTTGATCCCAGATCGTTGTTGAAGCGTTCTGGTTGCTGATAGCTCCAGCGGTGGTGCTGTTTAATTCAACGTCTAAAGCTGTGGGGAACCCGAGGCTTTTACTTTCTTGTATTGCTAGGCGCCGTGGTGGCTTTGAGGGGCTTTGTGGGATCTGAGCTGCATCGAGTGAATTGGGGCCAAGGTCGATTGCTGCGCTGTCGAGATCTAGAACGCCATAGACGTCCTCAAGCTCCCCTTCTTTTTGAATCAGGCTGTAGCGGAGGGAACTGGCTTGGAAGTACTGAGATCCCTTGCGGTAATTAACGCTACCCCTGGCATAAAGGGTGTTGAAGTTGCTGTCGAACTCAATGCGGTCTGCATGAAGGACGCCTCCATTGAGAACGGCCTTGACGTTACCTTCAGCGATAAAACGCTCTTGTCGGGCGTCATAGCGTTGGCGGTTAGCCCGAAGTTTGAGCTCTCGGGGAGGTTGGAGAGATTGTTCTGGAAGGCTGGGCTGGCGTTGAAGGCCTGCTGATTGCCTCAACTGCCCCCCTGATCTTGCGATAGGAGCCGTTTGGGTGGGCGAGGAGGTGACTTCTTTGTATGAGTTGCTTGACTGAGAATTTGCTTCAGCAGGGATTAACCCTGTCGCAAGAAAGAGCCCAATGAGAAGGGTTGGGGGACTGTTCGCCGCCAATAGGCTTCAGCTGGGTCAGCTGATCTTCCCATAATTGATGGAAGATATGAGCAGGCCTCAGTCCAGTGTGTTGCGTGACCCGAGAAGTTTCGCTTGCAAAGGCTTTTAGTCTTCGAGATCCTTACGGGCTGGTGTCCTCGAAGGATCGCTGGCCAAGAAGCCGAAGACGAAAACCGCAATAAAGAAGAAGACGACCGAGTAAACGGAGAGCTTGAGGGCGAGCATGGAGAGACCGTTCAGCTTCTAGTACATCGATGACATCTTATGGGGCATAGAGGGCACTTAGGGATGGAGGAGCAGCTTCAAGCCCGACGATTGGCGTGGATTGAAACTTTTCGAAGTCGCTCTCGGTGGGATCTCAAGCCAGGTTGGTATCGCGTAGGGGATCGTGATCGGTGGTCTCTGCTTCAAGATGATTGGGCTCAAATCCATCGACCCGACTGGGTTGCAAGGGGTTTATTGGTCTGGCCTCGAGGCGGAGTATGGCTGCAATTGCAGCAGGAGATCCTTTGTCCGGAAGATTGGAGACAAGCTCAAGCAAGTTCTTTGCGGCTGGTCTTGGGTTGGTGGGCTGATCAGATGCGGCTGTGGGTGGATGGTGTGTTGGTGCATGAGGGGGATCTGTTCGATACCACTTGTCGGTGGAGCCTTCCTGAATCGATCCCTTGGGAGCGACCTCTAACACTCTTGCTGGAGTTGAGGAGTCCTATTCATGACGATGGCGCGTTGATCAACAGTGAGTTGGTGCTGGAACCCAGGGCCGGTGCAGTGGATCTAGATCAGGTTCTGCTGCCTGAAGCGCTGGCGCTCTATTTAGAGGTGGGAGAGGTGTTGCCGGAGGCTTGGCTTGAGCTGGATCCGCACAGTCAGGAGGCAACCGTGGCTGTCGAACAGCAACTACGCAATGCAGCGCAGCCGCCGGGGCTGATCCATTGGATCGGCCATGCCCATCTTGATTTGGCCTGGCTGTGGTCAGTGGCTGACACTTGGCAGGCGGCAGAGCGCACGTTCCGCTCTGTGCTGCACCTGATGCAGCGATTTCCTGATTTCCATTTCAGCCACTCCTCGCCAGCTCTCTATCAGTGGGTTGAACATCACCGTCCAACTCTTTTTGCTGCGCTTCAGGATGCAAGTCGGGCAGGTCGTTGGGAGCCGATCAATGGCCCTTGGGTCGAGACTGATTGTGTGCTGGTGAGCACTGCTTCGCTTTGGCGACAGTTCACGCTTGGACAGCAGTACAGCCGATCAGCATTTCCGGAGTGGTCTCATCAGTTGGCCTGGCTTCCAGACAGCTTTGGCTTTGCCGCTGGTTTGCCAGCGGTAGCTACCCAGACAGGAATCCGTTGGTTCTGCACCCATAAACTGGCCTGGAATGCCAGTAATCCCTTCCCGCATCGACTGTTTCGTTGGTGCAGTCGTGGCCAGGCTGAGGTGCTAGCGCTGATGCTTCCGCCAATTGGCACTGATGGGAATCCGATGGCCATGCTTCGCGAGCAGCGGTCTTGGCAGGCGTCTACCGCTGTTGAAGAGGCTTTGTGGGTTCCGGGAGTTGGCGACCATGGAGGTGGCCCCACTGCAGAAATGCTAGAGCAGCTGCAGCTTTGGGAGGATCATCCTCAGGCTTTGCCCCAGAGGCCGGGCACAGTAAGGGCTTACCTTGTGACGCTTGAAGCTCATGCTGAGACTTTGCCGGTGTGGCGTGATGAGCTCTATTTGGAGCTTCATCGCGGTTGTGCGACGACCCGTCCCGATCAGAAGCGTCAAAACCGTCACCTTGAAAGGCTTTTGAGGGAAGCCGACCTGGCTATAGCTTTGCTGGCTTGCCAGCTTGGCGATAGGGCTGACGTTCCTGGAACCTCTGCATCTTCATTGCCAGATTGGCGGCCTTTGCTCTTTCAGCAATTTCACGACATCCTTCCAGGCACATCGATTCCTGAAGTGTTTGAGCAGGCTGTGCCGGTCTGGCGATCGTCATGTCGTGAATCAAGGCGGAGCCGCGATCAGCATCTGCAGCAGCTTTTTCGCAGTGGGGTGTCCTGCTCCGATCGATGCGATTCAGAGTCTTCGGGTGGGTGCTGGGTCTGGATGGGTCTACAGCCACTACAGCGTTGGTCGCCTGTGCTGAGATTGCCACGAGATCAATGGGGCAGCGCCGGTAGGCAGCTTCCATGCCAAGAGGCCAAGGGAGGCGGAACCTGGGTGCAGTTGCCTGTGCAGCAAGGGGTGACAGCCGTTCCGCTTCAGCGTTGTGTCAGTAAGGCCTTAGATGTTGTTGATGGCTTACCTGTTCGTGGGGTTGTGCAGATTCAGTCCCTTGACCAAGGCGGTTGGCGGATTAGTAATGGCCTTTTGCAAGCTGATTTTGGTGCCGAAGGCTTGCAGCAACTTTGGGATCGGAACGGGACACCTCAGTTGGCAGGACCTCTGATCTGGGGGCTTTTTCGCGATAGTGGCGAATTTTGGGACGCCTGGGATCTGGCGGCAGATTATCGCCAGCATCCATTGGCTCTGAACTGGAATAGTTCGATGGAGCTGGTGGAGCGCGGACCTCTTGTAGCGCGCTTGGTCTTGCGAGGTTGGGCTGGGAGCAGTGCTCTGCGCCTTGATGTGCAGCTGAGAGCTGATTGCCCCTGGCTCGAGCTGCGTCTAGGCGTGGATTGGCGTCAAAGTCATGAGCTACTGCGTTTGGAGGTTCCCCTGGCTTGCTCAGCGGTGAGATGGGCGGCGGATACCAGCGGTGGAGTCATTGAACGGCCTGCTGACGCTATGACGGCTAGGGAAAAAGCACGTTGGGAGGTCCCTGTGATCTCCTGGTTGGCGAGCGAGTCGGCGGCGCCGGGCGGTGGCCTTGCGGTGTTATTGGATGGGCCTCAGGGCGTTCATGTGTGCCCAGACAGGCTTGGTGTTTCTCTGCTTAGAGGGGCTACCTGGCCAGATCCCTCGGCTGATCGGGGTTGGCATCGTCAGCGATTAGCACTGATGCCTGTTCCCGATGGTTGGAGTCGGGAGGCTGTGCCTCAGGCAGCGTTGGCTTTTCGAGAGCCGGGCTGGTTGGGGCCTTCTGATCTCAAGGTGTCATGGTCAGGATTGCCGTCGCTGCCTTCAAAGCTGATTCCATTGGCTGTGACGTATGCCGAATTAAGGCAGCTGAAGCTCAGCGTGCTTAATGCCGGTGCAACACGCCAGTCTTGGGCCGTAGGGAAGACTTGGCGGGTTGGTAGCGCTCACGAGTCCTGTCTCGGCGAAGCGGTAGAGCTGAAGCCTGGAGAGTTGGCTGAACTATTGCTTGAGCGTGTCGATTGATGTGATCGTCAGTCTTCGTGTTCTTCAAAGGGGTCTTCGAGTTCTTTTGAGGGAGGACCAAAAGCTGTGTAGAGCCCGTATCCGGTCAGCCCGAAGGTGATGGTGACCATGGCAATGAGCAGGGAGTAGGTCTCGGAGGAGGAGTTTTCCATCACATCTCTCGACAGGATTAGTCCGTATGCGGACTATGACCATTACAGTAGGCATGCTTAATCACCATCCGAGACCGAAGCTCCGTTATGGCTCAAAGCACCCGTCTGGGAAATCTGATCAAATCTCTACCCGGCTACGCCCCTGGCAAGGTAGTGCCAGGTTGGGGCACTACCCCAGTGATGGCTGGGATCGGCTTCATGTTGCTGATTTTCCTGGTGACCATCTTGCAGATCTACAACCAGTCGCTTCTTCTCCAAAGCATCAGCTTTGAATAGATTGTCCTCGGCTCTGCTGGGCTGAGGCTCGCCTATGAATGTGTTCGGCATCGGTCTCCCCGAGATGGCGGTTATCGGCGCCATAGCCCTGCTTGTCTTTGGACCTAAACGACTTCCAGAGTTTGGTCGCACGCTTGGTAAAACCTTGAAAGGTTTTCAGGCAGCCTCAAAGGAATTCGAGCGTGAGATTCATAAAACGATGGCAGAACCTGAGTCCATCGAACAGGCTGCGACGGAAGAGTCCATGCAGCAAGACACCAATGCAATAGGTGAAACCCCTCAGGAGGCTAAAAACCCTCCCGCTAGCTGAGAGTGGTATGAGGCCGGGTCGTTTACGTCTATTGGTAGGCCTAGGTAATCCAGGCTCAAAGTATGTCGGTACCCGTCACAACATCGGCTTCATGGCCCTCGATAAGTTGGCTGCGCAGAAGTCAGTCAGTTTCAGGCCGCAAACAAAGTTCCATGGACTGATGGCGGAAGTGGCGGTTGGCTCAGAGAGGGTTCGATTGCTGATGCCTCAAACTTATATGAATGAAAGCGGTCGGGCGATTCGTGCAGCCATCGATTGGTTTGGCTTGGAGGTTGATCAGTTGCTGGTGCTTGTAGATGACATGGATTTGTCTTTGGGTCGACTGCGGCTTCGCGCCCAGGGAAGTGCAGGAGGTCACAATGGTTTGCGCAGCGCGATTCAACATCTGGGGACTCAGGATTTTTGTCGTCTGCGGATCGGGATCGGTGCTCCAGGTTGTACCTCTGAGGAACGAAGAGCTCGAACCGTCTCGCATGTGCTCGGGGTGTTTAGTCGGCAGGAGAGCCTCCTAGTCGATCAAGTGCTTGATGAGGTGCTGATGGGTTTGGATCTGATTCAGTGCCTTGGGTTGGAACGGGCAGGTAATCGTCTCAATGCTTTTCAACCGGAGGGTTGTTCTGCCTGCTGATGAGTCATTTGCCTGTCACCACGGCTCGCCTCTGTGTACACCGCCAAAGCTTTGCCGACCAACGCTTGGATGGGGAGGTCTCCGCTGGGGGGTTTCAGTGGCAGTTCAGCTGGGCTTTCGATCGGGGTGAACTGAAAGTGGAACCCTCTCTTGGGCGAGCACTGATTGAGGATGCTTTATTGCGCTTCCTCGTTAAGGCTGACTACCACCTTGAGCCTGGTGGGGATTATATGTTCACTGTTAGGGCCCGATTCTGAAGTTGGGTGGTCCGGCCCAAAGGAGTTGTTGCCCGAGGTGGTCTTCAAGCAACACCATTGCGGCTATGGCGTCTAGATGATGGGGAGGCAGGATCATTCCTCGGGGTAGCCAGCGGCGCCAGTTGCTTGGGGGCCATAGCTCCCAATAGCGATGGCGGGCGCGCAGTGTGCTCCCACGTTCTTCGACCACATGCAATGGGGCAATGTGCCGCAGAAGGTTTTGCCAGTATTCACTGCTGGTGCCGTTGCCGATCAAGATGCCTGCTAAGGGTGCTTGGTTTTGCCAATGCATGATGAGGTCGAGCACAGCGGCTGCGGCCACCACTTTCCCCTCAAGCACAGCATTTGTTGCTGTATCGGCAAGAACTAATCCACATTTATTGCGACCAGGATCTACGGCCACAAGCCTTGTCATGGTTTGTCTTCGGCAATCTTTGTCCAAGGACCACCCACGGGCTGCAGGACAACTGCTACCGGATCGGCTGTATCGCTGTTGCGGAGTGCCACGGCTTCTAGCTCAATCCGCTCTTGAGAACGGTTCAGTAATGCCTTGCCGAGCCGGTTCATCTCACTGCCATCGAACTGCAGTCCGGAACTGAGGGATCCGCGTCTTTTTACCTCTGCCAGAGTTGATGCAAGCAGGAGGCTAAGTCGGTTGCGCACGGTTTCGCTGCTCTTCTCGTTTTGGTCAAGAGTCGTTCGTGCGAGAACTTCGCCTTGTCGGACGATGTTGATATTTTGGCGAGCATCCGGGAAGGCATACACCACGTTCTCACCACGCAACACGTTTGCGGCAGAGCGCACATAGACCACCCAGGTGCCTGGCTTTCGGATGATCTGTTCGATGCGGTTGATGTCGGTGCGTGGCACGAGCAGGATCTGTCGATTGGCTTCTTCACCGGGACGTACGCGTCGAAAAGCCTCCAGGTTTGCTTCCTGAAGTAGGCGGTCGATGACGGCTTTCGCCTGGCTGGGGTTATCGAGCCGCAGGGTGGCTGCAGCAAGTTGCTGCCCACTGCTCAGCACAACATCCCCTCGACGTAAGGCAATGAGGTTGGTCTCGAGCTGCTTCAGTTCTTTTTCAGCCGCGCTAATCCTGCTGCGAACATTGGCTAGTTCAACTTCCGTTCGGCGGATGTCGGCATCTTTTTTGGAAATGTCGCGACTGAGACGAGCTCGTTCCGCCTCGAGCTGTTGTCTTTGTTTTTGTAGTGGTGCGAGTTCGTTGCGAAGGGCGGTAGCTCGCTTTTTGGCTTGCTTCAGTTCATTCTGAACCTGATTGCTGTCCGACCTGGCCTGCTTGAGATCCAGCTCGGCATTGAACTGGGCCGACCGACTTGAATTGAGGGCATCACGGCTTTGTTGGAGTTTGGCCTGAAGGTCATCCAGTTCAAAAAGTCCTACTCGCAGTTGTCGACTGACCAGCAGCATCAGTCCTAGGGACAGGGCGCTAATTAGGCTGCCAGTGAGAACGGTGATGAAGACGGCTGTCCTTCGCGGTCTGAGATTGAACAGGCTCAGCCTTGCTTTGCCTACACGGCTGCCAAGTCGATCGCCAAGGGTGGAGAGCACACCACCGAGGACGAGTAGGGAGAGGATCAGCAGCCAGCCGGTCACGACAATGGGCGGGTGGGATCAGGAATAGTGTCAACCCGTTTCACCATCCTGGACTGGGACGGGGATCAGTTGAATTTTTTAGCAAGGGCAATCGGATCAAGAACGGTGATTTTCTTGCGATCGATTTGCACTAGACCTGAATTGCGCAGGTCTCCCAACAGGCGAGTAATGGTGACGCGAGTGGAGCCGATTGCTTCAGCGATGGACTGATGTGAGAGGCGCAGGTCAATGGTGATTCCTTGTTCCCCTGGAACCCCGAAATCCCGGCAGAGGACTAGCAGGAAACTCACAAGCCTTGATGACATGTCGCGGTGAGTGAGGGTCTCGATCATGGTCTCGGTTTGCAAGATCCGACTTGAGAGACCCTGCAGCAGAAGTAACCCCACGCTGGTGTCGTTTTCGATCGCTTGGCGAACTGAGGTGGCTGGCGCTGTGATCATTTCGACTCGGGTGAAGGCTACGGAGTGATAAAAACGGTCCGAGCGATGGCCTGTGAGTAGAGAGAGCACTCCAAATAGGCTGTTTTCACGCAGCAATGCCACGGTGATCTCTTCACCAGATTCATAGACCCGAGATAGCCGAACCGCGCCGCGTCGAATGAGATAAACCTTTTCGGCAGGATCGCCAGGAAAGAAGATGGTTTTGGAACGCTCCACCATTTCGTTGCTGGCGCCATCCAGTTCACGGATGACTTCCAGCAGGGTTTTCTGGGGTGGAGCAGGCGAGTTGGCCATACTTCCTGACCCTTGAACATAGGGTTGCTGGGCGTAACGGCTGAAGCCGCGGATGACGCCGGCCATGGCTGCGCAGCAAACGGCAGAAATATGAAGTTAGGGAGTGGACCTCCACTACCATGTAGCAATGGTGACGGTTTTTAGTCTTCTTGCATTAATGCCGAGCGTTGGAAGGCTTGTAGATGTTGCAGGCCGGGTTCTGCCAGATTCAGCAAGTCGTTGAGTTGATTCCGGCTGAATGGAGCCCCTTCAGCGGTGCCCTGCAGCTCCAATAGGTGCCCATTGGAGCCCATTACCACGTTTAGATCCACATCAGCCCTGGAGTCTTCGCTGTAGTCGAGGTCGAGAAGGGGATAACTCTCCACTAAACCAACGGATACTGCAGCAACTTGCTCGATGACGGGTTGATGCGTGAGCAGCCCTTGTTCCAGCAAGCGATCGCAGCCTCGTTTTAAGGCAATCCAAGCGCCGGTGATGGAGGCTGTACGTGTGCCGGCATCGGCCTGAATGACGTCACAATCAATTCGCAGGGTGGTTTCCCCAAGAGCGGCCATGTCGATCACGGCGCGCAGGCTGCGGCCAATGAGGCGTTGAATTTCTTGAGTGCGTCCGGAAAGCTTGAGCAGTTCACGGTTCTGTCTTTGCGGGGTAGACCCAGGCAGAAGGCGGTACTCGGCGCTGAGCCAGCCTTTGCCTTGGCCTTTGCGCCAGCGGGGTACACCTTCTTCAACGCAAACACTGCAGAGCACTGAGGTGCGACCAGTGCGGATGATTAACGAACTGAGGGCAAAGCCCATTGGATCCCATGTGATCTGAAGGGGCCGCATCACGTCAGCAAGGCGGCCGTCAGCACGTGGCTGGGGGGATGTGAGCATCGTGCCGTTGGTGGTTGAGATGAACTGAGCCTGGCAGAAACAGGTGCTTTTACACCATGGATAGTGTCAAGAGCCTTGTTAAGCAGCTTTCCACCGCTACATTTGATTTCTGCTGGTTTTGTCGGGGCGATTGAGACTTTTATGACAGCCAGCCTGAGCCCTAGTCATCGCTCCGTGGATCCGTGCATGACGGACCATCGCTCGCAGGAGAGTGATGGGAGTCGGTCTTTGGCAGTAGTTGCTGATAGGCGTTTGCTGCATCTGGTAGCTCCTGAAGGGCAGCTTCAGGTTTATACAGCCCCCTATCGAGGCAGTTTTTCTGTTGTCTTGAGTCAGGCGTTAAGAGCGGCTGGGCTGGGAAGTCGTGTATTGGTGGCTCAGTTCCTCAAGGGAGGAGTAGACCAAGGCCCAGATGGGCGTGTGCGCCTATGTGGGCGACTTGAGTGGCTGCGCCCGGCGGTTCCTGGCTGTCTATCTGAGCCTGCTTCAAGGCTTGCCGTTGACTCCAGCGCGCCTGAGGCCGTGGAGGCCATTTGGCATGAATGTCGGGATCGCATCATGGCGAGTGATTTGGATCAAATGGTGTTGGATGAGGTTGGTCTGGCGATTGCTCTTGGTTATCTCGATGAAGCTGATGTGTTATCAACTCTGGAACAGCGCCCCGGCTCGATGGATGTCATCTTGACTGGCTCAGTCATGCCATCGATCCTGATGGCAATGGCTGATCAGGTCACTGAGTTGCGTCGTGGTTTCTAATGCTTAAAAACGATCGTTGGATCACCGAACAGGCCGCAGCAGGGATGCTTGAACCCTTTCAAGCCGGACTGATTCGACATCTTGATCCTGAGCAGCATCAACGGCCTGTACTCAGCTTTGGCTGTTCTTCCTTTGGTTATGACCTAAGGCTCTCTGCGAAGGAGTTTTTGATCTTTCGCCATGTACCAGGCACGGTGATGAATCCGAAGCGATTTAATCCTGCAAATCTCGAATCCACCCCTTTGCATCAGGACGAGGATGGCGAGTATTTCATCCTGCCGGCTCATTCTTATGGTCTCGGTGTGGCGCTGGAGAAGATGAAGGTCCCATCAAATATCACTGTCATTTGCCTAGGTAAGAGTACCTATGCCCGCCTTGGTATTATCGTTAATACAACTCCCGCCGAAGCCAGTTGGGAAGGGCATCTCACGCTTGAATTCAGCAATAGTTCTGGAGCTGATTGCCGTATCTATGCCAATGAAGGCATTTGTCAGCTTCTTTTCTTCGAGGGTGATCCCTGCGATACCACCTACAGCGATCGCCAGGGTAAATATCAACATCAGCCAGAACGCGTCACTCTCGCCAGGATTTGAACGAAAAAGATCTGTTGAATGCATGTCTGCTCTCAACAGATCTTTTTGATTTTGTAGACATTGATAGAGTGAAGCTACTGATCTCATCCCCCACGTATGTCAGACAAGCAGCCAAAATCCGCACCTCCTGAGGTGGAAGTTAATACCTCAGGTGATTATCTTGGTGGATGGGGACAGTTTGGCAACTCTTTTGTCTTTTGGGTGAGTGCTGTCGTTCTCGCTGCTTGTGTAGGAGTTTTGGCGTTCAGTATTAGCCTGCTTCAAGGTTAAAGATGAGATTTTTTGAAACTTAATTCTATGAGACGGACTTCTTTGCTGTTCAGGTTTTCTGCGGGCTTTGAAATTCTTGGTGGGATTTTTGCTCTTGTTCTGCCTGTTAAATTTTGTTCACTACTTTTTGGTTATACGCTAGTCACTGAACTGGTAGGTATTGCAAGATTATTTGCATTGGCAATCATTGCTCTTGGCTGGGCGTGCTGGGAAGTTTCCAGCCATGCGCCGATGCAAAATCCGAGAAGATCTCTTTGTTATTATAATATTGCTGTTGGCCTTTTGTTAGCGTCTATTGGTGTGAGTCAAGATTTAACTGGTGTTCTTTTGTGGCCAGGAGTATTTATTCATCTTGCAATAGGGATTTTGCTTTTGCCTGGCCTTACAAAACTAGAGATTTCCTAGCCAAGGGAATTGATTCTATTGATTTGGTTAAATGCCTAAATAGCTTATTCGCAAATTAGGCCGAGATATAAGAAGAATTTAGCTAGACAAGCAAACCTGCGATTGTTTAGAGATTGGGATATTGGGCCTAATCAGCTTTTAGAGCTAAGTTCAACAAGGTGTCTAAAGATCGCCTCAGCTGTTTAACTTATTGACCTTTCCTGTTGGCTTGCCGCATTCAGTCACTGTCTGCGAAGGAGAGCTGTCAAGCTGGAGTGTCTCTTGTGGCATTGGTGTTACTTCCAGTGAGAAACTGGGGTCGGCTAGCTAGGGAGCAGTGGTCATTCATCTAGTCTATTGGAGAGAATTTGTTAGCGATAAAACTACTGATAAGGAATAAGAAAGCACTTTAATTACTTCACTGAAGTAAGATTTATTTTCGCGTTATGGTCGATAGGCTGCTTGCGATACCTTGTTCTAGCCTTATGCGACTAGAGCTTTGGTCGCTGGACAATATTGATATTCTTCTTGATCTATTTAGTCGATATAATTATATTAGTTGATGGCTCAAGAGCTTCTGCGATGGCTCGTCATGTTATCGATATTTGCTTATTGACTGCTTTTAGATTAGCCATGGCTCATTGGCCTAATAGCCTCTAAATCGTTTTGCTTCTCTGTTCGTTCTTGTGATGCATTCAGGTTGCTGATAGCGCCTACACCGGCGAAGTTTGGTAGTGGTTGGTTTTGAATCAGAGCATCAGTTAATTGCTGTAGTTGTTCTTGAGTGCGTGCACCCAGTGAGAGACCCTGCAGTTTGCCTTTGTTATCAAAGAAGTTCAGCTGGGGAATGCCGTTGACGTCGTAGCGATCGACAAGGTCTTGCCAGCGGGGGTTGTCGACGTTTACCAGCACAACGTCGAGCTGGTCTTCCCTGTCACGTTCCGTTTTGAGCATGGCTGGGGCCATTTCACGACAGGCTTGACACCAATCAGCATAAAATTCGATCACGGTCGGTCGACCATTGGTGAGTGCGACATCTGGGTCGAGGGAGCGCCGTGCCAGTTGTTCGAGCGGTGCCTCAGCATTGAGGCCGCCCCGCAGCAGGAAAAGAACGACTGCTAATCCCAATGCTGTGAATAGCAGGATCAACCTTTGGCCTTGGCCGAGAGTGGAAGACGGGGAACTTCCGGTCATGATGGGCAAGATTCTCGATGCACTTTGGCAGGTCTGTTTTGTTGTTGTTGCTCGCTTCAATGGGCTAACTGGTCAGAAGTGAAGCGTCTTTTCACCATTCGTTGAGGCTGATGCAGATGCTGCGTCTCCTCGTTGTGCCCTTTCGTGCCCCCTCGTTGCTGTTGCTCTTTGGGGTGGCGGTCGTTATGGGCAACCATTGGTCGTTGCTTCAGTCTGAGCAGATAGACAGCCTCGGTATTGATGTTGAGCTCTTCTGGGTTGTTGAGCTCCTTCAGGCGGTCGTGTTGGTCGTGATTTGCACGATGCCGGATCTGATCTTGCGTCAGGTTTCCTTGCTGATGGCTGCCAGTCGTGCAATCAGTTTGCTGGTGGTTTTGTTGTTGGTGATCACCGCTGGCCTGTACCTACTGCACCTGAGCCTGCTTGCGGATGTTCTCATCCTTGCTTCTGCGATATTGCTTGCGCGCTTGGATCTCACTCGCATTCGTGTGGTTCCACCACCGGTTGTGATGGCGATTGCTCTGGGGTTGATTTTGCTTGGCGGGATATGGATTGGCCAGCAGATCTCTATGCCTTTACATCTCAGTCTCGCAAAGCTTTTTGCTGGATAGGCCTAAATAGCTCCAGAGGTTGCCGAGAACTTTTTTTGTATACAGGCGTGTCTCTGGGTAAGGGATTCGTTCTACCCAGAGCTCAGGGTCCGCAGCCAGTTCTGGGGTTAGCCAGTCGGCTACTGCAGCGGGCCCTGCGTTGTAACTGCCCACTGCCAGCCATGGATTGCCTTGCCATTGCTTCAGCAGCATTGCTAGGTAACGGGCCCCAAGTTCAATATTGGTTTCAGGAGTGGACAGCACTTGCTTGTTCAGAGGGCTATCGCTGAGTTCTGCCGCTGTTTCCGGCATCAGTTGCATCAGCCCTATTGCGCCTACTGGAGACTCCACGCCTGGCGAGAAGCGTGATTCTTGCTTTGCTATGGCCAGCAATAGTTCAGCTCGGACGTCACTGCGGTGACTCGCTTTTTTGATCTCAGGCCAAAAGCGATATGGATGTTGGCTGTGATGGAGCAGTTGGCGTGTGTGGCAGTCCTCTCCTACGAGTCGCAGGCTTGTTCGCCAGAGCTGACTTAGCCCCGTCCAGTTATCGCCGACGGCCATCCTGAGCCGCCCTTCCACCATCCTGGTGTTGGGATCATGTTGTGCGCGATCGACTTCAACCCTCAGAGTCCGCCACGTTTCCCAGGCCTCCATTGCGAGACCAAGTCGCCAGAGTTCGTCTACAAGCTTTTCTCCACTGCCTAGTGGGGTCCAGGATGGGAGCTCAGGGTTCGCAATTGATACGGGTTGCCCTTGCAGTGCAGGAAGATCAGCTCGACCAAGGCGTGCCTGGGCGCGCCAGGTGTAGTACCCATTGGGATGGGATCGGAGCAGCTTTTCCCAGATCTGGGTGGCCTCTCGATTGCGACCCTGTTTGGAGGCAGTGAATCCGATCCAGAACTGTTGCCTAGCGGCGAGGGGCTCCGGCAATTTTTGGCTTGGGATGCTTTCGAGAATCGATTGGGCCTTGTTCCATTGCTCTTTCAGCAGAGCGTCTCGGCTCAGATCCCATTGCAGTTGCCAGCTAGCAGGACTATCAGGCCAGCGTTGAAACACCTCGTCTGCTTGGATCCCATTTTCGAGGCGTACGCGGGCTGCCGCCACGCTGGGGGAACGATCAGCAAGGGCAGGCGGCAAGGACTTCAGCAGAGTCGCCTTCGGATGAAGAGGTTCACTGAGCAGGCTCACCGCTTCAAGGCTTTCAGCAGCCTTTGGATCATCTTGAGCCAGCTTCAAGAGCAGAGATTCGCCCTGGAGTTGTTCCTCCTTATTGCCTCGTAGCAGTGTCTGGCCAATGGCTAGGGCTGCTGCAGGATCAGGGGGTTGTTCTTGTAGGCAGCTCAGGGCTGTTCTGCCGTCGCCTAGTTGTGCAAGACCAAGGGCTAGTTCTTGTCGCTCTTGGTTTGAATGTCCGTTCCTTGCCGGAGCGCTGCAGGCGCTGCGTAGGACTTCTGCGGCACCTGGCCAGAAGACCCCCCAACGCGTGAGATGAATGGCTCTTTGATGGCGACTGTTGCTGGTATCCAGTTCAATTGCGCTGGCTAGTGCCGCTGGATGAGCAGGATGTTGCTGAAGGAGTTGCTGACGCAGTTCAGGGTTATGGCGCCCGAGGCTGTAATACGCATCAGCAGCCGTCGTCGTGTTTGGAAAACGTTTCAGCAGGCTTTGCCAAAGATGATTGGCCTTTGATTTTTCCCCAAGACGCTCGGCTGTTTGGGCTTGCAGCTTGAGGGCAACGGCTGCTAAGGGGCTGTTCCCCCAGCCTTGGCCGGCCAACAGCCTCTGATGCCTAAGGGTTGATCCTTTTGTCTTGCTCACGAGCAGCAATGAGGCATCTCGGCGTTGCTGGGGATCGATTGACCAGCGATAGGCCTGCCAGAGCTCTGTTTGCGACATTCTTGGCGTAAGTCGCTTGAGCTGTGGTTTTAAAAGGGCTTGCCCAGCGAGGCTTGCCGCCAAGCTGAGTAGGGCTGTACCTCCGAGTAGAGGGAATCCGCGAAAGGGGCTCGCGATCACGCCAGAGCAGAAACTGTTGGCATTCTGTGGTGATGAAGTTCAGTTGTGTGATGCAGTCTTCGCAAGGATTGATGCCGCTTGCTCAGGCTCACCGCTCTGAGTGTGCATCCGTTGCGGAAGCGGCATGATTCGTTGAGGGATTGTGCTGGCTTTGGCCCATGCCGTTGTGGCCTTGATGGATTGTGGCTTTGGTTGTGGTTTGAAGCGTGCCTGAACCCGTTACTTGGCTCTGGGCTCCCATGCTTTTGGCGTTGAGACTGTCTTCGATCATGTCCCCTCTCGCTTGAGTCTCAGGCGCATGCCCTTTAACCTTCAATCCACTTTTGAGACCTGATGGTCTTTGCTGCTCTTGACCCCTTAGGTGTTCCCCTCGGGACGGCCCAGGCCAGCTTCGGCACAGATGGCATTCGCGGTCGGGTCGGAACGTTGCTGACGCCTGCGTTTATTTTGCAGGTGGGCTACTGGTGTGGTCAGGTGTTGCCTGATCAAGGCCCGGTGTTGATCGGGATGGATTCCCGTAGCAGTGGGGCCATGGTGGCCTCGGCATTAACGGCTGGTTTAACCGCTGCAGGGCGGGAAGTGTGGACCTTGGGCTTATGTCCCACCCCAGCTGTGCCTGGATTAATTCGCAAGCTTGGTGCTGCAGGCGGTTTGATGGTTTCAGCAAGTCATAACCCACCTGAAGACAATGGCATCAAGGTGTTTGGGGCCGATGGTGCCAAATTAAGCCCAGCAAAGCAGGGTCTCATCGAAGCGGGGCTTCGCGGCGAGGCCATTGGTGACAAAGGTCGACCAACGATCACGAGTTGCGGCCCTGCTTATCAGCGCAACGAGCTTCTTAGCCACTATCGCGATGCCCTGCTTGCCTCAGTGCTGCATCAACGCCTGGATGGCGTGCCCATTGTGCTTGATCTCTGCTGGGGAGCGGCAACAGCCTGTGGTGCTGAGGTGTTTGCGGCCCTTGGGGCTGATCTCACTGTGTTGCATGGTGAACCGGATGGCAGGCGCATCAATGTCGGTTGTGGTTCTACCCAGCTCGAGCCGTTGCGTCGAGCTGTGATTGAGCGCGGCGCGATCATGGGCTTTGCCTTTGATGGGGATGCTGATCGGATGCTGGCTTTGGATGGACACGGTCGCGTCGTCGATGGTGACCATGTGCTCTACCTCTGGGGATCAGACCTTCAGGATCGGCAGGCTTTACCTCAACAAAGGCTTGTGGCCACGGTGATGTCGAATCTCGGATTTGAGAGGGCTTGGCAGCAAAGAGGTGGGGTTCTTGAACGCACGCCGGTAGGTGATCAGCATGTCTATGCCGCCATGGTGGAGAGCAATGCTGCTTTAGGTGGTGAACAGTCTGGCCATATCCTTTCAGCAGCTCATGGCCTTTGTGGTGATGGTGTGCTCACTGCTTTGCAGCTTGCCACTCTCTGTCATGGCAGGGGGCTGAGTCTTGGTGAGTGGTTGGATCAGAGTTTCCAGGCGTTCCCACAAAAGTTGGTCAATGTGCGCGTTCCTGATTTGGAACGACGTATGGGTTGGCAGCATTGTGAGCCTCTGCAGGAGGCGGTCTTGGCGGCAGAAGCAGCCATGGGTGAAGATGGCCGAGTCTTGGTAAGGGCGAGTGGAACGGAGCCGTTGTTAAGAGTGATGATTGAAGCGGCGGATTCTGCTGCCGTGGAGTTCTGGACAGCACAGTTGGCCGACCTTGCCGAGCAACACCTCAATCGGGGTTGCGTTTGAGTTGGCGAAGTGCAAGCTGCAGAGCACCATCCAGAGCATCCCCCTGGCCTTTGATCCAGCTTGCAGTAGGCAGTCGCTTGGCAATGGCTTGCTCGATCAGCTCGCGAAAGGGTTGTAGATGTTCAAAGGCTCCGCCGTTGCCACAGATCTTGGGAGCCGATAACTCAAGGCTTTGGGCAACTCCTGCGATCGCTTCGGCGATGCAGTGGGCTGATTGTTCAAGGATTGCGATGGCATCCTTATCGCCTACCTGAGCTTCTGCAACGACGAGTGGGGCGAGTTGAGCAAACCCGGCAGCACCGAAACTGGGCTGCACAACAAGGGCTTTGATAGCTGCTGCCGATGAGCAATTGAGAGCGCGCCAGAGTTTCTCGCGTAGAGGTCGATCGGGGATACGGCCATCGGCCATGCGCAGGCTGAGCTGTAGCCCCTTTTGTCCGAGGTTTTGAGCTGAGCCACCCTCATCAAGTAGCCAACCCCAGCCGCCACAGCGTTGTTCTTTTCCTTGATCGTTTCGCCCGATGCAGATCATGCCGGTGCCACTGATCAACACAATGCCTGCGTCTTGGGGGAAGGCCCCATGCAGGGCAATGCGTTCATCCCCAGTTGCTAGGCATTGGTTTGATGGGATGTTTAGACAACGCGCGAGCAAGTGCTGCGCTTGCTCTTGCAGTGGGGTGTCATGTTCTATTCCGCTTGCTCCGACGGCCGCTGCAGAGATCAGAGCTTTTTCAGATCTCAATCCAGCATTGCCGACAGCCTTGCTGAAGCTGCTTCGCAGTGCTTTCTCAAAGTGTTCTTCACCGTCAGAGGCGTGCAGGTGAATGACGCCGCTGCCGAGGCCCTCTGCAATCGGCAACCATTGATTTTGATGCCAGCGGCTTAGGCGGCATCGGGTTTGTGTTTGGCCTGCATCAAAGCCTGCAAGGAAAAGGCCGTTCACTCTGTCTGTTGGAGTTGCTTTTGTTCTGGCTGTGTTTGGGCCAGTGTGGCGAGGCAGAACCAGCCCACGAGTTGAACCTCAGGTCGAAAAAAAATGGTATCTGTGATGCCATGAACCGCAAGCCCAGCGATGGCGGCCAGGCTTGCTAGAGCGGGGAGGGCCAGCGGATGATTTGAGTTGAGGCCAGCGAGGCCCTTGCGCATGCCGGTAATTACTAGAGCGAGACTTGCCATGAGGCCAGCCAGTCCGGTTTCTACAAGGATTTCCAGGGGAACAGAGTAGGCACTTAGGGCGTTGAATTTGGGCTGTTGAAAGAGCGGATAGATCCTGTTGAAGGCAGCGTTGCCAGGGCCAATACCCAGCCACGGGCGTGCCTGAATCATTTCAAGGCTTGATAGCCAAACGTTGATGCGGAAGTTGTTAGAGCTGTCACTTCGCCCTGCGATCAAGCTTGTGATTCGGGTGCGGATGGGCTCAATCTGGGTTGCGGCTATCACCAGCATGGCTGTGCCTAAAACAATCACGATTAGGGGCAGCAGACGACGCCAGACGAGAGGCCAGTGGCTGGTACTGCGCAACAGCAGCAGCACCAAAATCACAGCTAGAGCCGAAAGCATGCCTAGCCATCCACCGCGGCTGAAGCTGAATAGGGTTGCTGTGATACCAAGCCCTAGAGCGACCATCGCGTAAAGCTTTGCTCCCAAGCCTTGCCATCTCAGTAGGGCTACTAAGGCCAGCGGCAGGATGGGCATGAGATAGCCGGCTAGCAGGTTGGGGTTACCAAGCGGACCATAAATTCGCACTGTCCCTGCAGCCACTGAATTGGGATCTGCCCAGTGGGCCATTTCCTCAGCAGGGGCATAGAGCTGCCTGATTGCGATCACAGAAGAGATCAGTTCGCCGGTTAGGAGGGCAGCCACCAGGCGATCCCACCAGTCGCTACTGGTGGCTAGTAGCTGTCGCATCAGTGCGTACACCCCCAGGTAGCTGATGAGTTTGATCAATCCTTTGGCAGCTGCTAATGGAACGGGTGAGAACCCTGTGGCGAGACATGCAATAGCGAAAAACACAAGTAAACAGCTACTGATGCTTCCAATTCGGCCAGCTGGTGTCACGCAGCCCCAGATGATCCATAACGCTCCGGCCGCGAGGATTGTTAGTCCAAGTCCGGTTCGAGTCAGCATGGGCAGGGTTGCTAGGAGCATCATCAACAGCAACCCCGCAATCCACTGCAGGCGCATTTGCATCGCCTCAGAGGAGGGAATGTGTCCCTGCCAGCGCAGTAGAAGGGGCTGTGGGGCCGCAGTCTTAGGCATCAGCAGTCGCTATGTTCTTCTTTACTTGGATTATCGACCTGTTGCCATAAAGCTTCGAGGTTGGACAGTTCAGGAGCTTGTTGGTCGTTGCGTTGGTAGAGCCTGCGGTAAACCTGTAGGCCCTGATCGAGCACATAACGTTCTCGCTCCGTCGGCACGGGCAGTGGGTTGGCCTTTTGCCAGGCATGGGAATCATTTTTAGGACGCTCGAAACAGTTGCTTTGTTCAATCAGCATCACCATCGGCTCGATAACAGACAGCACATCACTCTGGATAAAGAGTTCACGGCCTGGTTGCAGGGCTGTTGCTAAGGCGATTAACAGGGAGGGTTGCAGCACCCTGCGCTTCTGATGACGACGTTTAAACCAGGGGTCTGGGAACTGGATGGACACCCATTGCAGCTGATCTCTAGGCAGGGCATCAAGCCACTCCTCAAGGCTCACATTGACGTTGCAGAACAAGAAGCGGAGGTTGTCGAGTTCGAGTTCTTGGCGATCCCTTTCCGCTGAAAGCACAAGCGGGTGGCGAATCTCAACACCCACATGATTCCACTCTGGTTGAAGTGGAGCCAGGCTTAACAGGAAGCCACCTCGAGCACAACCGATGTCGAGATGGAGAGGGCGGCTGGATTGCGCAAACATTTCTTCCGGGCTTGGCAGTGGCCTTGGAAGTTGGAAGAAACGGCTGAGAGGATTGACGTGCTGGCGCACACTTAGACCGATTTGGCTGGTTCCGAGGAAGAGGGGTCATGCCTAAGCAAACCCCAGCAGGCCGTGTAACCGTGAATGTGGGTAGCGCCAACGCCTCCGGCAGGGCCGATTTCACCGTTGCAGAACACTCCAGCGATAGGTAGTTCTGCCATCAGTTTGCGTGCGATGTGTACATCACCATTGGGTACGCCGTAGAGGCCATGTCCTCGCCCGAGGCAAGCCATTAATAGGCCGAAGAGAGGGGGGCTGGTATTGCGCTCTCTTGCGGCACCGAGCAGTAGCTCAGATTCTTGCCGTGAGGCCTCAGCTTCCCGCAGCTGAAATTGCACGTTTTGGCCAGCTCTTATTTGCTCGGCGACGGCAACGGCACCATTCTTGGGATCTACTCCGATCAGGTTCCTCACCAAAAAAGCTCCTTGAGGCTGAGGTGCTCCGGTTCCTGCTAACACCAGATCGCGTCGTTCTATTCCTAAAAAAAGTGAATGCCGGACCATCTCTCGTTCTTCTTCTGAGAGATCATCTAACACGCGTTGTAGGCAGGCCATCGGACTGTCCCGCTGGTTTTCGTGACTGAGCTCCAAAAGAATATTTTTTTGCACCTGTTCAATGGCGAACACAGGACCAATCGGTTTGCAACCCTGTGCGACCACGACTTCCAGATTCCAGTCGCCCCCAAAGCTGCAGCCAACGGCGCCCATGACAACGCGGTCGTCAAAGAACAGGGAGCCATGAGGGGCATTATGAGGGCCGGCAATGCCACCGAGTTTGGTCGTGGTTGGGTAGGCGTAATCCAGGCCGCTAATGAGATCATTGATTGAGCGTGAGCTGGGATCCACAAGCAGCAACATGCTGCGGGCATTGAAAGGATCAGCTCCAACCCATTCTTGCCAGTGCTGAGCTGGTCCATCTAGGTCTGGTAATGACTGGGTTTCAAGGTAGAAGGGCTTGAGAATGGCTCCTGGCAGCTGCAGCATGGTGATGCTGAGAGCAGGTTCTTTTTCGAGCTCTGAGGCATTCCCTTTGGCTGTGGTGCCAATCACGCCTCCACCGGCACACCCCAACCAGTGGGTTGCTTTCAGTCGACGCTGCAATAAAGGCAGCAATCGCTGTAGATCGCTGGCGTAGTGGGTGGAGGCAAAGACGAGTGCTAGATCGGCCGAGCTGCCCCCCGCCAGGGCTGCCGCCACCTCGTTAACCGCAGCTTCAAGGGAAGGTTGGCTGGACAATGCCGTTCGGCAGCTGGCCTGGGATGAGCTGCGTCTGAACCAATTGAGCGGAGAGAAGGGCTCCATGAATTGGACCCTAACAACACTGACGGAACTCAGGCCAGCATTGATAATGACGCCTTCACGAACCTCCTAAGTGCCTGAACTCCCCTATCGCACTCTGGTCTGGCTGACCTACCGCCTTGCGGCAATGTTTGCACTGGGCCTGCCATTTGTTTTGTTGATCTGGGCTTCGGTGCGTCGGGAGGCTTCGATGGTGCGTTTACTGACCATCTATTGGAAGATTGCCAGTTTGCTAGCCATCAGCGTGCTGTTGCTGACCGATCAAAGGCCTATTGGTTATCTGACGACCTTTTTGGCACCCTTGTTGATGGTGGCTTCAGTTTGGTTTTGGGTAGACCTTAATGAGGAGCTTGCCGATTTACCCCCCTGGCGGCCTCTGCCATTAACGGTGCGTATTTGGCGCTGGGCTCTGAGCGGATTCGGTCTAATGGCCGCGGCTATGGCGTCAACCAGTCTTGCTTGCGTCAAGGACGTTGCAGGGGCTAATTGTCGCGTCTGGCTTGAGGCTCCGCAGGGGTTGCATCGGGTTGCGGAGCGACTGTTCGATTTCGTTTTCGGTGGACAGTGGACCGAAGCGGTCGCCGCATTTATTGGTTATGTGGCCTTGGTGGCTTATGTCGTGGGCTTGCTGCAGTGGCTCCTGGTGCGACTTCCCCGTCAGGGTCGGGTTGCTGGTGAATTCTGACCCTATTGCCTTTGATGCGATAGAGGAGCTGTGAGCAAAATCACCTCAGGTCTTGCGGCGCGTCAACACAACACAGAGAACTTGCAGAGAAGCTATGTGCATCGAGGACAGGTTGTCCTCACAACCAAATCAGGACAATGACATTCGACAAAGCCGAGCTGATTACCGACAAGTTCTTTACGCTGATTGCTGCAATTTGTATTGCTGCGGTTATCTGTGGATCACCTTCCGCAGAAGCTAATACAAATTCGAATGCAGGCCTTTTAGAGCAGGCGAGCAAAGAAGAGACATCTTTTCTATCTGGTTTGCCTGACGTTGACCCTATGCCATTGCCGGATTCTGCTACTGGAGCTTTTTGATGGAGGCTTGATCATTGAATCCACTGCGCGATTGAATGATTTTTTGGCACCCTTTCGATGCTTTGAGTTTTGCTTTTTCAAGCAGAATGTTCAATGACTGCCGTTCTGGATGCGTGTGTGCTGCTTGTGAGCTGATGTCATCACCGCATTGACTTGGATAAGCCTCTGGATATCGCTAGTGACGCAAAGGCTCAGTGCTGATGACATTGGTGGTGACATGGTTGTGATGGATGGGGGGGCTGTCGTGGAGCCCCCCCCCCTTTTTTTTTTATTGATGTTCGAGCACGCCCACGCAGCGTCCGCAAAGGGTGGGATGTGTCGTGTGCTGGCCGACATCAGTTTCGTAGTGCCAACAGCGTTCGCATTTGCTACCGCGAGCCCTGGCAACCTCGATCGTCGCTAAGGCGTTGTCCTGACTTGCCAGTAGTTCTGCCCATGGTTCACCACCTACTTGTAAGTGAGATACCAGCAACCAGTCGCGCAATCCATCCACATCGGGATCTCCTTGCTGCCTGAGCCAGTCGAGTGCTTCCTGGAGCGCTTCGCTGTGCGCTTCCAAACGGACAGCTGCTTCAAGTGCCGCACCCAGCTCTCCTTGGCTTCGGCAGTCTTCTAGAACGCGGTTCACGGCGCTGCGCAGTTCACGTAGCTGGTGCATTGGCGCCATCATTGAGGGGTCTCGCCAGGTCTCTGGGACCGTGGGCCATCCCCTACGAAAGACAGAGTCTTCCGCTACGGAGTAGGGCAGGTTCTGCCAGATGTCTTCCGCCATATGACATAGCACTGGGGAAATGGCCCCAGCTAAACGCTCAATGATGAGAGCCATCGCCGTTTGACAGCTGCGTCGGCGACGTTCGGATGGTGAGCTCACATAGAGCCGGTCCTTGGCAATATCGAGGTAGAAGTTCGATAGGTCGACCACGCAGTAGCTCTGGAGTAACTGGAAGAAGCGATAGAACTCGTAGCGATCAAAGGCCGTTGAGATCTCATCCATGACCTCAGCTGTGCGTTGCAGCATCCAGCGATCGAGTAGGGGTAGTTCTGGCACGGGAATCGCGTCGCGCTCGGGATCGAAGTCGTGCAGGTTTCCCAGCAGATAGCGGGACGTGTTACGCACCTTGCGATACACATCTGCGATCTGACGCAGAATGCTGGCTCCGATCGGAACATCGGCGGAGTAATCAACAGAGCTCACCCATAGGCGCAGAACGTCGGCGCCGTAGGGAGGTTCTTGTTTCTGGTTTTTGCCACCGTCGATAATCACCGCTGGATCGACGACATTCCCTAGTGATTTGCTCATTTTTCGGCCCTTCTCATCGAGGGCGAAGCCATGGGTGAGCACCTGCCGATAGGGAGCTTGGCTGTTGATGGCTACGGAGGTCAGCAAAGAAGACTGAAACCAGCCCCTGTGTTGGTCAGAGCCTTCTAGGTACAGCTCAGTAGGGTAGGCGAGGCCCTCTTGTTGACTGGCAACAGCCGCCCAACTCGAGCCCGAGTCAAACCATACGTCCATCGTGTCGGTTCCTTTACGCCATCGTTCAGCTTCTGCGGCATAGGCCGGTGGCAAAAGCTCGACTTCATTGCGTTCCCACCACACGTCGGCACCATGTTCTGTTATCAGGGCCTTGACATGAGCAAGGGTCTCGTCGTTCAACAGCACCTCATTACCTTCTCGCTCGTAGAACACTGGAATCGGTACGCCCCAAGTGCGTTGTCTGGAAATACACCAGTCGCCCCGTTCTCGCACCATCGCTTCCATGCGATTGCGGCCCGAGGCTGGTAGCCACTCCACGCTGTTGATGGCTGTCAATGCTTCATTGCGGAAGCCTTCGACAGAGGCAAACCATTGCTCTGTGGCGCGAAAAATGGTGGGTTTCTTTGTTCGCCAGTCATAGGGGTAGCGGTGGGCATAGGGTTCGTGCTTCAGCAGAGCACCTCTTTCCTCAAGTGCCGCAATGATGGTGGGGTTGGCGTCTTTGAGCACGTTGAGACCAGCGAATGGACCCGCCTCGCTTGTCATTGTTCCGCTTTCGTCTACTGGGCAGAGCATGCCCAGGTCGTGCTTTTGACCTGTGTTGAAGTCGTCGACACCATGGCCTGGGGCCGTGTGCACAAGACCAGTTCCCGATTCGGTGGTGATGTATTCACCGCCGATCACGATTGGACTGTCTCGATCCAGTAGTGGGTGTTTGTAGATGAGACCTGCAAGAAGGGCTCCCTTGACCGTGGCGCGAGCTGTGAGTTCCAGCGCGAGGGTGTCGCGTAACGATGGCAACAATTCAGCGGCCACTAGGAGTAGTCGACCTTGGTTGTCAACTGCAAAGGAGTAGTCGAGTTTCTCGTTGACCGAAACCGCAAGGTTGGCGGGCAGAGTCCAGGGGGTGGTGGTCCAGATTGCAATTTGCAGAGCCTGGCCGAGTTCGAGGCCGTTATTCGGCAGCTCTAGGCCCTGATTGCCAAGAGATGTGCGTAATTTCTCGGGCAGCTTCGCTGCTGGAAAAGCAACGTAGACACTTGGGCTGGTGTGACCGTCTGGATATTCCAACTCCGCTTCAGCAAGGGCTGTACGGGAGCTGGGACTCCAGTGCACCGGCTTGAGTCCCCGATAGATGTATCCCTTTTGAAACATCTTGCCGAACACTTGGATTTGGGCGGCTTCGTATTCCTTCTGGAGCGTTAGGTAGGGATGCTCCCAGTCGGCCCAGATGCCCCAGCGGCGGAAGCCTGCCATTTGGCTGTCCACTTGCTTGCGTGCAAAGGCTGCAGCTTTCTTGCGCAATTTCAGTGGTGTGAGTGCTTCGCGCTGCTCTTGATTGAGGTTCTGCAACACCTTCAGTTCGATCGGAAGGCCGTGGCAGTCCCAACCGGGCACGAAACGCACTTGACGGCCACGCAGGATTTGATGCTTGTTGATGATGTCTTTCAGCACCTTGTTGAGGGCATGGCCCATATGCAGGGCTCCATTGGCGTAGGGCGGCCCGTCATGAAGGGTGAAGTTTTGGCCCTGATTGTTCAGGCCAAGCTCTAAATCAATGCCTTGTTGCTTCCAGAACTCTTGTAACTCTGGTTCTCGTTGGCTTGCATTGGCGCGCATGCCAAAGCTGGTCTGTAGGAGGTTGAGAGTGTCCTTGTAAGAGGTTCGTGCAACACCATCCGGTTGTTTTCCCTGGGTCACGGTGTCGCTGCAGCAGGAGAAATTATCAATGGAAGGCTGTGTCGATTCAGTTTTTACCGCTGGTGTCTCTTGAATGTCTTTAGTGTCTGAAGTTGTGTATGGCTCGCTATCTCTTGGGGCCTTGGCGGGAGCCACCTTAAGGATGTCTTTGGGCTGTTGGGCTTGAGATGGCTGTTGAGTCTCAGTTGGCTGTTGGTCAAACGTTTGCTGTGGCGTTGAAGTCTGCTGCTGGCTTGCTTTCGGCTCTGGGCGTTCTTGAACCTTTGCTTCAGGGTGTGTTGAGTCCTTAGGGGAGTCAGTTTTGCCAACGTCAATAGTTTGGTTGCTCTTAGCGGGTTGCTGATCTTCTGATCGTTGCTCAGCGGTCTGATTGGGGGCTACCGATGTCTTGAGGCTGGTATTGGTTTGAGCCGTAGAACTTTCTTTAGGCTCAGAGTTGGTTTTTGCTTGATCGGCTGCTGCCGCCTCGGTTGACACCGCTGGGGGAGTGTTGGCGGCTTGTTGATTTGCTGATGAAGGTTGGCTTGTAGATGGCTGTTGCTCAACAGCTCGTGCTGCGTCTTGGTCGGCGGTTGGTTCAGGCCGCACCCATTTTTTCTTGCTTGAGTTTGCTTTTGGCCGCACCCGTTCGATCAACCCGTTGAGCCTGTCACCGATGCTTGCCAGTGAGGCAAACAGTTCTTTGAAACTCTCAGTGGTGAGAGGTTCAGGGCTTCCTCCTGATTCAGGGCTGGGTTCAGATCCCTCCGCTGATGTGATCTCGTTGGACAAAGCTGAGTCTTGGTCTGCGTTGGGTTTTGGCCGCAGCCGTTCCATCAATCCTTTGAGGGTGCTGCTCAGGTTTGCGATAGAGGCGCCTAGTTGCTTGAGGCTGGTGGTCCATCGTTCCCGAGAAATCAGCCCTTGCTGATCATCCGAACTTAGTTGCTGCCAGCGGTTTTGGGCGACTTCCACCCCGAGCCTGCTCACGAGTAGTGCGCCACAGATCACTGCCAGCATTGGGGGGCCCTGCAAGCGACCGCTGCTGGTGATCAGCCCAAGCCCCAGCATGAGCACCACAACTCCCCACAGCCCGTCACGGGGGCGACTGAGTTCAGTGGCAAGCAGCGGTAGCAGGAGTACTGCCAGGCCGAACAGGAGAGAGAACTCCCCGAGGAGGGTGGCCAGCATCTTTGGCACAACGGTGTAGGCCCATTCTGGAGTGGTGTTTAGAGTTCAGTACGTGCCCATCTGGCGGAATTGGTAGACGCGCTGGTTTTAGGTACCAGTGGCTTAGGTCGTGGGGGTTCAAGTCCCCCGGTGGGCATCCTTTTTAAAGCCCCTGGTTTGATCAGGGGTTATGTTTCCATTTGATGACTCAGGTACTCTCCAACCCGGATCCTGTTGAGGCTGAAGCCAGCTCCAAGTCGGCCTCTCAACAGCTAACGGTGCCGAAGGAGTACCTTGATCCGCCTTCCCCTTGGAATCCCACGGTGGGATTGTTTTTGGGTGGTTATGGCTTGGCGGCTCTAACGATTTGGCAGTGGTGTTTTGGTGATTGGCCTTTGCAAGTTCTGGTGGCATTGGCGTTTTTCGCCTTGCATATGGAAGGCACTGTGATCCATGACGCTTGTCATAAGGCGGCTCATCCGAATCCTTGGATTAATCAGTTCATGGGTCATGGTTCAGCAATTTTGCTGGGCTTTAGTTTTCCTGTGTTCACAAGAGTGCACCTTCAGCATCACTCACATGTGAATGACCCCAACAATGATCCGGATCACATTGTCAGCACTTTTGGCCCGCTTTGGTTGATTGCGCCGCGGTTTTTCTATCATGAATATTTCTTCTTTCAACGACGCTTATGGCGTCGCTTTGAGCTGATGCAGTGGGGGCTTGAGCGCGGTTTGTTTGTTTCCATTGTGATCGCTGGTCTTCATTTTGACTTCATGAATTTTGTTTATAATTGTTGGTTTGGCCCTGCCTTAATGGTTGGGGTCACCCTGGGCCTTTTCTTTGACTATTTACCCCATCGTCCCTTTACTGCAAGAGACCGTTGGCATAACGCCAGAGTGTATCCAAGCAGGATGATGAATTGGTTAATTATGGGTCAGAATTATCATCTTGTTCATCATTTATGGCCTTCTATTCCCTGGTTTGAGTATAAGCCGGCCTACGAAGCAACAAAACCTCTATTGGATGCCAGGGGATCACCTCAGCGACTCGGATTTTTTGAAAGCAGATCCGATGGATTTAATTTTCTCTATGACATTGTTTTGGGTGTCCGTAGCCATACAACACGTCGTAGCAAGATGCGTCCACTAGCCAAATTGATTCCCAGCCGCCGCTGGCGGCGACGTTGGATTGGTTTGTTGCATCGCACTGCTGTCTTGCCAGAACCCAAGAAACGTTGATTATTCGGCCAAAATTTTTGGCACTCTGAAGAAGTCGCCTTCCCGTTGAGGGGCAAGATTTAGAAGTTCTTCGCGTACTGGTGTCTCAGAGACCTCGTCAGTACGCGTCACATTCACCACTTCTACTGCTCGCGTGGTGGGTTTTACGTTCGTGGTATCAATTTCTTCAAGCTGGGCCACGTAAGCAAGGATTCTCTCTAGCTGCTCTGTATAGGTCGCGATTTGATCATCTGGCAGGTCTAGGCGAGCTAGCTGGGCCACTTTGCGTACGTCTTTGGCGGTGATCTTGCTCATGCTGCGGTAAGGAAGCTTGTTAGATCTTCGCTCAACGCGGTAGCCGCTGTCTCTAGTAATGAGGCACCATGCTCTGGCTTAGCGAGATAGGGGTTTGAGCCCATGCGGCCATCCGGATGCCGTCGGCGGAAATCCTCCGGGCCGTGGATCGGTCCTGCAGGGGCTGGCTCCGGTAGAGGCCGCTGTTTGCTTAGCAGACTGGGTTCTATGTGCAAGGTGAGAGCAATTTCGCTGGGAGTGGCGTGCTGGCCTTCTTGGTCGCCATATAACTCTCTGGCTGCGTGAAAGACAGAGCCCGCCATAAACCAGTTGGCCAGTTTGCATCTCAGTTTGGATGCTACGGGCAGGTCGTTGCTGATGGCGCTGCTGTAGGCCTGGGCAAAGGCGGCTTTAGTGGTGGCGACATTGCCGCCATGCCCGTTGATCACAAAGATCCGCTCGAAGCCATGGTTGGCAAGGGATATCACGAGATCGTGGATCAATGCGAGCAAAGTGGCGGGTTTTAAGCTCATCGTTCCGGCGAAACCAAGATGGTGTTCAGCCATCCCGAAGGCTTGGGTCGGTGTGACAAGCACCCCTGTGCGACGGCCGACTTCAAGAGCTAATGCTTCAGCGGTGAGTGCATCGGTGCCAATTGCGCCAGTGGGTCCATGTTGTTCGGTGGAGCCAAGTGGCAGGATCACGCCTTTGCAATGGTTCAGATAGTCGTCCACTTCTGGCCAGCTACGCAGGGCTAGGCGAATGGCGTTGACGCTGCTGACGGCGCTGGGCAGGGTGGAGGACATGATGGGGAGGGATGCTTTGACGAGGGATTATTGGGTGCTGCTGTTGAACCAATGGCTTTGTTGTTGCAGAACATGGGTTCTGAACAACAGCATGGCGGCCAAGCAAAAAAATGTGTAGCTCAATCAGAGAACGCTTTAGTTGCTGATGCTTTTCAAGCTGCCTGTAGGGCGTAAAAATCTTGGCTTAGTTGTTCAAGGAAACGGATCGATCAGAGATTCAAGCTTTAGAGGAAGGTGTTGGCGATGTTAATCAACGGTAAGAGAGGGAATCAGAGCTTTCACCGCAGATTGTGAAGTTATGGAGTCTTTCGTTAGTTGATGGCTCAAGAGCGTTTGCCCTCATTGGTTCACTTTGACCAAGGGGGCCTCTCTTGCAATGGTGATGCATGAGTTCTTGATTGGAATGGTTTGTTCCAGGTTTATTTGCCATGCTGTGGCCTGTTGCTTGTGATTTTAGTTGAATATTTAAGGACAATTCTTCTGAATCTAATTCAGATCGCTGCAGGAGTGGGCTCAGATTATGGGCTGACAGTGAACATATTAATTGACTATATAAGGGCTAGTCTTTTGGCTTAGAAGGCTTACGTGAGAGGTGTTTTCGTTTATAGTATTGATCGTGCTATTGCCCCATCTTTGACCTATCTTTCATCCTTGCTGGCTAAGAGGGTTTGTACTTTTGTTGCCATTGGCACAATGATCGCCCCTCAATATGTACGAGCTGAAAATCTTACATTTAAACTGATTAACGGAGATGTGGTCAGTGGCGAGTACTTGCCAGAAGAAAGTAGCAATAAGGTCAAAGTCCTGCTTAGTCCTTATTTTGGCCGTATTGAGATTGATGCCTCTTTGATTAAACTAGAGCCCATTCCATCGCGATGGCTCAGCTCGGTTGACGTAGGCATTGACGGATCGAATACGGGAGATGATTTGTCATTTGGTTATGCTATTTCAGCTTCCACTCGTTTTAAGGGAACGAATCATGAGTTGAATGCTTCGGCGAGCTTTGACTTTGATAAGAGTGTAGATGCTGAAAGTGTGTCAACGATTGATACCAATCAAGGCGCATTCTCTATTCGCTATGACAGAATTTTATCTTCTACTAAATGGAGTGCATATGCCTCAACGGATTACACTTACAATGCACTAAATGATGTTGGCGTTAACACGAATGTTTTTTCAGTTGGTGTTGGCTATAAGGTTTTAGACCATAAGAAATTATCTTTAAGAGTCTCTTTAGGTCCTTCTCTGATCTGGTTTGATGGCGGCTCTGGTTGCAGCACAGGTGATTACGTTTCGGATGGAATTGCATTGGGAAAATACTGCGGTGAGATCATTCCATCTGGAACAATCGGGGCTGCTATAGAATGGGATGTGAATAATAAATTTCGCCTGTCAATTAAAAATCAATTGACAGGATCATTCGTTAATGGCATGGCGGCAGGAAATGATTTGAGTGGTACGCTAAAGTTTTTCCCTTCAAAAGACTCTAAATTCTATATGTCTTTAGTGGCGCGTTCAATTTATAGTGCTCTTCATTCACCCGCTATCGACAATACGTTCAACTTTAAACTCGGTACAGAGTTTTAATTCTTCCAGAAGAAATAGAAGCGATAGGAGAGAGTTGCACCAGGACAGCAACAGCTGCCGTTTGCCTTTGACATTCGGCTCAATAAAATCCCAGAAGAGTGGCATCAGGTTGCGGTGAGATTTAGATGAGCCAATGGCATCCGTGATGGCAATAGGGAGAGAAGCCTTTGGTGAATTGGTTGAGGGAATATGAGTAAATGTAGGGCAAAATATGCTTAGTCTTTATTTGCTGTGCCTTGCATTTTTTGTGGATGGGTTGAGTGCCTGGATAAGTGAAAATTGCACCTGGTTTGCGGTTAATAGTACTAGGTATTGGAAGCTTGTATGCGGAGTTATGGGCGTGATTGAAGAAATAAAAGCCCCTTTAACTGCAGTGGCTTTGAGTAGGAAACGGAAGGAGAATCATCACCAATCAGCAAGTAATCGGGTTATACTCAGTGCAACATGACGCAGCATTACTCTCATTCTTCTGACCCTCAGTCAAGCCTTCCAACTCATCTGTATAGAGTAGAGGGTAAGAGATTCTGAGAATGTCAGGAATATTTGCTGATTGAATAGCAAAAACTAAAATTCCTATACATAGAATCTGACCTTTGAGAATTAAATTCTCTAAGAGTCTTGAAAAGATGTGAAAGAGGACCTGAATGATTATGATCTCTATGGAAACTGTGTGGAGCCTAAATAAATTAAGGATCGAGTCTGATGAAATCTTGCTCAAGGTATAAGAAAAGCAGCTTTTAAATGTGCTTTGGCTTGTCATCTCAGATTGCTTCTACTCGCCATCTCGATTCTGATCCCAATAAGGCTACATCATTTAATTAGACAGGAAGGTAATGATGGAAACACCAATAAGTAATATCTCTTTTAATCAGAGAGAGAAGTCCTGCTTTCATCGTCTGGAGGAAGAGCTGATGAAAAAGACAAAGATGAGTAAGTCAGGTTGCTATAAGCAAGCGTTGTTACAGTATTACAAAAAGCTGATGCAATCAGCTGTCATTTGCTAAAGAAGCCTCGATACTGAAGATCAATAATCGACAACTAGAGGTTCAGGCGAAGTAGATCCTGTAGCACAAACCTTATGCATCTGCGGAGGAGTATCTGTCGGTGAAGGTGTTGCTAGACCATCAGGAAGTGATGCAAGGTATGAAGTTGTCGTAAAATAGTAAGAAGCAGGAGCTGCCTGGTGAATCCAGAAGAAATCATCCAGCAGCAGCAGGCAGCAGTGAAGGCATATCAGAGCAAGGATCTTGATGCTGCTGAGGCTATTTGTATACAGATCCTTTCAGTGAATCCCAAGGAACCTAATGCATTGCATCTTCTTGGCTGTATTTATAAAGATCGTGGAAATCTGCAACAAGCTTTTGATTTAATACAGGCTTCTATTCGAGAAGATGATAGTACTCCGATCCCGTTTATAAATCTGGGGAATATCCTTGTCATGGTTGGCCAGCATGAGGAAGCTGCTCGTATCTTTCAGCAGTCATTGCAGCGGAATCAGCAGATTCCAGAATCTTGGTTTTGTTTTGGAAATGCTCTAAGGGAGATTGGGAATGTCCAAGAGGCCAAGCAGGCGTATAGGAATACTTTGCAACTCAATGCTGCTCATGCTGGTGCGGCAAGCATCCTTGGAGCACTCTTAGCTGACGAAGAGAAGCTGGATGAATCTGAAGAGATATTTTCTAAAGCAATAGAAGCAAGCCCTCAAGATGTGAATCTAAGAATTAACTATGGCAAGTTGTTGGAGGATAAGTATGAGTACAACGCTGCTTTAGAGCAATATCGTTTTGCTCTGCTTCTCGCGCCTGAGTCTCCAGAGCTGCACCTCAACTTTGCAAGTGCTCTTAAAAAGGAGGGAAAGGTTGAGGAAGCGATCGCAAGTTGTCGGAATGCGATTGAGTTGAGGCCCGATTTTGAAGCTGCGTATTTTGGATTAGGGATTGTATTGAAAGAGAATGGAGAGTTTGAGGAGGCGAAAGCTAGTTATCGGAAAGCGATCGATTTGAAGCCAGATTTTGCGGATGCGTATTTGAACTTAGGAAACATCTTGAAAGAGAATGGAGAGTTTGAGGAAGCGAAAGCTAGTTATCGGACAGCGATCGATTTGAAGCCAGACTTTGCGGATGCGTATTTGAATTTAGGCAATATCTTGAAAGAGGAGGGAGACGTCGAGGAAGCGATTGCGAGTTATCGGAAGGCGATCGAGTTGAAGCCTGACTTTGCGGATGCGTATTTGAATTTAGGCAATATCTTGAAAGATAAGGGAGATGTCGGGCAAGCGATTGCGAGTTATCGGAAGGCGATTGATTTGAAGCCTGATTTTTCCGAGGCATATTATCAGTTGTTTTTAGTGAATAGTCATTCTGGAGACCATGACAGTGCTTTGATTGCTTTGAAACAGTGCCTCGATGTTGACGACAACCACTACAATGCACGTCAATCAATAGGGCATGCCTTTTTTCAGGCTGATAGGAGAGAAGAGGCTATTCAATACTTCTCCTCGAGGGCTAATGAATTTAATCTGGTTGATTACGTCCAGCTTTTTAGAGCATTGGAAGGCAGAGTGCCTGACAAGGTATTGGAAGGAGTCAATCCAAAAAGCAATCTAATCGAAGAAATTCTGTTAATAATAGAAGCTTCTGAGATTGTTGCCTTTGGGGACTCTCACGTTAATGCCTTTAAGGGTATTCCAGGCGTCTCAGTTAATTATGTTGGTCCTGCTACTGCGTTTAAATTGGCTAGCGAGAAATCTTCCAGTGGAGGAGGTAGCCGCGTCGAGGAGAAGCTTGTAGGGCTCGACTCTGATTCAAGTGCAATCTTGCTGTGTTTTGGGGAAATTGACTGTCGAGCCCATATTGTAAAGCAAGCATATCTTCAGCAAAAATCAATCAAGGAAGTGGCAACTAATTCTGCACAGGCTTACTTTGACTTTGTACTTAAAATAAAGAATAAGGGCTTTCCCGTTATTGTTTGCGGTCCTTATGGAAGTGGCTCACAGTTTAATTCTTTTGGTCTTGAAGAGCATCGAAACTTTGCGGCAAAACATTTTAACGATTGTCTTAATGAGTGTTGCCTAAGGTATGGAATATATTTCTTTTCATTGCATCGTCTTTTGGTGGATCCTGGTCTCTTGGAGACTCGGCGCAAATGGTTAACGGATGATGTCCATTTGCCTGAGGAAGGTGATTTAAGCGATCAGATTAAAACTCTCCTTCTTTCTCAGTTGCTGCTCAATATTCAGTCACGTCATCAGGATCTTAAATCTTACCCTGTCGAGTTAGATGAGTTGTGTATTCGAGACGTGCAAGCCTTTGGGGTATATCGTGAGAATAAGCTTCCACTTGTTTATGCTCGCCTCTCAGTGCATGGATTATTGCAATGGCAGTCGAATGTAAATGAATGTATTATTCGTATTTCATTCGATCTAGGTTCCTCTGTTGTTTTGGATCGTGCCATCATTACGTTGAAAAGCGAAGCCAGCGTCTCTCCTGTAATGGAGTTTGAGATTGATGGTTGCCAGATTAATGCTCTGCAGGCAGTGGTTTTTGACGAGCGAAGGATTGTTGTTGATTTTGCAAAAGAGTCTATTGGTCGCTTCCTGACATTTGTGGGAGATGCTGATTTGTCGGATATATCTTCAGTATCTTTTATTCCCGTCTCTCTGAAATTTCAATGATTTCTTGTCTCTCATTAGAGATGTATCTGTCGTTGAAGGTGTTGCTAGACCATCAGGAAGTGATGCAAGGCATGAAGTTGTCGTAAAATAGTAAGAAGCAGGAGCTGCCTGGTGAATCCAGAAGAAATCATCCAGCAGCAGCAGGCAGCAGTGAAGGCATATCAGAGTAAGGATCTTGATGCTGCTGAGGCTATTTGTATACAGATCCTTTCAGTGAATCCCAAGGAACCTAATTCATTGCATCTTCTTGGCTGTATTTATAAAGATCGTGGAAATCTGCAACAAGCTTTTGATTTAATACAGGCTTCTATTCGAGAAGATGATAGTACTCCGATCCCGTTTATAAATCTGGGGAATATCCTTGTCATGGTTGGCCAGCATGAGGAAGCTGCTCGTATCTTTCAGCAGTCATTGCAGCGGAATCAGCAGATTCCAGAATCTTGGTTTTGTTTTGGAAATGCTCTAAGGGAGATTGGGAATGTCCAAGAGGCCAAGCAGGCGTATAGGAATACTTTGCAACTCAATGCTGCTCATGCTGGTGCGGCAAGCATCCTTGGAGCACTCTTAGCTGACGAAGAGAAGCTGGATGAATCTGAAGAGATATTTTCTAAAGCAATAGAAGCAAGCCCTCAAGATGTGAATCTAAGAATTAACTATGGCAAGTTGTTGGAGGATAAGTATGAGTACAACGCTGCTTTAGAGCAATATCGTTTTGCTCTGCTTCTCGCGCCTGAGTCTCCAGAGCTGCACCTCAACTTTGCAAGTGCTCTTAAAAAGGAGGGAAAGGTTGAGGAAGCGATCGCAAGTTGTCGGAATGCGATTGAGTTGAGGCCCGATTTTGAAGCTGCGTATTTTGGATTAGGGATTGTATTGAAAGAGAATGGAGAGTTTGAGGAGGCGAAAGCTAGTTATCGGAAAGCGATCGATTTGAAGCCAGATTTTGCGGATGCGTATTTGAATTTAGGGCATGTATTCAAAGATCATGGAGAAGCAGAGGAAGCGAAAGCTAGTTATCGGACAGCGATCGATTTGAAGCCAGACTTTGCGGATGCGTATTTGAATTTAGGCAATATCTTGAAAGAGGAGGGAGACGTCGAGGAAGCGATTGCGAGTTATCGGAAGGCGATCGAGTTGAAGCCTGACTTTGTGGATGCTTATTTGAATCTGGGCACAGTGTTGAATGATGAGGGAGAGGTTGAGGAGGCACGGCAAATCGTTTCTGCTCTCTATAATTTGAATGTAATTGAGGAATCATCTTTGCTGGTTACCTCCTCCAGTAATTTGGTTTTGGATTGGCATCAAAGGAAGGTATTGAATCTTTCGTTGGAAGTGGAGAGTGCTTCTCTTTTTTATGGCTTTAAGCCATTCTCTGCCTTCGAGGTTGTTAAAACAGTCGATGCTTGGCATTTTCCTCCTTTGTTTTTGAAAGGAGAAGGTGATAGGGCAAATGAAAAGCACTTGTATCGAAATGGGTATCTGGTAGAAGATGAGATATTGCCAGAAGATTTATGTGCTGAGTTTGTAAATGGGTTTGAGGGTGCCAATGCGATGAGTGCAGCGTTGATCCGTGCGGTATCTGAGAAGGGCGTCTTAGGTTCTGTCTTGGGGAAAATATTTAAACACACTGATTTTCCACACTTGGTATGGAATTGTATTTACTTTGCCAAGGGACCTGATGATCAGGCTATCTCTGATGCATGGCATTACGACAATCATTATAATGTTTGGACCCCAAAATTAATGATTTACCTTAATTCTCAGCGAGAAGAGGGTGGGGCTACGGAATTTGTTGATGCGTCTCTATCTAGAAGATTGTCAGAGGAAACAGATTATATGGGTCTTATTTGGCAGCGTGAGTCATATGCTGATCGAGTAAAAGGATCGGTAAAAGACCTAGGTCTTGATCCTGCCACGTTGGATCCCGACCATTACACTTTCTCTCCAGATCATGCAGGATCAGGTGTGTGGTTTTGCCCTTCCAGGGTTCTGCATCGAGGGGTAAGTCCAAAGAAAGGTGTAAGGCATGTGCTCTCTTTTTCGTTGACTCCTCTGCCACATGATTGCGGCTGGTCTATTGATCAGTGTGTCGATAAGTCAATTGAGATTCTGCAGGACAAAATAAATAAGGGTATGCAGAAGTCTGATGTCAATCCCTATTGGATTCCCGCTGAGGCTGGCTACGCATAAGCCAGAAACCAAACCGCAAACCAGGAAAGTCTGCGAATTTTTCCTCCTCTGAAGGTTGTTTGTTGGTGGGAGCTACAGATAGCTACTGGAGAAGGGCATCGTCAATGCAAGACGCCTCTACAACTCAGGTCGCCTTATGAGTTTCCGTCGCTTCTACTCGGTGATGAAGGATTTGCTGGACGAGCTGGGATGGGATACGTAAGTGCAGCAGGCTTCTCTCTCCTGATCCAGAGGGCATCTCAGGCCGCTTTAGTAGTCATGTCGATCGCAACCTAGAAACGTGCTCCTTAGGGGATGTCGAGAGTTTCCTGATCTTTATACCTGATTAAAGGACTTATTCCCTCAATCATCTGGAGCAGGATTTATTGGATTGATTGGGATAGGGGTGTCAGGTAGTGAGGCGTGGCAAGAAGTGGCCGTAAAATGGCATGAAGTTGGAAATGCCTGGTGAATCAAGAGGAGATCATGCAGCAGCTGCAGGCTGCGGTTGCATTGCATAAGCAGGGTGAGCTGGATAAGGCAGAAGCGATTTATCAGCAAGTGCTTGCTGTTGATGTTAATAACTTTTATGCGCTTAACTTCTGTGGTTCTATTAAGCGTGAGAAGAAGAGATTTGATGAAGGGATTGACTTCTTAAGTAGGGCAATTTCGCTGCAGCCGGATAATCCTGATGCCATCTACAACCTTGGAAATGTATTTAAAGATTCTGAGAGGTGGGATGAGGCAATCTCTTGTTATGAGAAGACACTTGGTTTGAGGGCTGAGTCTCCAGAAGCGCTGAATAACTTGGGTATCTGCCTGAAGGAAGTTGAGCGCTTTGAGTATTCAGAGATTGTCTTGAGGCGTGTTGTCTCGATGCAGCCTGGGCTTGCAGGAGCATGGTTGAATCTCGGCAATACTTTTAAGGAGCAAGAAAAGTATTCAGAAGCGAAAGCAAGTTATCGGAATGCGATCGATTTGAAGCCCGATTTTGAAGCTGCGTATTTTGCTTTGGGCTTGGTATTGAAGGAAGAGGGAAAGGTTGAGGAAGCGATTGCGAGTTATCGAAAAGCGATCGAGTTGAAGCCAGATTTTGCGGATGTGTATTTTGCTTTGGGCTTAGTATTGAAGGAAGCGGGAGAGTTTGAGGCTGCACGGCAAATCGTTTCTGCTCTTTCTACAGTAAATGCAATGGAAGATTCAACCTTGCTGTCTTTTTCTCTCTGTGATTTAGTTTTTGACTGGTATCACAGGAGGGTATTAAACCTTTTGGAGGATGTGGAGATGACTGCCCTTTCTGGTGCTTCTGCGCCGTTTTCTGCATACGAAACTGTGAGAAAAATTCAGCCTCAACTTTTTCCTCCTTTGTTTTTGAAAGGAGAAGGTGATAGGGCAAATGAAAAGCACTTGTATCGAAATGGGTATCTGGTAGAAGATGAGATATTGCCAGAAGATTTATGTGCTGAGTTTGTAAATGGGTTTGAGGGTGCCAATGCGATGAGTGCAGCGTTGATCCGTGCGGTATCTGAGAAGGGCGTCTTAGGTTCTGTCTTGGGGAAAATATTTAAACACACTGATTTTCCACACTTGGTATGGAATTGTATTTACTTTGCCAAGGGACCTGATGATCAGGCTATCTCTGATGCATGGCATTACGACAATCATTATAATGTTTGGACCCCAAAATTAATGATTTACCTTAATTCTCAGCGAGAAGAGGGTGGGGCTACGGAATTTGTTGATACGTCTCTATCTAGAAGATTGTCAGAGGAAACAGATTATATGGGTTTTATTTGGCAGCGTGAGTCATATGCTGATCGAGTAAAAGGATCGGTAAAAGACCTAGGTCTTGATCCTGCCACGTTGGATCCCGACCATTACACTTTCTCTCCAGATCATGCAGGATCAGGTGTGTGGTTTTGCCCTTCCAGGGTTCTGCATCGAGGGGTAAGTCCAAAGAAAGGTGTAAGGCATGTGCTCTCTTTTTCGTTGACTCCTCTGCCACATGATTGCGGCTGGTCTATTGATCAGTGTGTCGATAAGTCAATTGAGATTCTGCAGGACAAAATAAATAAGGGTATGCAGAAGTCTGATGTCAATCCCTATTGGATTCCCGCTGAGGCTGGCTACGCATAAGCCAGAAACCAAACCGCAAACCAGGAAAGTCTGCGAATTTTTCCTCCTCTGAAGGTTGTTTGTTGGTGGGAGCTACAGATAGCTACTGGAGAAGGGCATCGTCAATGCAAGACGCCTCTACAACTCAGGTCGCCTTATGAGTTTCCGTCGCTTCTGACATCAGAGCAAGGGCTTCGTTCATTGCATTGTCTCTTCTGCAAGCAGCCTTGTCAGACTTGGGCGAAGAAGGTTGTTGTTCCAGCCACGCCCATAGCCACCCACCGCATCGCCAAGGATTTCCCAGCTCTATCTCAATCCTTCTTCTGCCGCCCTGCAGAGGTGGTGGGACCTGAGCTGGTGGGCTGCAGGTTGGCGAAACGCCAAGAGGATGGAAGTTTGCTTTGGGGCGTGATTGTGGAAACGGAGGCGTATTCCCAGGATGAACCTGCCTGCCACGGCTACCGCAGGCGTTCGCCGCAGAACGAAACGCTGTTTGGTGAGCCAGGGCGGTTTTATGTGTATGTGAGCTATGGCATTCACCACTGCGTGAATGTGGTCACCGATCGTGCCGAATGGGCCAATGGTGTTTTGTTGAGGGCGATTGCACTTCCGGATGAACCGGAACGCGTAGCAGCGGGGCCCGCTTTATTGGCGCGTCGTTTTGGTTTGGATCCCTCCCATGACAGAGCAGCCGTTACAGGAGAGAATGACGTGTGGCTGGCAACTAGGCCGGCTACCTTCGGTACGCCAACGATTGTGAGCACAACCAGGATCGGTATCTCTCAAGGACAGGATCTTCCTTGGCGTTGGTATCTCAAGAACTGTCGCAGTATTAGTCGCCGTGCCAAGGGAGATCGCACGCCGCCTTTGCAACAAGCCTGGGCTCCTGTTGCCAGTGATGGCCAATGAGCGGCTGGTCTCATCGTCACATCCTTGATCTGGCCAGCTTCTCCCTTGAGGATTACAGCTCTGTTCTGGAGTTAGCGCATCGCTTCCGCTCCATGCCAGTCACGGGTGCACGCAAGTTGCCGGCGTTGCAGGGGCGTTTGGTGGCAACGTTGTTTTTTGAGCCCAGTACGCGTACCCGAAGCAGCTTTGAGTTGGCGGCCCGTCGTCTTTCGGCTGATGTGCAGAGTTTCACTCCAGCTAGCAGTTCCCTCAGCAAGGGAGAGACTTTGCTTGATACAGCACGCACCTATGTCGCAATGGGCGCTGATGTGCTGGTGGTGCGTCATGGGTCGACCAGTGTTCCCGAACAACTTGCGTGTGCTTTAGATCGTTCAGGCGAACGCACGGCCGTGCTCAATGGTGGCGATGGGTTGCATAGCCATCCCAGCCAGGGATTGCTTGATCTCTACACTCTCGCCCATCATTTTGATCCGGATCACCCTCTGCCTGAAGCCATACAAGGCCGAAGGATCGTGATCGTTGGAGATGTCCTTCACTCGCGCGTGGCGCGATCCAATCTTTGGGCACTCACTGCTTGCGGTGCTGATGTTGTGTTGTGTGGTCCGCCGAGCCTGGTCCCTCAAGATTTTGTCGCTTTTGTCGAGGCGCCACCTCCTGGTCAGGCCCATGACCCTGTTCTACATCGTGGTTGTGTGGAGGTGGTGCGAACCCTTGAGGAGGCGTTGCCTGGTGCGGATGCGGTGATGACTTTGAGGTTGCAGAAGGAAAGGATGCATCAGCATTTGCTTACTGATCTAAACCGCTTTCATCGTGATTATGGGCTCACCCACGAGCGCCTGAAGTTATGCGGGAAGCCTGTACCTCTGCTCCATCCTGGGCCTGTGAACAGAGGGGTTGAGTTGGGTGGATCATTACTGGATGATCACTCCATCAGTCTTGTCGAAGAGCAGGTGCGCAATGGCATTCCTATCCGCATGGCCTTGCTTTATTTGATGGCAGCTTTTGAGTCTTCCCCAGATCCTTCCTTAGAAGCCATCGGCTGAGGAGCTATGCCTGCGATCTGAGTGCTGTAGTACTTCATGGCGGCTTGTAGTGCTGCGTCCGGTGCTGCGATTGAGGGGCCTAAACCAGGCTGCATTGGGAAATGAGCATCTGGGGCATCAATGTCGATGTGCTGGCTGGGCATTCCCGTGAGCAGCATCGATGAGCGTTGTTGAGACACCACGGCGACTAACCACTTAAAAAGCAGCGTGATGCGGTTCTCCGGGTTGGGCATGAAGGCCAAGTGGGCAAGAGCCCAGCACATCCAGCCAATCCCTCCTGAGAATTTGAAGCCACGCAGATCTGCCACCGCTGCCACACGATCAAGAACCGCCATGCTGCCGAAATCAAACCAGTTGAATGTTGGCCGGGATGACCCACTCACTAATGCAGCGATGTCTTTGCCCACAAATCCGCCTGCTTGCGTAGCTGGGCCGGCCATGCCAGGGAGGGGGTTCTGATTGGTTGTGTGCCTATAGGAACAGAGGTCTCCAACGACTCGGATTTCGGGATGGCCGGCAACAGAGAAGTCTGGTTCCACAACGACTCGCCCCCCCTTGTCGAGTTCACAACCGATCGAGTCGGCCAAATTGCGGCCCAGGTGCGAAGGACGCACGCCAGCGGTCCAGATCACGGTTGCGGCCTGAATACACTGATCACCATTCGGGGTGCTAATCATCACCTCGCCGGGTTGCATGGATTGCACCCTGCCTTTGAAAACTATTTCTACACCTAGTGATTCGAGAGTCGTGCGGGCTGATTTCGACAACATTTCAGGCATGGCGCGCAGCACCCTTACGCCAGGATCAACCAAGTAGATCTTGGTTTGGTCAGGATTGAGTTGTTTGAATTCACGGCGCATGGCATTGCGCATTAACTCAGATACGGCTCCTGCCATCTCGCAGCCAGTGGGCCCTGCACCCACAATCACGACGCGCTGTAGGAATTGACGGGCGTTGGGGTCGGGTGTCTGTTCGGCCTGTTCCATCGCCATCAGGAGTCGACGCCGGATTTCTTCGGCGTGCTCAAGGATTTTCATCGGTGGAGCAAAGCTGCGCCATTCCTCATGCCCGAAGTAGGTGCTGCCAGAGCCGGTGGCGAGCACGAGGTAGTCGTAACTCAAGCTTTTGTTATTGAAAACGATCTGTTTGTCTTGCGGATTGAGCTGGGTGACTTCACCGAGCAGAACTTGCACATTGAATTGCCTGCCAATCAATTGGCGCAGGGGGGTGGCTACATCTCCTTTGGAGACAAGGCCTGTAGCGACTTGGTAGAGGAGGGGTTGGAAGAGGTTGAAATTTCTTTTGTCGATCAGAGTGACGCGCACCTCTGTATTGGCGAGAGCTTTGCAAGCACGCACTCCTGCAAACCCACCACCAATGATCACAACATGGGGTGCACGGCGCAGGCGTTCTTCTGGTGGCTCTAATTCGAGGAAGAAGTGGTCTTTGCCCATACTCCCTCTGATAATGGTTTTGCCAGACGGATATGGAGCATGTTGGCAATTCCCTTTGAGGTCATGTTTCTCACGAACATCACAACAACTTGAAGCCTTCTAGGAGCAGGCCGTAAAGCAGACCAATCCTTGCCATGTCTAATAATTGACGTGCCAGAACGGCCCGCTTGGGAGCAGGCCACTGGCGCCGTAATCTCACCATCATTTCCCAAATCACTACAGTGAGAAGGGCTCCGATGGGGTCCATGAGGTCTAAAGCGCCACTGATCGTTCCAACTGAGCTGCCTAACAGAAAGGTTATTAATAAAACGATCACAAACAATGAGCTTCTCCGCCATGGGTTCACAGCCCAAAATTCCAGGCGCTCTCCTGCTTGACCAACACTGCGTTGAAAGCGAGTGAACTGAAGTTGTTGGGGCATAAGTAAAAACTGGCAGGGCTGGATTGAGTTGAACCCCATCACCCAGCCTGGAATCCTGCCAGACCCTTTTGCAACACTTATAGAGTGTGTGTCTTCATTCTCTCCAATAGTTAGTGGATTTGAATGAAAAAGCTTTCTAGGCAGAGTTTGGCAAGTGATCTGGGCGATTAACTGGCTTCGGCTTTGGCTTTACGCGATGACTTGCCTTCGAGCAGCTCAAGCAGAGCCTCCATCTGTGCCATGACTCCACGCACCTCACCTGCTTCGGGGAGAAGGCCATCTTCCATGACTCCTTGGTGCATTTCTCGTAGCTCTTGGCGGATGTAGCGAAGATGACTCACCACCTGTTCACGTTTTGATTGCGACATTGAGGACCAGATCCTTCTTCACTCTCTTTTAACGCATGGACTGTCAAAGAGTGCTGGTGTCCGCATGTCATATTTCCTGCAAGGGCAATTAAGGCAAATGTGAGTAGGGCTGAAGGACGTGTGATCACGGTCATCGTGACAAGACCTGTCAGTCCAATCAGGATCTGATGTTTGTGCTTACGGATACTTCGAAGAGGAAACTCCATGGCCTTAAGACTTGCCTAAGCGGATTTGCATCTGACAAGCTTCTCTATAGCAATCGATCTTGTTGAGACCTGAATGGAGAATAGGGGATTCGAACCCCTGACCTCTGCGGTGCGATCACAGCGCTCTACCAACTGAGCTAATTCCCCAGCGGCAGGAACCTAGCGTCCAGGCAGAATGAAGCTGCTCCTTGATTGAGCAAACTCCATGCGGAACTCCAAGGTGCTTTCCATTGATATTGCTGGTGCGATTACTCCAGAACGTCTTGAGGCCTTTGATGATGAGGCAACTGCTGTACTGGCTAGGCGTCTTGAAGATGACGATTACCCCACGCCCTTTGCCGGGTTGGGCGATTGGCATCTATTGCGGGCTTTGGCGATTCATCGCCCTGAGCTGACAGCTCCATACGTGCATCTGATCGATCAGGAACCCTTCGATGAAGATTGAGGCGGCACGCCCTCTTATGGGTCGCCGTCTGCTTGTAGCAGTCACTGGCAGTATCGCGGCTGTTAAAACACCATTGCTGGTGAGTGCTCTGATCAAGGCCGGCGCTGAGGTGCGCTGTCTTGTGACGCCTAGTGCTGCTCGTCTAGTCAGCCCTGTTGCTCTTGCCAGTCTTAGTAGGCATCGCTGCTACCAGGATGAGGATCAATGGAATTCGAGCGAGCCTCGTCCTTTACATGTGGCCCTGGCTGAATGGGCTGAGCTTGTCATTGTCGCTCCTTTAAGTGCAACGAGTCTTGCCCGTTGGTCACATGGGCTTGCAGAGGGGCTTCTGGCAAGTTTGTTGCTGGCCTGTGAACGGCCGGTGCTTGCAGCGGCAGCAATGAACACTGCCATGTGGTCCAACCCTGCCGTGAGGAGGAACTGGCAAGAGTTGCAGACTGATCGAAGAGTGCTGCCATTGGCCCCTGAATCTGGGCTGCTGGCCTGTGATCGGATCGGGGATGGCCGCATGGTCGATCCGAAGTTGATTGAGCTGGCTGTTGTTAGTGGGCTTTTGCAGGCTGATGAGACAGGCAGGCTGCAACGCGATTGGCAAGGGCGAAGGTTGTTGGTGACCGCTGGATCGACAGTGGAGGTTTTGGATCCAGCCAGGCTGTTGATCAATCGCAGCAGCGGCCGCATGGGGGTGTTGCTGGCGCAGGCAGCTCGGCTACGCGGAGCACAGGTTGATTTGGTGCATGGTCCTTTGAAATTACCTGTTGCTTGGTTGGAGGGGTTGGCGGCCTATCCAGTGACCAGCGCAGATGAGATGCAGAACATGCTGGCGCAGCTGCAGTCCAAAGCAGATGCAGTGGCGATGGCGGCGGCGGTTGCGGACGTTCGTCGGGTTAACCCTGCTCAGACTGAGAAACTTTCGAAGGATTGCTTGCTTCAGTCTTTTTCTCAGGGCTGGGAGCAAGTCCCTGACCTTCTCGCTGAGCTCGTTTTAAGGCGACCAGTTGGTCAGGTTCTGCTTGGTTTTGCTGCACTAACTGGTAATGAAGCTCAGATTCAGCAGCTTGGTGAGGAAAAGCGTCTTCGCAAAGGCTGTGATCTGCTGATGGCGAATCCGATTGATCGCCCAGGTCAGGGTTTTGAGGAGGATTTCAATGGTGGTTGGTTGCTTGCTGCCGATGGCAGCATCCGTTCTTTACCTGTTACGTCCAAGCTGGCATTGGCGCATCAGTTGCTTGATGCCATTTTGGAGGTTCAGGTCGTGATTTCGGCGCCATCTTGACCAAGTAGATCGATGAAAGTGCGCAGTTGCAGCCTTGGGATATATGGCCAGCCTCCGCTTTTCTTCATGGTCTGAAGCAGGGTGTAAAGGTCTTGAAGATCTTCCGGCAAGCTTTGGCGAAAGGGACCTTCCTGGATATCGAGATGGATCGTTTCAATCTCCCGCAGTAATGGCAGCAGGCTCTCTGCCTGTTTGAGCTCATCGGCCACCTGTCGTAGTTCAGCTATCAGTGGGGCTATACGGCCTTTTATGGCGTCTTCGCTGTGGGTGGTCACTGACCTCGGTAAGCGACGGGTTGTTGAGAGGTGGAAGAAGCTAGCCGTAACGCCTATTTGTGCCCTGTAGGATCCAAACGATCATTTTGGGCGGTTCATCCCGCAGTTATCTGGCCTTTCGGCTTCTTCCCATGCTGTTTCGTCCTTTGCTGGCCCTGGTGCTGGCTTTCTGTCTCACCTTTGTATCTGCCCCAAGCAGTGTGTCCGCCGCAATCACAGATGGCGCGGGCGATAGCGATTTCGTTGTTGGCAATGAACGCTCTAATGCACGTTTTGGCAACATCGTTAATACCGGTAGAGCAAACGATTGCCCAACCATCGCCGCGGGTTCAAGTGGATCCATCAGCATTGGTTCTGGCGATACTCTCAGCGACATTTGCTTGCAACCGACTGAGGTGCTTGTGAAGGTTGCTCCTACAAAGCGCAAAAAAGCTGATTTCGCTAAAACAAAGATCATCAGCCCATCCAATAACACCACTATTGAGCAGGTTTTCGGAGACATTTCTAGTTCTGGCGCCTTCGCTGAAAAGGGTGGTATTGACTTTCAATTAATTACCGTCCTCGCTCCTAATGGTGAGGAAGTGCCTTTTGTCTTCTCAGCTAAAGACATGCAGGTGGATTCCAACAGTTCTTCAATCTCTGTTGGTACTGAGTTCAAAGGCACAACAAGGACACCTAGTTATCGCACCAGTAACTTCCTTGATCCCAAAAGTCGCGCTTTGACTACAGGTGTTGACTATGCCCAAGGCCTCGTTGCATTGGGGGGTGATGACAAGGATCTCCAGACTGAAAACGTCAAGCGCTATATCGATGGCAAGGGTCAAATCACCCTCTCTGTCGATAGTGTTGACGCTGGCTCTAATGAATTTGCTGGCACCTTCGTCGCATTACAGACTGCTGATACAGACATGGGTTCTAAGGAAGCTCGTGATCTCAAGATCTCTGGAGTCCTCTATGGCCGTAAGGGCTGATTAGAAGACTTCTCATCGTTCCTAATCCCAATCAACTGAAGATTTTTCAAGGGGGCCTATGGGCCCCTTTTTTTGACCATGATTTAGTTGCGTCTGGTCTTAGCTGATCAAAACCAGCCGTCTGGGAGAATCTCCCGGCATCCTCAGGCTTGTCATGATTGCCAGTCCCTCTGCATCTGCCCAGTCTCCAGGCGTGATCGCCCCCTATGGAGGGAAACTGGTGGATTTGATGGTGGCTACTGATCAGCAAGAAGCTGTCAAGGCCAGTGCCAACTATGTGTTGGAGTGTTCAGATCGCAATGCTTGCGATCTGGAGTTGCTTGTCGGTGGAGGCTTTTCGCCTGAGCGGGGCTTTATGCACCAGGGTGATTACGACGCTGTTGTTGCAGGCCATCGCACTCTTTCCGGCTATCTTTTCGGCCTGCCAATCGTGATGGATACCGATCGAGAGGATGTAGCGATCGGTGATCGGGTGTTGCTGAGTTACAAGGGTCAGGATTTGGCAGTTCTCCAAGTCGAGGACAAATGGGAGCCCGACAAGGTTGTGGAAGCCAAAGGTTGCTATGGCACCACCTCTCTAGAACATCCCGCTGTGCGCATGATTGCCACGGAACGCAAGCGCTTTTATCTCGGGGGCACCTTGCAGGGTTTGGAGTTGCCCAAGCGTATTTTCCCTTGCAAGAGCCCTGCTCAGGTTCGGGCGGAACTTCCTGCCGGGGAGGACGTTGTTGCCTTTCAGTGTCGCAATCCTATTCATCGTGCTCACTACGAGTTGTTTACGCGAGCCTTGCATGCCAGCAATGTGAGCGAGAACGCAGTTGTGCTAGTGCATCCCACCTGTGGACCAACTCAGGAGGATGATATCCCTGGCGGGGTACGTTTTCAGACCTATGAGCGGTTGGCTGCGGAGGTAGATAATCCCCGCATTCGCTGGGCCTATCTTCCCTATGCCATGCATATGGCAGGTCCGCGCGAAGCCCTGCAACACATGATTATTCGCCGCAATTATGGATGTACCCATTTCATCATTGGTCGTGACATGGCCGGATGTAAGTCCTCCCTTAGCGGCGATGACTTCTATGGCCCTTACGACGCGCAGAACTTTGCACAGGAATGTGCAGTAGAGCTGGCAATGGAAACGGTACCCTCGTTGAATCTTGTTTTCACTGAAGAGGAGGGCTACGTCACTGCTGAGCATGCCGAGGCTCGTGGATTACATGTCAAGAAGCTCAGCGGTACGCAGTTTCGCAAGATGTTGAGAAGTGGCGAGGAGATCCCTGAGTGGTTCGCCTTCCGTAGCGTGGTTGAGGTGCTGAGAGCCACGTGATTCCCTTAGCCCGAATAACATTCTTTCATTACAGGCAGGAGAATCTTGGATAAACGCTGGCGCAACGTAGGTCTTTACGTTCTTCTGGTGGTCGTGGTGGTCGTGGTCGGCACGGCTTTCCTCGGCAAACCTGGCACGACTGAGCGGGAGACTCTCCGCTACAGCGAATTTGTTGAAGCAGTTCAGGACAACCAAGTGAGTCGTGTGCTGATCTCCCCAGACCAGGCCACCGCTCAGGTTGTTGAAAGCGATGGTCGACGCGCGGATGTCAACCTTGCCCCTGACAAGGATCTTTTGAAGTTGTTAACGGATCACAACGTTGATATTGCTGTTCAACCAACCCGTCAGGCAGGTGCTTGGCAACAGGCCGCCGGAAGTTTGATATTCCCCTTGTTGTTATTGGGTGGACTTTTCTTTCTCTTCCGACGTTCTCAGAGTGGTGGTGGCGGTGGTAACCCTGCAATGAATTTTGGTAAGAGCAAGGCCAGAGTTCAGATGGAGCCGTCCACTCAGGTCACCTTTAGTGATGTTGCTGGGATCGAAGGGGCAAAGCTTGAACTTACCGAAGTCGTTGACTTTCTCAAAAACCCTGATCGATTTACTGCTGTTGGCGCAAAAATCCCCAAAGGTGTTCTGCTTGTAGGCCCTCCCGGAACTGGCAAAACACTGCTTGCCAAAGCAGTGGCAGGTGAAGCGGCGGTGCCGTTCTTCTCGATCTCAGGCTCGGAGTTTGTCGAGATGTTTGTTGGGGTTGGTGCCAGTCGAGTCCGGGACCTATTTGAGCAGGCCAAGAAGAACGCTCCTTGCATTGTTTTCATTGATGAAATTGATGCGGTGGGTCGGCAGCGGGGGGCTGGTCTTGGCGGTGGCAACGATGAACGTGAGCAGACTCTTAACCAGCTGCTTACTGAAATGGATGGTTTCGAGGGCAATACCGGCATCATCATCGTGGCGGCCACCAATCGACCTGATGTGCTCGATTCGGCGTTGATGCGCCCTGGTCGATTTGATCGACAGGTTGTTGTGGAGCGCCCTGATTACACCGGTCGCCTGCAGATCCTCAATGTGCATGCCCGCGATAAGACCCTGTCCAAGGATGTTGATCTCGACAAAGTGGCGCGGCGCACACCAGGCTTCACAGGGGCTGATCTTGCCAACTTGCTCAATGAAGCGGCAATCCTCGCAGCGCGTCGTGAGCTCACAGAAGTAAGCAATGACGAGATTAGCGACGCCATTGAGCGAGTCATGGTTGGTCCTGAGAAGAAGGATCGTGTCATGAGTGAACGGCGTAAGCGACTGGTTGCTTATCACGAGTCTGGTCATGCCCTGGTAGGAGCCCTTATGCCTGATTACGACTCGGTGCAGAAGATTTCCATCATTCCTCGTGGTCAGGCGGGTGGTCTCACATTCTTCACCCCGAGTGAGGAGAGGATGGAGTCGGGTCTCTATTCCAGGGCTTATTTGCAGAACCAGATGGCTGTCGCTCTTGGTGGTCGAGTTGCAGAAGAAATCGTCTATGGCGAAGACGAGGTGACCACTGGTGCATCAAATGACCTTCAACAGGTCGCTCAGGTCGCCAGGCAGATGGTGACGAGGTTTGGGATGAGCGACAAGCTTGGTCCGGTCGCCTTGGGGCGGTCTCAGGGAGGGATGTTTCTTGGCCGTGACATCGCCTCTGAACGCGATTTCTCTGAAGACACTGCAGCAATTATCGATGCAGAGGTCTCTGATCTTGTTGATGTGGCTTACAAGCGTGCCACCAAAGTATTGATCGAGAATCGTTCTGTTCTTGATGAGTTGGCTGATTTGCTTGTAGAGAAGGAAACACTTGATGCTCAGGATTTGCAGGAATTGTTGATCCGACGCGATGTAAGGGTTGCCGAATACGTCTGAGCGCTCTGGTGATTGCCTCTGGCTTGATAGGCAAGAGATCTTGATAGCCTCACTACGGGCCCAGCCTTTGGTTGTGGTATTGCGTAGCGAGCACGACGATCTTGAGGGATCTAGCTCTAGAGCTTCTTTGTTTGCGGTTTTCGAGCAGTTGCATCTTCTCGGAGTTCGGCATGTGGAGCTGGCCTGGTCTCCTCATCCTGGTTGGATGTCTTTGATGAAGGAGGTGCAGAAGTGCTTTGCAGGGCTCTGCCTGGGAGCAGCCTCTATTAGCTGTCCAGAAGCCTTGCAGTCTGTGGCAGAGCTAGGCCTTGCTTATGCCATGACTTCATATTGGGATCCCGACCTTCATCAGAAGGCGCGGGAAATGCATCAGCTCCTTGTGCCTGGGGTGTTCACTCCCACTGAGATTCAGCAGGCTTACCGTTGTGGATGCCGGCTCGTTAAGTTGTTCCCTGCATCAGTTTTGGGGGTTGATTACTGGCGTCAGTTGGCTGGACCGATGGAGGCTTTGCCCTTTGTGATTGCCGCTGGTGGGCTTACGGTTCAAGACTTCATCCCCTGGCTTAATGCGGGGTATGACGCTGTTGCCCTTGGGCGTGGGCTGGTTCAACAGGGGCAACTTGACCCTGCATTGCAGGCTTATTTGAAGCCTCCAGCAACGACAGCTTAACTTCGACTATTTGTTGACATTCGATCGAGATGCTACATATAAGATAGCTATTTATTCTTCAATGTCTCAGCTAACCATCAAGCTAAGCGTTAAAGCCGATGCTTTGATCGCACAGCTTCAGAAGGAGATCTTTAATCGTCGCCGTAAGAAGGTCAGTGCAGCTGGAGTGGTGGAAACCTTGGTTGAAAGCGGTGCCAAGTCTCAGTCCGACAAGCGCTTTGCGACTTCCTGGACCAATTTGATCAAGGACATCGAAAAGGCTGCCAAGCTTGCCAATACACATGGCAGCAAGCCTTCAAATCTCACTGCTGATGAGTGGGCCATGGTGCTGACTCATCGCAGTCGAGGTCCAGGTAAATCACCGAGTAAGACTCCTGCAAAGAAGGTGTCTAGTGGAAAGTCCGCAGAGAAATCCAGTACGACTAAAGCTTCGACGACCAAAGCCCCCGCAAGGAAGGCTTCGACGACCAAAGCCTCTGCAAGGAAGGCTTCGACGACCAAAGCCTCTGCAAGGAAGGCTTCGACGACCAAAGCCCCTGCAAAGAAAGCCTCTGCCGCCAAAGCCCCTGCAAAGAAAGCCTCTGCTGCTAAAGCCCCTGCAAAGAAAGCCTCTGCTGTTAAAGCCCCTGCAAAGAAAGCCTCTGCTGTTAAAGCCCCCGCGAAGAAAACCTCTGCTGCCAAGGCCTCCGCGAAGAAGTCTTCCAGCACATCAGTTGGCACGTCGCGACCAGCTCGTCGTGCACGCAAAGCTAGTGGGAGCAAAAGTCTTGTTGCCTCCACGTCTGTAGCAAAACGCATGGCGAAGGCCGCTGGTCGTCTCGGGACCTCTGTCGTTAGCTCGGCGGTTGGCGCCAACGGTAGCGTTCCATTAGCGCTCAAATGAGCACTTGATGCTTGGAGGTGACTGGTTGGTCCAGTGCCTCCGTTTCGTTTTTTAAGGCCTCGGGCGAATGGGTAAAAACCAACGGTTTTGCCAGTCGTACTAAGAGGCCTTTTTAATTGTCGAGCCAGTGGTTTGGCAGTAGCGATCCCGCTGGTGATTAAGGCAATTCTGCTGTGGCGATCATGGCTCCATGGCTCGTGAATCAGCAGCATCACGAGGGAAGAGCGCCATTGGCAGCGCATGCTTTAACTATTTGTCGATGATGATTGAGTAGTAGGACCTTGTGAAGGGGGAATCATTGCTTGGTCTAGGTAGGCGCAGATTTGCTTTACCAGAGACTGCACTGTCCTTGTTGGCGTAAGAGGTGATCAGCGAGTACAAGGGACACCATGGCTTCAACTATCGGTACGGCCCTAGGCAGCACGCAGGGATCATGACGACCTTTGGCAGACAGTGTCGTGGTGTTGCCATCAGCGTCAATTGTTTGTTGATCTTTGCGGATGGTGGCTGTTGGCTTGAACGCCACTCGGATCACGATCGATTCACCGTTAGTGATCCCTCCCTGGATGCCACCAGAGTTGTTGGTGGCTGTTCGTAGGCGACCATCATTGCTGGGGAGGAAAGCGTCGTTGTGCTCGCTGCCTTTTAGCAGGGTGCCGCCAAAACCCGAGCCGATCTCAAAGCCCTTGCTGGCAGGTAGTGACATCACGGCCTTGGCGAGGTCTGCCTCAAGCTTGTCAAACACAGGCATCCCCAGACCCATTGGGGCATTGCGGACAACACACTCGATCACACCACCGCATGAGTCGCCTTCACGGCTGATGGCTTCAATACGCTCCACCATTTGCGCTGCCATGACTTGGTTCGGGCAACGCACGATGTTTGCTTCTACGTCATCAATGCTGACGTCTTGGGCATTGATTTCGGCCTCCAGGGTGTGAATGCGTTTGACCCATGCCAGTACTTCGGTGTTATGGGCTTTGGTCAGTAATTGCTTGGCAATCGCTCCAGCGGCTACCCGCGCAATCGTCTCTCTTGCGGAGGCTCGCCCTCCACCGCTTCGAGCTTGGATGCCGTACTTCGCCTGATAGGTGGCATCGGCATGGGAAGGCCGAAATGCAACATTCATCTCCTTGTAGTCGCCAGGCTTGTGATCCTTGTTGCGCACCACCATGGCGATTGGTGTCCCAAGGGTTGTGTTGTTGAGCAGACCGCTGAGGATTTCGACTTGATCTTCTTCCTTGCGGGGTGTACTGATCTTGCTTTGGCCAGGTTTGCGTCGATCTAGCTCGGCCTGAATCTTCTGTAGGTCAAGCTCAAGCCTTGGTGGGCAGCCTTCCACGATGACTCCCACGCCCCCTCCATGAGATTCACCGAAGGTGCTGATTCGGAATAGATCCCCAAAGCTGCTGCCCATCAAGAACTCATTCTTATTAGAGAGTAATTAGTCGCTGCGCAGCGGGGAGCTTGCTTTGCTCATCTTCAATTGATGCCGGGAGTTTCAGAGACAACGGCTTGACTGATTAGCGCTTGGGAGAAGCGCAGTCATTGTTAGCGTCGCTTTCAGCTTGAGCAATCGCTGAGATCCTGCGCTCTTGACCAATGGGTTCCGCTTCATCCTTTGAGGTTTCTAGAGGATTTTCCTCGCAGGTAGAGGAGCGTGTGCTGCTGGTGAGGTTGCCCTGCAATCCCATCTTTCCAATTGGGCCGATTTACCTGGCCGATCACCTGCACAAGTGTTTCCCGGATCTTCCTCAACGGATTTTGGATTTGGCTGCTTTGCCTGTGCTGGATGTTGAACGGGTGTTGTTGGCCACGATTGATCAGTTTCGCCCCACCCTGCTGGTTTTTTCTTGGAGAGATATCCAGATCTATGCACCGGTAGATGGCCGCACTGGCAATCCACTGCAGCACTCCTTTGAGGTGTTTTATGCAAGCAATCCTTTGCGACGCCTCCGGGGCGCCTTCGGTGGATTGTTGTTGATGAAAAGCCATTACGGAGAGCTCTGGCGCAATCAGCGACTTGTGCGACATGGGCTGCTAGCTGCTCGTCGCTATGCCAGCCATGCCCGGGCTGTTTTGGGTGGTGGTGCAGTGAGTGTGTTCTATGAGCAACTTGGTCGCTCTTTGCCGAAGGGCACCATCGTGTCGGTGGGGGAAGGGGAGCTCCTGTTGGAGAATTTGCTGCGCGGCGTTTCCCTGAGTGATCAACGCTGTTTTGTGGTGGGTGAGCCAGTACGAGCTGGTCTGATTCATGAGCAGCCTGAAAGTCGTCCTAAATCCGCCTGCGATTACGACTACATCTCATCGATATGGCCTCAGTTGAATTGGTACCTAGAGGGTGGTGACTTCTACGTCGGTGTACAGACCAAGCGGGGCTGTCCCCACAATTGTTGCTATTGCGTTTACACCGTTGTGGAGGGGAAACAGGTACGGCTCAATCCTGTCAAAGAGGTGGTGGCGGAGATGCGCCAGCTTTATGACCGTGGCGTACGTGGCTTTTGGTTCACCGATGCACAGTTCATCCCCGCCCGCCGATACATTGAGGATGCCAAAAATCTTCTGACGGCGATCCAGGCCGAAGGGCTCAATGGAATTCGTTGGGCCGCCTACATCCGTGCCGACAACCTTGATGCCGAGCTTGCGGAGTTGATGGTTGCAACCGGCATGAGTTACTTCGAGATTGGCATTACCTCAGGGTCTCAGGAGCTCGTGCGCAAGATGCGCATGGGGTACAACCTGCGAACTGTGCTTGAGAACTGTCGGCTGTTAGTCCGCGCTGGCTTCCGTCAACACGTGTCGGTGAACTACTCCTTCAACGTGATTGACGAAAGACCGGAAACGATTCGTCAATCCATCGCCTATCACCGCGAGCTGGAACGGATTTTCGGGCCCGACAAGGTAGAGCCTGCCATCTTCTTCATTGGCCTCCAACCTCACACCCATTTGGAGCAGTACGGCTTTGAACAGGGTTTGATTCAGCCCGGCTACAACCCCATGAGCATGATGCCCTGGACGGCTAGGAAGCTGCTCTGGAACCCTGAACCGATGGGAAGCATTTTCGGAAGAATCTGTCTCGAGGCTTTTGAAACTGAGCCTGGCAATTTCGGACGTACCGTGATGGCCTTGCTTGAGCGGGATTACGGGGTGGCGCCTTTGGAGGAGGCTCTACGGGCTCCAGTGATGGGGCGGGCGGCCTTGGCTAATGCCGTGAGCTGATAGACGAGTAAGGAAGCCATCGCCAGGATGCCGACCACTCCACCGAGGGGGTTGTCAGCTGGCCCGGTGAGCCAAAGTGGCGACTGAGGGGAAAATTGGATGAGGCCGGATTGGAGGGCAAACCAGCCACCCACCAAACCTCCGTGCAGTCCTACACATCCCCAGAGGGAGCCATGGTCGAGGCGCCTGCGAATGGCCAGCACCAGGCCCAGTAGGAACAGCCCGCTCAGCAGGCCGAGCATTGGCCAGATTCCAATGTTAAAGCGTGTGTGCACCAGGCTGAAAATCAGGGCTTGAATGGGCAGTGCCAGCCGTGCTCCGATCAGTAGCTTGAGCTCTCCCCAGAGCCATCCGCGGAATAGCAGCTCTTCCAGCAAGCCCACGACGAGGCAGAGCAGAATGGCATTGAGCTGTTTCTCGGCGTTGAGATCCCCTAGCCAGTAGCCCCAATGGCCGCTGATCGTGATCACGCTGATTAGCAGCAGCAGGGCCCCTGCCCCGGCCAATCCGAGGAGCAGGGGTTTCACAAGGGTGTTGCCAACGTCTGCACCAGTGATGCCCAAGCTGCGCCATGGATGTTGGCTGATCCAGCGGGCCCTAACCCAGCCAGGCAGTAGCACTAGAAACAGCAGTGCACTGCAGAGGGTTCCCAGCAGGCCCCGCCATTGGAGCGGCAGTCCTGGCAGGAAAAGGACAGTTGGTTGCATGATCAGCCAGCCCAACCCGTAGAGCAGGGGGATCAGGGTCACTGTCGGCAACCAGCGCCAACGTTGGTTTAACCATGCTGACCAGAGCGGATGTAGGCCAGACCTGTTCAGCTTTCCTGTTCCAGTGTGCTGGTCAGTCCCTTGGCTTTCAGTGTTTCGCAGTAGAACTCGGCTGGTTCGAGGTCGCAGACGATCACCAGCCCGACGCCGGTGTTATGGGCTTCCAGCATCACGGCCATGGCGTCCTGCTCGCTTAGCTGGGGTACGACCTGCTGGAGGGTGACCACCACGTATTCCATGGAGTTCACCGGATCGTTGTGAAGAAGCACCTTGTAATGAGGCGATTGCTTGCGGATCCGCTCGGTTTGCTTTTCGAGGACGGCGGCACCACCGGGAGTGGGGCTGGGGGCATTCACCGCCATGGCCAGGACGATCGGGACGGCTCCAATGTACGTGGGCCGCTCACCCATGGTGCAGATGGTGGGCAATCCCAGCTTCAATGGCGGGGGATTGATTCTGTGGTCTCAGAGGGCACGGATCCGACGCATGGCTTCGTCTACATTGACGCGACTGTTGAAGGCGGAGAGACGGAAGTAGCCTTCGCCTGCAGCACCGAAACCGCTGCCTGGGGTGCCTACCACGTGGGCATTTTGGAGCAGATGATCGAAGAAGCCCCAGGAATCCATGTCGTCTGGTGTCTTCAGCCACACATAGGGCGCATGCTCACCACCATGCACTTCGATCCCGGCGGCCGTAAGTTCCCTGCGGATGATGGCGGCGTTTCTCATGTAGAAGCTCACTAGCGCATTGATCTCTCCCTGGCCTTGGGCGGAGTAAACCGCTTCGGCGCCACGCTGAATGATGTAGCTGACTCCGTTGAACTTGGTGCTTTGGCGCCTGTTCCAGAGATTCCAGAGTTCCACATCTGATCCATCGTCGCTTTTGCCCTTCAAGCCTTTCGGTACCACCGTGAAGGCGCAACGGGTGCCGGTGAATCCAGCATTCTTGGAGAACGATCTGAATTCGATGGCACACTCGCGAGCGCCCTCGATCTCATAGATCGAATGCGGCAGGTCGGGGTTCTGGATGAACGCCTCATAGGCAGCGTCAAACAAAATCAAGACACTGTTGGTGCGGGCATAGTTCACCCACTCCTGGAGCTGGGCTCTTGTGGCTACCGCTCCGGTGGGGTTGTTGGGGAAACACAGATAGATCAGATCGACTGGTTCGGAGGGGATCTTGGCTGCAAACCCATTTTCGGCGTTGATTGGCAGGTAGCTCAGGCCTGCGTAGCGGCCGCTTTGATTGGCGTCGCCGGTGCGACCCGCCATCACGTTGCTGTCGACATAGACCGGATAAACCGGATCTGTAACGGCGATGCGATTGCTGCTCCCAAGGATGTCGAGGATGTTGCTGCTGTCGCACTTCGATCCGTCGGAGACAAAGATCTCCTCGGCATTGATCTGACAGCCTTTGGTCTGGAAATCATGCTTGGCGATCGCTTTGCGCAGCCAGTCGTAGCCCTGCTCAGGGCCATAGCCATGGAAGCCAGTGTTGGTCCCCATCTCGTCGATGGCTACCTTCATCGCGTTTCTACATGCCAGTGGCAGAGGTTCGGTTACATCGCCGATGCCGAGGCGGATGAGCGCAGCATCCGGGTTGGCTTCACTGAAGCTTTTGATCCGCCTGGCGATTTCGGGGAATAGATATCCCGCCTTGAGTTTGAGGTAGTTGCTGTTGACCTGAACCACTGATGAGCTGGCAGTCTTGGCAGGCATCTTGCTACGTCACGGGGCCTTGCGCTGTGTCGGGGGGGTGGCCAGCGTTGTCCATACGATGGGATTAGTGCCCTCTTGGCCATGACCGTCGCCTCACCCCGTCTGGAGCCGGTGGATTTCGACAGCCTGGTCAATGCCGGGATCAATCGCCCTGCCCGTTACATGGGCCATGAGTTGGGGGTGGAGCCTCGTGATTGGCAGGCCTCTCGGGTGCGCTGGGCTCTCTCCTACCCGGAGATCTACGAGGTGGGCGCGAGCAATCAGGGCCACATCATTCTTTATTCGATTCTCAACGCAGTTCCAGGTCAGCTTTGTGACAGGGCCTATCTTCCCGCTCAGGACCTGGCCCAGCGCTTGCGGGATCTTCGGCAGCCTCTGTTCGCGGTGGAGAGTCGCCGTCCTCTCCAGGCCTTCGACATCCTTGGCTTCAGTCTCTGTTATGAGCTTGGAGCCACAAACATCCTTGAGATGCTTGATCTGGCAGAGATTCCTTTGTTGGCAAGCGATCGTGGTGATCAGCCCCTGAATGATTTAGCAGCACCACCATTGATCTTTGCTGGCGGACCAACGGCTACCAGTAACCCTGAGCCCTATGCCGCTTTTTTTGATTTTGTAGCCCTTGGCGATGGTGAAGAGCTGCTGCCTGAGATTGGTTTGGTAGTGGCTGACGCTAAGGCCAATGGACTGAGTCGCTCAAGCCTTTTGCAGGACTTAGCTCAGGTGCCTGGCGTTTACGTGCCGTCGCTTTACGGTCAAGGCCCTGATGGCACCTCCATCCTTCCTTTGGAGCCTGCTGCGCCGGCCAAGATTCTGCGACGGGTGGCCAAGCCGATGCCTCACTACGCCATGGGTTTGGTTCCACATATCGAAACGGTGCATGATCGACTCAAGGTGGAGATTCGTCGCGGTTGTACTCGTGGTTGTCGTTTTTGCCAGCCCGGCATGCTCACACGTCCAGCTCGGGATGTTGATCCGGAGGCGGTGATTGAAGCAGTGCACAATGGGATGAAGCGAACGGGATATAGCGATTTTTCATTGTTGTCGCTCAGTTGCAGCGATTACTTGGCTCTGCCAGCGGTTGGTGTGGAGTTGCGAAATCGTTTGGCTGATCAGAATGTGACCCTTCAGCTGCCCAGCCAACGGGTCGATCGCTTTGATGATGATATCGCTCACATCGTTGGCGGTGCTCGTCAGGCCGCTCTCACCTTCGCGCCGGAGGCTGGCAGTCAGCGCTTGAGGAACGTTGTCAATAAAGGTCTTACGAACGCCGACCTGCTGCAGGGGATCCGCACGGCGATGCAGAACGGCTTTCGCAAGGTCAAGCTCTACTTCATGATCGGATTGCCGAGCGAAACGGATGAGGATGTGCTTGGCATTGCCGATACCTGTCAGATGTTGCAGGAGCAGTGCAGGGATCTTGGGCGATTGAACCTGAAGATCACGGTTAGTAACTTCACTCCAAAGCCACATACGCCTTTTCAGTGGCACAGCGTATCTACGCAAGAACTGCAGCGACGTCAGCAAAAGCTGCAAAAGGCATTTCAGGCGCTCAGAGGCGTAAAGGTCAATTTCACTGATGTGCGCCTCTCCGCCATGGAGGACTTTGTCGGTCGCGGTGATCGTCGTCTCTCGTCGGTGATCGAGGCAGCCTGGCGGGCGGGTGGAGGCATGGATGCTTGGTTCGAGGCCCTTGATCGCACTTATGAGGCCTGGGTCTGGGCTATTGCAGCTGCAGGGCTGGAGGGCCGATATAGGGATCTGGAGTTAGGGAGCTGGGGAGCGACCTCAGCCCTCAATCGCGAAGATCTGAGCAGCTTCTGCGCTCAGTCTCTGCCGTGGGATCACATTGATACGGGCATTGATAAGAGCTGGCTGGCAGAGGATCTGCAGCGTGCCTTGACGGCAACGGTGGTGCCTGACTGTTCTTTCGAAGGCTGTAGCAGTTGTGGCGTCTGTGGTTCTGAAATGGGTCACAACGAGGTGGTGCCACCGCCGCCTGTGCCAGATCGGCAGCTTCAGAAAACTCCTTTAACGAAGCGAGCCTGTCGCATCCGTCTGCGATTCGCAAAAACTGGTTCGATGGCCCTTCTTAGTCATCTGGATGTCATGCGTCTGCTTGAAAGAGCACTGCGGCGCAGTGGTTTGCCAGTGAGTTACAGCGGTGGGTTTCATTCCCTGCCCCGTTTGCAAATAGCTCTGGCTTTGCCTTTGGGGGTAGAGGCCTTTGGGGAATGGATGGATCTCGAGTTTGTGGAGCCGGTGGAGGCCGAGACCATGCGTCAGCAGCTTCAGGCCACCTTGCCGAAGGGACTCTCTTTGCTTAGTGCGGAATCTGTGCCTGTAGGCGGTAGCAGTCTCTCTCAGTTGCTGGTTGCAGCCTCATGGCGCTTTGATTTGGCTATTGAGTCTGAGAAGCCATCGACGTGGCATCAGTGGCAAGTAGCTGTCGAGTTCTTGAAGGAAGCTCATGAACTGCTGTGGCATGACATTGATAAGAAGGGACGGCCGCGTCAACGAGACTGCCGGCCAGCATTGCGTGAACTTCAACTGTGCAACAGTTGCGAAGAGGGAGGTGAGTCTCTTTGCTTAGACGCCGTTCAACTGCGTCTGGAGGCAAGTATTGATTCGATGGGCCGTAGCCTTAAACCTGTTCAGGTGCAGCATTGGCTTGCAGAGCAGATGGGTGAGCCCTTGCGCATGAGCGGTGTGCAAAGGCAGGAACTCAAGTTGCTGCAGTGTTAGAGTCAAAATATGACGTGAATGCAGGGGCAATTTTTGCCACTGGTCCGTCCCGGCCTTCTTCACTCCAATTCTGAGCAAAGCGAGGCTATTTGCTGCTCGTTCATTCCGTTCCCTCTGTTCGGGAGCAGTGAGACACATAACCAATAGGAGTTTTTGACTCCGTCTGCTTCTTCAACGGCCTTTGGCTGTTAATTCGTTTTCCACCCGATGCATTGAGCCGGCAGGCCATTGATCGGTTCTGAGTCCAGCAGGGCTCCCTATTTATTTTCTATGCCCCAGCAAATTGTCATCTCTGAGCAGCTGCGCATCGCAGCCTTGCTCACAGATGAGCGAGTCGATGAGTTGATCGTTGCTCAGGGTCGATACCAGATCGGAGATGTCTACCTCGGCACGGTCGAGAACGTTCTTCCGGGAATTGATGCCGCTTTTGTGAATATTGGGGAAAGTGAGAAAAATGGTTTTATCCATGTCACTGATCTGGGCCCTCTGCGTTTGAAGAAGGGTGCTGCAGGGATCACCGAGCTGCTGGAGCCCCGTCAGCAGGTGTTGGTTCAGGTGATGAAGGAGCCCACAGGGTCTAAGGGACCAAGGCTTACTGGCAACCTGGCGTTGCCTGGTCGCTACTTGGTGCTGCAGCCCCATGGCCAGGGGGTGAACATCTCTCGCCGGATTAATTCCGAAGGGGAACGCAATCGTTTGCGAGCACTTGGCGTACTAGTGAAGCCGCCGGGTGCTGGCCTGTTGATTCGCACCGAGGCCGATGGCATTAGTGAAGATCTGCTGATTGATGATCTGGAGGTTTTACTTAGGCAATGGGAAGCGATCCAGCAGGCGGCAGACAATGCTCTACCACCGGTACTGCTCAATCGCGATGAAGATTTCATTCATCGCGTTTTGAGAGATCACGTCGGTCCAGATCTTGTGAGAGTAGTGGTGAATGATGCCGCTGCCATTGAGCGTGTGAGCAGTTTCCTTGGCCAGGAAGGGCCAAATGTATTAGTTGAGGCCCATAACGAATCCACCGAACTTCTTGAGCATTACCGAGTAAATGCTGCCATCCGCGATGCTCTCAAGCCCAGGGTAGATCTGCCATCCGGTGGCTACGTGATCATTGAGCCGACGGAGGCACTCACTGTTATTGATGTCAATTCAGGCTCGTTCACTCGTTCGGCCAATGCTCGTCAGACGGTGCTCTGGACCAATTGTGAGGCAGCTATTGAGATTGCCCGCCAGCTGAAGCTTCGCAATATTGGCGGTGTGATCATCATCGACTTCATCGACATGGAGTCGCGCCGTGATCAGTTGCAGTTGCTGGAGCATTTCACAGCAGCCGTTCGCGATGATGCTGCTCGTCCTCAGATTGCCCAGTTGACTGAACTGGGGCTGGTGGAACTCACTCGTAAGCGTCAGGGGCAGAACATTTATGAATTGTTTGGCAGGGCTTGTCCTGCCTGTGGTGGTCTTGGCCATGTGGCGGTACTACCTGGCAAAGATCTGCTACAGCCACTTGCTATGGCGACTGGATTGGTGAGATCAGCAGCCTCTGCTCGAGCTGAAGCGCAGGTGCCAGGTGAGGGCGGGAATGGTCGCCGTAGGCGTGGTGGGCGCATTCGTTCTGGTGCGGTTGAGATGCCTGCACATACGCCTCCTTCTGGTGTGGCGAATGGAGTTGAGTCAACCACGTCTGTTGAACCTGAGAGACAAGAGCCTTCGGGCTCGTCTGAGGGTGTTATTCGTCGCCAGGAACCTGAATTGGTTGCTGTTCCAATGAATTCAGGGCAGGAGGAGGTTTTTGCTTGGCTTGGATTAAACCCTTTGCTTTTGATTGAGCCACCTCCAGAGAATGACAACTTTCTGGTTCGCGTGGTTCGGCCTGGAGAAGATGCTGAGTCTGTCCTTGAGGAGGCTCGTGAGCAGCTTTCAGCTAGTTCCAATCGGCGTCGGCGTCGGGGACGAGGTGGTGCTCGAGGGGCCGGCCGTGGCGCTCCGGAAGCCAGTGTCGAAACCCCTTCATCCAATGGCACAGAGGTCGTTGTCCAGCAAGCCAAGGTTGTCGCAAAGAATGAGCCTCTAAGTGTTCAAATCACTCCTCTTGAGGTTGATCATTCATCGAGTAGCGCTTCTGTAGAAACCGTTTCTTCAATTTCCGAGCCGCAGGAAAGTGAACCCGAGGATCCGCGCCGCCGCCGCCGTCGCTCCTCAGCTGCAGGCTGATATGGACCCTTCGGCGGAATCCATCGCCGGAGTTGATGAGGTGGGTCGGGGCTGCTGGTTTGGTCCTGTGTTTGCAGGAGCGGTTGTCCTCACTGAAGTTGCGGCAGTCGAATTGTTAGCTGAGGGGTTAACAGATAGCAAAGCACTGACTGTTCGCCGCAGGGCTCGCTTAGTGCCGCTGATTGAGGATGCCGCGACGGCTTGGGCTCTTGGACAGGCCTCGGCTCGCGAAATTGATGCTCTAGGCATTCGCTCAGCGACGGAACTTGCCATGCTGAGGGCATTGCAGCGGCTACCTACACCGTTGGAGCTTGTCTTGGTTGATGGCGTGTTGCCATTGCGCCTCTGGATGGGGCCACAACGTACCGTGGTGCGCGGTGATAGCAAATGTGCGGCCATCGCTGCAGCCAGTGTGTTGGCCAAGCAGGCTCGTGATGGGCTGATCAAGCGGTTGGCTAGTCGCTTCTATGGCTACGGTTTGGAGCGACATGTTGGCTATGGAACGGCGATCCACCGGCGTGCCTTGTTGGATTTAGGCCCTACAGAGCTTCATCGTCGCTCATTCCTCACCAAGCTGTTTGCTGTTAATGGCAGTCTCACTTGAGCGTATGGGTGTCTCTTGGCACCATTGGCTGAAATCCTTGACAAGTTGTTGGCCAACACGGGTTTTGATGCCAAGCAGGATGCCGCTGAGAATTGATTGACCGGTGCTTTTCAACACCCCTTTGGGGATCAGCTTCAGCAGTGCTGGTGGAGTAACGCTGACAGATAGCAGAGCTTCCCCTTCAAGACCCTTTGGGGTGGCTTCCATGATGGCCTCCAGGCCGAGGTCGAAGTCATCCACTAGATCTAGACCTTTAAGTTCGCTATCGGTTGCGCGGATGCTGAGTTTGCCGTCACAGTTGTCTACTTTGAGTGAGACAACTGGGTTGATCTGCAGCTGAAACACGTTCAGGCTGGTCACTGCGTAGCTGAAGCGACCCTCACCTAGTGGGGTAAGTTTTTCCCATTCCAGAAGAGCAGCCAGAACCCTATCCTGCTCGAGCAGGTAAGCAGGCAGTCGCTCAGTGTTTTGCCTTACCGGCAAATTGAGGTTCTGGCAGGCTTGGAAAGCCAGAGGCATGGCTTGCGGTTGACGCGTCATGATCCTATCGACCTCACTTGCGATGCGCTTCTGATGCCAATACGCGTGGCCTTCCTCGGACCGGAGGGAACCTATGGTCAGCAAGCGGCTCAAGCTCTGGCGGAGCTTGAGGGATTAGCAAATTTTGAGCTGGTGCCCTGTATAGGTCTGCGTTCCGTCGTTGAGCATGTGGCCACTAAACGCTCTGAAATGGCGGTGGTTCCGGTGGAGAATTCCGTGGAGGGTGGTGTAACTGCCAGCTTGGATGCGCTTTGGTCTCATCCGCAGTTATGCATCCTTAGGGCAGTGGTTTTGCCGATTCGTCATGCTCTACTGAGCAGTGGCGGATTCAAAGACATCTCTGAAGTCCTGTCTCATCCCCAAGCTCTGGCTCAGTGCAGTGGCTGGTTGGCTGATCATCTTCCTGATGCCCTGCAGTTGCCTACAAGTTCTACGGCCGAGGCGGCCAGCATGGTTATAGATAGTCGATTTCGGGCAGCGATCGCTTCTCGGCCTACGGGCCAGGGAAGAGGCCTTAAAGAACTGGCTTTTCCTATCAACGATGTCGCGGGCAATCGCACCAGATTCCTGTTGTTACGGCAGGGAACACCGCTGCAACGTGGGGATGTGGCCAGCTTCGCATTCTCTCTGCATGCCAACGCCCCGGGCAGCCTGCTCGAAGCACTCACTTGTGTGGCTCGACTGGGGTTCAATATGAGTCGGATTGAGTCGCGTCCCTCGAAGCGAGAACTAGGTGAATACGTGTTCTTTGTGGATGTGGAATTGAGGGATGGGGGTATTGGTGCATCTGAGCAGCTCATCGAGGCCTTGCAGCCTTTGTGTGAACATCTTGTGCATTTCGGCTCTTATCTCAGCAGCGACTTGGAGCTCGATTGAGATCAGTCGCGGCTGCGGAAGACACCGAATTGCATCAGACCGTGGGCAAAAGCCCAGCGCATCAACAAAATCGTTGGTATTTCTCTGAATCCCTTGACCAAGGCGGCTGGACCCAACCCGAGCACGGCTCCAGGACGACGAAACCCCTCCAAAATCGAATCATTCCAGGAGGGCAGGATGGATCTTGTCCAGTCGTCAGATTCGACAGTGCCGCAAGCAAAAGGGCTATGAAGCAAATTGCGGCGGAATCCTTTAATGCTGGCGAATTCCGGATGGGCCCACTGGTCGAGTAGCTGACGCATCACCCATCGCTCAAGGCTGGTCATCTCCCCATCTTCGTAATCACGGCGGTTCCAATCGGCCACCGCAAGTACACCTTTTGGCCTCAGCACACGCAGCAGTTCATCTGCATAGCGCTGCTTGTCTGGCATGTGGGGGCCTGCTTCCACACTCCAAACAGCGTCGAAGCTACCGTTGGCCAGTTTTAAATCGAGGGCATCCATCACCTGGAATTGGCAGGTCATCCCCTCAGGAGTGAGTTGAGACGCTCGTTTCACCTGGGCTGGACTGATGGTGATGCCAAGCACGTCAAAGTTGTAATCCCGGGCCAGGATTCTTGCGCTACCACCAATACCGCAGCCCACGTCAAGTACTCGGGAGCCTCGAGGGAGTTGGGCCAGTCCACTCCATTGAACGAGCTCATGTACGAAGTCTTGCTTTGCGGCTCGGAAATCTCTGGTGCTAGGAGGTTTGCCGTAATAGCCGAGGTGGACGTGTTCACCCCAGAGCCGCTCGAGCAGCTGGTCATTGGTCCAGGCATCGTAAGCAGAGGCAACACTGGCGCTTGATTTGTATCGTCGATCCCGTTGGGTCCAGATCACTACAGCAGAAGTCAGGGTTGTCCCTGCCAGGATCAATATCCACACCCAAAGGTCCATTAATTGTTGGCTTGATCGACGTTGGTGAGGCTTTCTTTGAGTGCAGTCCTTGCTGCAAGCTGACGGCGGGTGTGGTCAAGCATCTCGTATTCACGCTGCAGGCGATGGCTGGTTCTTGTGAGCTCCAGTAGTGCCTGTTGCTCTTCAGCCACAGGTCCCCCGAGATGGGCTCCGATCCAGAAAGAGAGTTCCCTAGGAAGATCAGGCAGGTCATCCGGCATGGTGATGTCTGAATCTGTGAGCTTGCCTGTAAGCATCACCACATCGTGTAGGGCTTTTGCAACGCTGATTGATAGCTCCTCTAGCTGGCTGTGGTTATCCATTTGGTCATCCTCGATCCAGCTCACCATGGCAGTGCGGAAAGGGGCGTCTCTAATCACATCGAGCACTCGGAAGCGCTGCTGTCCAAGGGTGACGATATTGCTGCGTCCGTCTTTGGATGTTTGGTGTTGCAGGATCTCTGCGCAACATCCCACATTCGCCATTGTTTTTGTTTGAGGATCCCAGCGCAGCACACCAAAACGCCGATCACTTTCAAGCACACTCTGAAGCATCATTCGGTAACGAGACTCAAAAATGTGCAGTGGAAGCACTTCTTGGGGGAATAAGACGACATCCGGCAGAGGGAAGAGAGGCAACTCCCTGACGGACAGGTCGGTCACAGATAATGCCCTAGAGAGATTAAAAGCCTAGTTAGCCTGCACACTTCTTGGAAGACCTTCAGAGTTTCACTTCAATGTCAACACCACTTGGGAGGTCGAGTTTCATCAGGGCATCGATGGTCTTTGCTGACGGGTTGTAGATATCGATGATGCGTCGATGGGTCCGAGTTTCGAAGTGTTCCCGTGAGTCTTTGTCCACATGGGGGGAGCAAAGCACGCAGTAAATCTTCCTTTTGGTGGGAAGAGGGATTGGGCCGATTGCCGTCGCGGCAGTGTTGTCGGCTGTTTCAATGATTTTGTCGCAGGAAAGATCCAACATGCGACGGTCAAAAGCCTTAAGGCGGATGCGGATCTTCTGCTGAGCGATAGCCGTGGACATGAAAGGTTTAGGAGATTTTCCCTGTATTGGGGTTAGGGATGGATTGTCGAGGTTCTTTGGGGATGCATTGAACGTTGATCGTTCATGCAGGCTGAAGCTTTGAATTTAAGGGATGACCAGGCAAAGGCCCAATCATCCCACTCTTGATCATTCGATGATCTTCGAGACAACTCCGGCACCGATGGTGCGGCCTCCTTCGCGAATGGCGAAGCGCATGCCCTGTTCGATGGCCACAGGGCAGATCAATTCACCAGTCATTTTGATGTTGTCGCCTGGCATCACCATCTCCACATTGGAGCCGTCTTCGGCTGTGAAGGCGGTAATTTGGCCCGTCACGTCAGTGGTTCGGATGTAGAACTGTGGACGGTATCCGGCGAAGAAGGGGGTGTGGCGTCCACCTTCTTCTTTTTTGAGGACGTAAACCTGACCCTCGAATTTAGTGTGAGGTGTAATTGAGCCTGGCTTGACGAGGACCATGCCACGCTCGATGTCTTCCTTCTCGATGCCGCGAAGTAGGAGCCCGCAATTGTCTCCAGCCAAGCCTTCGTCAAGATCTTTACGGAACATTTCCACACCGGTCACGGTGGTCTTGCGGCTGTCTCTAATGCCGACAATTTCAATTTCTTCGCCTTTTTTGACCTTGCCGCGTTCGATTCGTCCGGTGGCCACCGTGCCACGACCAGTGATTGAGAAAACGTCCTCTACGGCCATTAGGAAAGGTTTTTCGATTTCTCGCTCGGGCTCTGGAATGGATGCATCAACTGCCTCCATTAACTCATCGATCTTTGCTTCCCATTCAGCTTCACCTTCAATGGCTTTGAGACCAGAGACTTGGACTATGGGGATGTCATCACCAGGGAAGTCGTAGCTGCTCAGGAGTTCACGGATCTCCATTTCAACGAGTTCGATAATTTCCTCGTCGTCGACCATGTCGCATTTGTTGAGAGCGACAACCAGTGCAGGCACGCCCACCTGCTTGGCAAGAAGGATGTGCTCCTTGGTTTGAGCCATGGGACCATCGGTTGCTGCGCAAACAAGGATTGCGCCGTCCATCTGGGCCGCACCGGTAATCATGTTCTTGACATAATCCGCGTGGCCGGGGCAGTCCACGTGTGCATAGTGACGGCCATCGGTTTCGTATTCCACGTGAGCGGTGTTGATCGTGATACCGCGCTCACGCTCTTCAGGCGCGCCGTCGATCTCGGCGTAATCTTGCACCTTGGCTTGACCCTTTTTCGCAAGCACACTTGTGATGGCTGCGGTCAGGGTTGTTTTGCCGTGGTCGACATGGCCGATGGTGCCAATGTTGACGTGAGGCTTGTTCCTCTCAAACTTCTCGCGAGCCATTGTGTAAAAGAATCGGGGGGTGGAAAGTGGGTGTTATAGAGATCAGGAATTGCCCTGATTCTTGGAGATGATGGCTTCAGCAACGTTGCGAGGAACTTCCTCGTAATGGCTGAACTCCATCGAGAAGATACCCCGACCCTGAGTCATAGATCGGAGCTGGGTGGCGTAACCGAACATTTCGGCTAGAGGCACTTTGGACTGCACTTTAGAGAGTCCATCGTCAATGGACTGGCCTTCAACCTGACCTCGCCGGGAGGACAGATCGCCGATGATCGCACCGAGGAAATCCTCGGGGATCTCGACCTCAACCTTCATCATCGGTTCAAGCAGCACAGGATTGCACTTCTTGACGCCATCTTTGAAAGCCATCGATCCGGCGATTTTGAAAGCCATCTCGGATGAGTCCACATCGTGGTAAGACCCGTCAACCATGGTGACTTTCACATCGATGAGCGGATAGCCAGCGATAACGCCGGATTCGCATGTTTCACGCATGCCTGATTCGGCAGGCTTGATGTATTCCTTGGGAACGATGCCTCCGACAATCTTGTTCACGAATTCAAAGCCAGAACCAGGTTCGCCTGGCTCCATTTCGATTACTACGTGGCCGTATTGGCCTTTACCACCTGTTTGACGGGCAAACTTGCCCTCGCCTTTAGAGCTGGCACGAATGGTTTCCCTGTAGGAGACCTGAGGAGCGCCGATGTTGGCCTCCACCTTGAATTCTCGCAGCATGCGATCCACGAGAATTTCAAGGTGGAGTTCGCCCATACCAGCAATCACGGTTTGACTGGTCTCAGGGTCTGTGCTGACGCGGAAGGTGGGATCCTCTTCCGCTAATGAAAGCAGGGCTTTGGAAAGTTTTTCCATATCACCCTTGGTTTTGGGCTCAACAGCCACCGATATCACTGGCTCGGGGATGTAGAGGGTTTCTAGAACAATTGGATCGTCAGTCGTGCAAAGGGTGTCGCCTGTCGTGGTGTTCTTCAGACCTAGAACAGCACCGAGATCTCCAGCGCGTAGTGCATCGACCTCTTCACGGTCATCGGCCTTGAGAATGATCAGTCGGGAAATTCGTTCTTTCTCGTTCTTCGTGGAGTTCAGCACATAACTGCCTTTCTCGAGCACCCCTGAATACATACGCACGAAGGTGAGCTTGCCGTAGGGGTCCGACATCACCTTGAAGGCCAAAGCACTAAATGGTGCGTTGTCATCGGATGGCCTTACTGCCTCCTTGCCATTGGGAAGTAAACCTTGAATCGGGGGTACATCAACAGGAGCGGGTAGGTAGTCCACCACTGCATCCAATAGCAGTTGAACGCCCTTGTTCTTGAAGGCAGATCCACACAGCAAAGGTACTAGGCCGTGATTGAGAACCCCTTCGCGAATGCCTGATGCAAGTTGGGCTTCGCTTAGTTCTTCTGTCTCTAGAAAAACTTCAATCAGTTCTTCGTCGGTTTCAGCAACACATTCCATCAGCTTGGATCGCCATTCAGCTGCAATCTCTTTCATATGGTCTGGGATCTCTGTTTCTTCGATTTCCTTGCCGAGATCGTCCTTATAAATAAAGGCTTTGTTTTTAACGAGGTCAATAATGCCGCTGAGATCTCCCTCTGCACCAATAGGCAGCTGGATTGGGATGGCGTTGGCTTTGAGGCGATTCTTGATCTGTCCGTGAACCTTGAGGAAGTCGGCCCCGGTGCGGTCCATTTTGTTGACAAAAACCATCCGTGGAACGGAATAGCGATCGGCTTGCCGCCAGACGGTTTCTGATTGAGGTTGCACGCCACCTACCGCACAAAACACGGCGATTACACCATCGAGCACTCGCATCGAGCGCTCCACTTCAATGGTGAAGTCAACGTGCCCTGGGGTGTCAATGATATTGATGCGGTGATCGTTCCAGGTTGTCGAGATCGCAGCCGCTGTAATGGTGATTCCGCGCTCGCGCTCCTGAGCCATCCAGTCGGTGACTGCGGCGCCGTCATGCACCTCGCCCATCTTGTGAACCACACCGGAATAGAAAAGGATGCGTTCCGTACAGGTGGTTTTGCCGGCGTCAATATGGGCGGCAATCCCGATATTTCTGACGCGTTCCAGGGGAAAGGCGCGAGCCACAGGAAACTCTCCGGGGTTTGGCGTTAAAAGGCGGGTGCGACTCTACAGGTCAGCCGTTGGAACGGTTCAGTGCCGTCAGGGCTTGGCCATGTTCAGTAGCGATAGTGGGCGAAAGCTTTGTTCGCTTCTGCCATCTTGTGGGTTTCTTCTCGCTTGCGAACGGCGCTGCCAGCTTCATTGGCGGCATCCATTAGTTCAGCAGCCAGTTTTTGGGACATGCTGCGGCCATTACGGGCGCGAGAGAAGTTCACCAGCCAGCGCAGGGCCATTGCTGTGCCTCGCTCCTGGCGTACTTCCATCGGCACCTGATATGTGGCACCACCAACACGGCGGGCTCTTACTTCCACCAGTGGCGTGGCGTTTTTTACGGCTGTTTCGAAGAGCTCTATCGGGTCGCCACCGGTGCGCTCATTAATCAAGCCAAAGGCTTGGGCAAGGATGCGTTGTGCAGTGGACTTCTTGCCGTGCTTCATCAGCCGAGAGATCATCATCGTGGCCAGTCGGTTGTTGAACTGGGGATCCGGCAGGACTGGGCGTTTTTCGGCTGCGTTGCGGCGGGACATAGACCGTTAGGAGTGGAGAAGGCGGAGGTAGAGCTAATAAGGAGAGAGATTAATGAAGAGGCTCTTTAATCCTGCTTCGACGCCTTGGCGCCGTATTTTGAGCGGGATTGACTGCGATCCTTGACACCTGCAGTGTCCAGAGTTCCGCGGATGATGTGATATCTCACCCCAGGGAGATCTTTGACTCTGCCGCCGCGGATGAGCACCACAGAGTGTTCCTGGAGGTTGTGGCCGATGCCTGGGATGTAGGCCGTGACCTCAAAACCTGAGGTAAGGCGCACGCGCGCAACTTTGCGTAGGGCTGAGTTGGGCTTTTTAGGTGTGGAGGTGTAGACCCGTGTGCAAACACCACGTCGCTCTGGACAAGCGCGCAGCGCAGGAGATTTTGTCTTGCGAGTCAGGTGCTGACGCTCAGTTCGGATCAGCTGTTGGATGGTTGGCATCGAAGGTCGGCATTTGGTCGGAGATCCGACCTGATTCCACAATCAACCACCATACCGTTTCGGCTTGCCTGATTGATGATCAGACGGAATCGATTGCGAATAAAGCAGCTCTGCAACCAATACGTATTTGAAATTTAATCTTAAAAGCGATGGAGGATGTGGTGATCAGGGAGGCATGGGCCCTTGCAGTGCTTCTGTTGTGTTGGGCGAGATGCCAAGCTTGATCTCGTTAATTATTTGTTGGCGATTCGCTCCTGACCTCTGGCATTTTTATGAGGCTCATTAGCTTTTTTAGGATTGCCTTTGTGGTGGCGCAAAATGAGGCCAAGGCCGTTGTGGATTCTGGGGGGTGTGCCTCGACCTGTTACAACCAATTGATTCGCTACCAACAGGGACGTTGAACTGCCTCCATCTAAGTTCAGGCCGTCTCTGATCCCCAGTTGTTGCAGGGCTAGGCTTGTCTCCAGCAGGGTTGGATCGCTGCCCCTGGCCCCTTTGAGAGTGAGTAGCCAGAGCTTGCCACCACCTTGGCCCACCACACTGCGGGGAGCAGCAAGGGATAGAAAGCTTGGGCTGAAGCCTTCTTGTCTTCCAGACAGAACCACCCGCCCGTTTTGCAGCAGCAATGGACCACCACCAAGCACTTGAGGCAGTTCGCCAAGAGGATGTGATGCTTTCATCCTTATGACCACTGTTTCACCAGTCGCCGCCGGTAAAGGGAAGCCTCCTCTGGCTACGACCAGATCCCCATCCTTGCTCAGAGGAACCCCCCGGGCCAGCTGCACTTGTTGGAAGCTCTGTACGACTCGCCCATTGATGATCATCATTGCTTTTTCTTCTCCGCTGAGGGCTTGGTAGATAGGCCCCCAGGCTCTGGTGTAACGACTCAGGCCTCGCTGCACATAGCCACTATTCAAGGTTTCAAGATTCCATCTCTGCCCTTTAGAACCTTGAAGTTCTTGTTGAAGTTGCAGGCGGCCGAAGGATAGATGTCCTGTAGGGCCCCAGCCGATTGCCCCTCGATTGAGGATGGGGCCTGAAAACCATCTGCCATCTCGTCTTAAGGCCCCTAGGGGCAACTGGCGCACTCGATTGAAGAAACCCCCGTTGATGGCGATCAGAGCGTCTGCAGGTTGGGCTAAGTGGTTGAGAAAACGCAGGCCTTGTTGATGGTTAATTTGCGGCAGAGGCCTGAGGAGCAGACCTTGCTTTGACAGATTTGTACCGACCCTGGTGATTTGCAATGGTTTGACCCCAACGTTCACCACTTTTGTGTCGAAGATCAGGCCGCGCTGGATGAGGGCCTGGATGGATGGATTGAGCAGTGGTGAGCGCAGATTTGTTGCGTTGCTGTGCTTGCCAATACCGTCCAAGACAATGCGCCAGGGTTTGTCCAGGGTGAGGCTGCTTAGGGCTTCTGCCTGACCGATGAGCATTAGGCCATTGCGCTGCTGCTTGGGCATCAGGCCTAATGCCTTCATCTGCCTACGCTGCTGGACGGTGGCCTGAAGATTAAGAAGGAGATTGTTGTCAAGGCTTTGCACGAGCGCCGGACCGCTTAGGTCAAGCACCAGACGATTTGAATTGCTGCCCTTGCCCTGCCGAAGACCTTTGAGGCGTGGTGTTGGCAGTTCAACGTGAAGGGTCTTGCTTTTCCGCTTGATCTTGACTCCTGTCGTCGTGAGCCATTCGGCCACATTCAATGCCACTTCATCTTGAAGTGTGATTTGTGGGAGGGATTTCAGAGAGGCTTTGCTTCCATACCATTGCAATTGCTGTCCGTTTGGCTGGGTGGACCTGCGGAAGCCAAAACGTCCGACCAGTAGATCCAGGGGAAGCCAGAGCTGGTTTGCAGTGCCATCCCTATGGCCTCTCCAGCGCCAAGGGGCCTCGATTAACTGACCATCGATGTTGAGGCGATCACCAACAAATAAGTTCGCGGCTCTTACCTCAACAGTGGGAGGTGGGGGAGGAGGAGAAACCATGATTTCGACGCTAGTCCTCTCATTCGTCTAAGTCTTAGAGGAGGGCGCCTGCCTAGGATCACTGATTGAGCTTTTCACTGTGAACGCAGTCCACTGCGGTGCAGGAAAATAGTTTGGCTGAAGGTTATGTCTCAGGATCACCGTCGCTCCAATTGGCCCTATTGCGACAGCAGCGCGCCTACGGCCGTGGTTGGCGAAAAGGATGCATGTGGCGTTGGTTTCTTGGCTCAAATTGATGGGGTAGCTAGCAATTGGATTTTGCAGCAGGCACTTCGGGCCCTGAACTGCATGGAACATCGTGGTGGTTGCGGAGGTGATGCGGATTCCGGAGATGGAGCAGGTCTGCTTTGCGCTATTCCCTGGAGCTATCTTGAGACCGTGTGGTCGGCAGTGGAATCTGCAAACCATCCTTGTGGGCTGGGCATGTTGTTTATGCCTCGAGATGCTGCACGTCGCGCAGAAGCACGTTGCTTTTGCGAGCAGGAGGCCGAGTCCCTTGGTCTCAGGTCCAGAGGATGGCGAGAAGTCCCTGTGGATGTGGCGGTGTTGGGTCCCCTCGCCCGTGATACAGCGCCGGTTATCGAGCAGTGGCTGGTGCAGGGATCTCAGCCAGGTGATGCGTTGGAGGCGTTGTTATTTCGATTGCGGCGGCGTATCGGAGATCGTGCTCGGCAGGCCTGGGGAGAGCATGCCAATGATCTCTACGTGGCGTCACTCAGTAGTCGCACAGTCGTTTACAAAGGCATGGTGCGCTCCGAGGTGCTTGCGGCGTTTTATGCCGATCTCCGCGACCCTCGCTTTGAGGTTTCTTTTGCGGTTTATCACCGCCGCTTCAGCACCAATACGTTGCCCCGTTGGCCACTCGCCCAGCCGATGCGTTTGCTCGGTCATAACGGTGAAATCAATACGTTGTTGGGCAACCTGAATTGGGCTAGGGCCACTGAAGTCAACCTAGATAGCGTTTGGGGTGTTGATGCGGCTGATCTAAAACCGGTTGTTAATGCAGCTTTTAGTGATTCCGCCAACCTTGACGCGACTCTGGAGCTGCTTGTACGCAGTGGTCGCCCGATTGTTGACAGCTTGCTGACCTTGGTTCCTGAGGCCTTCCGGGAACAGCCAGAGCTGGCTGACAAGCCAGAAATTCAGGCTTTTTATGAGTATTCCGCGTGCACGCAAGAGCCCTGGGATGGCCCAGCCTTGCTTGTGTTCTCAGATGGTCGCAGTGTTGGTGCCAGCCTCGATCGCAATGGCTTACGCCCGGCCCGCTATTGCATCACCAGTGATGGCTTGGTGGTGATGGGTTCAGAAACTGGTGTGGTTGAGCTTGAGGAAAGCCGCATCATCGAGAAGGGACGCCTTGGCCCTGGGCAGATGTTGGCGGTTGATCTTGAAAAGGGTCGATTGCTGCGCAATTGGGATGTCAAGCAGGAGGTTGCTGGCCGATATCCCTATGGCGAATGGCTCAGTCAAAATCGTTGCAAGCTTGGTCAAAAGTCTTGGCAGCAGGATTCTCAACTGGGAGATCTGGAACTGCTTCAGCAGCAGACAGCCTTCGGTTTCACTGCTGAGGATTTGGAGTTAATCATCGATTCAATGGCGGCTGGGGCCAAAGAACCCACTTTTTGCATGGGTGATGACATCCCATTGGCGGTGCTCTCCGATAAGCCCCACCTCCTATACGACTACTTCAAACAGCGCTTTGCGCAGGTCACGAACCCGCCGATTGATCCCTTGCGGGAAAAGTTGGTGATGAGTCTCGAGATGCATCTGGGAAAGCGTGGTTCTCCCCTCAAGCCTGAGGCAGCGGCGGCTTCGTTGATTCATCTTGAGACTCCGATTCTCAATGAGGCGGAACTTGCAGCTTGTGGTCAGCTTGAGTTTCCCACGACCACACTCTCCACTTTGCTGCCCGTTCATTATGGGCCTAGCGGTTTGGGGGATTCTCTTAAACGGCTCTGCGTTGAAGCAGCGGATGCTGTGCGCGATGGCAGCCAGATCGTGGTGCTTTCCGACCGCGGGGTTGTTGCTAGCACCACCTACATTCCACCGCTGCTAGCGGTTGGTGCAGTGCATCACCACTTGCTGAAGCAGGGTTTGCGGCTGAATGCTTCCTTGGTGGTCGACACGGCACAGTGCTGGAGTACCCATCATCTGGCCTGTCTAATCGGCTATGGCGCTAGCGCTGTGTGCCCTTGGCTTACTTGGGAGACTACGCGGCATTGGTGGCAGCATCCTCGTACTCAGAAACTGATTGAAACCGGCAAATTGCCAGCGCTGACCATTGATCAGGCCCAGGCCAACGTCCGTAAGGCGCAGGAAGATGGCCTGCGCAAGATCCTCTCCAAGATCGGTATTTCCTTACTTGCTAGTTACCACGGCGCTCAGATTTTTGAGGCGATTGGTATCGGTGCCGATTTAATTGAGCTGGCTTTTAAGGGCACGACCAGTCGAGTCGCTGGACTCAGTCTCAATGACTTGGCTAGCGAGACCCTCATCTTCCATGCCAAGGCATTTCCTGAATTGGATCGCACCAAGCTCGAGTTCATGGGCTTTGTGCAATATCGCAGTGGCGGTGAATTTCATCTCAACACTCCGGACATGTCTAAGGCCCTGCATGCGGCCGTGAGGGCTGGGCCGGGCTACGACCACTTCTCTACCTACAAGAACCTGCTGGAGAATCGGCCTGCTACTGCCCTGCGCGACCTGCTGACGTTTCGCTTAGCCCCTACACCCCTCCCGTTAGATCAGGTTGAAAGTGTTGAATCCATTTGCGCACGTTTTTGTACTGGTGGAATGAGTCTTGGCGCCCTATCGCGCGAGGCTCACGAGGTGCTTGCCGTGGCGATGAACCGTATCGGTGGGAAGAGCAACAGTGGCGAAGGAGGAGAAGATCCAGCTCGATTCAAGATCCTTGATGATGTCGATCTTGAGAGTCGTTCAGAAACCCTGCCCAGCATCAAGGGTTTGCGCAATGGCGATACGGCTTGCTCTGCGATTAAGCAGGTCGCCTCTGGTCGCTTTGGTGTGACGCCGGAATATTTGCGGAGCGGTAAGCAACTTGAGATCAAGGTGGCTCAAGGGGCAAAGCCTGGTGAGGGAGGTCAGTTGCCGGGTCAAAAAGTTGATCCTTACATCGCCAAGTTGCGTAATAGCAAGGCTGGTGTGGCGCTGATCTCGCCACCTCCCCATCACGACATCTATTCAATTGAGGATTTGGCCCAGTTGATTCACGATCTGCATCAGGTTCACCCTGCTGCCAAGGTGAGCGTGAAGCTGGTTGCTGAGATTGGCATTGGCACGATTGCTGCTGGAGTGGCGAAGGCCAAGGCAGATGTGATTCAGATCTCTGGTCATGACGGTGGTACAGGCGCATCGCCTCTGAGTTCGATTAAGCACGCTGGAAGCCCTTGGGAGTTAGGTCTCACCGAGGTACACCGTTCACTGCTTGAAAATGGCTTGCGTGATCGTGTGTTATTGCGCGCTGATGGTGGTCTTAAGACTGGTTGGGACGTGGTGATCGCCGCCTTGCTTGGTGCTGAGGAATATGGTTTCGGCTCAGTCGCGATGATTGCCGAGGGCTGCATCATGGCTCGCGTCTGTCATACCAACAAGTGTCCTGTGGGGGTTGCTACCCAGCAGGAGGGCTTACGCAAGCGCTTCCCAGGTGTCCCGGAGCATGTTGTCAACTTCTTTCTGTTTGTAGCTGAGGAGGTGCGCCAGCTGATGAGTGTGCTCGGTGTGGCTCGGCTTGAGGATCTCATTGGTCGCACAGAGCTGCTTGAGCCTCGCAGCCTCAACTTGGTGAAGACCCAAACCCTTGATCTTTCTTGCTTGTTGGATCCGATTCCGGGGGCCGTTGATCGGGCTTGGTTGATTCATGACGCCAAGGCCCATGACAATGGACCGATCCTCGAGGATCAGCTGCTTGCTGATGCCGAGCTGATGGCAGCGATCGATAGCCATGGTCATATCGCCCGCAATCTCGCGATCGTCAACACGGATCGCAGCGTTTGTGCACGGATTTCTGGTGAGATAGCTGAACGCCATGGCAACAAAGGTTTTCGAGGTCAGTTCGATCTCTCCTTTGAGGGGGCTGCCGGTCAGAGTTTTGCGGCATTTCTGCTGCAGGGGGTGAATGTGCGCTTGGAGGGTGAGGCCAATGATTATGTCGGTAAAGGCATGAATGGTGGTCGGATCACACTGGTACCACCTTCGAGTGCAGATCAAAGCGGCAGCCAGGTGATTTTGGGCAACACTTGCCTGTATGGCGCGACCGGTGGAGAGTTGTTTGCTTTAGGTAGGGCTGGCGAGCGTTTTGCTGTGCGCAATAGCGGTGTGCAGGCTGTTGTTGAAGGTGCGGGGGATCATTGCTGTGAATACATGACCGGTGGGGTGGTGGTGGTGTTGGGATCAACTGGCCGCAATGTTGGGGCAGGGATGACCGGTGGTGTGACGTTCCTGCTGGATGAGCAGGGAATGGTGAGCGATCGGGTCAACAAAGAGATTGTTGAGATCTGCTTGCTAACCACTATTGAGCAGGAAGCCATTCTCAAGACACTGCTCGAAGCCCATCTCGCGCAGACCGGCAGTACAAAAGCCAAGGCGATTTTGGCCAACTGGATCAGTTGGAAAGCACTTTTTAAGGTGCTTGTTCCACCTAGTGAAAAGGTCAATGTTGGTTTAACTTTGCTTGAGAAAGTTGCAGCCTGATGAATGCCTTGGTTTATCAAAACCGAGAAGTTTACGGCGCAGACTTTGACCCTTTTGCCAGAGCAGCGGCAGACTTACTTAGCTGCCCACCATGAATGGATCAAGGTTTTGCGCTCCGAAGGTGTCAAGGTTTCGAGTGGTTTTTTGGTTGATGCTGAACAACGACCAGGAGGTGGAGGGTTGTTGGTGCTGCAGGCAGACTCCTTTGAAGCAGCCAAACGCTTAGTCGAACAGGACCCGATGATTGTTGAGGGTTTAGTTAAATGGGATCTGCAGCAGTGGATCCCTCTGTGTGGGGAGCTCATGGCTTGAGTTCAGCGTGGGTGGGCGGCCATCAGCCGCTGGACCTCGCCGGCGTGGTAGCTGCTGCGTGTGAGAGGGGTACTAACCACTTGCAGGAACCCCAGCTCAGTTTCCCCCATAGAGCGGAAATATTCGAACTGTTCTGGTGTCACAAAGCGATCGACTGGAAGATGTTTTGGGCTTGGCGATAGGTATTGGCCGATGGTCACTATGTCGACTCGGTGACGGCGTAGATCCTCTAGGACCTCAATTACCTCAGCATCTGTTTCACCTAGCCCCACCATCAGGCCGGACTTGCTATAGACCTTCGGCCAGCCTTGCCGCACTTGATACAACAGCTCAAGAGATCGCATGTAGTCAGCTTGTGGACGAGCCCGTTTGTAGAGCCGGGGGACGGTCTCAATGTTGTGGTTGAGCACCTCCGGAGCTGCTCCCATTACCTTGGCGAGGGCATCCCAATTGCCGTTGAAATCAGGAATTAGCAGCTCAATTGTGGTTAGGGGAGAACGTTGGCGAATGGCCTCGATGCATGCGACGAATTGACTGGCTCCCCCGTCGCTGAGGTCATCACGGTTAACTGAAGTGATGACAACATGACGAAGGTTCATCTGAGCCACCGCTTCGCTTAGGCGCTCTGGCTCAGTGGGGTCTAGGGAGCGTGGGCTTTTGTCAAAGTCGATGTCGCAGTAAGGGCAAGCGCGGGTGCAGCCCGGCCCCATGATCAAGAAGGTGGCAGTTCCTCCTGCGAAGCACTCCCCGATATTCGGGCAGCTGGCTTCTTGACACACCGTCTTGAGATTGAGGCCCTTCAGCAGCTCGGCTACCTCGCCGATGCGTTGCTGTTGTGGAGCCTTGACGCGCAACCAGTGGGGTTTCAGTAAGGCTTTTCCAGTCATGAGAGCAGTTCAGGAACCCACTGGCAGCAGCAGTTCCAGGCGACTTCACCTTCTACAGTGAGCCTATCGGGATGTAGCGCAGCTTGGTAGCGCACTTCGTTCGGGACGAAGGGGCCGCAGGTTCGAATCCTGTCATCCCGATTGATCGTTGCTTTAGTCCGAGGTAATCCCTTCGACAATTGATATCAATTAGTTCTCTGATCATTCTTAAGGCCTGCCAATGGGATGCATGAGTAAACCCTGGGAAGGCTATTGATGGATTATTAATGCCTAGGTCAAGGAAAACATGCGTAGGCTGCTTGACTTTTGGAATGGAGGTTCAAGGCTTAAGGGAAATTTGAAGTGATGAAGCCAGTCATTTTGCTTGCCGTAGTGGCATTTGCGGCTGTTCTTTTTGTTCTAAATCCACGCATGGCTGTAGACCACGGTCGGCCGATTTATCTTGTTTCTTGTCGTGTGGAGTGGTCGGTGCATTGGTTGGGAGCCTTTAGGAAGGGTGGCCTATTGGGGCTCTATCCACTGGATCGTGCTGCTCAAGCTGTTGTGTCTGACACTCCTATTGAATACGTCTCAAAGGATGAGCAAATGGCTATCGCAATGACCAATGTTATGAAGCCTTGTCGCTGAGCGCCTGCGGTATCAAGAGGATTGCTCTTTAAACGATGTTGCAACGTCACGAGAAAGCTATGTCGTTTAAATCACTATCGCCAGGGGCGGTAGTCTCTTTTTAAGAGACGATCCCTGGCAGTGGTGGTTGACGAGAGCAACAACGTCTATCGCTGTCTACTAATGCCTTTGCTGGTGGCTTATGCCCAACCAATTGTTCTGGTGAGACAGTGACAGAGGCAGTGGTGGATGTCTTGGTGCTTGGTGCTGGTCCGGCGGCCCTGGCCATTGCTGCAGCCTTGGGCAAGGAGGGTTTACAGGTCTCAGCACTGACGGTTGGCAATCCTCGCGAGCCATGGCCATATACCTATGGCATTTGGGGTGAAGAGGTGGATGCCTTTGATATGGGGCACCTGCTCGAGCACCGCTGGTCGAACACAGTGAGTTTTTTTGGCCCAGGCGCCTCTGACCCCAATGCTGACGAGAATCGGCCAAGTCCTCATCATCGGGATTACGGCCTATTCGACAAGATCAAGCTCCAGGAACATTGGTTGCAGCAATGCGAAGCTGCTGGTTTGACTTGGCATCAAGGTCTTGCAACTGATTTTGCTGTTGATGCCACCGTTAGTACTGTGACCACCGCCGAAGGTGTTGAGCTGCAAGCTCGTTTGGTGGTTGATGCAACTGGCTATAAGCCGGTATTTCTGCGTCATGTAGATCATGGGCCGGTGGCGGTTCAGACCTGCTTTGGCGTGGTGGGACGTTTCAATAAGCCCCCAGTGGAGCCTGGCCAGTTTGTGTTGATGGACTACCGCTGTGATCATCTGAGCCCTGCGGAGAAAGCTGAGCCACCCACGTTTCTTTATGCCATGGACTTTGGTGGGGGATGCTTCTTCTTAGAGGAAACATCGCTAGGGCTCGCGCCTCCGGTGTCATTAGAAACCCTGCGTTCACGCTTGGAGCGGCGATTGGCTCATCAAGGCTTAACGATCACTGAATTGCAGCACGAGGAGCTTGGTTATTTCCTGCCGATGAATTTGCCTCTGCCTGACCGGCAGCAACCGCTGCTTGGTTTCGGCGGCTCGGCGGCGATGGTGCACCCTGCTTCGGGCTATTTGGTGGGCAGCATGCTGCGCCGCGCACCTTATGTTGCAAAGGCTGTGGCTGAAGCCATGGCCGATCCAGGGGCGGGGCCGGCGGTGCTCGCGGCTGCAGGTTGGGAGACTCTTTGGCCCAAGGAGTTGCGCCGTAAGCATGCTCTTTATCAATTTGGCCTTGAGAAGCTGATGCGTTTTAAAGAGCCCCAACTGCGTGATTTCTTTGTCAGTTTCTTTGCTTTGCCGAGCGAAGAATGGTACGGCTTTTTGACCAACACTCTTAGCTTGCGGGAATTGGTCGCTGCCATGGTGAACATGTTTGTTAGCGCCCCTTGGAGTGTTCGCTGGGGTCTAATGGGTATGCAGGGGCGGGAGCTGAAGTTGCTTTCACGCTTTCTTTTTCCGCCTCGCTAAAAAGTGCCCTATCAATTCAGAGATGCCTTGAAACAACGTTCAGCTTGATTGAAGTTGACATGTTTTCAAGCCAGTTCGGCTCCGGGGTATCCCCTTGGTGTCACCACATGATTGTCTTGCAAACGACTGCTGCTATTGCCGATTAGCACAATCGTGAGCATGTCGATCTCTTTGACTGGCAGCGTCTGCAGTGTGTGCAGCTGTATGTCTTCCTGCGCTCGTCCAAGTTGACGTGCTACGACCACTGGCGTGCTGGGGGCTCGATGCTCCAGCAAGAGTTCAATGGCACGCGTCAGCTGCCAGTCGCGTTCTTGAGAGCGTGGGTTGTAAAGGGCTACCACGAAATCTCCGCTGGCTGCACTTTTCAGGCGGGTTTCAATCTTTGACCAGGGAGTGAGGCGATCGCTGAGACTCACGCTGCAGAAATCGTGCATCAGAGGGGCACCTACCTTGGCGGCGGCTAATTGCAGGGCTGAGAGGCCTGGATGCACCTGAAATTGTGGCCGATCACTAGGGGGTTGTGTGAGCCATAGTTCCAGGGCTAGGCCGGCCATGCCGTAGATGCCACTGTCTCCTGAAGAGATCAAGGCGACTCGAGCTCCCTGTTGGGCTAGCTCCAGGGCCTTAAGGCAGCGATCCCGTTCGCGAGTGAGTTGCCCGTCCAGACGGGCTTGATCTGGGCGGCGCAACGGTTCCAGTAGATCGAGGTAGAGGTCGTATCCAACCCATATGGCACTGCGGGCTAGTGCTGCACGGGCATCGTGGGTGAGAAAGGCCAAATCTCCAGGACCGCTTCCGATCAGATGCAATTCGCCTCTTTGGGGTGCAAAAGGTTGATTGGCTTCGCTGATGGCGATGGTGGTAGCACCATGTTCAGCGTTTTGGGCGTGGTGAATCTGTTTGGTTAGCAGCAAAGTGCTTTTGTTGCTAGCTGCGAGTAGTGCTGCTGCTTCGGCCACGGAAGAGGTGCCCATAGCTTTTGCTACCACAGCAGAAGGTGTGGGTACGTCAACTTCTGCGAGGGCATCAGCGTTGAAGAAGCGCACAGGCCAGTCCTTTGCTTGCGCGAGAGCGAGCAGAGCGGTTTCATCGGCCTTTCGGTCAATGCTGGCAAGGCCTGCTACTGCCTCTGGGGCAAGGCCTGCCTCTGCCAGGGCAGCTGCCACGGCGCGCTCAAGCAGGCTCAGGCTTGTGTCGCGTTCGCAGCCAATTCCAATCCATAGACTGGCGGGATGCCAGCTGCAAGACATGCTGCTTTGTGGGCCGATGGTTAGCTCGGCTGGCCGAGCCTGATCAGCATTGGCATTGGCATCAAAAACGTCTTGTGCAGCAGCAGTTGTTTGCCAAAACGTCGCACCAGAATGCTGCAGAAGCAAAAGCTTCCCCCCTTGGGCTTGGGTCAGCATCAACTGATTCCAGTTCTCGCGGCTGCCGCTACGTCGCCAGCCCCAGCCTTTGCCAAAACTATCGAGGGCCAAGCGGTTTTGGCTATTGGCGTCTCCGGTGAGTACAGCATGGCCGCCTAGCTCTGCGGCCAGTTCCATGGCAAGTTGTTCTGCGCCCGCCTGGTGACCGCCCAGCAATGGCACGACGTGTTTGCCATGGGCATCAAGGACGATCACGGCGGGATCTTTGTCCTTCCCAATGAGTAATGGAGCAATTAAGCGAGTCACGGCGCCGATAGCACCCACGATGAGCAAGACCCCGTTTGGCTGCCAGTTTCTGCTCAGCACTTCGCTGGCGGGGCCAACTACAAGGCTTTGAGGTGTTTCCTCGAGAGTGTTTGCTGCACGCGGGGTAAGGGCCAGTTGATCCACCTGGTGGCGTCTTGCAAGCCTTTGCAAAAGGGGCCAGGCGCTGACAGAGAGACCAAGAGCCAGGCGCAGAGCGGGGCTAGGTGCGTCGGGATGGGTCAGGGCAGGTTGGCCAAGGGGAACGTTGGAGGCTGTTTCCTTTTATTTGATCTAGGCATGAGCGTTAAAGCATGCTTTTGGATCAATCAAGGGTTGGCCAAGGGGTTTGGGAATTGGGTGCTGGGGAGGCTTGGGCAGCGTCTGCTTTGAGTTTTGGCTCTAGTTCGGCGTTTGGTTCTAGATCAGGAGTTGGCTCGAGAGCAGAGTCTGGATCAGGGTTTGGTTCTAGATCAGGAGTTGGCTCGAGAGCAGAGTCTGGATCAGGATTTGGTTCTAGATCAGGAGTTGGCTTGAGAGCAGAGTCTGGATCAGGGTTTGGTTCTAGATCAAGAGTTGGCTCGAGAGCAGAGTCTGGATCAGGATTTGGTTCTAGATCAGGAGTTGGCTTGAGAGCAGAGTCTGGATCAGGGTTTGGTTCTAGATCAGGAGTTGGCTTGAGAGCAGAGTCTGGATCAGGGTTTGGTTCTAGATCAGGGGTTGGATTGAGATCAGATTCTGGTTCGGCTTCTGGCTTTAGTTCGGCTCCAGACTCGAGCTCTGTCTCGGGTTCACTGGAGAGCGCTAACTCCTGTTTTGCAGACGGATCAGAAAGTTCGTCTTGGATAGGTTTTGGTTCTGATGCGTTGTCAAGTATCGAGATTTGCGGGGCTTTTGATTTGTCTTGAGGGGTTTGATCAGCCAAAGGCTGGTCTTCTTCTGGCTGGGGTTCCCCTAAGAGCCTTGCTACTTGCTGATTTGTCAGCGTTGCCTGCATCCAAACTGGCTTGACTGCTTCGCTGGTCTGAACAATCCTCAGTTGGTTGTTGAATACTGGATTAATTGGCTTGCCCAAGCCGTCGAGCATCTCTGTTTGAACGCTAATGGGGCCTGATCCTGAGGGCAGGCCCTTGATCCAAATGGCGTCTTGGTGAGTGATTTGGAAACTTTCACCATTCACACTCACTTGGAGTCGCCAGCGGCCATCGCCTTCTTTAAGGTTCTGAATGGGAGCATTCCAGATCAACCAGTCCAATAGAAGGGGTTCACTGTTGCTGAGTTCTGAGGGGCTAACGGTGACGAACCAAGGCTCATCTTCTGTCGGTTGAGTTTTTTTCAGAGGTTGAAGCTGATGCAGCCGCCATTGCAGGCTGGCCTTGGGATCCTTTACAGCTTCGCCCCATGGATAAGCGGCGTAGGCGCTGAGTCTGTGACTTCCAGGCTGCAGGCCTTCCATCGCAATACGCAGTTGGCCACCATCTGCTTCGCTAATGCGGAGTGGTGGATTCTCATCAAGTTGCACCACAACATGGGCACCGAGGCCTAGTTCTGGATCGTTGGTCAGTGGCCAGTCCTTCAAATTGAGCAAGAGCTCCCAGCTCCCATCCTTCTTAAGCACTGTCCCTTCTGTTGGGCTTTCCAGGCTCAGTTGGGGGTGATGCTTGGCGAGTTGCTCTCGCAGTTGTTGTACTGCCCCTGGTGGGGCAATCTCTTGCAGAGTTCCAGTTGGCGCTGGCACGCGTAAGGATTGCGTTGTTGAACGTTCCTTGTTTTGGTTGTTAAAGGGCCAGCCTGGCAGGGCTTGTGCGGGAGAGAGCCCAGAGATGCTCAGCAGCACAACCAACACCAGGCCTTGCAATAGGCGCATGGCCTTCCCATGCCATAACGACAGATTGAATTGCTGACGCCGGCTCGAAAGCGGCATTGGAGGGAGGCAAGATTTGGTCATTCTGGGCAGCCACCCGGTGTGGGTAAAAGCGTGGCAACTCCTTGCAAGGCGGCAGTGTTGGATTAGTTGATTGATTTATGTTAATTAGCGTTGAAAATTTGCTTCTTTTGGAGTTGTAAACTTACGTGTATTAATGATCCGCTTCTGTCAGTGGCCCTTCTGCAGACGCCAGGCCCCCACTGATTAGCGAGCGGATAGAACATTTGTTACTTGCTGTCGTAGTGAGTGGTGCTCAGCTTTATGCTGCTTGAAGCGGTCCCCTTGTAGGGGCCCATAGCTCCAGTGTGAGTCTGAGTTTCGACTTTCGACTTGTGCTGGCGCCCGGTATCAGCACCACTTCGGTGGTGGTGTCTCCGGGGCCCCGGCAAGCCCATGGGCCTGTCGAAGGGGTGGACCTCCACCTCGATCCCGTCCCTCGAGGAACCTCTCGATGACCATCAGCCCACCAGAGCGTGGGGAAAAAGCGAAGCCCATTTACGATCAACCAGTCGACCGGGACCACGTTCCAGCCGACTTTGAAAAATTCGAACAACCCGGATTTTTCTCGAAAAGCCTCGCTAAAGGACCAAACTCCACAACCTGGATTTGGAACCTCCACGCTGACGCCCACGACTTCGATACCCACATTGGGGATCTGGAAGAAACCAGCCGGAAGATCTTTTCGGCGCACTTCGGCCATTTGGCCATAGTGTTTATCTGGATGAGCGGTGCCTTCTTCCACGGTGCCCGCTTCTCCAACTACTCCGGCTGGCTAGCCGACCCCACGCACGTGAAAGCAAGTGCGCAGGTCGTTTGGCCAATCGTCGGTCAAGAAATCATGAATGCTGATATGGGTGCCGGTTTTAACGGCATTCAGATCACCTCCGGCATTTTCCAAATGTGGAGGGCCTGGGGCATCACCAGTGAGACGGAGCTCATGGCTCTGGCAACTGGTGCCCTAATCATGGCTGCCCTGGTACTCCATGGCGGAATCTTCCACTACCACAAAGCAGCTCCAAAGCTGGAGTGGTTTAAGAAGATTGAGTCGATGCTTCAGCACCATCAGATTGGTCTGTTTGGCTTGGGCTCTCTTGGTTGGACAGGTCACTTGATCCATGTGGCCAACCCCACCAACGCCCTTTTGGATGCCATAGATGCAGGCACTCCAATGGTGCTTGATGGCAAGACCATCGCCACTGCAGCGGATATCCCTCTGCCACACGAGCTCTACAACGCTGATCTCGTTGGCCAGATTTATCCAGGTCTTGCTTCAGGCGTCGGGAATTTCTTCTCGGCTAATTGGTGGGCCTTTAGTGATTTTCTCACCAACAACGGAGGAGTGAATCCTGTAACTGGTGCTCTATGGAGTACTGATGTTGCTCATCACCATTTGGCATGGGCGGTCTTTTTGATGTTTGGAGGTCATGTATACCGCTCAAGATTCGGTATCGGCCACAGCATGAAAGAGATCATGGGGAACGTAAAGGGTGACCCCCTGTTATTCCCAGCTCCCAATGGTCACAAAGGTCTCTTTGAGTTCCTATCCAATAGCTGGCATGCTCAGCTGGCAGTGAACTTGGCCTGCATTGGTTCAGGAAGCATCGTGGTTGCACACCACATGTATTCTCTGCCTCCATATCCATACCTAGCGACTGATTACCCAACGGTTCTTGGGCTATTCACACACCACATGTGGATTGGTGGCTTGATGATTTGCGGAGCAGCCGCTCACGCTGGCATCGCAGTCATTCGTGACTATGACGTCTCAGTGCACGTCGATAACGTGCTTGACCGCATGTTCAAGGCGCGGGACGCCATTATCAGTCACCTCAACTGGGTGTGTATGTTCCTTGGCTTCCATAGCTTCGGCCTTTATATACACAACGACAGCATGCGTGCTTTGGGTCGTTCCCAAGACATGTTCAGCGACTCTGCAATCCAGTTGCAGCCTGTCTTAGCTCAGTGGATCCAAAGCCTTTGGGCGTCTTCAATTGGCACATCAGCTGTGGTTGGCACGACTACAGGTCTGCCAGGTGCAGTTAGTGATGTGTTCAACGGAAGTGTTGTAGCAGTAGGCGGCAAGGTGGCTCTGATGGCTATTCCCTTGGGAACAGCCGACTTGATGATTCACCACATCCATGCCTTCACCATTCACGTAACTTGCCTCATCCTTCTCAAGGGTGTGCTTTTTGCCCGCAGTTCCCGTCTTGTTCCTGACAAGGCAAATCTTGGCTTCCGCTTCTCTTGCGATGGCCCAGGTCGTGGTGGTACCTGCCAGGTTTCCTCTTGGGACCACGTGTTCCTAGGCCTGTTCTGGATGTACAACTCCCTCTCGATGGTGATCTTCTACTTCTCGTGGAAGATGCAAAGCGATGTATGGGGCACTGTTAATTCAGACGGGAGTGTGACTCATCTCGTTTCTGGCAACTTTGCTCAAAGCGCCATCACTGTGAATGGTTGGTTCCGTGACTTCCTCTGGGCTCAGTCCTCACAGGTGCTCACGAGCTACGGCACTGGCCTCAGCGGCTATGGCCTGCTATTCCTTGGTGGCCACTTCGTGTGGGCCTTTAGCTTGATGTTCTTGTTCAGCGGCCGTGGCTACTGGCAGGAGCTATTTGAATCCATTATCTGGGCTCATAACAAGCTCAAGCTTGCTCCCACCATCCAGCCCCGGGCACTTTCGATTACGCAGGGCCGCGCAGTTGGTGTAACCCACTTCCTGTTTGGTGGCATTGTGACCACCTGGGCCTTCTTCCATGCCCGCCTTCTTGGGCTCGGCTGACCTTTCCTGACCTTTCCCCACATGGCAACGAAATTTCCTTCGTTCAGCCAGGGTCTGGCACAGGACCCTACAACCCGCCGTATTTGGTACGGCATAGCCACGGCTCACGACTTCGAGAGCCACGACGGCATGACCGAAGAACGGCTTTACCAAAAGCTGTTCTCTACCCATTTCGGTCATCTGGCTGTTATTGGCCTATGGGTTGCAGGAAACCTGTTCCATATCGCCTGGCAGGGCAACTTCGAACAGTGGGTCGCCGACCCACAAAATGTTCAACCGATTGCCCACGCAATTTGGGATCCTCACTTCGGTCAAGGCATCACTGATGCTTTGACTCAAGCGGGTGCTTCCCGTCCAGTAAACATTTGCTATTCCGGTTTGTACCACTGGTGGTACACCATCGGAATGCGCACCAATACAGAGCTTTACCAGGGCGCCATCTTCATTGACATCCTGGTTGCTTGGCTCTTGTTCGGTGGTTGGCTGCATTTACAGCCAAAGTTCCGTCCTTCGCTGGCGTGGTTCAAGAACGCTGAGGCGATGATGAATCATCACCTCGCAGTGCTGTTCGGTTTCACCAACATCGCCTGGACTGGTCACCTCGTTCACGTGGCCATTCCTGAATCACGTGGTCAGCACGTCGGTTGGGACAACTTCCTCACAGTTCTCCCACACCCTGAAGGGTTGACCCCATTCTTCACAGGAAACTGGGGAGCCTATGCACAGAATCCTGATTCTTTGAATCATGCCTTTGGTACTTCTGAAGGCGCTGGCACGGCCATCCTTACTTTCCTAGGTGGTGTTCATCCACAGAGTGGTGCCCTTTGGCTGACTGACATCTCGCACCACCACATTGCGATCGGTGTCTTCATGATCATCGGTGGCCATATGTACCGGAATAGTTTCGGTATCGGCCATACCTTTAAGGAAATCACCGACGGTCACAACACCAATCATCCCAATGATCCTCATAAGGATGGTTTCCGAGAAAAAATCGGTCACTACGGTCTCAATCACAACGGGATCACCGACACGATCAACAACTCCCTGCACTTCCAACTTGGTCTTGCTCTTGCCTGTCTAGGTACAGCAGCAAGCCTTGTAGCGCATCACATGGGCGCCTTGCCCTCGTATGCCTTCATTGCGCAGGACTACACCACTCAGGCAGCTCTTTACACCCACCATCAGTACATCGCCATCTTCCTGATGTGCGGTGCCTTCTCCCACGGAGCAATCTTCTTTGTCCGTGACTATGACCCTGAGGCCAATAAGGACAATGTTCTTGCAAGGGTCTTAGAAACCAAAGAAGCACTTATCAGTCACTTGAGCTGGGTTTGCATGCTCCTCGGTTTCCACACCCTGGCGCTGTATCTCCATAACGATGTGGTGATTGCTTTCGGAACCCCCGAAAAGCAGATCCTTGTTGAGCCCATCTTTGCTCAGTTCATTCAGGCCGCTAGTGGCAAGGTCATGTATGGCCTTGATGTGCTGCTGGCGAATGCAAATAGTGCCCCTTCCTTGGCTGCGGCTGGGATGCCTGGGGATCACTACTGGATGGATCTGATTAATGCCAGTCCAGAGGTTTCCAACTTCATGCCTATTGGCCCAGGAGATTTCCTGGTTCACCATGGCATTGCCTTGGGTCTTCACACCACTGCATTGATCTTGATCAAGGGAGCACTTGATGCAAGAGGTTCCAAGCTGATGCCCGATAAAAAGGACTTCGGCTATGCCTTTGCTTGTGATGGCCCTGGACGTGGCGGCACCTGCGACATCTCTGCGTGGGACTCCACTTACATGGCTATTTTCTGGGCACTGAATACCATTGCTTGGGCAACTTATTACTGGCACTGGAAGCACCTTGCCGCTTGGCAGGGCAACATGGCTCAGTTCAATGAGTCCAGTACCCACTTAATGGGTTGGTTCAGGGATTATCTCTGGATCAATAGTTCCCAGATCATCAATGGCTACAACCCATTCGGGATTAATAATCTCTCCCCTTGGGCATACATGTTCCTTGCAGGCCATTTGGTCTGGGCAACAGGATTCATGTTCCTGATCTCTTGGAGGGGTTATTGGCAGGAGCTGATCGAGACTCTCGTTTGGGCTCATCAGCGCTCTCCGATTGCCAACCTGGTTGGATGGCGTGATAAGCCAGTAGCTCTTTCGATCGTGCAGGCCCGTCTGGTTGGCGTGACTCACTTTGCAGTGGGCAACATATTTACCTTCGGTGCCTTTGTGATTGCATCTACAGCTAGCAAGTTTGGATAACATCCCCTCTCGCTAGTTAGTTAGTCGATTCATCGGCAGAAATATAATTCCCCGTCAGGTTTTACTTGACGGGGTTTTTTTCTTGCTTTATTGGATGCATTTACTCTTAGAGTATTGGCTCGTACAACGCCTTATTGGTCAAGTAATGCCATGGAAAATGGTTGGTCAAAATCTTTGAAGCTGTCTGGCCAAAGTGTTTGGCTTTGATTGGATTAATTGAAAAAAGGATGCCAATTGAAAGCCGTCAAAAGTTTGTTCATGCCCGATAGAGGGTTTCTTTTTATTCGCTTTCTCTGGACTATCTTTTCTCTGAGTTAATCCGTTCTGTGTATATAAGTCGACTCAGGGAATCTTGTTAGGTGTTTTGCCCAGATTAGACTTTCGCCTCTCTTTGTATTGGCGAATACCAAGATGCGAATGTAGGCCCATTTGTTCTGTAAGCCTGCTCGCTTTGAGGAGGCGCCAATGCCTCTCTAATTGTCTATCCGATCTTATTCGAGTCTTTAGGCTCGCCTTAGTCTTCTTAGTGCCTTTTTCTCCCCTCCCAAGGCCTGAGATTTTGAAGTTGGGTGGGGATTTTCTGCCTCGCCTTGGCGAGGCAGAAAATCCTTAAAGCGATTGGCTTAAGCGGGCTAGAGGCAGGTTTCTTATTTCAACCTTGCCAGACCTGTAATCATTGGCCTTTCAGCATGCCTTGGCATTCTTGAAGCAATAAAAAACCTGGGGAAGCAATCAAGCCACCCCAGGAGAAGATTTTTTACTTTTCGATTTGATGATGTGAAAGCTTCTTGATTCTTAAGAAGCCCAGACATTCATGGGAACATTCAGCAGTGGTTGCATGTGCAAAGTGTTGCATAGGAACCATGCAAAGGCCGCGCCCGCGCAGCCACCCAGCCAAAAGCCACTTGTGAAGTCTGCCCAGCCTTTCCTTGTGAACAGGTCGGCAGGAGGGTTAGCAACAGTGACGTCCGGGGGTGGCACGGTGGGTGCCTTGCCGGGGACGTTGTAAAGCACTAAAAGAGCAGTAAGGATATGCACTGCTCCAACTGTTGCCAATAAAGCTGCTGTTGTAGCAAAATCGGTTGTTCTTAACGGACCCATTACAAGGAAGGGACCGTAAATGAAGTAGCCGATCGCGGCACCAGTTTCCAAGCCGCGGAAGTTTGCAGAAATACCCTCGCGATAGAGGGGAAGATTGTTGACTAAGGCTTTCACGAAGTAGCCACTATTGACTGGAGTGGCCAGGTTTCCGACGCAGGGGTCAGCAGCAGGCTGCACAGCCCACTCTTCTACGTGCCCTCGGTCACGGTACTTTTCGTTGAGCGTCTTGGGGCCTAGGGGCAGGTTCTCGTCAGTCATTCGGCATTAGGGGAGTCGGTTGGCTGGGGTTAAGCGTCTACAGCTCAGTCGGTAGCTGTGATATGGCGACCCACTAGGACAATGAAAATTGCCGGTGTCACTAGCACGATAAGGGGTACAAACACCGCAGGCAGCCAGGTGGCAGCAAAATCACTTGTCATGGCGTCAGCCAAAGGTTCCATAGCTACTGTATAGATCGCCTTTGAATAGGGCCTATTCAGGCCCTGTTGGCGACATAAAAGTTCAATCCATCACTATCGGGCTCATCATCGGTTACCGCTGTTTCCACGAGCCATCTTTCAATGAATCAACTGTTTGCTGGTGCTGCTGTTTTAGCTCTCACGCTGGTGCTCTGGGGTTTGGGTAGACGCCCTCGCAAGCTCCTGCTGAGCAGTACCGACGCCAGCAGCGTGGCTGCTTTGAATCGTGTTCAGCTAACGCTAGCCAAGCCTCAATCGCAGGGATCTGAGGATTCCACTTCGTTAGCCCTTGAGAGTCCGGTTACATGGAATTCGCCGGCTACATCTCTTGAACGCATTGCTCTGCAAAGGCAGTTACGTGAGGCCATGGCTGCCGGCCCTGAGCAACGATTAGAGGCTGTGACCCTGGCAGGCCTGTGGGGTCATGTTTCAGTTATGTCATTGCTGCGGCAGGGGCTGCACGACTCCGATGGCCGTGTTGTGGCTGCTGCAGCGGCAGCACTTGAAGGCTATCGAGGTAAACCGCGTGCAGAGCTAATTCAGGATGTACCGCCGCCGCGCAACGTCGCCCGTATGCGGTAGATCGGTCGCCCTTGGCTTTCGTGGTAGGTGCGCATGACCAACTCGCCTAGTAGACCAAAGCAAAACAATTGGACTCCAGTCAGGCCGAGTACCACTGCCATGGTGAGTAGTGGGCGGTTGCCAATGTCTTCTCCCATCAGCTTGATCGCCAGTAAATAGATACTCGTCAGCAGGCTCCCGCCCATGGCGAGCAACCCGCCGAAACCGAAGACGTACATCGGTCTGGTCAGAAAGCGCTTCATAAACCACACCGTGAATAGGTCCATCAACACGCGGAAGGTGCGATCGATCCCGTACTTGCTATTGCCGTATTGGCGTGCACGGTGGTTGACTTTCACTTCTGTGATCAGAGCCCCTTCGATAAAGGCCAAAGCCGGCAGGAAGCGGTGCAGCTCTCCATAGAGACGCATATCCGTCAGGATTTCTTTCCGATAGGCTTTCAGTGAGCAGCCGTAGTCATGCAGCCTTACACCGGTAACTCGGCCGATCAGGCGATTGGCAATTTTTGAGGGCAGTTTGCGCTTTAGGGCAGCATCCTGGCGTTGATGACGCCAGCCGCTTACGAGGTCGTATCCCTCACGCAACTTCGATAGGAGTAGCGGGATATCGGCGGGATCGTTTTGGAGATCGCCATCGATGCTGACAATCACTTCACCTTGGGATACGTCGAATCCTGCAGCCATGGCAGCCGTTTGGCCATAGTTTTTGCGTAGAAGTACGCCTACCAGTTCTGGCGTTTTAATACTTAGCTGCTCCAGCACCTTGGCGGTGCCGTCGGTGGAGCCATCATTCACGAGCACTAGCTCGAAGATTTCACCAGTAGGGCGTAAGGCTGCAAGGAGTTGATCTATCAACTTTGGCAGGCTTTCCTCTTCGTTGAAGAGGGGTACTACGACTGAGAGGTCCATGGGCGAGGGCATGCCGGAGGCCTTCCGCAGTAGAGAGCAACTTAGGCGCTGCCCTTCAGGGGAGGGTGGTTCCGTCATGGCAGCGTTCCACTCGCCCCGCCCCGCGCAGCTCAGCTCGGTAGTAGCAGGCCACTGGATGGGTGTCGTTGGCAGGCAGCCGATCGCAACCGATGCCGTTGCGTCCATGCTCTTGACCGGAGCTATGCCAGTAGCTTCCGTTGCCTCCATATACGCCAACGTGGCTGCAGTGTTTTCGACTGCCGAAGAAAATCAGATCTCCAGGGCGGAGTTGTTTGGTGTTGTCAGGTTGCACAGTTATTGGCGTACAGAACCTTTCCTGCTGATAGGCGTCGCGCGGTAGCCAGATGCCTTGACTAGCAAAGGCGGTCTGTACAAGGCCAGAGCAGTCAAAATCTGGCCCGATGCTGCCGCCCCATAGGTAAGTGTTTGGCTGGTTGGCTGCTGCCTCCACCCAGGTCATCACAGCCGCTAGTCGTTGCCGGATCTCTCTGATGGCAAGCAGTTGAGGTCGCCAGCGTCCCCGTTGAATGATCTGGCCGTTCACTTCGCGCAGATCAATCCAGCAGGGGTATCCGTCTTCCAGTAGCCGCACCCGTAGCCGTGTTACTGGCTGTTGATATGTGTTGGGCTTCGCTGCATCGAGCACTTCAAAGCTTCGGCCTGCGGCCGCCTGGGTGGCCAGTCCTGCTCCTTCGACACCGGCATAACCGTTGACTCCCTTTTGCAGTTGCCAGCAGCTGCCTGGAGCAAGAAGGTCAGTGGTGATTGGGGTGCCTAGGGTCGGCATTGCCTGAAGTGATTAGCAATGGCGTTCTACCGCCCCGATAGTGCTATGCAGGCTCAGCTAAAGGGGCTGTTAGATCGATTGGCGGCAGAGAGGCGCCCTGGCCTTCATAACAGCGTGGCGATCAGTTGGGTTCGTTATGACTGTTCTGATCCAACTCCCGGCAGTGGCTCGGGGGCCGGTTGGTCGGATCAGCGCATTCTTTTCCCTGCCAGTGTGGTCAAGCTTGTCTATGCCCTTGCTGCTGAGGCATGGCTCCAGCGGGACCTGTTGCCAGAGGCCGATGAGCTTCGTCGGGCGATGCGAGACATGATTGCTGATTCGAGTAATGACGCCACCAGCCTTGTGTTGGATTTGCTTACCGGCACGACAAGCGGCCCATCGCTGCTGGGAGAATCCTGGCAGACTTGGCAGCAGCAGCGGCACCTGGTGAACGACTGGCTGCAAGGGTTGGGCTGGGAAGAGTTGGAAAAGGTGAACTGTTGCCAGAAGACCTGGGGTGATGGACCTTATGGTCGAGAACGAGATTTTTATGGTGTAGGTCTCGGGAATCGCAATGCGTTAACCACTGCAGCTACAGCTCGCCTGCTTGAGTCAGTGATGACTGATGCTTTGGTGTCTCCGTTGGCCTGCAAGCGCTTGCGTCAACTTCTTTCAAGGTCTATTGATCTCATGCAGCGCAAGGCTGATCCAGAGAATCAGGTGGATGGATTTCTTGGAGAAGGTTTGCCGGTGGGATCCCGTTTGTGGAGTAAGGCTGGCTGGATGAGTCAGGCTCGTCATGATGCGGCTTGGTGGTCTTTACAAGGAGGCAGGCCGATGCTTTTGGTGGTCTTCACTCAAGGAAGGGAGCGAGCTAATGACACAACCCTCTTGCCGGCAATAGCTCGCGAACTCAGCAAGCTATAGGGTTAAAAGAATTGAGACCTCTAAGTAAATCAAACGAGAAAAAGTTGAATTTGAGTGAAAGCGGTATAAAGCAGACAGCACATGCCTAAATAGTATTTATCTATACAGATAAAGCCTTTAATAGTAAGTGATCTGGTGAATTCATATCCTTTTATCTTTTTAAAAGTGCTCCCGCCTTTCTCGTTTGGCGGGGCTTGAGTGGATCGATTCAGTTAAGTCGGTTAAAGCGGAATTGGTTTGGAGAAAAGCTACATATATTATGCTTGAAGTCAAAGTCTAACGCATGCTTTGGAGGTTCTCTGCTTAAGTAGAGAGGGCAAAATCTCCTGTTATAGCCCGTTTAGCAAATCGCCTTTAGAGGGGTAAAACGGTAGAGAATTTGTTAGATGTTTAATGCTTTTCAGCCCCAGCTTGGTTAGTTGAGTAAAAAATAATAAGCTTTTTAGATGTGTTCATTGCCTGCTTTTGTCGAGCTGGAGAGCCTTCCGTTGAACGTTACGCAGAATTGGATAACGAATTCCTTGCATGCCTTTGCAGTCAAAGCGATTTGCCATGCCACGAAGAAAAATTCTTGCCGATTATTGGATAGCTTCTTGGACAACACAAGCTTGCAGCTGGTCTAAACGGCGCAAATCCGTTTGACACGCAGGAACTGTTTGAGGGCAGTCGATTAAAGCCGTTTGAGGAGTGCCTGGCACTCTCGGAAACTGACTTTCAACGGAGAGGGAGGGATTCGAACCCTCGACAAGAGTTGCCTCCTGTAACTCCTTAGCAGGGAGCCGCCTTCAACCACTCGGCCACCTCTCCAGCGGCCTACATACCCTACCAATACCCACCTCTAGTGCTTTGTTTTAGTTGTCTGGGTTTGGTGTCAAATCACCAGTCTGGGTAGTCGATGTTTGAAGCTGCAGAGCACCTCCCATGGAATTGATCCACTCAGATCACTCCATTGTTGTGGTGTAATACAGGCGTCACCGTCCTTGCCTAGGAGGGTCACGATGCTTCCCACCTCTAGGTCGGGATGATTTGTGGCATCAAGCACGAGTTGATCCATGGTGATGGCGCCAACCTGTGGGAGAAGCTGACCATCGGCTATGGCAGAGATTTGGCCTGATAGGGATCGGCTAACCCCGTCGGCATAGCCGATTCCTACGACTGCTAGGCGACTGGGGCGTCGTGTGGTGAAGCGATGGCCGTAACTCACTCCCACACCTGCAGGCACATCCCTTATCAATGTCACCCTTGCTTTGACGCTGAGAGCTGGCTGAAGGTCTACTTTTCCTTGTAGTTGGAGGTTGGGGCTGTGGCCATACAGAGCAAGACCAACGCGCACCATGTCGTAGTGGAGTCCGCGATCGCGAAGGGTGCCGGCGGAGTTGGCAAGGTGCCGCGTAAATCCATTGTGTTGCTCTGGCAGCGTTCTTAGCACCGTCTCAAAGTGTTGCTGCTGCTGATCCGTCACCATTGCGGCTTTCCCTTGGAGATCCCCATCTGCCAGGGCTAAATGGCTATAGATACCCTTTAATTCCAGTTGATTGAGGTGGCCTATCGCCTCCACCAGCATGGGAGCTTCCTTTAGCTCGCAGCCGAGGCGGGTCATCCCAGTATCGATTTTGAGCTGAATCCTGAATTGCCGGCCGCTGCCATCTGCAAGGTTTTGGCAGAGCAGAGCCTCTCGCATACTGCTGAGGGTGGGCATGAGTTGCCAATGGAGGCAAGCTTTCAGGTCTTCGCTATGGGTGAGATTGCCTAGCACAAGCACTGGGGCATTGTGGCCGGCTTGACGAAGCTCAATCCCTTCTTGGAGGGTTGCTACTCCAAGGCTTTTTGCTCCTCCTTGCAAGGCGGCTCGGGCTACGGTTAAAGCGCCATGGCCATAGCCATCAGCTTTCACCACGGCCATCAGGGCACAACTTTCACAAAGGTGTCTCCGAAGGCTGCGGCAATTGGCTTCCACAGCTGCGGGGTTAACTTCCACCCAGGCGCGCTGACGTGGATCGGCTTTTGCAATCTGCTCAGGGTTTTTGCCCCTAGGTAGATCACCGTGTGGGGCGATCAGGTCTCGCATGCTGGCAGGGTAAACAAGGGAATCACCTCACCCTTGGAGTGTCGGTAGCATGGCGCTTAATCAGGGGGCTGGCATGAGCCAGGTTCTCGTACTCAACGCGTCCTATGAGCCTCTGAATATCACCACCTGGCGACGCGCCCTGGTGATGATGTTCAAGGGAAAGGCGGAGAGCCTGGAACAGGATTCTTCACGCATGGTTCGCGAGGACACCATGCTCCCTACGGTGATTCGGTTGCGGCATTTTGTTCGGGTGCCTTTTCGGCAATTGCCCCTGACGCGTCGAAATGTGTTTTTTCGCGATGGTCATTGTTGCCAATACTGCGGTTACCAAGGAGAGAAACTCTCCATAGATCATGTGATCCCTCGCAGCCGTGGCGGAAGCGATACCTGGGAAAACGTCACCACGGCTTGCTTGATTTGCAATGTACGTAAGGGCAGCCGTACTCCTCAGGAGGCTGAAATGCCTCTGCATCGGTTGCCGCGGCGACCACTCAGCAGTCTCAGTTTTGAGGCGACTCGACAGATTCACTCGGGCCGACACAGCGAGTGGGAAAAGTATGTAATCGGCTGGGGCTCTGGTGATACCAGCCTCAATGTCAGTCTTCCTCCTGATGACTGAGTTCTTCCAGTTGATGGCGTTGCTCTTCGGCAATGCAGGCGCCGATCAGCTCTTCCAGCTGGCCAGTCAGCACTGGCTCGAGGGAGAAATTGCGTCCTAATCGGTGGTCAGTGGTGCGATTGTCTTTGTAGTTGTAGGTGCGGATCTTTTCGCTGCGGTCGCCAGTTCCCACTTGGGCTCTTCTCGTTGAGCTTTCACGCGCGTTGGCTTCTGCAATTTGTCTTTCCAGCAACTTCGCTCTCAGGATTTCCATGGCACGTTCTCGGTTCTGCAGTTGGGAGCGTTGCTGGGTGCAGAACACCCTGATACCGGTGGGCTTGTGGAGCAGGTCCACTGCCGTTTCAACCTTGTTGACATTTTGTCCGCCAGCCCCGCCTGAGCGAGCAGTGCTGATTTCTAGTTCGCTGGGATCGATCTGCACTTCCACTGCATCAGCTTCTGGCATCACAGCCACTGTTGCTGTGGAGGTGTGCACTCGACCTTGGGATTCTGTAGCAGGAACTCGTTGAACTCGATGCACGCCGGCTTCGAATTTCAGTTGGCTGAAGACAGCATCGCCTTTGATTGAGAGGATGAGCTCACGGAATCCCCCCAAATCGGCCTCTGTTGCACTCAACGGTTGGACTGACCAGCCAATGCGTTGACCGTAGCGCTCATACATGCGGGCTAAATCACCTGCCCATAGGCAGGCTTCGTTTCCGCCTGCACCGGCGCGGATCTCCAGCATGACGCTGCGTTGATCACGAGGATCACTTGGGAGTAGGGCCAGGGTGAGGCGTCTCACCAAGACTGTTTTGCGTGCCTCTAGTTGTTGCAACTCTTCCTGGGCTAAAGACTCCATGGCGTCATCACCCCTACTTTCTCGTAGTAGCTGCTTGGTCTCTTGCCATTCCTGCTCCACATGCTGGAGGGCTTCAAAATCGAGTACGAGGGGTTCCAGTCGTGCTCTTTCTCGCGCAATACTTTCAAGAAGTTTGGGATCAGCTGCCACATCGGGATCAGCTAGCTGGCGCTCCAGACTTTGAAAACTGGTCTTGGCTGTTTCCAGCCGAGTGATGAGGGTTGAAGAGTCCATACCCATCAACAGCGGATGTTATTGGCACCCGGCGAAGTCTTTGAGGACAACAGCTCAGTCTTCTTTAGAGGTGTTGTCCTTGTTGTTGTTTTTGGCGTCTGGTTTTTTTTCATCCGCAGCAGCATCGGCACTGCCCATGCCGTACTTGCGCATGAAGCGATCCACGCGTCCTTCAGTATCAAGAATTTTCTGGGTACCGGTAAAGAAGGGGTGATTACCACTCCATACATCAACGTGGAGTTCTGGTTGGGTGGACCCGGTGGTCATCACCACCTCTCCATTGCAGATCACCTTTGCGTCGGGATACCAGTTGGGATGAATATCAGGTTTAGGCATATCAGGATCAGGAGATGGCAGTCCGGGAAAAGTAGGAGGGGTGAAGGATCAGCGCTTGGAGAACTGAGGAGCTTTGCGAGCTTTCTTGAGGCCGTACTTGCGACGTTCCTTGGCGCGGGGGTCTCTGCTGAGATGGCCTTCAGTTTTGAGCGGTTTACGGTTGTCTGCTGATAACTCACACAGGGCGCGTGCCGCACCCTGTTTGATGGCGTCGGCTTGGCCGGTGAGTCCACCACCGTGAACGTTGACGAGGACGTCGTATTGCTCGTTTAGACCAAGGGTTTGCAGGGGTGCTTTCACTGCCGCGAGATAGGCGGGATTGAAATTCAGATAGTGGTCACCGGGGCGTCCATTGATGGTGATCGTGCCAGAGCCAGGGACAAGGCGAACGCGGGCAACTGAGGTCTTGCGGCGGCCAGTGCCCCAGTAGACAACGCTGTTATTGGAACTGCTCATTGCGATGAAGCGGCGGGATTGAGCTGAAGGGTTTGGGGTCTCTGTGCGGAATGGGGATGTTCCGGGCCGCGGTAGACCTTGAGTTTGCGGAACAACTGTCTGCCAAGGGCGTTGTGAGGAAGCATCCCTTTAATGGCTTTTTCGACGATGCGTTCAGGTAGACGATCCTGCAACGCTTGGAAGGTTTCAACCTTCATCCCCCCGGGACGACCAGAGTGACGGCGGTAGAGCTTTTGATTTGCCTTGTTGCCGCTGACTCTGATTTTGTCCGCATTGACAACCACAACAAAGTCACCTGTATCCAGGTGAGGGGTGAAGCTTGGCTTGTTCTTGCCGCGCAGCACGGAGGCCACCTCAGTAGCAAGTCTGCCGAGTGTCTGATTCTCTGCATCCACCAGAAACCACTGGCGTTCGATCGAATCAATTGAGGGAACGGAGGTCTTGTTCATCACGCCGGCATGCCGGTTCGGAGATGCACTTATCGCAAGGGATAGTGCTGGGCAGGGAGCATCAGGCACATTTAGGACTGAGCCTGATCAAGCTCGATCTTTAACTTTAGCCTTTCATGGGAGCAAATCCAAAAAGATCACTCGTGGAATGGTTCGCGAAGCCCTTGTGTTTGCCTTAGGGGTGAGGCGTTGTAGTGGGAGTTCAGCTTGACTCCGGTGCAGATGGAGGATCCAAAGGAGGATCATTTGCTCCGAGGGAATAGCGCGGTTGGCAGTCATACCAACCGCCTTTAGAAAAAATGTCTTCTTCGTATCCTGCACGCAGGAGGCAAAGACCCTGAGCTGGTGCCGCTTCTTTCACTTCTTGACGGCGTTTCTCCTTCCAGCGCCGCTCAAAGGTCTCAAGATTAAGTCGGTGTTCGCCTAAGGCCACCAATTGGCCCATCAACAGCCGCACCATGCCGTAGAGGAAGCCGCTGGCTTGGATCTCAATCATTATTAAATCTCCCTGCCGCTCAATCTTTACTTCCTGAATTGTGGTGCGGGCATGGGCTCGTCGACTACCAGTTCGTTGAAAAGCGCTGAAGTCTTGCAACCCAAGGAGCCCCTCTAGAGCTATTTGCATCATGGTTTCATCAAGACGAACTTGGTAGCGGTGCCAGCTCCAGGGGGTGAGGAACAGATTGGGTCGCCGACCGTTGTAGATCGTGTAGCGATATCTTCGGTATATGGCTGAATGACATGCATGCCAGGAGGCTGGGCGCGCTACTGCTTCCCGCACACGAATCGTGCTAGGTAGTCGTCCGTTTAGAGCAGGTGCCCAGCGTTCGGCTGGGATGGGCCCACAGCAGTCGAAGTGCACAACTTGGCCCGCAGCATGGACGCCAGCGTCTGTGCGACCTGCTGCAACGGCTTGAATAGGCCTCTGAGGATCAAGCTGGGAGATTGCATCTTCAAGCACTTGTTGAACGCTCACCGCTTGTGGTTGACGCTGCCAACCGCAAAAGTTTGAGCCTTCATATTGCACGCTGAGGCCAATACGTCGAACTGGCGTACTTTTTGGCAGTTCGACTTTGGAGTTAGGGAACATTGCTGATCAGTTCAGCATGTTGTCACTGTTCCCAGGCTTTAGACCAACTCTATGATTGCCATCTCAGCATTGTCGCCGCGGCGAGGCACCGTACGGATGATGCGTGTATAGCCGCCTTGACGATCGCCATAACGGTCTTGGGCCTTGTCGAAAAGCGCATGAACCAGTTGCTTGTCGTAGATGTATCCGATGGCGCGGCGTCTTGATGCCAGGCTTCCGTTCTTCGCAAGAGTGATCATTCGTTCAGCTTCGTCCCGAAGGGCCTTGGCTCTGGCTTTAGTTGTTGTGACACGGCCTTCACGGATGAGTTGAGTGGTTAGACCGCGAAGCATGGCTTTGCGTTGATCAGTTGGGCGCCCAAGCTTTGGGACTCGACATTGGTGACGCATGGTTCTCGTTGGTGCGCTGGGGCGGGAATGGAAAAACGGCTAGGCGCTGGTGCGGCTTTGTGGAATTGAGATGCCGATGCGCTCTAGGGCTTCGATTACCTCGTCTGCAGACTTGGAGCCGAAGTTCTTGATCTCAAGCAGGTCTTCGTAGCTGAAGCCCATCAGATCAGAAACTGAGTTCACCTGGGCTCGCTTGAGGCAGTTGTAAGCCCTTACAGAGAGGTTGAGCTCTTCAAGGGGGATCTGTGATTCAGCGGAAGGCTCGGGTTCCAGGCCTGGTTCTTCCACCATGGTGACGGTGGCAAGGGGCTGAAAGAGTTCGATCAGTTGGTTGGCTGACTCTGCAAGGGCATCATCTGGTGTAGTTGAACCATCGGTGACAATTTCTATGCGCAGCCTCTCGCGGGTCGATCCTCCTTCGGCGACGGCAGTCTCGTCGATGGTGAAGTTCACCCGACGGACGGGCATGAACACAGCATCGATCTGTAGTAGATCAATGGCGCTTACATCTTCGTTGTGGCGATCAACAGGCCGGTAACCGATCCCCCGCTCAACATGAACTTCTAACTCAAGGCTGTGACCCTCATGCACAGTGGCAATTTGGCGGTCTCCATCCACTACTTGGACTTGTGAGGAGAATTGCAGGTCTTTAGCTTTGACCTGGGCAGGGCCAGTAACCACAAGTCGCCCAATCTCTAGTTCACTCGTTCGACTGTTTACCGACAGTTGTTTGCAGTTCAACAGGATGTCGAGCACATCTTCTCGGACTCCTGGGATGGTCGCGTACTCGTGGTTGACACCGGCTATGCGCACAGCGGTGATGGCGCTGCCCTCAAGGCCCCCCATCAGCACCCTGCGGAGGGAATTGCCAAGCGTGGTGGCTTGCCCGCGTTCGAGCGGTCCAATGAGGAAGACGCCTGTTTGGGCGCGATCATCGGCAACTTGATGCTCGATCCGGTCGATCTGGTATTGCAGCACGGTCTGAAGCGGGGAGAGAGGGCAGGAGCTAGGGAGTGAAACGTGGTTCAGACGCGCCGGCGTTTGGGCCGACGGCAACCGTTATGGGGGAGTGGGGTGACGTCTCTAATAAGAGTGATTTCGAGGCCTGCCACCTGCAGGGCGCGGATGGCTGTTTCACGGCCGGAGCCGGGTCCACGGACTAGTACCTCGATCTGACGCATGCCCTGTTCGAGTGCCCTACGCGCTGCAGCTTCAGCTGCAGTTTGAGCGGCAAAGGGGGTGCCCTTACGAGCACCCTTGAAGCCACTGGCTCCAGCAGATGACCAGGCAATAACTTCCCCAGCTGTATCGGCGATTGAGACGATCGTGTTGTTGAAGGTGCTCTGAATATGTGCAACGCCATTGGGGACGTTGCGCTTGGTCTTTTTGGAACCTGTTTTTTTGGTGGGTTTGGCCATGGGCTGGGGCCTGGTAGATACGGTTTTGGGAGGGTCTGCCTGGGCAGCTCAAATAGATGTTGCTTATTTTTTCTTGCCAGCCACGGTTTTGCGTGCGCCGCGCCTGGTACGTGCATTTGTTCTGGTGCGTTGACCGCGAACTGGGAGGCTCATGCGGTGTCGACGTCCCCGAAGGCAACCGATATCTTGCAGTCGCTTGAGGGCCATGCCTTCTTGGCGTCGAAGGTCTCCTTCAATCGTGAAGGCTTCTAAGGCCGTACGCAGCTTCTGCACATCTCCATCTTCCAGATCCTTGACTCGGATGTCCGGATTGACGTCAGATTTGGTCAGGATGGTTTTGGCGCGGGTTAGACCAATTCCATAGATGTAGGTGAGTGCAACTTCAACCCGCTTGTCACGGGGTATGTCTACGCCAGCAATCCGTGCCACTTAGCAGTTAATCGAGGGGGATAGGGGTCGCCGATGGTGGCGAGAAAGGTTGGTGATGATTGAAGGTCCAATTCAGGGGTGTTCAATCAACATTGAGCAACAGGGAGTTATCCCTGACGCTGCTTGTGCTTAGGGGTGGAGCAGATCACCATGACCCTGCCGTGGCGGCGGATCACCCGGCATTTGTCACACATTTTCTTGACCGAGGCACGCACCTTCATGGAGTGTGGCTCTCCAAATTTCCAAACGGCAACCATACCACGTAGGTCAACATAAGGATTTTTCGATGCTGATAGCGATTGATTCGATACTGCCGTGGGCTTCCACCGTTTGCAGCAGTCCTTGTTGGCGGTAATGGTCGATGAGGGGGGCTGTTTTCTCGCGGTAGACCTCAAGGCGATTACGAATCACGCTCTCGTTGTCATCACTGCGGCCTCGGGAAATTAACCGTTCAATTAAGACTGCATCGTTGAGTTCCAGTAGTACAACAGCCTCAATTGGTTGCTTGAGTTCCTCAAGTAAGGGTTCGAGTGCTTTGGCTTGGATCAAGGTGCGTGGAAAACCATCCAAGAGCCAACCACCATTTTGGTTCTTGAGTTGATTTTCGACGATGGCGAGCACCAGCTCATCGCTGACCAGCTCGCCTCGGTTCATAACAGCAGCCGCCTCCTGACCAAGGGGTGTTTTGGCGCCGACCTCAGTACGCAGTAAATCACCAGTAGATAGGTGCATTAATTCATGAGCTGCGCAGAGACGTTCAGCCTGGGTCCCTTTGCCTGCGCCAGGGGGCCCTAGGAATAGGAGACGTTGCTTCATGGATGGCAAAAAAGGGCTTTCAGACGGAGTGGGGAATGGTTCATTGGCGGACAAGGCCTTCGTAGCGTTGAGAAATCACATAGGTCTGAACTTGTTTTGCGGTGTCGATGGCAACACCTACAAGGATCAGCAGTGACGTAGCTCCGAGGCCTTGAAAGGTCTGAACGTTGGTGGCGCGTTCCACCGCGGCGGGAATGATCGCAACTGCACCGAGGAACAATCCGCCCAGCAGGGTCAGTCGGTTCTGAACTCCGGATAGGTAGTTCGCTGTAGCACTGCCTGGCCTCACTCCTGGGATGGCCACGCCTCCCCGTTTGAGGTTTGTGGCGATGTCTATTGGATTGATGGTGAGTGAGGCGTAAAAGTAAGAAAAGCCGACAATCAGCGCGAAAAACACCAAGGCATAGGGCCATGGATTAGCGGCACTTGGGTTAAGAGTGCTTGCAGCCCTGATGAGTAAAGGGTTTTTGGTGAAGTTTGCAATGGTGATTGGTAGAAAGATCAGTGCAGAAGCAAAGATGATTGGCATCACACCACCAGCATTCAGCTTCAGAGGTAGATAGCTCTGGCGGTTTGGTAGCAAATTGGTTCCACCTATCTGTCTTTTTGCGCTCACAATCGGCAGACGGCGTGATCCTTCCTGCACGAAGATGATCCCAACGATTGTCATTAGGAAAACCATCACGAGCACAATGATGCCGACCACATCGCCGCGATCGCCGGTTTGTGCTTTTTCAATTGTTGAAGCCAGTGCTTTTGGCAGGGTGGCAACGATGTTCAGGAAGATCACAAGGGAGGCCCCTTGACCAATCCCTCGGTCAGTGATGATTTCGCTCATCCACATCACGATCATCGAGCCTGTTACTAATGCCAGGGCTGTCTGCACGACAAAGACGACCTCACTGAGCCCTTCAACGGCGTACTGGCGGAGGATCAGGGCAAAAATCACACTTTGAACTAGACCCCAGCCAAGAGCTACATAGCGGGTGATCTGTGCGATCTTGCGACGACCAGCCTCGCCTTCGTTTTTTTGCAGGTCCTCGAGTTGGGGTAAGGCTGCGGTGAGTAACTGGAGAATGATTGAGGCGTTGATGAATGGGAGGATCCCAAGAGCGAAAATCCCCAGGGTGGAGATGCCTCCACCGGTGAAAATATCTAGAAAGCCGATCAGTTGTCCGCCCTGTTGTAGGAAGCTTTGAAAGGCCACCCGATCAATACCTGGCATTGGGATGTAGATGCCGAGGCGAATAAAAAGAAGTAATCCCAGTGTGGTCAGCACTCTGCCGCGCAGCTCTGGGTTGCGCACCAATTGGCTTATGACTTCAGCGGCACTGGGGTTGCGACCCCGACTGACGAACATTGAGAGAAGGGATTGGGTGGGTTTGAAGCAATAGAGCAGTCCGTTGACTGAAGACTTATCGGACTGCTCAGACCATAGATATCCAGGTGTATTGACTTGGCATCGTTTCAGTCAAGGATTTCGCATGTGCCGCCAGCGGCTTCGATCTTGCTGCGGGCTGTAGCTGTGAATGCAGCGGCCTGAATGGTCAGCTTGACTTTGAGTTCTCCATTGCCAAGTACCTTTAAAGGGTATTTGGGACTAGTGACAACACCATTTTTCACAAGGGTGTCGAGATTGATGGTGCTACCCGCCTTGAGCTCATTGAGGGCCGCTACGTTCACCACAGTGAACTCTTTTGAGTTCACTGTGGTGAAGTGTTTGAGTTTGGGTACGCGCCTATAGAGAGGCATCTGGCCCCCTTCGAAGCCCGGGCGGGTAGGGCGACCAGATCGGGACTTTTGGCCACGCATGCCGAAACCACAGCTTGCTCCTTGGCCAGCGGCAATACCGCGACCTTTACGCATTTTGCGGCGCCTTGCACCTACGTTGGCTTTGAGAGAGTCGAGTCGAAGAGTAGTCATAGGGGAATCAGGAGTAGATCTGCTCGAGGGAGATCCCCCGTTCCTTTGCGGTCTCCTTATGGGTGCGGAGACTTGCCAGAGCCACCATGGCAGCTCGGGCATTGTTTAGAGGGGTTTTGCTGCCAAGACGCTTGGCTAGAACGTTTTTGATTCCGGCTAATTCCAGAACTGTGCGAATTGAACCGCCCGCGATGACCCCTGTCCCTGGGGCAGCGGGGCGGATGAGAACGTTGGCAGCACCATCGCGTCCGTTGGACAGGGTGGGGATGGAGTTGTGACGAGTGAGAGGAACCTTGACCAGGTGCTTCTTGCCATCAGCAACACCCTTGCGAACAGCACCGATCACATCGCCGGCTTTACCGACTCCAACACCCACTTGGCCACGCTCGTTGCCGACAACCACAATGGCCCGGAAACTCATCTTTTTCCCACCTTTTACGGTCTTGGAGACGCGGCGAATCTGAACGACTCGTTCTTGCCATTCGGAATCACGCTCTTGGCCACGGCGGTCGCCACGGCGTCCGCCACCTCTGCGCTCTCGTCCCCCGCCACGGCGTTGCTGTTGTTGTTGTTCTTGTTGGCCTTCCGCAGCTGCGGGGACGTCATTTGGGGTGGTCTGGGTGTTGGGTTGGGTCATGGTGAGAGCAGGGATCAGAACTGAAGGCCCGCCTCACGGGCGGCATCGGCGAGGGATTTCACTCGGCCGTGGTACAGGTTGCCACCGCGATCGAAGACCACCTGTTGGATGCCCTTGGCGAGGGCGCGTTTTGCGACTAAGTCCCCGACGGCATTGGAGGCGTCACAGCTGCTGCCATCGGCTTTAAGGCTGGTGCGTAAGTCCTTGTCGAGAGTCGAGGCGGCGCAAAGGGTGTTTTGGGCCTCGTCATCAATAACCTGGGCATAAATGTGGTTGTTGGAGCGGAATACAGCCAGGCGCGGACGCTGGGCGGTGCCCTTGAGATGGCGCCGCAGGCGCCGATGGCGCTTTTGGGTCTGCTGCTTTCGGGAGAGGTTAGACATGGTGGGTAATGCGGAGGGAAGTCAGGCAGACCTCTATTTCTTGCCGGATTTGCCGGCTTTGCGCAGGATCCGTTCGCCCTCGTATCGGATCCCCTTGCCCTTGTAGGGCTCAGGAGGACGAATGGCTCGGATCTTTGCAGCTTCGTTGCCCACCAGCTCCTTGTCTGCACCTGAGACGGTGACGTTGGTGTTGTTCTCTACTGCAAAGGTGACTCCTTCGGGTGGGTCCATTTCTACCGGATGGCTGAAACCGGCACTCACTACCAGCTTTTTGCCTTTCACTTGTGCACGTGAGCCCACCCCGATGAGTTCTAGTTTGCGCGTGTAGCCCTTGCTCACCCCTTCAACCATGTTGGCGACAAGCGAGCGACAGAGACCGTGACGCTCACGCGACTTACGTTTCTGACTTGTGGGTGTAACCACAATTGTGTTCTCCACCTGACTGACGCTGACGCCTTCGGGAAGGGTGCGGCTCAGCTCTCCTTTGGGGCCCTTGACGCTGACTGCAAGACCATCAAGGGTTACAGCCACCTTGTCGGGGATGGGGATGGGATTCTTACCGATACGAGACATGGTTCAGGTTCCGGGTCAGTACACGTAACAGAGCACTTCTCCGCCAACGCCCTGTTTGCGGGCATCGCGGTCGCTCATCACGCCTTTGGAAGTGGAGATGATTGCCATTCCAAGGCCACCAAGGACTTTGGGCAGGGCGCGGGTGTTCTTGTAGATGCGCAGGCCTGGTTTGCTCACCCGCTGCATTGAGCGGATGGTGGGATGGCGGTGTTTGCCGCTGTACTTCAATTCGAGGACTAGATGGGTGCGTACACCTTCACCTTCTTCGCTGATTTCAGAGATGAAGCCCTCTTGCTGTAGGACTTTGGCAATACTGCGTGACATGCGGGAGGCAGGAACGCGGGTGGTTTGGTGACGTTTTTCACTCGCATTGCGGATGCGAGTGAGCATGTCTGAGATTGGATCGTGGTTGGCCATAGTTCAGTCGTCTCCGAAGAGGGCTTAATTGCTGCGGAACGGCATTCCCATCTCTCGGAGGAGGGATTGGCCCTCTTCATCCGTACGGGCGCTGGTCACGATGGTGATGTCCATACCCCTGATGGCATCGATCTTGTCGAAGGAAATCTCAGGGAAGATGAGTTGCTCCCTCACTCCAAGGGTGTAGTTTCCACGGCCGTCAAAACTCTTTGGGCTGACACCGCGGAAGTCCCGGATTCTGGGCAGTGCAAGATTGATCAGGCGCTCCAGGAAGGCATACATCCGCTCTCCGCGGAGTGTGACGGCGCAACCTATGGGCATTCCCTGCCTGATTTTGAAGCCAGCGATGGCCTTCTTGGCCCTAGTCACGACAACTTTCTGGCCAGTGATAGTAGCCAGTTCAGTAATTGAGGCCTCCAAGGACTTGGCGTTTTGGGCGGCCTCACCGAGCCCTCGGTTGACGGTGATTTTTAGCACCTTGGGGACTTCGTGAATATTCGAGAGACTTAGGTCCTTCAGCAGTTTGGGCTGAATGGTCTCCCGGTAGCGCTGTTTGAGTGACATGGCTTGGTGGAAGGGTTCTTCTGGACGTGGTCAGAAGATCGGGGATTGGGAAGAAAGGGAAGTTGGTGGGCTGGAAATTGTGATTTAGATGGCCCAGGGTTCTGTGGTTTGAGCTGTGATTAGTCGATCAACTCTCCGGTTTTTTTGAGGCGGCGTTTTTTGCTGCCGTCTTTTTCGACAACCAGCTCCACACGACTGGCGATCTTTTTTTTATTGGAATAGAGCATCACGTTGGAGGCGTGTACGGACGCTTCCTCTGTGACAATCCTGCCGCTTTCTCCCTCTTGGGTGGGTTTGACGTGACGGGTGCGAATGTTGACGCCCTGCACAATGACGCGGTTCTCTATGGGCAGAGTGCGTAACACTTCGCCAGTTTTTCCTTTGTCCTTGCCTGTGATGACTTGGACGGTGTCCCCTTTATGGATGCGCATCTTGATGCGCTGAGTGGTTTTTTGTTTGGGGGTTGCGATAGGCATTTCAGATCACCTCCGGAGCGAGGGATACGATTTTGGTGAAGTTGCGCTCGCGAAGTTCCCGAGCCACCGGTCCAAAAACACGCGTGCCTCTAGGGTTTTTGTCTTCGTTAATGAGCACTGCGGCGTTGTCGTCGAAACGAATCGAGTTGCCAGTATCTCGGCGCAGGGTTGCTTTTGTGCGCACCACCACAGCTTTGACGACCTCGGATTTCTTGACGCTCATATTTGGCATCGCGTCTTTGACGGCTGCCACGATGACGTCGCCTACATGGGCATAGCGACGGTTTGAGCCCAGCACACGGATGCATTGGATTCGCTTGGCGCCACTGTTATCGGCAACAGTGAGGAAGGATTCTTGCTGAATCATGTGGAGACCTCTTGAGCTTTGGGACTGTGGCTGAGGACTTCAGCAACCGTCCAACGCTTTGATCGGCTGAGAGGGCGTGTCTCAGTGATGCGCACGCGATCACCAACACGGCAGGTGTTACCAGCGTCGTGGGCTTTATATCGGGTGGTTCGGCTGACCGTCTTCTGATAGATGGGATGGGGGAAGCGGTTCTCCACCGCTACCACTACTGTTTTGTCCATCTTGTCGCTGACGACGGTGCCGAGCCTTTCCTTGAGTGCCATGGGTTCTAAGGGGAAAATCAGGAGGAGGCGGCGGAGCGGCTGCGCTCCTTCTGCACCGTCAAGAGCTGCGCCAGCTTGATGCGGGCCTCTTTGAAGCGGTGCGTATTGCTCAGCTGCCGGGTGGCTTGCTGAAAGCGGAGATCGAACAGCTCTCGGCGGATGCCATCGATCTGCTCTGTGATGTCGGCGTCGGTGAGTTTGCGCACCTCGGCGGCTTTGGGATGGGCCATGGGTTAGGACTCCGCGGTGATGGCGGGCACACTGGCAGGCTTGTCGCTACCAGCAACCTTCTCTTGGTCGTCCAGGCCGATGAACTTTGTTTTGATGGGCAGTTTGTACTGGGCAAGGCGCATGGCTTCCTTAGCAATGTCTTCGGTGATCTCTGCACCGCCCATTTCGAACAGAATCCGACCTGGCTTAATGACGGCAACCCAAAATTCAGGGTTGCCCTTGCCAGAGCCCATGCGTGTTTCAGCGGGACGCATAGTGACTGGCTTGTCTGGGAAGATACGGATCCAGATCTTCCCACCCCGTTTGACGTAGCGGGTCATGGCTCGGCGGCTGGCCTCGATTTGGCGTGAGGTAATCCAGCCACATTCCTGGGCTTGCAAGGCAAACTCTCCAAAGGCAATGGTGTTGCCCCTGGTGGCGACGCCGCGCATACGGCCTCGTTGCTGTTTGCGGAATTTGACGCGTTTTGGACTCAGCATGGTTCAGGCCTCCTCATCAACCCTCGTTTGAGCGATCTTCGAATTGTTGGGGTCGACGATTCCCCCTTCGCCGGGGGCTTGCACCCACAGGCATTGTCTGGGCCTCGTCTCCCAGTACTTCGCCTTTGAAGATCCAGACCTTGATGCCTAGGACTCCGTAGGTAGTGCTAGCCACTTTTGTGGCGTAGTCGATCTCGGCGCGAAGGGTGTGTAGAGGCACACGGCCTTCGCGGGTCCATTCGGTGCGAGCGATTTCGGCGCCGTTGAGCCGACCACCAACCTGGATTTTTAAGCCCAGTACACCCGCTCGCTGGGCCCGTTGTACGGCCATGCGGATGGTGCGGCGGAAGGCGACTCGCTTCTCGAGCTGCTGGGCGATGTACTCGGCCAGCAGGAAGGCATCGGCATCGACGCGCTCGACTTCGACGACGTTGATCCGAACCTGTCGGCTGTGATCACCGATGGTTTTTTGGATGCCGGTTCGCAGCTCTTCGATGCCACTGCCCTGGCGGCCAACGAGGACACCTGGTCGTGCAGTCTTCAGCTCCACTTCGAGTTGATCGGCCTTGCGGGCAATCAACACATCGCTGATGCCTGCTGCGCCGTACTTCTTATGGATGAATCGACGGATCCTGTCGTCCTCCTGAAGGAGGATTGGGTACATCTTGCTGGTGGCGTACCAGCGGGATCGGTGCTCCTGGGTGATCCCCAGGCGTAAGCCGGTTGGATGGATTTTGTGTCCCATCGGTCGGTGTCCTCGGGGGTCAGGAGTCGGTCTGGGCTGCCACAGCAATGCTGATGTGGCAGGTTTGCTTCTTGATCGCGAAAGCGCGACCTTGAGCTCTGGGCCGATAGCGCTTCATGGATGGACCCATGTCGGCGCTGGCTTGGGCTATCACCAGCGATGCTGGATCAAGACCCAGGTTGTGTTCTGCATTGGCCACAGCTGACCTCAGAACTTTTGTGATCGGGCCAGTGGAGCGGTAAGGCATGAACTCGAGCATGATCAGCGCGTCGCGATAGGTGCGACCGCGGATTTGATCGAGTACTCGCCGTACTTTTGATACGGATCCGCGGATGAAGCGTCCGTGGGCCTTGGCGATAGTTGTCGTCGTGGGGGATGAGGTCGTCATGGTCTCAGCGGCCTCCTTTTTTGTCTTTGATGTGGCCTTTGAAGGTGCGGGTGGGAGCAAATTCACCCAGCTTGTGTCCAACCATCTGCTCGGTGATGAACACCGGCACATGGCTCCTGCCGTTGTGAACGGCAATGGTATGGCCGATCATCATCGGCAGGATGGTGGAGGCTCGAGACCAGGTTTTGATCACCGACTTGTCATCGTCAGCATTTTGCTTTTCCAGCTTGCGAAGCAGGCTGTCAGCAATGAAGGGGCCTTTTTTTAATGAACGTCCCATGGCGGGTTAAGCGAACGGCAGAACAGTGATTGGCATCAGGAATCGCGTCCTCCTCGGCTGCGTTTGGAGGTGCGGCGACGTTTCCGTAGAACGAACCGATTGCTGGGCTTGTTCCGCTTACGCGTCTTGAGACCCAGGGCAGGTTTGCCCCAGGGTGTCACCGGGCCTGAACGGCCGATCGGTGCACGTCCTTCGCCACCACCATGAGGGTGGTCACAGGGGTTCATCACACTGCCGCGAACTTGGGGGCGCCGCCCTAGCCAGCGCCGACGCCCAGCCTTGCCCAGGCTGGTATTGCGTACTTCCGAGTTGCCTACTTCGCCGAGAGTGGCGTAGCACTCATGGCGCACAAGGCGGACTTCAGTGGAGGGCAGCTTGAGAGCGACGTAGTCACCCTCCTTGGCCATCACTTGTGCACTTGAGCCGGCCGTACGTGCCATTTGGCCACCCCTGCCGGCATAAAGCTCAACGTTGTGGACGCTGGAGCCAAGAGGGATGGCTGAGAGTGGCAAAGCATTGCCTGTCTCGATCGGTGATTCCGGGCCTGAAATCAGCTGCTGACCAATGGCGATCCCGGCGGGAGCAAGGATGTAGCGCTTCTCGCCATCAGTGTAGAAAAGCAGTGCTAGGTGGGCCTTGCGATGGGGGTCGTAATGGATCGCCGCCACTTTGGCCGGAATGCCGTGCTTATTGCGACGGAAATCGACGATGCGGTATAGGCGCTTGTGCCCGCCACCGCGATGGCGGCAGGTGATCACACCTCTGTTGTTGCGACCCTTGCGGCGATGTTTGGCCACCACAAGAGAACGCTCGGGTTTACGGCCGGTGACCTCATTGAAGTCTGTGACCACCCTGGTGCGTGTTCCTGGGGTGTAAGGGCGGAAGGTACGGATTGCCATGATGTTTTCAGACCCCTCAGGACTCAGGGAAGAGTTGGATCGTGTTGCCTTCGGCAAGCCGCACGATGGCTTTTTTGACCTGGGCTCGCTTGCCAGTGAAACGACCCACTCGACGGCTGCGCCGTGGAGGATTCATGGTGCTGATGCCCACCACACGGACATCGAAGAGTTGTTCTACGGCTGCCTTGATATCAGGCTTGGCGGCACGATGGTCAACCTCAAAGGTGTACTGGTTTTGTTCCAGTGCGCTGGTCGCCTTTTCCGTGATTAGTGGACGGCGGATCACATCCGCCAGCCGATCGTTGAAACGTTCAGTCATCTCCGTAAACCTCCTGGATCTTGGCGAGAGCCTCCTCGCTCAGCACCAGAGAATTGGCGTGGAGCAAATCGAAGACGTTGAGTTGATCGGCGGCGATCAGTTTCACCTTTTCGAGATTGCGCACGGAGCGTCGGATGATCTCGGAGGGTGTGGAAAGAATGATCAAAACCTTTGCATCTGCGGCAAGGCCGAGCCTTATAAGGGCGTCTGAGATCTCTCTGGTCTTGGGGACCTTCAGGCTGTTGCCAAAGTCTTTGACCACAATGACGTCCTCAATACGGGCCATCAGCGCGGTGCGTAGGGCCAGACGACGTTCCTTTCGGTTCATCGCCAGGTTGTAGGTCCTTGGCTTTGGTCCGAAGATGATGCCGCCGCCTGGGCGTAAGGGGGTGCGGATCGTTCCCTGGCGGGCACGGCCGGTGCCCTTTTGCTTATAGGGCTTGCGTCCACCACCACGAACCTCGGCACGAGTGAGGGTGCTTGCCGTTCCCTGACGGCTATGGGCCTGCTGCCTGAGCACTGCACGGTGCATGAGATCAACAGCCGTGGTTTCTTTAGAAACTTTGAGTTCAAGGCTTGCCTTGCCGGCTTCCTTGCCCTGCCAGTCGTGAACAACACATTCAGCCATCACTTACCTCCTTGAGCAGGCTTGTTGCCTACGCGTTTTGCGGGTCTGATGTTGAGCAGGGCGCCTGGCTTGCCAGGCACCGACCCCTTCACCACCAGGAGATTGCGGTTGCTGTCCACTTTGAGGATGGTGAGTCCACGGGTGGTGCGCTTTTTGCCGCCGTAGCGGCCAGCCATGCGTTTTCCTGGATAAATCCTTCCTGGCGTGGTTCCAGCACCTGTGGAGCCTGGCTCTCGATGGTTTTTGGAACCGTGGCTCATCGGACCACGGCTGAAGCCGTGGCGCTTTTGATAACCAGCGAAACCACGCCCCATCGTGTCGCCACTGACGTCTACCTTCTGGCCAGCTTCAAAGCTGCCGACGGTGATCGCTGCTCCCAGCTCTAGCCCTTCAAGGCCCTCGACGCGATATTCGCGTAGATGCTTCAAGAGAACCTCGCCAGATTTGGTGAGGTGCCCTTTGGAAGGCTTGTTGATCAATTTTTCGCGGGTATCACCGAAACCGATCTGAACGGCGGCATAACCGTCGATTTCAGAAGTCTTGAGTTGGGTGATGCGGCAGGGACCCGCCTCGATCAGGGTGACCGGGATGGCTCTGCCTTGATCGTCGAAGAACTGAGACATGCCCAGTTTCTTCCCAAGGATGCCGATTGACATGGAAGGTAAAAACGCCAGCGTGGATGTCCGCCGTCCGTTTTCCGGTCGGGGGGTTGTGATTCAGTGCTGATCAAGGGAGCGCAGTCGTCGCCGAAAGACCTTGTGCCGTAAGAAACGGCGGCTGAGGCAATTTCGGATAGGGCTAGCGAGCAAATCAGCTGGCTGGGACTTGGTCGACCTTTTGAGTCAATCAGTTTCCCGGCAGTTATAGGGATAAATCCCTTTTCTGCTCTGGCCAAGGGATCCGGCGCAATCGTCGGATCTGATTCGTCTTCTGGAGGCCCGGCTAGCGGACGGGCACAGAAATAGGAACCAAACTAGGACCTTACACCACTACTTACTCCAGTGAAATATTTTCCGAACCTGCTGGCAGACTCATGGCTACTTGAGTGATGTCGTCATGCCGCTGTTGCTTTCTGGTCGGGTGTTTCGCCGTGACCTGGATGCTTGCGGCTGTCTGGCCATGCATGTTCCCCTTGAAGGTGGCAGTGAAACCCGTTTGCTGCGAAGGCTTCGGGCTGCTGGATACCGCACCCAGCTCAGCTCAGCTCGGGGGCTTGGCGATCCGGAGGTGTTTCTGTTTGAGCTGCACGGTATTCGGCCTCCTCATCTCGGTCATCAAAGCGTTGGGCGCAATGGGGCTGTCGGTGAGGTTCAGCAGGTGATGCCCCAGTTGGCTGAATTATTTGTCGACAACGCTCCTGTGGTGCTCTGGCTTTTGGAGGGGCAGGTGCTGTCAAGATCTGAGCTCTTGGCGCTTTGTGATCTTTGTAAGCGTGAGTCGCGTTTACGGGTCGTTGTTGAGATGGGTGGTGCTCGCAGTTTGAATTGGCAGCCGATGTCCACTTTGCTCGGGGACTGAACACTATTCCTTGTCACCCTTTCCAGCAGAGTGCTCTTCGCGGTGAGCTCGCCCTGGCCAGTGGGTCTTGGGTGAAGTTGATCTGTGGTGCCAGCAATCAGGATTTGCTTGCCATTACAGACCTTTGTGCGGTTTTTGCCGCGGCTGGTATTCACTGTGTGGATGTGGCGGCCGATGCTGCCGTTGTCAGGGCAGCTCGTCAGGGGCTTGATTGGGTGCAAGCTCGGAGTGGTTTTCGTCCTTGGTTGATGGTGAGCATCAGCGATGGCAAGGATGCCCATTTTCGAAAAGCTTGGTTTGATCCTGCTCGCTGTCCAAGCGATTGTTCGCGGCCTTGTCAACATTCTTGTCCTGCTGAGGCTATTGGTGAGCAAGGGGGGGTTCAGCTAAGCCGTTGTTACGGCTGTGGACGATGTCTGCCGACTTGTCCGCTTGGTTTGATCGATGAACATGACCGGCGACTTGAACTGAAAGATTTCGGACCTCTGTTGGCGGAATTGCATCCTGATGCAGTCGAGATTCACACGGCACCTGGGCGGGCTGAGGCCTTTGAATCCACAGTTGCAGAGCTGATGTCGGCTCAGGTGCCTCTGCAGCGGATTGGGGTGAGTTGTGGCCTTGAGGGGCATGGGCTCACGGTTGAGGCTTTAGCAAGTGAGTTGTGGCAAAGATATGTTTGTTTAAGGCGTTCTGGGCAAAGACCTCTTTGGCAGCTTGATGGCCGACCCATGAGTGGCGATATCGGGTCAGGAACGGCTCGAGTTGCTATAGCGCTTTGGCGGAAGCTGCGGCCATTGGCTCCGCCTGGCCCCCTCCAGTTAGCGGGGGGCACCAATGCCCACACGATCACCTATCTCTCTAGTGAGCATGGGCCGGCAGGCATTGCCTTTGGCGGCATGGCTCGTCGTCTCCTTCAGCCCTGGTTGCTTGAAGCACAGGCCAGGCATGTGAGCCTGAGAGAATGGCCTGAGGGTTGGCAAGCTGCTCTTGCGCAGGCAGAGCAGCTTGTTCGTCCATGGCTGTTCCGCCAATCTGGGTCGTAAGCCTGCTAGAAGGCCATTAGGGGAGCCATCTCTGCATGGCTGGGGCTGAGGGCCATGAAGCCAAAGCGTATTACTGATGATCTAGACCGATTGTTGGATTTGTTGCCTCTTGCGGTTCAGCAGGCTTTAGCGACACCCAATAGCCGGGAGCAGTTACTCGAGGTGGTCTTGGATCTCGGCAGAGTGCCTGAAGCACGCTATCCAGGACGAGCGCTTGCTTTAGGAGAGCAGTGCCTCACGCGCGATGACCTGCAAACCACTGTTGATCGATTGGGCCAGTTTGGTGCTGACAACCGTGCTGGTATTGAACGAACTCTGCATCGCATCAGTGCTATTCGTAATCGCCAGCGAGAGGTGGTGGGCCTCACCTGCCGTGTGGGAAGGGCCGTTTTTGGCACCGTGGCGATGGTGAGAGATTTACTGGATAGTGGACAATCGCTCTTGTTGATGGGGCGCCCAGGAGTTGGTAAGACCACCGCGCTGCGTGAGATTGCCAGGGTTCTTGCTGATGATCTGCAACGCAGGGTTGTGGTGATTGACACCAGTAACGAGATTGCTGGTGACGGGGATATTCCCCATCCAGCTATTGGTCGGGCCAGGCGCATGCAAGTGTCTCTGCCAGAACAACAACATCAGGTCATGATTGAGGCCGTGGAGAACCACATGCCGGAAGTCATCGTGATTGATGAAATCGGTACGGAGCTAGAGGCCCAGGCTGCGCGCACGATCGCTGAACGGGGGGTGCAGCTTGTGGCTACGGCCCATGGCAATGCTTTGGCGAATTTGATCAAGAATCCAACCCTTAGTGATCTTGTTGGCGGGATTCAGGCTGTCACTCTTGGAGATGAAGAGGCAAGGCGACGACGCACGCAGAAGACTGTGCTTGAGAGGGCTGCTGAGCCCACTTTCCCTGTGGCAGTTGAAATGAATACTCGCAATCGTTGGTCGATTCATGCCGACGTGGCTGCCACTGTTGATCAGTTGCTGCGCGGACAGTTGCCACGCCCCCAGTTGCGGGAGCTGGGCTCTGATGGATCGGTGCGGCTCGTGGATGCGCAGCCGAGTCGATCATCTTCACCACGTCCTGCTCTGGCAGCGGTCCCTTTGCCGGATCCACAAGCACCTTCTCCTAGAGCGGCTCCACCTGCCCAAGATCATGCTGAGGCGATCTCTGCTGAGCGTGCAGATCACAGAGCACTTCAGGTGCTCTGTTGTGGAATCACGCCCCAACTGGTGGATGAGGCTATTCGTCGTCATGGCTGGCCTGTTCGTTGGGTGGATGACCTCCATGAGGCTGACGTTGTGCTCAGCATCCGTAAGGGACTCGGCCATCAGCCAACTCTGAGACGTCAGGCGCGTGAATCACGTGTGCCGGTCCTTGTGATTAAGTCCGACACATTGCCTCAGGTAGAGCGTGCGCTGGAGCGGCTGCTAGCACGTCGCGCTGGGCCGCAAGATCAGATCTCACATTCAGAGTCTCAGGATGGTGATCAGGAAGATGCCCTGGCTGCACTTGAAGAGTGCAGATTGGCTGTGGAAAAGGTAGTGCTGCCCTATGGACGACCGGTGGAGCTCTTACCCCGTAGCGAGCAGGTTCGTCAGATGCAGGTTGATTTGGTGACGCGCTATCGCCTCAGTAGTGATGTTTTCGGCCAGGCGGAACAACAGCGATTGCGGGTTTATCCCCCTTGAAATGGCTCTGCTTGAAAAGCATGCATTGACGAAGGTAGCTTCAATGTGGGTAACTATCTGGATTCCAGTGAAGTCTCCTCTGCGCGGCTAATGATCTGGATCATTGGGCCGTCGCCAAGTGGTAAGGCAGCGGGTTTTGGTCTCGCCATTCCTAGGTTCGAATCCTAGCGGCCCAGTTTCTCAATCCTCAGTTGACGTCTCGCTCCCTGTTGGTTTTCGACTTTGACGGTGTCATTGTTGATGGGATGGGCGAGTACTGGTGGAGTGCCCGGCACGCTTGTCTGCAGTTAGTGGGTCTTGACTTTGGTCCAGACCCTTTGCCCGATGCTGCTCCTGAAGCTTTTCGTTTGCTCCGGCCCTGGATCCATCAGGGTTGGGAGATGGTGCTTTTGGCGGCAGAGCTGCTGCGCTCTGATGGACCCTTGCTGAGGCATGGAGCTAAGGCCTTTTCGGTCGATTATCACTTGCGATGTCAGCAGGCTTTAGATGCTTGGGGATGGCAGCCAGGTCAGTTGCAGGAGGCCTTGGAGCAGGTGCGGCGGAGTGCGCTGGAGGCCGATCGGTTGAATTGGCTGGCCCGCCACCGCCCTTTTCCTGGTGTGATTGAGCGTCTTCGTGGCCTCCACGATGAAGGCTTCGACTTGGTGGTGCTCACCACCAAGGGGGCCGAGTTCACCGCTGAACTGTTGAAGTGCTTTCAACTTGCTCCTCATGGGTTGTACGGCCATGAGTCGGGCAGTAAGACTGAGGTGCTGCTGCGGTTGGCGGCGGAGCGACCACTGCGGGGCTTCGTTGAGGATCGTCGTGTCACCCTCGAGACGGTGCTCGCGACGCCCGGACTCTCTTCTCTGCCTTGCTATCTGGCGAGTTGGGGCTACCTCAAGCCGGAAGACTCTCGGGCCTTGCCCATGGGTATTCGCCTGTTGGAGCCAGAAGCTTTGGCGGCACCCTTGGCGAGCTGGCCCTGATCCGTTAGGGTACGTCTGTACTATCTGGGACGGTTCGCGGTTGTGGTGGTATTGGACTCTTTGATCGGTGTCCGTCAGCTTTGCCGCAGTGTTTTTTGCTTCGCCTAGGTCAGCAGTCGACGGTACTCGTTTGATCCTTTATTTACCATTGCTATGTCAGTTGACGTGAAATCAGCCCAATCCTCTAAGTCTGATTCCCTCCAGGTTGAACCCCGTCCAGGTGAGCGGGACAAAGCTCTCAATTTGGTGCTTGGTCAGATTGAACGCAATTTTGGCAAGGGTTCGATCATGCGCTTGGGGGATGCCTCTCGGATGCGGGTGGAGACCTTCCCTACAGGGGCGCTGACCCTTGATCTTGCCCTTGGCGGTGGGTACCCGAAAGGACGAGTCGTGGAGGTGTACGGCCCGGAGAGTTCCGGTAAAACCACCCTTACCCTGCATGCCATCGCCGAGGTACAGCGTCGTGGTGGCGTCGCAGCTTTTGTGGATGCCGAGCATGCGCTCGATCCGGTCTACGCAGCCTCTTTAGGAGTGGATATTGAGAACCTGCTGGTCTCGCAGCCGGACACGGGGGAGATGGCTCTGGAGATAGTCGACCAGCTTGTGCGCTCTGCCGCCGTTGATATCGTTGTTGTGGATTCCGTTGCTGCGCTCACTCCTCGGTCTGAGATCGAAGGTGAAATGGGCGATTTAGCTGTGGGTAGCCAGGCCCGTCTGATGAGTCAGGCGATGCGCAAGATCACTGGCAACATCGGCAAATCTGGCTGCACGGTCATTTTTCTCAACCAGTTGCGTCTCAAGATAGGCGTCACTTACGGCAACCCGGAGACGACGACTGGTGGCAATGCTCTCAAGTTTTACGCCTCCGTACGTCTCGATATCCGTCGTATTCAAACGCTCAAACGCGGCACGGAGGAGTATGGAATTCGTGCCAAGGTGAAGGTGGCTAAAAATAAGGTAGCCCCTCCGTTTCGTATTGCTGAGTTCGATATTCTTTTTGGTCGTGGCATCAGTACCTTGGGTTGCTTGCTTGACCTAGCTGAAGAAACCGGTGTTGTTATCCGTAAGGGTGCCTGGTACAGCTATGAGGGCGACAATATCGGTCAGGGACGTGACAACACGATTACTTGGCTTGAGCAGAATTCTGAAGCCCAGGAGCAGATTGAAGTTCTTGTGCGTCAGAAACTCACTGAAGGGTCTGAGGTGACCGCTAATTCCATGCGTCCGTTGGCGGCTGCGGCGCGCACTGCGGCTAAAAAACCTGCCGTCAGCTTGGCATCTGAAGCTGCTTAAGACTGGCTAAAAGAACGGAACGAGACAACCCAAGAGCTCTTTGAGGGTCTTGGGTTTGTTCCTGAAGAGAGAGATTTGGGATGATTGATGTTTTCTTTCCTCAGTAGTTTCTTTTACCTGGCATCGGCGGGGGTCCACCACCCAGCGGCTGGGCCTATGAAGCGCGCTACGACCCACAAAGCCACCATGAAGCCGATGCCAATCCAGGCGCCACGGGTTGTGATGGCGTAAAAACGCTCTTTATCACGTTGGGTAATGGGCAGCCAGGAGACGATTCTGGGGGAGTCATCTTTTTTGGATTGTTTCTGGCGTGGTGCTAGGCCCTGTTCGGATCGTCGTCTGGCTTCTCCCATGGCCTTCCTCGTTGCTGTTTGGTTGTTAAAGAGTAGTTGGCTTAATCCGGTAATAGGCGTTGCAGGGGTGTCCAGGGCTCGAGTGTGCTCAGCACTTGCTTCCCCCAGCTCCGTCCTCGTAGACGTCCGTCCAGGATTGCTAGTCGTCCGTGATTTTTTCGGAGCGGAGCTATGGCTGGTGTAAGCAGGCTGAGAGCTTCAGGCAAGAGAAGGTCTCGGAACCAGTCAAGACCTTGATTCTTGAGGGATTCTACTCTTGCTGCTGTGAGTGGTGACTCTACGCTCGCCAGGGGAAGCAAGGCCACGATTAGTTGTTCTGGGAGAGGGAGTTGATCCTGGTGATGAAGCCACCAAGCCCAGCGGCAACAGACAACACCGTTGGATTCGGGAGCGGTGGTTTCATGAACGACTCTGCGTCCAAATTCCGCCGCCAACTCACTTGTGAGTTGGCGGCGCAGTTGCTGATCGTCAAGTAACACCACAGTGATGCCCGGACGCCCCAGGATCAGACGGCGGCATTGATCGAGCAGATGCTCTGCATAGATTTCGGTATTCGGTAGTGGTTGGCGGCGCGGTGCAAAAAGAGGTATTGGTTCCTGCAGGTTGGGTTCATTCAATCTGGCTATGACGGTGGCAGGAAATGCTGCAGCGTCCAACTCAGTGCGGACCAGTTCGTGCTCCCGTGATCCGCTCAGCAGGACAGACGGTTGGTCTCGTAACAGACCTGGAAGATTTTGAAGGGGTTCGAGCGGTTGTAGATGCCATTGCCATTGCAGTAGTCGGTGATCGAGTTCGGCCCAGCTTGCCCAAAAACGGCTATCGGCCTTCAGCACTGCAGGCCAAGGGGAAGGTGAGGGGCCTAGAAGTCGCATGAGATCTTTGAGAGCCTGAATTTCGCTGCCATCAAGGCGAACCTGGGCATTGGCTCGGGTGGCGTGAGTAAACAGGCTGCGGCTTAATCGTTCGTGCAGTTGCATGAGGGAAGCCTCCGCAGAAGGATGTGCCCGCCGCAAACGCTCCCAGTCTTGAGGTGTGATCGACAAAGCCATGCTGTCCCTTAGTCGCTGGCTTAGTTGGTCTGCTTCTGGAATGATCAACTGCCTTGATTTGAGATGCCCCTGGTGGTGTGCCTCAATCAACTCACTGTGGTTCATCAACCACAGTTGATTCCCTGAGGGCGGAAGGTGCCCTTCCCAGCAGGGGAGTTTGATGCCTTTCGTCAGCAGTTGTGGCAGTTCTACCTTGAGGAGTCGCCGTCGCTGCTGATCGGAAAGGATCATCACAGCATCCTTGGCCTCCAGGCAGAGAGGAACCAGCAGACCAAGCCACCAGAGGTCTTTGCTACGAGGGTCGAGCTGGATCAGGGTGTGATCTTTGCGCCTGAGACTGCGGGCAACAAGACGGCTCAAAGTGAGGTGATGAGGCCAGGGCGAGGAGTTCTGCAGGAGCAGGTGCTTGAGTTGCTGATGGCTGCGGGCTTCGAGCATTGCCAGAGCCTAGGAAGCTGTAAACCCGAGAAAGCTCCATGTTGATTGGTCGATCAACATGGACTGCAGTGCGAGAACCGTAGGGATGGAGCAGAACAAAAACACATCACTTTGCGCTGGAGTCGTAGGGCTTGGGCTGATTGGTGGCTCCTTGGGATTGGATCTGCAGGCGCTTGGTTGGAAGGTCAATGGTCTGGTGCATCGTTCCACTACTGCTGATAGGGCTCGCGCTAGGGGTTTGGCTCACTTGGTGAGTACCGATCCGGGCATTCTCGCGGATTGTGATTTGGTGATCCTGGCGCTGCCTTTGGCTCAGCTGCTCAATCCAGATCCGAATCTTCTAAAGGCTTTGCCTGCAGCTGCTGTGGTAACTGATGTGGGTTCAGTGAAGATGCCTGTTTTAGAGCTCTGGCGCGACCTACACCCCCGCTTTGTGGCTAGCCATCCCATGGCAGGCACCGCTGAAGCAGGAGTGGACGCAGGGCTGCGGGGCTTATTTCAGCAACGTCCTTGGGTAGCGACACCTGACAATCAAACAGACCTTGAGGCGCTCGAGTTGGTGCGTCGATTTGCGGTGTCTTTGGGCAGTCAATGGTTTACGGCGGATGCAGCTAACCATGATCAAGCGGTGGCGCTGATTTCCCACCTGCCTGTGCTGGTGAGTGCTGCGTTGCTACGAACAGTGGGTGAGGAGCGTGATCCTGCTGTTCGCGAACTCGCCAGAGTGCTGTCTTCTAGTGGTTTTGCTGATACCACCAGGGTGGGTGGTGGCAATCCCCAGTTGGGGACATCTATGGCTGAGAGCAACACCGCAGCGATCTTGCGTGGTTTGGCTGCTTATCGCTGGAGCTTGGAGCAGCTTGAGGAGGCCGTTTTGAATGGGCACTGGTCGCAGTTAAAGGCTGAATTGGAACGTTCCCAGGCATTGCGACCCAGCTTTCTTGTTGCTGCTAACAACGACCTCAATTCGCCACCCGCAACTGATGACCTCGCTGAGCCATGAGCTGGCGACAGGTCATGAGTGCCGAGATGCTCACCCCTGCAGTACCTTCACCAGGGTGAATTGAGTCGCCACAGAGCCAGAGCCCTCGCATGGGAGTGCGGCTTGCTAGTCCGAAGGGCCCAAATTGTGAAGGGTGCTGCCCAAGGCCACCCACAATTCCATTGGGCCGACCAGTCCAATGTGCAAAGCTCCTGGGTGTGGCTAGTTCTTGATGCTGCCAAGCTTCAGGTGCGAGATCTAACCAACTTTCAAGTGTTTGGCGGATGGCTAACAGGGCTGTTTGCTTGCGTTCTTGATAGGTGGATTCAGTTAGGCCCCACCACTCCGCTGTGGCGGTGAACACACTTGCAATCACTGTGGCTTGACCAGCGGGAGCACGGCCATCTCCCTCACGGCTGATTGATACGAACAGGGAGCCGGGTGTCTTGGAGGCTCTTTGCAGATGGACAGGACAGTTCTTAGGCAGGGCGCTGCGATCGATGGCTCCGTAGAACACCAAAGCTCCACTGGGTTGAGGTAATTTCATTAGCCTTTGGCGATAGGCCTTGGGCATGCCTGTTCCTTGTGGCATCAGCGATCTCAGGCATTGAGGAGGCAGACTGCATACCACATCTGGTGTGGTCAGTTCTAAAGCCTTGCCATTGGGGGTTTTGATGCTGACTGTCCAAGCCATGCCCCGCGTAGCTAGTTCTAGGCCCACCACACGATGGCGCAGCAATACCTGGCCGCCATCCCGCTGCAGGGCATGCATTAGGTCATCGCTGAGTTTTTGCATCGATCCCTGCAGATGCCAGAGCCCAAGAGGTGCTTGAGCCATTTGCAACACGGTGGCTCCATAGAGGGCGGCTGTGCGATCGAGCGGTTCTTGCGAATAGAGCTTGATCTGGAGGTCTAAGAATTTGCGAAGGCGCTGATCCTGCTCACAGCCGCATAGCTTTAAGAGATCTGCCACTGTCAGGCTGCTCAATAGCCCTGAGGTGATTGTTGCTGGACGCAGAGCTTGAAGCAGTTGGCCTAAGTCCCAAGCGTTGCGGGGTGTGACGACCGGATCATGGCTGGCAAAGCCCCAGTTGCTTTGGTGGAGCTTGGCAGTCAGAGCCCAGAAGGAGTCACTGCCAGGGAAGTGATATCGCCATTCTTGTTCCCAGCGCTTTGGATCATGCCAGAGCTGAATGGGTTGGGATCCGTCGGCGAGATCCACTGCACAAGCGGGGTTGAGTAGCTCCGCTTGTGGCATGGGCAGGTTCAGATGCCTATAGATGCGTTCATGGCTGCCACTGGGTTCTAGGCCAGCAACCTGGGTGGCACCCACATCGAAGATATAGGGACCTCGTCTGAAGGTGCCGGCACACCCTCCAGGTTGATGGTGCGCTTCCACCAAGGTGACGGGTAATCCTTGCTTGGCTAAGAGGGCTGTTGCCGTTAGGCCGGCAATGCCGCCCCCGATCACGATGATTGAGTCCTCAGCCATCCGGTCATGCTGGCAAGGTTTAGAGAGGTGTGGGTATGAACGAGCGTCTGAGACAGGGCTTGGTAGCAGCCGAGGGACCTTTGAGTGGTGAAGTGATTAAGGATGTTGAGTGCGTCGCAGGCGGATGCATTCATCAGGCCTGGTGTTTGCAGTTGAAGGGTGGTCGGCAACTGTTTGCCAAAACAGGTGGGGCAGATGCTTTGCCAATGCTCAAGGTCGAAGTTGAGGGGCTAAAGGCTCTTAAGGCATGGGTTGATCCGGGAGTGTTGGAGGTGCCGGAGCCTTTGGCGTTTGATCAGGTCTGTGGTGAAGCCGTGTTGTTGCTGCCTTGGTTGGATTTTCGGGCGGGTAATCAGGCATCCCTGGGCCGTGGATTGGCTCTTTTGCATCGGGCGTCTGCCGCCGAAAACCCCGGACGCTTTGGTTGGCCCGTGGATGGTTTTATCGGTGCGGGCTCTCAGCCAGGGGGGTGGAGGGAGCAGTGGGGCGACGCATTCGTGACGCTGCGCTTGCGTCCTCAGCTCAGAGAGGCGGCTCGATGGGGCTTGGATCTGGTTGATGTTGAGCCAATCCTCGCGGCGTTAATCCCTTGGTTGGATCGCCATCAACCAAGTCCAAGTCTCGTGCATGGGGACCTTTGGAGTGGCAATGCCAATGTTCTCTCAGATGGGCGGGGAGTCTTGCTAGATCCTGCTACCTGGTGGGCCGATAGAGAAGTTGATTTGGCGATGACTCAATTATTCGGTGGTTTTTCGCAGGATTTTTATATCGGATATGAGAACGTATGGCCACTACCAGCTGATGCAAGCCAAAGGGTGGAGGTTTATAACCTTTATCACCTCATCAATCACGCCAATCTGTTTGGAGGCTCATATCGAAATCAGAGCCAAGCCATTCTGAATCGTTTGGCAAGTTGGTTGCTGACTTGAATTGCATTTGGATTTGCAATGTTCAGCCTAAATATTCCTTGCGGAGGTTCTGAACCCTTTCAGACAGTGCAGAGCGCTTCTCACTGGTGGTGAGGTTTTGCCAGCTCCATTGGCCCACCATCACCACACCAAGCAGTTCGAGCAGTCCAGGCACGATTGGTAGCAAATTGATTGTGTCCATCACTCCCTTGATCAGGATCTGGGCAACAATCACAGCTGCAAAGATGCCTAAAACCTTGCCGATGCGCCCCATCTGGCTCCAATCGAGCTTGTTTAGGGTTTCGTTGACCTTGCCAACGGCTTCGCTGTAACGCTCTGAGAATTTAATCTCCTGATCTGCGTTATCAACGCTGTTTGTGGTGGTCTTTTCTGTGGTGGATTGTTCGTTTGTCACGGTGTTGATGTCGCTCATGAACACGAAACCGATGGCAAATCTTTGCCGAGCGTATCGAAAGGATCTTTGTTATGCCAGGGCTGCTGGAGTTTGATCGTAATTGCCTGATGGTTCTTCGTCGCAGCTTATTGGCTGTGGCGCCATTTGAGGGATGTGCTCTTTTATTGGGTGATCAAGATGATTCTAATAGTGATAAAGGCTGCAGTATCTGGAATGTTCGGCTGATTTGGCCCTGCTGCAATGTATGGGAGCCGGGAATGTCAAGCCTCCCTGAAGGCTCGCTTGATCCGAATCTTGGGGCTGAGTTGCTGCCATCACGCAAGTGTCGCTTTGCTTTGGATCCTCGTGAACAGTTGCAGGCTCAACGCTTTGCCAGAGAGCACAATTGGCAGGTGTTGGGCAGTGCCCATTCGCATCCTGGCGGTGAGGCTGTGCCGTCCGTTATGGATCATCGCTGGGCCATTTTGCCGTCGTTACTGGTGATCGTGGCTGGTTCAGGCAATGTGCGCGCTTGGTGGATGACAGGAGTGCAACCTGGCCAGCAGCATGAGGTTGCGCATTTGGGACAGTGGTAAGGGCATAGCTAGCGGCACTCTTTCCCCTATGGGTCTTCACGAAACCGTTGATGTTGACCTGAGCCCCGATGAGTTAGAGCGTTTTTCTCGTCATCTCACCCTGCCAGAGGTTGGGATGAATGGTCAGAAACGACTCAAGGCGGCTTCTGTGTTGTGTGTGGGTAGTGGCGGGCTCGGTTCGCCGTTGCTGCTTTATTTGGCTGCTGCTGGTGTAGGCCATATTGGGATTGTCGATTTCGATGTTGTTGAGCTCTCTAATTTGCAGCGCCAGGTGATCCATGGCACGAGTTGGGTAGGTCAAGCAAAAACGCATTCTGCTCGGGCTCGCATCCTTGAAATCAATCCCCATTGTCAAGTGGATGTCTACGAGAAAGCGCTGAGGCGAGATAACGCTTTTGAGATCATTCAGCCGTACGACATTGTTTGTGACTGCACTGATAATTTCCCTAGCCGTTACCTGGTGAATGACGCTTGTGTGCTTTTAGGTAAGCCCAGTATTTATGGATCGATTCATCGCTTTGAAGGTCAGGCCACGGTGTTTAACCTTGATGCTGAGAGTCCTAACTATCGTGATCTGGTGCCCGAACCGCCACCCGCTGGCTTGGTGCCTTCTTGCATTGAAGGCGGTGTGATGGGGATCCTTCCGGGATTGATTGGTTTAATTCAGTCCGCGGAGGTCATTAAAATCATTACTGGTATCGGCACGACGTTGAGTGGTCGGCTGCTGGTTGTTGATGCCTTGGCGATGACGTTTCGGGAGATGGCTTTACGCCCGAGTCAACCGCGAGTTGTGATTGACCAGCTCATTGATTATCAAGACTTTTGTGGTTCTGGGGCTGATAAACCAGCTCACGAGAAGGTTGCTGGGTTGGAGAGTATTTCAGTTAAGGATCTCAAGTCTTTACTCGATCTTGGCGCTGAGGATTTTGCCCTGGTGGATGTGCGTAATCCCAATGAGGCTGAGATTGCTTGCATTGCTGGTTCAGAATTGATCCCGTTGAACAAGATTGAGAGTGGTGAGGCGATTGAGAAGGTCCGGCAGTTGGCCTCTGGCCGGCGATTGTATGTCTATTGTAAGCTGGGTGGTCGCTCGGCAAAGGCTTTGACCACTCTCAAACGTCATGGCATTGAAGGTGTCAATGTGACTGGTGGCATTGATGCTTGGGCCAAGGAAGTTGATCGCTCATTGCCTCGCTACTGAGTGGATCGTGATTTATATAGGCACTCATTGTTGAAGGGATTTCAATCAGCCCGCTTCAATTATTACCAGCTGAGGCAGGTGTTTAGGACAGTCAATTAAAAAGCTTCTTTGTTGAGGATTGCCTTAGTAATCCACGCCTCGCTTGAGGTCTACGCCCTGTTCGGCGTAGTGCTTGTGGCACACCATTTCTGAGTGGACGCCGGCCAGATCGAAGTAGGCAGGTTGGTTTTTGCAGCGGCCGGTGATGATGACTTCGGTTTCGGCCGGCTTGCGCAGCAGGGTCTGAACAATCGGCTCCACAGGAATCAGTTCAAGATCCACGCTGGGATTTAGTTCATCGAGGATGACAGTTTTATAGAGCCCACTGGCGATGGCGGCTCTGGCAATTTCCCATGCGCGCTCTGCTTCGACGTAATCGATCGGTTGTTGTTGACCTCGCCAGACGATGGCATCCCGGCCGGAGCGAAGATGATCAACAAGGTGGGGATAGCTTTCTCTTAAGGCTGCAATGGCAGCGTCTTCGGTGTAGCCATTGCCACCTTTAAGCCACTGCAAGATCAACACGCGATGGCTTTTGTCTTGGCTGATGCCACGGCCAATGGCCTGTAGAGCCTTGCCTAGGGCACTGGTGGATTTGCCTTTGCCCTCACCGGTGTAGATCTCAATTCCACCGGTGGGAAGGAAGGGAATGACGCTGTCATCCTGAGGCTCCGGACGACGATGGGCGCGCATTTCGGAATGCAGATCGGCTACTTGAACCAGGGCTCGTGGCGCGGCCCGTCCGGTGACGATGATCTCCATGCCGTCAGGTCGGTCGGTGAGTGTTTTGACCACATCGTCAACAGCCAGCAGGCCTAGATCCAGCACGGGATTGAGTTCATCAAGCACAACGACTGAATAGAGGGCGCTGGCGATGGCTCCCTTGGCGATATCCCAGCCGCGTTGGGCTTCTTGGCGATCAAAATGGGTAGCGTCCTCGGCGATGAAAAATTCACCCCGACCTGTGCGCACTTGGTCGATTAGGTGAGGGAAGCCCTGTTGCAGTGCCTCAATAGCAGCATCTTCGTCGTAGGCGCGGCCTGGGCCTTTGAGGAATCGAAGCAACAGCACCCTGGTTCGTCGTTGCTCGCAGATCCCGAGCCCGATGGTGCGAAGGACAACACCAAGAGCGGCTTGACTTTTACCTTTTCCCTCGCCGTCATAGATGTGCAGTTGGCCATGACTGCGTTCATTGCTTTCGGCTGCGGTCGCGATGCCAATCCCACGTCCTCTTCTGCCGCTTGATGTTTGGCGATTTCTGGGTGTCTTGGATGCTGCCGTCTGCGAAGCCATTGACGGGTCCTCTACGGTTGGAGCTTAACGAGATCGATGGGCTGAGAAGGTGGTTGCTGGGACGGCTGGTGCAGCGGTGTTTCGGCAGTTGGAACCTCTGCCGGAGCGGGAGTATGCCCAGTTGCAGATGTTGCGCAAGCGTCTTGTCAGTTTTGGACGTGTTTGTGTGGCCTATTCCGGTGGAGTTGATAGTGCACTAGTGGCAGCGATTGCGCGGGAACAACTTGGACCTCAAGCCTTTGCTGTGACAGGGGTTTCTCCTGCACTTGCCCCTGAGCTTCTCGATGAGGCCCGTCAGCAGGCTGCCTGGCTTGAGATTCGTCACCAGGAATGCATGACTCAGGAATTGGATGATCCGGCCTATAGCAGCAATCCCACAGACCGTTGTTTTGCTTGTAAGCGTGAGTTACATCGGCATCTGGGCTCGATTGCGCAATCAGCCGGTGGAGCTCAGGTGGTGGATGGCGTGAATCACGACGACTTGGGAGAGCATCGGCCTGGCATTGAGGCGGGCCGTCAGGCGGGTGTGCGTTCTCCGCTGGCTGAATTAGAGATCGGCAAGGCAGGTGTACGTCAGATGTCACGAGCTCTTGGATTCCCTTGGTGGGATAAGCCTGCGCAGCCCTGCCTGGCATCACGTTTTCCCTATGGCAATAGCATCAACGCTCAACGATTGCGTCAGGTTGGTCTGGCTGAAGCCTGGTTAAGAACGCTTGGTTTTGCTGAGGTGCGAGTGCGCAGCCAGGGCTTGGCTGCACGCATTGAAGTTCCCGCTGATCGGATTGAGGATGTGCTGCTTGAGTTGGATCGTGAGCAGGTCGTCGCGCATTTCCTTGCGCTGGGTTTCACCTCCATCAGCCTTGATCTGGAAGGTTTGGTCAGTGGCAAGCTCAATCGCACTGGCCAAGTGAATTGAAGGCTTGCAATGGCTTGCGGCTGTATCCCTTTCGCGACTCCTCTTGACTGAGTTGCTATCTGTGGATGATTGAACTTGCTGCTGTGGCTGATGTGCCATAGACCACAATCCTGAAAGGTCGTTCTCGCTGCTTAATCAGCTGGGCGAGTAGCAACAACAGCTTGATTTGAAGATTGAGAGGGAATCAGCTAGCTAGAGCTAGCTTTGCCGGCTCTTAGGCCGCGATGGCTAACAAGGGTGGCTGTTGAGATGCCCTATTCCTTGTAGGCCTGCATCTTGATAAGGCAGGAAAAACGGAGGACTTTTAGTTTTGCTTTGAGCTTGATTCAGGGCGAGCAGAGCGACTACTAGTCGTTTTCTTGGTGGCTGGGAGGTTGGCCAAGGTTGGTTGGCTATGGGGCTTTGCGGCAAGGGATGCCTCAATCCGAAGCACCTCTGCCTCACGAATGGCTGTGTTCTTATCCAAGTACTCAATGCTGTTTGGGTGTGCTGGTGGCAAACCTTCGGCTGCCCTTCCAGCTCGCAAACAATACAGACTTTTGCAGAATCAACCATGAGCATTTCTGCACATCAAATGCCAGCAGCTAGTGAGGCTGCTTGGGAGCCACATGGGAGGGAGAATTAGCAGTTTTTTCCTGCTGAACGCCCTTTCCCTCTCGGTGAAAAACGGAACTTGAAGACCTAGCTCTTAGATGCCCTGGCAACTACCCCTTGACTTATAAGGGCCTTTAAGCAGATGGTATTTATAACATTGCTAATGGCTAAGAAATGGAGAGTAAACCGAACCTGTGTTCATGTTGAATCATTCTCTCGCTCCGGGATTTGTATTGACTAGGCTCTTATCTTCCTTCTCTAAATATCCAGTGTTTGTTGTGGTTGTAGATAAGTGGTTGGAACGACTTGGTCAAATGGTTAGAACGTTGTGGTCACTATTTAGCTAGGAAATTTCTTTGTATTCAAATACTTTTCAAGATTTGCGATGAAGCCTACGTCGGAACTGCTGAAGGAGTCTCAAGAACAGCTCAGTCAAACAGAATTAGCCATCAAAGACTTAGAAAAAATGCTAGGGCTAATGAACAAAAGATTTGATGAGCTGAATGGAATGATGATTGGGTTGGGGCAAGCTCTTAATTCAGAAGAGAGAAAGAGAGACGATTATCCCAAAAGGGAATAGCAAAGTTTGAGGTTAGAAGAAGAGTATTTGGATAAGTTTGAGCATGACAGGAGGCTTGACTAGTCACCAGCCTCTGAAGCTCAAGCCACTACGAACCGGAAGGTGGATGAATGGGGCAATGTGAGTAGGTGTTGAGATACACCTTGCCTTTTAGAAGTGCCTGTAACGATCACTCAAATGCTTCAGTATTGGTTTAAGCAGGTCGCTGTAGCTAGCTGATTAAGCCTTTGGATGGCGTACTGCGGTCGCTAGAGCTGCTGGTGTTTCCCGTTGGAAGCTCTTTAATGCATGGTTTTTGGCGCCAAGTTCCTGGCGTAAGAGCTCACAAGCTTGTTCCGGCATCGTTTGATCGCCGCAAGTGAAGACATCCACCGCGGCATAACCATTCTCAGGCCATGTGTGGATGGAGAGATGCGATTCAGCTAGAAGGGCAAGCCCTGTGACCCCCTGAGGTTCAAATCGGTGGGTGATCAGATTGAGAAGAGTGGCACCAGCACGCTTGGCTGCTGTTGTGATCGTGGTTCTCAGAAAGGCTTCGTCATTGAGCTTGGCGTGATCGCAGTCATAAAGCTCGAGGATGCAGTGCTTGCCCACCATGTCGGTGGCGCTGTGATTGATGGAGCTTGTGTTGTCTTGGCAATTGGTGTCTTCCCATCCTGGATTGGGATGCAAGCAAGACAGGGTTCTCTCCATCAAGGCAATAAAAATCAGCTCGCCACCTTAGCGGACCTCTTCCGATCGATTTAAAGATCCTGCTTCGATGATCTGTGATTGTTGTTGCCATTCATCCTGGAAGCCTTCCAAATGGGTCGCGCTAACGAGGCACTGATGTTTCTCTCCTACAGCCTCGAGCAGCAGCAACTGTCTGCCGGGATCCAGTTCCGCAAGCACGTCATCCAATAACAGCAGAGGGGGTTCACCGCAGAGTTCGCCTACGAGTTCTAGTTCGGCAAGCTTGAGCGCCAGCACCACGGTTCGTTGTTGTCCTGCTGAGCCAAAGCGGCGCGCTTCTGAATCGTTGAGTAGCAATCTCACCTCGTCGCGGTGAGGACCGATCCGGCAACTTCCTAACCGTTCCTCCTCACTGCGCTGGCCGAGGAGTTGCGTTTCGATCGCCAACCTCCAAGGTTCTTCCGCTTCCTCACCTTCGAGTTGGCTGCCTGGCTGATAGTCGAGTCGCAACCGTTCCTTGTGTTTGCTTAGGGTTTCCTGCCATCGGGCTGCAAGTGGTTCAAGGCGGGCGAGAGCTCGACTGCGACGTCGATGAATGCGTGTGCTGACTAAAGCCATCTGTACATCGAAGGCATCCAAGAGGGAATCACGCTCCTGAATCGGGATGTGGCGCCACTGACGCCACAGCTGGCTTCGCTGACGCAGCAGCTTGTTGAAGCGACTGATCAGATCTGAATAGATCGGTTCAAGTTGTTGTACGACGCGATCAAGCCATTGGCGCCGCAGGGCAGGCTCGCCTCGAACGAGATTGAGATCGAGAGCGCTAAACCCCACGCAACGCAGTGGACCTATTAGATCCAATTGGCGGGTGAGCGTTTTGCCGTTGCGGCGGGCTTGTCGACCTCCTTGCCGCCGCAATTCCAGTTCGAGCTTCTCAGTGTCATCAGCGATGGCGCGAAGTAGGGCCCGCTGTTCTTCCCAGTGGATCAAGTCTTGATCGCTGCTGGCGCGATGCGAGCGCAGGCTGCCGAGTAGCTCTATGGCTTCGAGAAGGTTGGATTTGCCGATGCCGTTGGGGCCAATGACCAGCAGCCGATTTTCCGTCAACTCCAGCTGAAGCCTGCTGTAATTGCGATACCCCTGCAGTTCGAGCTGTTGAAGCCGAATCGGTCTTGGAGCGGCATGAGGTTAAGGTACCTTGATTGAGGGGGCTTGAGAGTTGCTCTCATATAGCGGCATCCAGCCGATATTTGTGGGCATGTAGCTCAGTTGGATAGAGCATCAGATTCCGGTTCTGAGGGTCGGGGGTTCGAGTCCCTCCATGCTCGTATTTGCTTTAGCTCCCATACTCTTCTAGAGCTTTCAGTGGTATCGTTCAGTTGAGGAGCTGATTTCAATTCAGGCTGTAGTCGGTCAAGCAAAGATGGGCAGAGAACTGCAGGAAGGATCCAATAACGATGTTGACTCGACGACTTAGCGGAGTCGATAACTCATCGCTCTTATTCCATCTGGATCAATAATGAAGCCTTGAGCCTGCAATGCTTTGAGGGAGATGGAAGGTGCTAATATTGAGATGCTGCAACCAGGCAGAATTCGGCGCAAATTGTCAAGCGCTTGATGTACGAGAACTGCAAGCAATTGTGCTTGTAATGAGCCGGGTTGGGCGACGAGATTCCAGAGGTTGACATTGAGGCCATGGTCGCTTGTGGCGCGCACAAAACCAACCAGGGTTCCTTTTTCTTGTTCAATAATGCTTAGATGCCAAACGCTTCGCTCAAAGGCCAGGGCCCATTGCTCTGAAGTGTGAGTGGCTTCTCTGCAACGAGCGAGAAGTTTGTTGAGTGCTTGAGGATTGGGTGGCTGTTCAAGGTCTAGCCGGAAGCCGGGGGGGAGTTCGGGCTGTTGAAGAAAGGCAAGCAAGGTGGTTTCAACCGGTGTTGCGCATGCCTGCAGCAATGCCGTTAATGGTGAGCAGTGCGCCTCTTAGCAGTTCGCTGCGGCTGTAAGTGCGACCATCGCCAGCATCGTTCATGGGTGGCTGCCGGTTCTGATCACGCAGCTTGCGAAGCAGGGCCACTTGCAGAAACCCAAGGGGCACGATCGTGCGATTGCGAAGATCTACTGATAGCTGTAGGGCGGGATCGGCCGCGAGCAACCTGGGTTGTCCTGTGATGTTTAAGACCAACCGGCGGGTGAGGCTGTACTCCGTTTCGATGATCTCGAAGATACGGTTAAAGGCTTCACGGTAATCTTCGCGGCCAAGGCTAGTCATGTAGTGATGGGCCAGGTCTAGGTCTACTTTTGAAAGGGTCATCTCCACCTTGGAGATCAGCATTCGGAAGAATGGCCAGCGTTGGTGCAGTCTGCGTAGAAGGTCAAGCTGGTCAGCGTCTGATTCGACTTCAGCGGCTAAGGCTGTTCCAACGCCAAACCAGCTCGGTAGCAGGAATCGACTTTGCGTCCAGCCAAATACCCAGGGGATCGCTCTCAGGCTAGAGAGGTCCTTGGCGCCGCTTTTGCGTCGAGCAGGACGGCTGGAGATTTGCAATTTGCTGATTTCTTCGATCGGCGTGACCTGTTGGAAGAAGGCCACCAGATCAGGGTTGTTGTGGACGAGGGCCCGATAGTGCTCACGTGAACGGCCAGCCAGTCTGGTCATCAGTTGATTCCAACTTGGGGTGGCATCTAGCTGGTTGGTTACCAGACTGTTTTGCAGGACAGCCGTTGTGAATGTTTCTAGGTTGTAAAGGGCTAGCTCGGGCAGGCTGTATTTCGATGCCAGTACTTCTCCCTGCTCAGTGATCTTGATTCGGCCGCGCACGGTTCCGCTTGGTTGGGCAAGGATTGCTTGGTAGGCAGGGCCACCTCCTCTGCCAACAGATCCACCGCGTCCATGGAAAAGGCGCAGAGCCACACCCTGGCGGTTAGCTAGATCTTGCAGGGCAATTTGGGCTTGATGGATCTCCCAATTGCTGGATAGAAATCCGGAGTCTTTGTTGCTGTCCGAATAGCCAAGCATCAGCTCCTGCAGAGGTTGGACCTGTTCGCTGACACGAGGGAGCAAATTGCGGTAGACAGGTGAACTCAAAAGTGCCTCCATTACTGCTGGAGCCCGCTGGAGATCCTCTACGGTTTCGAAGAGGGGCACCACAAGCAGTTCGGCATGGCCAGCAGCCGGATCCACGAGGCCGGCTTCTTTGGCTAGCAGCAGCACCTCGAGTAGATCGGAAACTGTGTGACTCATTGAGATCACATATGTGCGGCAGATTCGGCTGCCGAATTCCTCCTGCAGTCGGTGCAGCATGCGAAACACGGCCACCGTTTCGGCTGTACTGGGCGACCAGATAACGGCAGAGGGGATCAGGGGGCGGCGAGTCTGTAGTTCCTCCATTAACCATTGCACTCGCTCATTTTCGGCCATGTCGCCATAGGCCTTAGGGAGGTTTAGGTAGCGGGTTAATTCGTCGAGAGCATCGCTATGGCGATTGCTCTCCTGGCGGATGTCAAGGCTGGCTAGTGAGAAAGCGAAGATGTGGACCTGATTTAAGAGGGTATCCAGAGGCTCACAGCTCAGATCTGTGCTGACCAGGCTGTTGCGGATCAGTTCTAGGTCGCTGCGGAATTCTGCTACTGATTTGTAGTGAAGGGCTTCTCCCGCATTAATTAGATTGGGGCTGGGGTTTAGGCCTTCTGGTGGGGTTTGCCAGCCTGCTTCGGCCAATTGCTGGTTGCGATGTTGAGTGAGTTTCAACCTCTCCAGGGTGTAGCTGAGTTTGAGGCGATAAGGCTCGAGTCGATAGCGGGCTGCGCGTTCCTCGTAAACCTCGGGGAATCGAAGCCGGTCCATTTCCAGTGACTCCAACAGTGGAGTACTTACCTGGCTCCATTGCATGGAGATGCTGAGTTGATCACGGAGTTTTTGAACGGCATTGACATAGCGCTCCAGCATCAGCTGACGTTGATAACAGGCGGTGCGCCAGGTGATTTCTGGCGTAACGGAAGGATTGCCGTCTCGGTCTGATCCAACCCAAGATCCAAACGTGCAGAAGGCAGCTTGTGGAATGTGTACGTCCGGATAGCTCTCGGCCATTGCAGTGATCAGGCGACGCCGTAGCTGGGGCATGGCATCAAAAAGCACCTGTTGGAAATAGTGGAGGGCGTAATCCACCTCATCCAGAACGGAGGGCTTGAACTGATGAAGCTCATCGGTCCGCCACCAGAGCCTGATCTCCTCCTCAAGCTGCAGTCTCAGGCTTTCTTTCTCAGATGTCGATTTTGTTGGATCTGATTGAAACTGCTGCAACAGGCTTGCAACCTTGCGTTGCTTATGGCGAACGGTATGACGGACGATTTCAGTGGGATGAGCAGTGAAAACTAGGCGGATATCCATCTCCTGTAGAAGGGTCTCCAGCTGAGCTGGTGGCACGTTGAGACGGCGAAGTCGTTCGAACAGCTCCCTGAATGTGGCTGGGTCTGTCTGCGTGGCGAGCGGTGGAGCAAAGGGGTCATAGGGTTTGTCTTGGCGGTTGTTTTCTTTGCCAGAGGACATACTTGCGAGGTAGCTGTCTTCCTCGATCCGTTGTTCGAGGATATTCACCAGTTGGAAATAGAGGGAGAAGGCGCGTGCTGCGGTGATCGCTTCTGCCAGGTCCATCTCTTGGATCAACAGCACGATTGCTCTGCTGGCACTGTTCTCATCTGCACCTTCAAGGGCCAAAGGTTCACTGAGTTGCTTCAGTCGAAGTAGTCGTTCTGCCTGATCCGGTGGACATTCGCTGCGTAGTACCGTTTGCCAAAGGTCTTCCACCAGTTCAAGGCGGTTCTGCAGTAAGCGTCCTGCCTGCTGCCCTTCTCCGATTGCTCTGGGTTGTTCGCAATCAGTTTTTTGGGCGGAAGACTGCTGCATCGATGCGCTAGTGGACTCAGGTTTGGCCATGATCATCCCAAAATGGCCTCGGCTTTGCTTGCGTTGAGCTCTTCGGCGTTCATTTCGGCAATGCTGTCTTGAATGACAGCCTCCACAGACTTGCCATCGGCATAGCTCTGTAGCCATTGCATGGCTTGATTGCCCTTATTTAGGACTGTATGCAGCGGTGCAAGTTGTTTCTCCAGACCTAGATCTTTACTGATCGGAATGATTCCCTCGAGCATTGTCTCGATCCAGGAGCGGCACAGGATGGGGCTCCCATCTCGCCAGTGGTGCAGGGTTGCGTCCAGGCTCATTTGAGCGACAGCAGAATCATTTGCATCACAAAGATCAGCAAGTTCATCGGTGGTTAGTCGACTCACTTTGAGTGGATCCAGTTGGCTTGGGTTCTGAAGAAGGCTGAGCACGCGCAGTTCGATTAGGGCAGTCACTGCAAGCAGAACATCGGGATCGGTGATTAAGTCGCAGATGCGCAGCTCTAGACGGTTGAGTTGATATGGGCGGCGAGGTCCGTTTGGCCGTACTGAGGTCCATAGATGACGCTCATTTTGCATCGTGCCAGTGGCTAGTTGTGCTTCAACCCAAGCGACATAGTCAGGATGGTTTTGGAAGAGTGGTACCCGCTCTGGAGTGAGTGGAAATTGCAGCCATCGCTGAGAGTGGCTTCCCGTGGGCTGGCCATCTAGGAAGGGGGAGCTTGCACTCAGGGCAAGAAAGAGGGCTGCTTCACAACGCACCAAGCGCAGCGCAGCAAACAGCAGCGGTAGATCTTCAAGCCCTAGGTTGATGTGAACACTGGTGGTGACCACCCTGGTGCCGTAGTTGGCCTCAATCAAATCGTGATAGGGGTTGAGCGGATCAGATCGTTCAAAGTGATGACTGTCGCCCAGGCTGAGGGTGCTACCAGGAATCAATGTGAGCTGCCGTGGAACCAACCATTGGCGTAGTCTTCGCCTAGGAGCCAGCAGGGCTTCCCTCAATGGGCCGTAGTGTTGATTTGGCTCAGTGATGTATTCCAGATTTCGGTGGTCTGGTTCTGTGACGAAATCAGCAAGATCGCTTGCTACGGCAGTAGCTACGCCGACGTGCTCACCGCTGAAGCGTCCTGTGAACAGCTCCACTTCGAACCCCTTAAGTAGCAGCCGGGTACTCATGACTTGTGGGACTCGAGGCAGGCCAGGGCTGTGAGCATTCCCCTTGCCTTGTTGAGGGTCTCTTCGTATTCCTTGGTGGGGATGGAATCGGCCACCACACCAGCGCCTGCTTGAACCTTGACTTGCCAGCCGCCTTCAGGATGGGGCCGCACAATCATTGTGCGAATGGTTATAGCTGTATTCAGAGCACCGTTGAGATCGATGGACCCATACACACCTGAATAAGGTCCTCTTGAGTCGGGTTCGAGCTCATGAATGAGCTGCATGGCTCTGATTTTTGGGGCGCCACTGACCGTGCCTGCTGGGAATGAGGCCATGAGTAGATCCCAAACATCCTTGCCTTTGGCAAGCACACCTTCCACTGCACTGACGATGTGCATGACGTGGGAATATTTCTCGATCACCATCAGCTCTTTCACCATCACACTGCCCGGCCTGCAAACGCGTCCAAGGTCATTGCGGCCAAGATCAACCAACATCACATGCTCGGCACGTTCCTTGGGATCTGCCATCAACTCTGCTTCAAGATTGTGGTCCTCAAGTTCGTTGCCGCCACGCTGACGCGTGCCGGCAATAGGCCGAAGGCTGGCCTTAATGCCATCGGCGACAGGCTCCGCCTTGACCATGACCTCCGGGCTTGAGCCAATCAGCTGCCAGTCGCCGAAGTCAAAGAAAGCCATATATGGAGAAGGATTCACCATCCGCAGACTTCTGTAGAGCTCAAGTGGCTGTTGAGGAACTCTGGTCTCCAGCCGTTGACTGATTACAAGCTGGAACACATCACCTGCGGCGATGTGTTGCTTGGCGGTTTGAACTGCCTCCTCAAAGCCTTGTTGGCTGTAGTTACTGATGGTGGAAGGTGGAGATTGACTTTTTGGTTGCCATTGCAGTGGCTGAATCGGCGCAAGTGGTTCCGCCATGCACTTTTCTAGGTCTTGAATGCGTGCTTGTGCCTTGTCCCAAGCTTCGTTAGCCGTTTGCTCGACACTCAGGTCTGCGTATGCCACGGCAGTGATGAGGCGTTTAACTTGATCAATGATCAAGATGCTGTCCATCAGCATCCAGATGCCATCAGGCGGATCGTTGTTGTCCCTTAAGTGAACGGGCACTGTGGGTTCAACCCACTTGATCAGTTCAAAACCCCACATTCCATAGAGCTGGCCAAGGGGGGGTAGGCCTGGCAGGGTTGCGGTGCGATAAGGAGCAAGCCATTGCCTGAGGCCTTCAAAAGGGTTGCCGATGGCTTCATCGGTTCGTCCTTCTCGCCAACGACGTGTGAGGTGTTTCCCTCGGCAGGTGGCTGTCCAAAGTGGATTGCAGGCCACCACACTCCAGCGCCCAAGAGTTTCACCCCCTTCGACCGATTCGAGTAAGACCCCAGGGGGATGATCTGCCCCAACTTTTAACCAAGTTGTTAGAGGAGTCTCCAGATCCGCTGGCCAACTGCGGGCCAAAGGAATGAAATTGGCACCACTAGCAGCCATCTCAAAGAAATGGTCACGATCAGAGCTGAGCATGAGGGAATCTTCGCAGCTGGTGCCGAGTGGTTGAAGATCCCCGTACCCTTCAGGCGAAAGGGACTCAGGCGTCGTAGGTGTTGCGCCCGCTGAATTTTAATTTCGCTGGATTGGCGTTTTCTCCGATCCGGCGATTGTTGAGGTTCACTGTGACTCTCCCTTCATTGACTTTCTCGGGGAATACGCCGTCTTTTGGATGCAGGAATTCGGTGTCACCACCTGGGAAGACGCGATAAATTTTGTAGTCTTCAATCTTGGGTTTGAAGGTACGCAGTTGAGTGCCTAACGCGAGGCATTGTTCTTTGCGAGCGAAATACATGAGGTTCTCGCCCTCATTCATTTCAGCTGCGCCGCCAGTGGGTAGTTCGAATACCTGAGCTGTTGAGCTGCTCCAAGTGATGGCGTACTTCTCTTCGGTTTCAGCGGAATTTAGAAGGCCCCCGGTGCTCCCTAGATACTTGGGATACTGACCTGTTAACGCCGTTGCTGTCATGAGTAACCTCGAGAATCGGCATACCGTTACTGGTGAAAAGTAGCACTGCGTTTTGTGCCCTATGGCACTGCTTGGCAGCAAGCTTCACACCCGTCAACATTGTGGCTTGTTTTGGAGTTCAAAGTTTTTCCTCAGCGATGGGAAAAAATACTGTGAGCCCTTTGTCCCGACGCTGTGTTAGCCACCCACCCAAGCTAGCCAGCATTCGTTGGGTTGCTGCTTGGCTGAGTTGCAGGCTGCCGGTTTTGGGGTCCCAGCTCAGCACTGGGCCTAGAGCAGCCTTTTGATCCCTACTGCTGGCTCCTTGATCTTCATGATTTGGTATTTGGCTGAGGATTTGAAGCTTTAGGCGGGGGCCCGCAGGGCGAAGCGTGAGCGATAGGCTGCCACCTGCTGGCAGGCCGCGGCTCGTGCGATCAATTAATCCACCCAGCATCGGTTCAAGACGTCTTGGATCACTAAGAACTTCTGGCAAATCAGGGGTGATATCGATCTGGAGTCCTACCCCGCGGCGTTCGAGCTGCTGACGCCAGGCTGGATGAAGCATTATCAGCATGGCGCCGAGGTCGGTATGGGCGAGCATGGACGCTTCTGGCGGCTGCCGCTGAAGTTCTGCGGCATGAAAAATGAGGCCGAATCGATCAATTTGCTCAGTGCACTCAGCATCGATCTGTTTGAGACGGTTGACTACGACACCAGGAAGGTCACTTCGCCGCAGCAGGGAGTGGATCAGGGTTCGGATGGTCGCTAGTGGGGTTCGCACCTCATGAGTGAGTGCCTCCAGCAGAATGAGTTCAGCACTCGTTTCTTGATTGGTTTCTCCTCTGGACTTGGCCGGGTGTGATCTTTCAGGAATCGGTTGCATTGTGAGACTTGGGGCCATGCCGGCCAACCGTTCCGCAAGTCGAGGCCAGAAGATTTTTTCTAGTTCAGGATTACTTTGTAAAGGTCCTAGGTTTGCCAAAGCCTGACGAAGCTCAATGGCATGGCCAGGGTCTTCGCTGTTTAGTCTCAGGTCCAGCATCTTCAAGAGATCACTGAGGGTTTCTGGATCACTGCGCATTAACAGATGGCGCTCTGCGGGTTTGCCATGCAGGGCCAGGGCAATTTGAACATCCGGGGTAATGATCAGCAGAAGGGGCTCATGACCATCGTTTTGGCGCAGTGGTAACCGTTGATAGCCCCCGACAGCTGAATTGCTTCTCTCATTGATTGATGACCTGACGCGACTGGGAGGCAAGAGGCCGCCTTGAGGAGAATGGAGTGTTTCGAGCTCGTCTGGTGCCCAGACCCATCCTTTTAAGCGTTCGAGCAGTCTTGGCTCATAGAGCGCAGGTAGGGGTGCTGCCAGCCAAAGCCCCTTTTCAGGATCCATGGGCAGCAGGATGTCGTCTTGCAAGGTGTCCAGAGCTGCCCACCACAGGCGTCGAACGGTGGCTTCATCGACGCGGCCAGGAGTGACACCTTCTGCAAGCCGTTGTTGGATCGTGATGAGCGAGATGGAATCGCTCACCAGTTGTTGAGTCTTGTGTGACCTCGGCGTGCCACCGAAAGGCAGAGTCCAAGTGCTACGAAGTTCACCACCATTGCTGAGCGGCCATAGCTCATAAATGGTAAGGGGATGCCAGTGACAGGGCCAAGGCCAATGGTCATAAAGATGTTCACGACCACTTGGAACATCACCATCGTGGCGACGCCTATGACAACCAGTGATTCGAAGTCAGTGCGGGCTTCTCTGGCAACTTGTAGTAGGCGTCCCATGAGTAGCGCGAAGCCTGTTACGACAAGGATGGTCCCGATGAAGCCAGTTTCTTCCCCTAGGGCACTGAAGATGAAATCGGTGTGCTGCTCGGGGATGAAACGGAGCTTGGTGAGTTGACCTTGCAGCAGCCCTGTGCCAAATAGCCCGCCAGAGCCAATGCCCACAGTGCTTTGCAGGAGGTGATAGCCACCACCTAGGGGGTCTTTGGTGGGATCGAGAAACAGCACTAGCCGTTCTCTTTGATAGTCCTTGAGGCCATGCA